>CAIKMS010000024.1 GCA_903828595.1 uncultured Pseudomonadota bacterium | reverse complement strand
TCGGCGCTGTGGCTTCTGCAGTGTCACGAATACCCTCGCACGGCTTTCGACGTCAATGTGCGTGGCACTTTCAATGTCATGGAGGCCTGTGTAGCGAAAGGTGTCAAGCGCTTGGTGTACTCATCATCCGCCTCGGTTTATGGCGATGCCGTAGAAGAACCCATGACGGAGGACCACCCTTTTAACAATAAGAACTTCTACGGCGCCACCAAGATCGCCGGTGAGGCATTTTTACGCGCCTTTCACCATCGTTACGGTCTCAATTTTGTGGGTTTGCGCTACATGAACGTGTACGGTCCGCGGCAGGACTACCACGGAGCCTATATCGCAGTCATCATGAAAATGCTTGATGCCATTGACCGCGGAGAAAGCCCAACCATCATGGGTGACGGCTCCGAAGCTTTTGACTTTGTGGCCGTGGAGGACTGTGGCCTGGCTAACGTCTGCGCTATGAAGGCAGAAACGGTGGATTCTTTCTACAACGTGGGAACCGGTAAGCGAACTTCCTTAAAAGAGCTGGCAAAGATGTTGATTGAGCTCACTGGATACACCAAGCCAATTCAGTACGCGCCGCGCAGTCAGGCTACGCTGGTTAGAAACAGGATTGGCTCGCCCAAGAAAGCTTCTGAGGAAATTGGCTTCGACGCCACGATTGACTTGACTGAAGGCCTTAAGCGTCTTATCGAATGGCGTGCCTCTCACAAGTCAGAGGTGGCTTCGCGGCGTTCTGCTGTCGGCCTCTAAATTAACAATCATTTAGCCACATGAGCGTTACAACAGCCCCGATTCAGGTCCCTATCGCCCGCACTCAATTGACCGAGGACGAAATCCAGAGCGTACTCGGCCCGCTCCGTAGCGGCTGGCTAGTGCAGGGGCCGAAAGTTCGGGAATTTGAGGAGAAATGGAGCGCGTTTACCGGGGCGCAGCATTCGATCGCCGTGACATCATGCACAACGGGGCTGCATCTTGCCTTGGCAGCACTTGGTTTTGGGCCCGGTGACGAGGCAATTGTTCCGGCTTTTACCTGGATTGCCACTGCCAATGTGGTCGAACACCTGGGCGGTAAGGTTGTGTTTTGCGATATCGACCTAGATACGTTCAACATCAACCTTAAGGAATTGCAGTCGAAGATTACTTCGCGCACGCGCGCCATATTGCCAGTGCACCTTTTAGGGCAGCCAGCGGGCATGGACGCCATAAACACTTTGGCCCTGCAACGTGGAATTCACGTGGTGGAGGACGCGGCCTGTGGTTTTGGCAGTCGAATCAATGGCCGCCATGTCGGTACGCATGGAATCGCAGGTGTCTTTAGTTTCCATCCGCGCAAGGCAATCACTACAGGCGAAGGTGGCATGATCACCACCAATGATGTTGGGCTGGCGGAGAAGATCCGTCGACTGCGCGATCACGGGGCCGCAATGAGTGATTTGCAGAGACACCTTGGGGCACGACCATATCTGCTGGCTGATCATCCTGATGCGGGATATAACCAGCGAATGACTGATATCCAGGGTGCACTGGGTGCAGCCCAAATGGATCGAGCTGACAGCATCCTGGCCGAACGCAGGCGACTGGCGCAACGCTATGACGAAGCCTTCTCAGGGCTGGCATGGCTGCGCACCCCAACTCATTTCGATGGAACGGAACATGGGTACCAGAGTTACCCTTGTCTAGATCGGAAGAGCACACG
>CAIKMS010000023.1 GCA_903828595.1 uncultured Pseudomonadota bacterium | reverse complement strand
TCCGCACGTAACTGTCGGGATCGTGGCCGATAAAAACGGGATAGTTGGCCGTACCGCGTACGGTGGGAAACTGAAACTTGACGCGCGCTTCTTCGCCGGCCTCGTAGGTCTTGCCTTTGTAAGTGAGTGGGGCGCTTAACGAGCCGGAGTAGTTCACGCTCAACGGCTGGGCAACCAGACCGTAATTCCAGCTCTGGGGCTGGGTACGCCAGTACTCCAGGCGCAGATCCGGGGCGGACTGGGTGAAGTCGGCGGTGGCACTGGGTTGCTGGTAGCCATGCAACTCAAAGTTGTGGGTGTTAATAACCCCCGCTTCGACCTCAAAGTGACTGTCCGTATCTGAGGCGCCCGCCGGGTAGGTCAGCACAGTCACGGCCAGAAACAGGCTGATCAACGGTAATTTTGACATCGGGTTCACCTTGCGCTTTCTCATGAGCCTGGGTGTCTGGGAAAGACCGAAGCCACAGGGATCTGGCTTACCCTAAGGACTCAATCCCCTAAGACTGACGCAGGTTGCGGTCAATGCGCACCAGTAAGGTAAGGAGATGCGCGCACTCGCAAGCCACGATAGGGTCGAGCCCCCACTTAGGGAAGGTTGGCTTGCCGTGGGGCGGGGCCCACACCTTGGCTTTCTTAAAATGGCTCCCCGGGCAAGACTCGAACTTGCGACCCAGCGATTAACAGTCGCTTGCTCTACCGACTGAGCTACCGGGGAACGGTACGAAACGAGGCGCGAATTCTGGGGCCTTAAACGTCTTGCGTCAAGGTAAACCCCCGAAAACTTTGCCGCCCTCCTGCCGTTCGGTACGGCGCGAGGGGTCAATTTAATTGTTAAACGATTACAGCAGCTTGCGCAGCCGCGCCAAGGCCTTATCCAAGGTCTCCATGGAGCAGGCGAAAGACAAGCGCATATGGCCCGGCGCACCGAAGCCCGATCCGGGAACAACCGCCACTAACGCCTCATTAATCAGCTTTTCGGCGAAGGCGTTGTCATCGGCGCAACCCAGTTTAGTCATAGCACCGGTCACGTCAGCAAAGGCGTAGAACGTACCAAAGCCGGCCAAACAGCTGACCCCCGGTAAATCGTTGAGTCCGGCCACCAAATGATCGTGACGCGCTTTATAGGCTTTATTCATGTCAGCCACGCACTGCTGATCGCCATTGAGGGCGGCTACCGAGGCTTTCTGGCTGATGGACGAGGCGTTGGAGGTTGACTGCCCTTGAATGGTTGCCATGGCCGTAATCAGGTTCTGCGGGCCGCCACAGTAGCCGATGCGCCAGCCGGTCATCGCGTAGCTTTTAGAGACGCCATTGATGGTCACGGTGCGCTCGTACAGGTCAGGGCAGGCCGTAACCAAGCTCGTGAACGCCTCTGGGCCCCACCAGATGTGTTCATACATGTCGTCAGTGCCGATCACAACCCGCGGGTGACGGGCAAGCACCTCGCCTAAGGCGATCAGCTCGGCCCGGGTGTAGGCGGCGCCCGTCGGGTTGGAGGGGCTGTTTAGGATAAAGAGGCGGGTTTTAGGCGTGATGGCGGCCTCTAACTGAGCCGCGGTGATCTTATAGCCCTGAGAAGCCCCGGCCGAGACGATGACGGGCTTGCCGTCAGCCAAAAGCACCATGTCCGGGTAGGACACCCAATAAGGAGCGGGGATAATGACCTCATCATCCGGGTCTAACAGGGCCATGCACAGGTTGTAGATGGTTTGCTTGGCACCACTGGACACTAAAATCTGAGGTCGCGTGTAGGTCAGCGCGTTGTCGCGCGCAAACTTCTGGATAATGGCGTCTTTAAGCTCCGGTGTGCCGTCCACATTCGTGTAGCGGGTGGCCCCGGCGCGAATCGCCGCTATTCCGGCCTCAGCGATGTGCACCGGCGTGTCAAAATCCGGCTCACCCGCGCCCAGGCCTACAATGTCGTGGCCCTCGGCTTTAAGTTTGGCGGCACGCGCTGTGACGGCCAACGTGGGCGAGGGTTTGATTCTGTTTAGACGGCTGGCTACGGTGATTGTCACGTGAGGGTTTCCGCTGCGATGCAAAAGAGCGGATAGTGTTGCCGAATTATGATTTCTCCGCAACGGAAGAGCGCGCCTATGAGTCTTAGCACCGATACCGATCCGCGTCCGTTTATGCTCAGCTCAGAGTACAAGCCCGCGGGTGATCAACCCACGGCCATTGCCCAACTGACCGAAGGTCTGCAGGCAGGGCTGGTCCACCAAACCCTGCTGGGTGTGACGGGTTCGGGTAAGACCTTTACGATTGCCAACGTGATTCAAAATCTGCAGCGGCCAACCATAGTTATGGCGCCCAACAAAACGCTGGCTGCGCAGTTATACGGCGAGTTTCGTGAGTTTTTTCCCAACAACGCCGTGGAGTATTTCGTCTCCTATTACGACTACTTCCAGCCCGAAGCGTACGTGCCCTCATCGGATACTTTTATCGAGAAAGACTCCTCCGTAAACGACCACATCGAGCAAATGCGTTTGTCGGCGACCAAAGCGCTCTTGCAGCGGCAAGATACGATTATCGTGGCCACCGTCTCGGCGATATACGGTTTAGGCGATCCCAGTGCGTATTTGTCGATGGTGCTGCATTTGTCGCGCGGTGAGCGTATCGATCAGCGCAAGTTAATTCACCGCTTAACCGATATGCAGTACACCCGTAACGACATTGACTTTCGTCAGGGTATGTATCGGGTTCGAGGTGATGTGATTGACGTATTTCCTGCTGAATCCGAGCGCGAAGCGGTGCGCATCCAGTTGTTCGATGATGAAGTCGACGCACTGTCTTGGTTTGATCCGTTAACCAACGAGACCCTGCGCAAAGTGCCGCGCTTGACGATCTTTCCCTCCAGTCATTACGTGACACCCAAAGATCGCTTACTCAATGTGTTGGACGACATCAAAACGGAGATGCGTGATCGCGTGGAGTTTTTTCGCAGCCAAAATAAGTTAGTGGAGGCCCAGCGAATCGAACAGCGCACCTTGTTTGATCTGGAGATGATGAACGAGCTCGGTTACTGCAGCGGCATTGAGAACTACTCGCGCTATCTGTCCGGGCGCGGCGCAGGCGAACCGCCGCCGTGCTTGTTTGATTATCTGCCGCCTAACGCACTGCTTGTGGCCGACGAAAGTCACGTGACGATTCCGCAGCTAGGCGGCATGTACAAAGGCGATCGCTCCCGCAAAGAAACCTTAGTTGAGTACGGCTTTAGACTGCCTTCTGCGCTGGATAACAGGCCGCTTCGTTTTGAAGAGTGGGAGCGATTAGCTCCGCAGGTGATTTTTGTCTCCGCCACCCCCGGTCCTTACGAGTTAAAGCACTCGAACGGGGCGATTGCCGAGCAGGTGGTTCGACCAACCGGACTGATTGATCCGCCGGTCGAGATACGCCCGGTGCGCAGCCAGGTGGATGATGTGCTGTCGGAAATTAAGGCGGTGGTTGCTAAAGATGAGCGAGTCTTAATCACCACGCTCACCAAACGCATGGCCGAAGATTTAACCGAGTATTTGCACGAGCACGGGGTGCGGGTGCGCTACCTGCATTCGGACATTGATACGGTAGAGCGTACGGAGATTATTCGTGATCTACGGTTAGGGAAATTCCACGTGGTGGTGGGCATTAACCTGTTGCGTGAGGGTTTGGATTTACCGGAAGTTTCGCTGGTCGCTATTTTGGATGCCGATAAAGAGGGCTTTCTGCGCTCAGAAGGCTCGTTAATTCAGACCATAGGCCGTGCCGCACGAAATGTTAACGGCCGGGCTATTTTGTACGCCGACCGCGAGACCGGCTCTATGCAGCGGGCCTTGGCAGAAACCAGTCGACGTCGTCAAAAGCAGATCGCGCATAACGAAAAGCACGGCATTACCCCCGTGGGCATTAAAAAGAGCATCGCCGACATCATGGAAGGGGCTCGCGCGGAGGGCGGCGGTAAACGGGGCCGGGATTCGGTGTCTTATCGCGATATGACGCCAGCAGAAATTATGAAGCGCATTAAAAAGCTCGAGGTCGACATGTACAAGCATGCGCGCAATCTGGAGTTTGAGGCGGCAGCAAAAATTCGTGATGAAATCGGTGACTTACGCAATTATGGCTTAGGCTTTAATCCCGATCGCAAGGAAGCCGGGTGACCGACTAATCAAAGGTTGCCGGGAACCCTCGCCTCGGGTATTGTTTGCGGCTGTTCAGATCATTTTGGCCTGACACCATTGAAAAATGGGCGCGTAGCTCAGCGGTAGAGCACTTCCTTGACATGGAAGGGGTCACAGGTTCGATCCCTGTCGCGCCCACCAGAACATACAAGCGATTAACCAACATTTGCTGTGGTCACCACGGTAGCGACCCCCGATACCCGACCTTGACGGGACATCGTAGGTGAGCTCGAGGGTGACGGTTCTCGCTAAAAGCTCCGATAGATCGCTGCAATTACGCTCGTGGGTTCCGCTGGCGCAGATTGTTGCGTAAAGCCATTGATGAGCGCCGGCTCAGTTCAGCACGCTCACCGCCGTGCTCACCGACGATGAGGGCAGGCGACGACCTGCGCAACTACCACAGAAACTCCGGCGTGGCATGAAATCGAGCGTGCTCACGAAAAACCGCTTACTCTGCTGCGCAATGCACCTTCGAGCGACAAAAGATTGATAAAGCTCGTCACCTGGAATGTAAATCACCGAGCGCGGCAGCGTCGTATCCCGACCACCATGGCTGCTGCAATTGGATCCCTAGAACCAGACGTGGTGATACTCACGGAATACGTGCCCGGTTCGAGCCGTGAAGCGTTTCTCATCGAACTCGCCAATCAAGGACTTGCCCATCACGAGTGCACTGAATTCGTAAAGGGACAGAACAGCGTCTTAATAGCGAGTAAAACGACTCTTAAGCTCGGCAAAATTCGAGCCCCGGCGATTGCTCCGGCATTCCCATCGAATGTTCTGCACGTCGAGATTCCGACCCACGAATTCGAAGTTTTGGGCGTTCGGATTCCGGATTTCAGCCGCGAGCCCGCCATTCGCCGTGCGTGCTGGGACTGGATTCAAGAAACGGCCGACCCGATGCTTAAGAGACCAATCGTGATTTTGGGCGACTTCAACACATCGCCGACTTATCCAATGGCACGTTGCGGCAATCGCATCAACGAGCTGGTCGCATCCGGGTGGCAGCTCGCGTCGCCGTCGAATGGAATGAGCTATTGGACGCCGAAAGGGCAGGGCGTCCAAATCGACCATGCGTTTTTATCACCGCGTTTGACCACCATTAGTTCGCGGTATGTGGTCGAGAATAGCGGGCACGTCTTCGCCGGAAAGGGCAATAACGCGCTTTCGGATCATGCAGCGCTTGAAGTGACCCTTTAGGCGTTCAAGGCATAGCGTCAATAAAGGCATACGAACTAAACCCTCAAAGAAGCACGCGGCGACCATCGTCGGCCTAACCACGGTAAAGAGCATGAAAAGTTGCCGGATGACTGACCGTATCACTGTGCCTATATGGACGAAGCTCGGAGCAGTCAGGTGTTAGCTAGGCTGCATCATGAAAACCCGTGTGTCACGCAATACGTAGTGGAAACACTTGATCACCTTAGTCCCTCAGCTCGTGACGACTGAGTGGTTAGGTGCAAAATATCTATGCAGCGATTGTTCGCCTACGAATTGATGCTGCCGTCAAAATGGCTAGGGTCAGGAGACCGCACTGCTCAGGTTCCGGAACCTCTACGGCATGTGTGACGGTAAATGACTCAATGTTGCCGTAGATATTGGTAGTACTTGTATCGTAGCCACCGGTCGGTCGGTCGATAGTTGAAATTGATGTTTGAAATAGCGTCCAAACCTGATGGGTTACTAATCGACTGGTCAAAAGACAATGTTGGTACAAAAGGGGTCGTGGTGCTGGCCGCTGCAATGTAACTTGCAGTGCACGTGGAGGCGATCGCAACACATCCGGCAGACTGCACCCCCTGGTAAACGCTGTCCTGCAAGGTTGTGCTGGTGTCGTTACTGCTTAAGGCGTTGATCAAGTTAGAGTAATTTATAAATGGCAATAACTCGGTTTGGTTGAAAGACAGGCCATTTACGGTGATTGTAATTGTGAACGGTGCTGCCACTCCACCAACCACCACACCGCCTATGGTCCCGCGGCAGTTGATATTGCCGCAGGTTCCGAGTCCGGTATTGAGGAGTGGGTCGGTACTGATTGTTTCGATATAGCTGTCGCCTGTTAAGGAGGCGCCAGATGGGCCGAAAAGGCCTGCATTATCGTAATTCTGGCCACCAATTGAGCCAATGACTCCCGAAGCTGTAATAGTCCAGGTGTCTGCAGTCGCTAGGTCGGATGCTGCTAAGCCATATGCTACCAAACCAACAATAAGGCGCAGGTCCATAGTATCCCCCTAATAATTCTAATGACGTCGTTATCAAATGATTTCGCGCATTGAGAGTTTTGCTCTTTGCTGCATCAAATATTGAGCCGTAAACGAGGGCTAACGCTATTTTGTAATTATTTAATGCTCAATCCGCGGATCTTTTTAACAATAACTACTGTCTAACGGCTCTTTGCAACAGTCAAACTCTAAAGGCAAAATTTTCATCGCAATATGACATCTACAGGTGATCCGAACAGGGAATGGCGTTACCCCGTAAAGAGCACGGCTCTCGGGACTTTAAAATCTATGACTTGATATCACACTTGTGCCGAGAGATCGCAAACGAACCGGCTCAACGTGCGCGTACTCGCCCCGGAGGGCGCTGAGTAAAAAGTTAGTCATGCTGCTTTGGCACGTGCTGGTCATCTCGGCGGCAGAGTGGTGATTCCCGGTCTTCAGATACAGTTGCCAGCAAGCACTGCCGTTATAGAGCGTTTTTTTTTGTTTGCTGTAACAATCAGGGCAGTTAGCCGTTTTTAAAAATCCGGCCAGATAGTAATGGTTAGAGACTGAAGAGTTTTTTTGAAGAATTAAAGATAGACCCTCGTTTTCCACTAGGCTGAAAAGGGCTAACTAGTTAGCCCTGAGCACCTATACACCTCACAGGCCATTAATCAGGTTTGACTAACACGTGCAGTCGACCTCGGCCCTGGTGCAAGTGGTAATCAAGCTGATGGGAGAACCCGCGAATCACCAAAAGCGCCAGCCCGTCGTCTTCTGCACCAGGCTCCAAGGGATCACCGCCCACGGCTTCACTGTCTAAGAAGAGCTCCAGAGTTCCGGCTTTTTCTGAATAAGATATGGTCAGATCCAGCGGGCCTGCGCTTAGGCGCGGACGGTGCAGCTCTAAGACTTCTTCGACCAGCAGTTGGACATTATTGCGGGCCTGACGGGATAAATCGTGCCGCTCGCAGAAGATATCAATCTCTGAATTGAGCGCGTACAAGTCAAAGTCCGATGTGGTGATGTGTCGCGTCAAGCTGCGAATACGGTTGATAAATACCCGGGTGCGGTCTTTCTGCGGGTCATTAAAGATCTGCTGGGGCGTGCCTTCCTCGTAGATAAGGCCTTGATCCATGTAGAAGACACGGTGCGAGACGTCTCGGGCGAAATCCATCTCGTGTGTGACGATGGCCATCGTCATTCCCTCACGCGCGAGTTTGCGAATTACCGCCAATACCTCGCTGACCATGGTGGGGTCTAAAGCCGAGGTGGGCTCATCGAATAAGATAATTTCCGGTTCCATGGCTAAGCATCGCGCAATCGCCACGCGCTGCTTTTGACCGCCCGACAATTCGTCAGGAAAGGCGTGCGCTTTTTCAGCTAACCCTACCAGTCTTAACAGATCCCGCGCTTTCTTCTCAGCGCTAAGCCGGTCTACGCCGCGCAGCTTACGTGGCGCGAGCGTAAGGTTATCCAGCACCGACAAATGCGCGAACAGATTGAAAGACTGGAACACCATGTTCATGCGCTGGCGGACCTGAGTCACCGCCGTGGGGTGAGTCAGGATGTCCATACCATCAATCATAATAGAGCCGCTGGTCGGTCTGTCCAGCAGGTTTAAACAGCGCAGAAAAGTGCTTTTACCGGTCCCGGACGGGCCGATGATAGAGACTACTTCGCCTTTGCGAATTTCGGTACTGATGTCTTTGAGTACGACGAGGTCGCCAAAACTCTTGGACAGATGTTCTACCTTAATCATTGGGCACCCGCCTTATTGCGACCGTGCTTGGGATCTGTCACGCGCTCCAGATACTCCAGAGCCTGCATCAAGATCCAGGAGATGGCGTAGTACAAGATGGCCACCATAACCAGCGGAAAAAACGCGTCAAACGTTCGGCTGCGGATAATGTCACTGGCTTTGGTGAGATCTTGTACCGCGATGTAACCTACCACCGAGGTCATCTTCACTAAGGAGATGAACTCACCCTTATAGACCGGCAGTATCCGCTGCAGCATTTGCGGCAAGACGATGTATCCAAAGACCTGCTGACGGGTAAAGCCCATAGCCGTGCCAGCTTCCGCCTGACCACGGTCCAGGCTTTGAATGCCGCTGCGGAACATTTCCGATACGTAGGCGGCGAAGTTCATGCCAAAAGCAATCACGGCGACTAACACCGGGCTGATGTCGGTCGCGGCAAATACCACGTAGAAGATCAACATCAGTAGCACCAGCACCGGCGTTCCGCGCAGCACGGAGATGTAAATCTTCGCCGGCATTCGTAAGGCAGCCAGTGGCGACATCCGCATAAAGCAGATTAAAGCTCCTAATGCGGTGCCAAATAGGGTGGAAAAAATGGAAATAACGACGGTTGCTTTTAGGCCGTCTAGCAGCAACAAATAGCGCTGTTCTTTGATGATGTTGTTATAAAAACTATTACTTACGCCAGACCAAAAACCAGGCACCACGCGCGCCGGTGCGGCTGTAGCGGCGCTTTTCGCCACATCACTTGTCGCAGTCGTTGGAGTTTTGGCAATAAAGGCGACGCCGTCCTGCTCAGCGTAAGGGTCTGAGAAGTCCACCTGCAGTTTGCGTGCTTCGGTAATGAAGATGCTGGCGATGGCCAGGTCCACTTTGTGGCTCGCCACCGCCGCGATCAGCCCCGAGAAATTCATGTCCTTGAATTCCACTTTTTTGCCGATGCTGGCGGCGAACCGCCGCGCCATTTCAACGTCAAAGCCAACCAGTTCGTTTGATTGCACAGCACACATCGGCAGACCACTGTTAGCCACGCCCACGACTAAGGTGCCCTGGGTTACGCTCGGTTCGGCGATGGTGGGCATTTGCGTATCGTGCTGTTCAAGCCAGCGCCGGTTCATCTGTGCATAAAGCCCACTGCGTCGTAGTTCGGCTAAGAATTGATTGAACTGCTCGCGTAAGGCTAAGTTGCTTTTGTTAAAAGCCACACCAGCCTTAGAGGTAAATAAAGGCTGGCCCAGGATGGCAAAGTGGTCATCTTGACGCATGGCTTCTTTTAATGGGCCACTGTCGGTAAAGCCGGCGTCGGCTTTGCCGGCGCTCACGGCCAGCAGCACGTCAGTGAAGGAGGTGTACTGCACGATGGAGGCATCTGGGAAATGCTCGTGGGCGTACGCGTCATAAACGCTGCCCAAATTGACCGCGATGCGTTTATTTTTCAGATCATCCACGCTGTTCAGGCCGGAAGAGGCGGACATCGAAGGCGCTGGGGCTTGGGCGCTACCACTTTTCGGGTCCGAGGCAGCGACTGAGGAGCTACCGGTTTTACGGATCAAAGCAACCGTGCGGTGCGCAAAATACGGATCCGAGAAATCGACTGACTTTTTTCGCTCTGGCGTGGCCATCAGCCCGGTGATGATCACGTCGATCTTGCCCGACTGTAGCGCTGGGATTAACGCTGCTAATTTCATGTCGCGAAATTCGATGGGCCGCCCGAGCTTCACGCCGATTCGGCGAGCAAGCTCAGCATCATGACCACTGGGTATGCCTTGCTGATTGATAAACACAATCGGCTCTAGTACCGCTGCGATACCGACTCGAAGGGGATCACCCCCCGTCACGGTCGGCAGGCTGACTTGTTCGTACGGTAAGCTGTCGGCCTTCATCCATCGTCGCTGCATATCCGCCAGCGCGCCGTCATCGTGCAGTTGGCGAATAATGTCGTTGATCGAGGTGCGCAGGGCATCGTTGCCCTTTTTAAAGGCGATACCCACAGCCTCGTCCCCCAGCGAGTCAGGCAGAAAGGTCATGTCATGATGAATTTTAGTGATCTGTTGAGCGGTGACCTGGACCGTCATGACGGCGTCGACGTGGCCGCCTAATAGAGCGGAGACGGAATCCGGAAAGGTGTCGAAGTGCTTAACGATGGCGTCGGGGAACACTTTAGGTACAGACGCCTCCATCGCGGAGCCGATCTGAACGGCCAGCGTGGCGTGCTTTAAATCATCAACCTTAGTGATGCCCGGCGTGGCGTGATGACAGCCGCTAACGATACAAGCTATTGCCAGTAACGCACCGATTCGAAATAAACCGTTTTTCATTTCCACTCACTAAACTTGCAACAAAGTGAAGCTACTTACGAGGTCAATAGTCGGCGATTGCTGTGTAGGCTGCCCTAGGCTCAAAGTGCCGCGCGCGCCCTGATTGCACCGAGGATCGCTATTATAGCGGGGCTTGGCGGTCTATCTGTGCCGCAGATGGGAGTTTACGACATAAGAACTGGCAGTCGTGAACTGGGTCGCGCGAACTGGGTCGCGTGAACCGGTTTAGCTCACGACGCGGGTGATCCGTGCACTGGCTTGTGCTTAGGGTGGTACTGCTCGGGTCCGGCTCTGATCTAACCCGACCTGACATCCCTGATCCGATCAAGGCAAAGCACCACAGACTCAGGCGAGCCGCCAGTCGTTGACCCTATCAACGTGGCGGCTCGCCTGTCTTTAGTTAGAACTTCGCGCGCAGACCGGCGTACCAGAAGGCACCGTTCATACCAAACGGCCCACCATTACGTGGGTACACGCTGCCGTCCTCCGTACCCCCCGTTACTTTATAAATGGGGTTGTACGGCGTCGCTGCGATCTTGTCCGGCCGCACATCAAACAGATTGCTTGCACCGATAGACGCTGTGTAGCGGCTTAGGAAGGTGTAGCTGATATCAAGATCGGTGGTGATCTTTGCGCCAAAAACCTGCCCCGCTGTTACGTTGAAATTACTGTCCAGAGCCGTTGGATAGTCATTGGAATCAACCCACGAGCCGAAATAGTTCTCGCGCAGCGTGATTCCCAGTGCGCCGCGCGACCAAACCGCGGACAGTGTGGCGCGGTGGTTGGGGGAGAGACGCTCGATATCAATGATTTGATAGGTGCCTATCGCCGCTGGATCGGACTTTGTGACGGTCGTCTGGTTGTAGTTGTAGGCCAGCGATAAATCCAAAGGATCTGAACCTAAGTGGATTCGATAGGAAGCCACCGCATCCACACCACGGGTGGACGTATCCAAGGAGTTGGTGAAGTACTGCACCGTGCCGTCGGCGCCGACGCTGGCTAATTCGGGAAGGGCCGCGATGTCAGCATCCGTTACCGTGTAACTTCTTGAAATAAAGATTCGGTCTTTGACGTCTATCTTGTACGCGTCGATCGTTGCCGTTACGTCTGTCCAAGGTTTCAGGACCAGGCCGGCACCAAAATTGGTCGACCGCTCGGGCTTTAGCGGCTTAGCACCGTAGAACTGCGCCACGCCGCTAGTGACCGGAAAGGTGCCGCTCTGCAGGGATTTACCGCCGCCGAAAGTCGTTGTGAGCACCTGCGTATTATTTTGACCGGGAGATGGCGCATGAAACCCGCTGCCTAGCGTGGCACGAAGCGCAACCGATTCATCGAGATGCCAGATCGCGTTGAGCTTGCCCACGGTCGCCGAGCCAAAGGTGTCATAGCTTTCGTAGCGCCCAGCCAGACCCACACTCAAGCTTTTGACCACGTCGCCCTCAAGGCCTACATAAAAGGCATGGCTATTCTGGCTGTGACTGCCTACGTAGGTCGGGCTGGTGCCGCCGTAGCCACTTGCGCCGGGGGAATCGGCTACCGTGCTATTGCCAGTTGGCGCGTAAACTCCAGGTGAGGTCTGTACGTAGAGCGGACTGGATACCCCGTACGGGCCTGCGCCATAGGCTTGCAGGTCACCGGCGGTGGTCTCGTACTGCTCGCGACGAAACTCAGCACCGCCCGATAGCGTCAGGTCGCTGGCCATCCCCGCCTTGATCGGGTAGGTCAGATCCAGGTTAGCGTCCGTCTCTTTCTGGATTTGCTTACCCAGCGCAAAGTGCGTTTGTGAGGCGCCACCGTAGGTCGGACTGAACGAGTTGCTCAGTGACAGGTCGACCGCGTTGCGACTGGATGAGGCCGACAGATCGTAGCCCAGCCCGGCGTCGGTCTTCCCCTTGTAGCCGACGGTCCCGTACGCTTGAGTGGTATCGCCAAAAAAGTGCGGCGTGAAGCCGCCGGGATAGCGCGAACTGAGATTAAAGGCATTCGTGTCTTGCACGTAGCCGCCAGCCGGGCAGGTCGGGTTGTTGGTGGGGCAGGGTGTTTGGTAGTACGGGTGCTGGAAAAACCCGTTGCCGCCGATGTCATAGACGTCGCCGGTGGTCGTTGTGAAGGGCCGAGTCCCCACCAACGCCGAACGGTGGTTGAAACCGACGTCGACTTTGGTTTCGGCAACGTTAGCGATCAGGTAAAGATTACTGCTATCGGTCACCGCCAGAGACGAGTTCAATAGCAGCTTATAGCCGTGCGTAGGCGAGTTGCCCCAAATCTGTGCGGGCAACGGGTAGTTGGGAATCTGACTGGCCAGGCCAGGATTTTCCTGTGCAAACTGGTACGCGTTGGGGCGAGTAACGCCGCGGCTGGTCTGACCGTCATCATCGTATTCCGCTGAGAGATTGATGAAGCCGCGCTCGCCTAAGGCAGTTCCACCGTTCACCGCATATTGATAGCTCTTACCATCATGATGCTGCTGATACTCTCCGTAGCGGACCTGAGCCTCGAGTCCGGTGTCGTCGCGCAATCCGTAGTTGAGTACGCCGGCGATCGCATCCGACCCGTACTGGGCGGTAGCGCCGTCACGTAACACTTCCAGGCGCTTGATAGCGATGGAGGGGATAGATGAAATATCGGAGCCCTGCGACCCGTAGGACAATTCCGTATCACCGCCGCCGTAGACCTGTACGAGCGCCGATCGGTTAAAACGTTTGCCGTTGAGCATGACTAAAATTTCATCGGCCGGCAGTCCGCGCAGGGACGGCGGGCGTACCACGCTCGAGCCATCCGAAATGGTGTTCTGCCCCACGAAGAACGACGGCACCACATACTTCAACTGGTCCAGCAGATTAGACGCAGGCTGGGTTCGTAATTCTGCGCTGGAGATCACGTCAACTGGCGAGGCCGAGTCCATCACGCTACGGTCAGTGCGGCGTGTCCCGACGACAACGACCTCATCGTTGCCAATGGTCGAGGACTTGAGTGGGGCGTTTTGGGCCTGCACCGGTTGTATGGCCGCCGCGGCGAGCGTTGCTGCAATAACGAACGAAAGTCTGGTCATCTGCTATCCCCGTACGGGCGGCTTGATCGCCAGGGGGGCACCTGGCTAGCACGCTTTGTCTATTGAATCCCCGCGGCAATTTTATACGCGATCAAGCCGGTGCGGTGCAGCAATAAAACATCGACGTATAGCCGATGGTTATGGGTCGCTCCTATCGCTCTATTCGTCGCTGCTTAAAGGGTATCAGGGATAGCGTCGCGTGCCGTTTCTGCTTCGTCGCCACGCGAGTAAGACATCTGAGCTTTATAGACACAGTTCGTCTGATGGCGGTTTTGATCAATCATCGCTTTGAGATTTACCGACAATGTCCAAGCTTTGCCCCAGCACAACGCAAGCGGCAGCCACGCGGTAGATCCGGCTCGGCACTTTAGGCTGCGCCATGAACGGCGCAGCGGCTCATGGGTTACCTGACTCACGCCATCCTTGGCACTAGGGGTAGCACGTGTGGATGATCGAGTCGTGCTACCCCCAATGACTAGGCTAAGGCTGGACCTTAATAGGCATCATCCGGACGATCCCCGGTAAAGTACGTGATGGTGTACGCCTTTAACGTGCCGTCGGCCTGCGGGATGGCGGTGATCGTGACCGGTGCACCGACGGTTAGCGCGGCGGTCAGCGCGGCGAGTCCTGATGCGGTGGTGACATCCTGCGGTGTCATGTTCGTGGCGTCATGAGAACGTGAGACGCCATAAACCAAGGTAGCGTCACCGCTGGTCAAACCCACAGCCACAGGCACCGCGTTAGTGCCGCGAGGCACCGTGATGGCGAACTGTCCATTGGCTAAACCAGAGGCTACCCGAGCGAACGGTACCCGCGTGGGCGTGAGGGCCACCCAAGGTGCTGCCCATCCGGTTGGATTGGCCGGATCGCCCCACACGGCGTGGGTCTCGCCACGAGGGTACAAGGGACGAGCCGTGCCGCCAAAGCTAACGCTGCCTCCGGCTAGAGCAACGAAGTTGGTGATGGCATTCACGCTGGCGTTGGAGTAAGTCACTAGGGTCGGATAAAGAAAGTTCCAGTACTTGAATCCGCTGATGGGTGCCTGAGTGATGGGGTCGGTTCCGTTGGCGGTTGCGGTGGCTATGTACGGCAGGGACTGACTGTAATTATCGCTATCGCTATGGAAACTCGAGGTCATGGTGAAGTCAGAGGCACTGGCACTGGAAATACGACCGCTGAACGCTGCCGTTTCCACTTCGACGACCTTGGCCAGGGTGGTGGTTATTGGATCCACGGTGACGTGAACCTTAAACCCGCGCACCAGATTGGGTAAAAATGCGCTACCCGTGCCGATGGGTGGCGCGTTAGCCGGTTGATTGGGTAGTACGAAGTTGGTGTTAGCGTCCACCGTCAGCCTTTGGTCCGAGCCGGTTTCATCAGCCACCACCAGCTGCGAGTTCTCTAAGTCCACGTGGCGAACGTGTCCTTCGGGGCTTAGCCAGACCTTATCGAATGAATTGCTCACAAAGAGTCGGGTCGCGACCAGAGTGCCGTCCGGCAAATAGCGCAGTTGAGCACGAACTTGGCGCGCTGGCAGCGTGGATGCCAGGGAAGAGAAGTCTTTAATCGTTGTTTCTACCAGCGGAGCGACGTCCAAATCGTAATAGGCCGTGCCATTGACGGCATCTGCCAACAGCGTGGTGGTATCACCGGTGGCTACAAACGTTTCCGGCGATACGATGGGTAGCGTTGGAGTTTCGCGGTTAAGGGTCAAAGAGGTGTAATCCGCCGATACCGAGGCCACCGAGCCGTAGCTGTGATGCAAAACGATGTCGGTGATTTTGGCATCGGTGTGCGTACTGACCGTGCCGCCATCGAAACTCACGGTGTAAATGGTGTTGCCGCCGGTCACGGCGGTCGAGATGACAAAGGCGGGATGACCTAAATTGAAGTCGATCTCGACCGGTGTCGCCTGCGTAGTGGAGACCGTTAATGGGGTGGCGAAATTTAAATTGATAGGTACCTGCAGCGCACCGGAGGCGCCAGTGGCCCCGTTGATCTGAATTTGACTGCTGGCGATGCTGCTTCCCGCCTGGCCCAAAAAGTCACTGTCCGGGTCATTGCCTACGGTGAGCGTTACATCACCCGGATTAGCCGCCAAGGTAATGGTCGCACCGGTGTAGGTGCCTGGCGGGATGCTGCCATTCAGCAGGTCGGCCACCTGATCCAGTTGGGCCAGATTCACTAAAGCCGGTGTGGGGGGCGAGTAAACCGTCGTGGTGCCCCCACCTTGAAGGCTCAACGTTACTGACAGCACTTTAACGCCCACGGTTGCCCAGTTTTCACTGGCGGCATCGCGCAGTAACAAAGAGGCATGCGCGATAGCCGCTGCGGGAGCCGGTGTCAGTGCTGCGGTTGAACCTCCGCCGCAGGCCGCCAAATTGGCGATCAGGGCCGTGCTGACGCCTAGGCGTACTAACGATGACGAGGTAAGTGGGCTTGGGTGGGATGCAAAAAACATGGGTGATTCCCTCAATGGCGAATGTAGCTGAAACTAAATATCACCGGAGTGAGTCAGTGATTCCAGCGAAAATACGTCGGCATTTGGCGACTCAAGACGATTTGTGACCCAGTCATCAACGTGCCTGTTGATGGTTAGCCGAACTTAGGCGTTGGGTTATTCAACTTAGCTTGAATAATTCAGGGATTACGGATTTGACTGTGGGTGAGTACCGATTTTCCCGTTGGCAATTTTTATCGCTTCGTGTGGGTGACGCCATTGGCATCAGATTGCCATTCATCGATCTCGTTGAGCAGGCCGACTATCACTGTCTGAGCGCTGGATACCCGAGATACCGTTCTAAATTCCTATTCAGATTCGGCAGTTGACAGCAACATTTCAAACATTGCCATTGTGGTAACGGTTACATCTTCAAACCACTGGTTCTTACAAACTTTTTTTCGGCATCACTCACCCTTTTGGGCAAGGCATCTGAAAATAAAATCTTGGCCGGAAGAACTTTGAATCTGTATCCGTGGCCATAGCGATTAGCGTTGCGGATCTTGGCATTGAAGCTTTCAGTAAAGGCCTTGGTTACCTGTTGGTGGTCAAAGTAATTGAGGATGTGCGGCCCCCAGGTGCGCCATGCATTATTTTTTCAATGCTGAAATTTTATTTCTAAGTGTTGGCGTCGTTGACAACGTGCTCATGTGTTGGCAAAATAGCCATCATGCCAGCTGAACTCATAACTCGCTTTAAAGACGTTACGGCGGATGGCGGGATACTTGAGTTGGTGGTCTGGAAGGTACCTGAACCTGTTCCACCAACTGAGCATGGCTACAAGTACCGTGCTGTATATGTAGTGAACGGGGTGCGCGTTGTTGGTTTTGACAATGAACGTGGCAAGGGCGATCACTGTCACCTTGATGGCAAGGAAATACCCTACGCCTTCACGGGTATTGATCAGCTAATTGAAGACTTTATTGCGGCCGTTGCTGCCAGGAGACAGCCATGACAGAGCGTTATCTCACCATTACCCTGCAGGCAGACTGGAAGGGCGCATTGCGCGCCATGGCGCCTGCTGCCAAATCCAAACAGTACCAAGGAGAGGTGCTCAACTTTGAGAGTCCAGGCCACTTTTTTGGACAACTTACCGAAAAGCGCTGGGAAATAGCCCGTACCGCACAAGGCAAAGGCGAACTGTCAGTGCGCGAGCTGGCCCGTTTAGTAGGGCGCGATGTAAAGCGCGTTCATGAGGATGTTTGCGTCCTTGCAAATCTGGGTCTATTGGAACGCACGGATAGCGGCGGAGTGGTCTGTCCTTACACATCGATGCACATCGACATGCACATGAAGGCGGTTTGAGTTGGAGTGCCTTGCAGATAAATAGGGATGTCAAGTTGGCCGCGAAAGCGGTCTTTTGATTCGGGACACTTTGGCTTTGTTTCAGCCAAGCTAAGGCAGTATTCAATGTCCACTTTTAGGCGTCCCAAGTTGGGGCCTAAGGTAGCTTGAGAGCGCCAAACGGGCCGCCTCCATCAAGCAGAAGCGGCTTCACGGCCTGCACAAAAATTTCTCTTAAAAGAACGTGGGGGTTCGCCTCAACCTCTTGCCCGGAACGCATACCCATGCCAAAGAGCCTGTGGGCGTAAATGGGGCCGTAGAGCAATTCCAGCGCGGATGCCACACTCAATCCGGATACGCGCTCCCCGGTTTTCACTGCGGATTACAACAGCTGGACTTCCCAGGCCCTACGCGGTGCAACCCAGCGACCACCGATGAAATTAAATCGGCATCGCACTGCAACCGTGGCCATGCGGCACGCGCGATGATCAAGCCGCGTCAGACGATCATCCAGGCTTAACCACAGGCTCAGGTACTGGGTTTATGGCTGCATCGCTTCTATTGCAGGGCTTCAGACGGGTTTAAGCTAAAGCCGTGTCACCCAGAACTGGCACAAGCAATCACTGGCACAAGCAATTAAGGGCACCAAGCAGTGCAGGGGCCTGGGTCCTTCGTCTTGCCAGGCTTAGGCGAAGGTTAAGCGCTATTTAAAAATGTAAGACAGCATCGGCCGCAAACATTAGCTGCGAATGCTTACCTTGGCCGGGTATGGCGCTGGGATTGTCATAGGCGTCGACGTCAGCTGCGTGCTCAAAACGTAATTCCGGGCGCAGTTCGATGGAATCACCTACCCAGTGCGTATAACTTAAATCAAACTCATAAAAGCGCGTTTTAAAGCCGGTGCGTTGGCCGCGCGCATCATTGAGATAATCGGATCTGAAGGTCATTAGATCCCGTGGTCCGATGGTGTAATTGATGTAATTAACTAAAGCGTACTCGTACGAATAGCAGGTTTTAAGCAAAGGCTGACATTGCGCACCTGCGGGCGCGCCGTACTTTAGGTTGCCGTAGCTTTGGGCAATTTCGGCCAGCCCTGCGGCGTTGTTGACATTCGGTGTTTGTGACTGCCACATGTACCAGAGCTCAGTATCCATGTGCCAGTTGGCGTTAAACTTGTGATACCAAGTGGTGACTGCCTGCTGGATGTTGTTCCAGCGCCAATGGCTGTCGTTTATAGCATTAAGACACGGATAAAGACTGTCGCGGCCGGAGTTCGAAGTCCACACCACGCATGCCGTTGGCGTTAGGTGGCGCTCGCCCGATACCCAAGGTGCCACGTCATTACCCGCTGAGATTCCAGACTGAAGCTGCCAGTTCGCGTTGAGCTTCAACGTGGCCATCACACCATGCTGGGTATAGGGATCGTAGGTGTAGAGTAGGGAATGGCTGTAAGTAATGTTGTTAGGCGCTAACTGGGCTTCAATATCGGGGATCGATATGTACCGACCTACCCGCAGGTTTAGACCCTGAGCGATCTTTGGAAACCAAAAGTCTAAGTAGTACATGACGGGATCAAAGCCGTATTGCCGGGCGTTGGCTGTGTACTGGTGACTCAGAATTCCGTTAGTAAATGTGTATTTATAATCTGTTCCGTAGAGCCCAGTGAGTCGATAGCCCCAATCAAAGTGATCGCGCTGAATCTCATCGGGTGTGCGCTCAAAGTAAATGGCGAACTGATCCATTTGTACGGTGTTTGGCTGAACGGAGTAGGCCGCCGGGTAATTGCCACCCGTGCCGGTCGCGTAGTTAAAGCGCGTGTGCGACGTGCTGATATTGCCGCCCGGTTGAAGCCAGCCGTAAATAGTGAAACGACTGTCCTTCAGGCGCTGTCCGCCCTGTCCGCAATACAGCGCATCCATTAGCGCGTTTGACGTCAGGTTCTCCACGCCGATGGCCGGGGTACCACCGACGTTCCAGGTGGCGTACGGCCACGGTGGATTAGACACCGGTATTTCCGCGCCGCCCACCACCTTAGCCGCTGGCAAGGAAGGATCCGCGCCGTTCCACTGTAGATGTGTGGCGTATGCATCGCTCAACCGGGTGAAGAAGCTGCTGTTTTCGGAGCCTGACTTGCAGCCATCGGCGGGGCGATCCGGATTAGCCTGCGGAGCGAAGGGCAATGAGGGGGTCTCATCCGACGCACGAGCCATGTCCGGTGCAGCGCCTGCCATTACTAGGGCAAGACCCAACAGCACGGTTACAAAAGGCTGGGATCGACAATAAGCATTCACCCGAGTGGCAATAAAATCCACGATCGATGTGACCTTGTTCGTCGCAACCTTGTTCGCCGCAACCTTGTTCGCCGCAACGACCCGCTGGCTGAAAATAAAGCTCATGATCTCACCTGCTGACGCAAAAGCGACGCACTGCGGCATCCATAGTATCGCAGACGCGTTGGCCTCTGCTACGGCAGGTAAGGGGCCGTCGGTGCGAGGTTGTTTCCGGGCAATGGTCAGGGCAAGGCAACGGTAATTGCAATGGCAAGGGACCGGTCTGTATCCCTAACGCTTAGCGACAGACGCAGCGCAAGGTGATGATTTAAAGGGTGCGGTTGTCGAGGCTTTGATGAGGTAGTCTTAACTTGCCGTCCTTAGTGCGCAGAAAGAGACCTTAACATGCGGATTCTTCGAGCTAGCGTTTTAACGCCTTTTGTTGTCGCCTTCCTGCTTCGCCCAGGCGTAGTGTTCAGCGCACCGGTGTCTAATCCGCACGCTCACGAGGCCATCGGTACGGTGCGGCAAATGTATGACGGCGCTTTGACCCCCGATCTTGCCGTGAACACCTTTCGTAATATTGACCGGTTGTTTCCCACGCGCACGGTGAAGCATGGTGCCCGTGTTTACCCGTTGCCCGCGGCGTCCGTGCGGCTTAACCAGTTGACGTTTCAGTCGGGTGGTAAAAGCTGGGACTTAGTGGACTATCTGGCACTGAATCGCGTGACGGGTCTGCTGGTGCTGAAGGACGGTGGCGTTGCCCTAGAAACCTACCAGCTGGGTAACAATGAGAAAACCCGCTGGATGTCGATGTCGATGGCCAAATCGATCACTTCAACCCTGATCGGCGCGGCACTAAAACAGGGGTTGATTCAAAGCTTGGACGATCCTGTTACCCAGTACGTACCGAAGCTGGTGGGAAGTGCGTACGAGGGCGTGTCGCTACGTAACGTTTTGATGATGTCATCGGGAGTACGCTGGAACGAAACCTACACCGATCCGCACTCCGACCGACGGCGCTTGTTGGATATCCAAATTGCACAGCAGCCCGGTGCGGCCATTGATTTTATGGCCTCGTTGTCGCGTGCGGCCGCCGCTGGCACGGTCAATAACTATTCCACCGGTGAAACCCAAATCGCCGGAGAGGTCTTACACAACGCGATTTCACGTCCGTTAGCGGATTATTTGTCCGAGCGGATTTGGGCGCGATTTGGTATGGAGGATGACGCGACCTGGTGGCTGGCTTCACCGCAGGGGCGAGAGATTGCCGGGAGTGGCTTTAGCGCCCGTCTTCGCGATTACGGTCGGTTTGGGCTATTTATCCTCAACAACGGACTGGCCGGTGGCGAGCCGATTCTGCCGCAAGATTGGGTGGCTGTTGCCGGGTCGCCCAAACAATTGGCCGGTGGCCAAAAGCTGGACTACGGGTATTTTTGGTGGCCCTCGCTACCGACGCCTGATCATCCGGACAGCCAGGGTTCGTTCGCAGCCATCGGAATCTTCGGTCAGTTTCTTTACGTTAACCCGCAAGAGCATCTGGTGATCGTGGTTTGGAGTGCACGATCTAAGCCGTCCGGTCGCGACGTCATTGATGACACGGACTTCTTTGCCGCTGTGGCGGCTAAGTTGCACACCCCGTAAGCGAACCCTATTCGTGAGCGTCAGTGAGCTGGCGCTGACCTGGCCGTTTAGCGCTGCGCTGTTTTGACGCGCAGTAACATGCGCGCTTCCATGTCTTCAATTCCGGCAGGTACCGACGGATACCAATGCAGGTTATTAACACCCTCGGGGAAGCTCTCAAAGAACTGAGCTTTTAAACGCGGGTCTACCAAACCCAAGGTGCCTTTGGTGGCCGTGAAGTTGCCAGTGGATTGAGTGATTCGGGCGGCGATGTCTGGGCGCAGCGTATAGTTAATCCAGGCGTAGGCCGCGTCGTCATTTTGGCCTTGGGCAGGAAGCGCAAACGTCATCAGCCAGGCTAAGGAACCGGACTTAGGATTGACGTAGCGTACGTAGGGGTTCTCCCGGTTGAGATCCCAGGTGGCTGAGTCCCACAGCATAGCGGCGGTTACTTTGTCGGCGCGCATGGCGTCTTGCACCTCGCCGGCCGCGTCAAAGAAAAAATGCAGGTGCGATTTACAGGCGATGAGTTGCTCGCCGACCTCGTCTAGCATTTTTCCATACGCCTTGGGGTCGGCGTAGAGCGCGAAGGGGTCTTTACCCATCGCAAAAGCAAAAGCGATGATCGTTGGCCGCCGTAATCGCAGGGCGGTTTTGCCTGACAGTTGAGGCTTGCACAAATCCAAATAATCCGACACCTGGGCACGGCGACTGTTCACGGCCAGACCCTCAGCGCCCCATAAGAACGGCACACCGTAGAGTTTGCCGTTGACGGTCGTGTTGGATTTGACGTTCTCTAACATGTTGGTCAGAAACCGATCGGTGTGGATGCGCGTAAGGTCGATCGGTTTGTAAATTCGGTACTGCTGTTGCGGCCCGGTGATGCGATCCTGCGACGGTTGGGCCAGATCAAACCCGGCTCCGGCCGAGGCACGCAGCCGAGCGATGATGTCCTCGTTTCCCGAAAGAGTGACTTGAATTTTAATTCCGGTTTCTTTGCGAAAGTCCTCGGCCACGTCGGCGGGTACATACCCATCCCAAGTCAGAATCCTCAGCGTCTTGGGGTCTTGCGCAAAAGCACCGTTGGCCAGCGCCAGGGTGCTGAGTAAAAGGTAGGCCAGTGCAAGTTTCATGAGGGTCCTTCGGGCAGATCCGGTCGCACACCATAACAGGCGTCACTACAGGGCTTAAGACTAACTCTGGCTGGCGCACGGTGTCACGGCACCTGACTTGATGACTGCCGCAGCGGCGCCGGTGGATGCGCCTGTGCGTGCGCTTGTGGGTGCAAAAAGGCCGGCCTGGTCGTCTTTGAGCCCGGGTTTCACGGTAAGATAACAACGCTTTAACCCTGGATAGGCGTCGTGCCCCTCATGAATAAGCCGGATGATCCCATCTCGCTGGGCGTGCTGGACGGCCTATCGGCCGTACTGGGTCAACTGGCCGAAGAGTTGGCCTTTGTTGAAGAAAACTCCGACCGGGGTTTACGCGGTATTAAAACGCTTTTGACGCAACTTAACGTCGCATCCTGCACCGTGACGTTCCCGGCTGATTTTACCCATGCACTCCAGCTGCCCCGGCTTTGGCTTGACGGGCTCGATGAAGGGTCGGGATTCACCGGAGCGCTTATCCAAGACCTTTATGCCTGGCACGACTGGATGATGCAGTGGCTGGAAAGCACGGTGACTTCGCAGCTCACTCCCGTCATTCCCGCTGCCTGGGGATTACCCAGCAGTACCTTTGCAACGATTGAGCCGTCCTGCCAACCCGGCCTGACCGATTCCAGCCCACACCCAAGCGCTGTCTTATTGCCTACGGCACCCCAAAGTGACGGGGTGGGTGACACAATTTTGTTGGATTTAGGGGCCGACCATGAGCTGCTGCGCGAGTTTTACAACGAGTCCATAGACTTGCTGCAGGAGGTTGAACAATCGGTTTTGCTGATTGAGGAAAACCCCCAATCGACAGCCGGGATCAATGCAATCTTTCGCGCGTTTCATACCTTTAAGGGCAGTGCCGGATTTTTAAAGCTCGAGGCTCTGCAACTGTTGGCTCATGAGTTGGAGTCACTGCTGGAGCTGGTGCGCAGTGGTGGGCTGGCGGTGACCAAGCCGGTTATTGATGCCATTTTAGCCGGTGCGGATGCACTGGCTGATTGCACGCATCAGGTGGGCGCTCAGGTTAAATCCGCCGGCCCCGCAACGCCGATTCGTCTGTCGGTACAACCGGTGATTGCACTGGTCCAACGCGCCATAACCGGGGCAGCAGCGCCCGTATCGGCACCGCTATCGCCGCCTAGCGCTAAGGACAGTGACGATCAGCCCGGCGAGTTCGGCGAAGCCGACTTAGTGCCGGGGCATTGGGGTGCCGAGGCGCCACGTCCTGTATCTGACGCCGACAGCGTGCGTATAGACGCGGCCAAGCTCGACGCACTGGTGAACCTCGTCGGTGAACTCGTCGTAGCGCAGTCGTTGGTCATTGAGAGTCCGGCACTGCAGGTCTCGGGTATTGATCTGACTCAAGACATGCGTCGATTGATTCGAATTACCCGCGAGCTGCAGCGCAATGCGCTGTCGTTACGTACGGTGCCTATACGAGCACTGTTTAGAAAAATGGGTCGTTTAGTTCGTGACTTAGCGGCGCGCGAGGGCAAACAAGTCCGACTGGTGCTGGAAGGGGAAGACACCGAACTCGATCGTCACCTCGTCGATAAAATGGGCGATCCTTTGGTGCACATGATTCGTAATGCGGTGGATCACGGCGTAGAAACACCGGCAGAGCGATTGGCTTGCTCTAAACCACCCACGGCGACGATCACGCTTTTTGCCGGGCATCAACACGGCGGTGTGGTCATTCGCGTTTCGGATGACGGTCGCGGCATTGATCCGCAACGGATGCGCAGCGTGGCCATCGCCAAGGGTTTGATTGATGAATCAGCCGTCTTGGGGGATTCCCAGTTGCTGGATCTGATGTTTCTTCCGGGCTTTTCCACGGCACAAACGGTGACTGATCTGTCGGGGCGTGGCGTGGGTATGGATGTGGTGCGCGGGCACATTGAGAGTTTGCGTGGCAACATCAAGATAGACTCCGCGATGGGCACCGGGACCCGCTTCACGATTCGATTGCCGCTCACACTGGCGATTATCGATGGCTTATTGGTCGGTTTAGGCACAGAGCGATACGTCATTCCCACCTTGGCGGTGCGCGAGTGTTTTCGACCCCTAGTCGATGCGATCAGTACCGTCCATGAACAGGGGGAGCTGGTGAGCGTACGCGGTAATGCCATTCCGATTTTGCGCCTGGGTCAATTTCTGCGTAAGCCCATGCGCTGTGCGGCACCGCAGGACGGCGTGATCATCTTGGTGGAGTCGGCCGGCGTACAACGCGCGATCTTGGTAGATGAGTTGCTAGGCAAACAAGACATGATCATCAAAACCCTGGGGCCGACTTTTGAAAGCCAATCCGCGATCGTCGGCGGAGCGGTGCTGGGTGATGGCTCGGTAGGCCTGATTCTCAACGCAGAAACCCTCGTGCGTGCACCGCAGCAGGTACGGCATGACAGCCCCTGACGCCGCTACGGCGAGCAGCCCGCCGGTGGCAGGGCGCTATTTGGCCTTCCATTTGGGGACGGCCCGTTACGCCGTGCCCATACGCAGTGTGCGTGAGGTGATCCGCTTGTGCGCGATCACCAGTGTGCCGTTAATGCCGGCCCACGTGCGTGGGGTGATTAACCTGCGCGGGTCCGTGTTACCGGTCATTGACTTGCGGGCAAAATTTGCAATGGCCAGTGTCGACTACGACGATCGTTCCTGCATCATTGTCTTTGAGGTGGGATCGTCCGTTGCCCGGCTTCAAATTGGTGCGGTCGTTGATGGTGTTGACGATGTCCTGGTAGTCAGTGCCGAACAGCTAGGTCCGGTGCCGGACTTTGCCGGGGCTATTGAGGCGGACTATCTAGCGGGTGTCGCCACAACCTCAGTTGGCCTTTTGATCTTGTTGAATATCGATACTGTTTTGGCTAAAGAAAGCAGCCTAGTATTACGCTGATTCTGACATTTTTTACTCACCCTGCCGTCGAGACGCCCCTATGAACATGCACGATTGGACAGTAACGCGACAGATTAAGGTCGGCTTTGGCGTTCTTATCGCGCTGGCTATTTTGCTCAGTGGGTTTGCGCTGGTAAGGATGGTCGGCCTGGGCTCGCATATCAGTCAGTTGGCGGATAACACCATCCCCAGCCTGGTAACTCTCAGTGACATGGCCAAAGAAGTGCGCAGCCAGCTGGCGGATCGCCAGCAGATTGCCAGCGGGGCGGCTAATTCCAAAGAATTAACGGCTCATATCAACGCCAGCGAAAGCTTGTTGCAGGCGCAAATCAAGCAATACGAAGAGCATTTGATTAGCGATGCTGAGGATCGGCGCCTGTTTGATGAGGTTAAACACGCCCATGAGGCTGTTCTTACCACGCGCGCGCGCCTAGATGAGCTGGAAAAGAGCGACGCGGATGATGAATTTAAGAACATGCTCGAGTACCAGCGCGTACTCAAGAATGAACAGTATCCGAGCATTGATCGCTTATTAAAGGCGATTGAGTCAGATTCGTCCTACATCGAGAAAATTGGGCAAAACATCGCCGTGGCCGGTAAGTCATCAACCACCACATCCAGTTGGGTGCTTATCCTGATGGTGGTGGTAGGCGCAGCCGCCGCGATGGTGTTTTCCGGATTCACGATTCGAGCTATAGGCCGTGCCTTAGGTGCTATTTCAGCCAGCTTAGATCGCGGTGCTAAAGAGACGGCCTCCGCAGCCCGTCAAGTGGCTATCGCCAGCCAAACGCTGGCCGTTGGTGCCGGTGAGCAAGCCTCCGCTATTGAGCAAACCAGTGCCGCATTAGAAGAGATGTCAACGATGATTCGTAATACGGCGGACAACTCGCAAAAGGCCAAGAACCTGGCCTCGGATGCCCGGGCCGTGGCCAGTGCCGGATTGTCTAACATGGACGCCATGTCGCAGGCCATGAGTGAGATCAGTAGCGCCAGCGCCGAAGTCGCTAAGATCGTCAAAAACATCGATGAAATCGCGTTTCAAACGAATATCTTAGCCCTTAATGCCGCTGTTGAAGCGGCCCGTGCCGGTGAGGCCGGCGCGGGGTTTGCGGTTGTAGCCGATGAAGTACGTTCGTTGGCACAGCGTAGCGCGGCCGCGGCTCGCGAGACCGCAACTAAAATTGATACCGCCATTTCCAGCGCTAAGCGCGGATCCGAGCGCAGCGCCGATGTCGCCCACTCCCTCAAAGAAATCACCGACAAGGTGGTTGCGACCGATTTGCTGGTTGGGGCTATCGCCACCGCCGCGGATGAGCAATCGCTGGGAGTCGCCCAGGTTTATCAAGCCATGTCCCAAATGGATAAAATTGCCCACAGTAATTCCTCTAGCGCCGAACAAAGCGCCAGTGCCGCCGACCAGCTCGACGCACAGGCTGAGGCGATGAAAACCACCGTAGGCAAGCTGCAGGCTTTGATTTATGAACCGTCCGAGCGGGCCCAGATAGCCGAGGCGGATATCACCACCACGACAGCCACGGGTTCCTACAATGTCGCCGCATTGCGGTCGCGTGCAGCGGATTCGCACGCGAACTTAGTTCGTCCGGTGATTGGGCGTATACCTATGCCCAGGCTCAAATCGTCTCGAGCAGAGTCTCAGGTCGATACGGACTTTAGACATTTTTAGAAGAATCGCTCAAGGTCGGTTCGTGACGGTTCAGGAAAAAGATGCTTAATCGGCTTATTGGCGCTGCACACCGTGGGTCTAGCCCGGACTCACTGCCGTGATAAAAAAAGTGCGCGTATTAATCGTGGATGATTCGGCCATAGCGCGCTCGATGATTCGCGATGTGTTAGAGCGTGATCCTCACATTGAAGTCGTCGGGTTGGCGAGCGATCCTTATATCGCGCGTGACTTAATTCTCGAGTTAGACCCGGATGTGATTACGCTGGATATGGAAATGCCACGAATGGATGGCTTAAGTTTCTTAAAGATCCTGCAGGAGCATCATCCTATACCGGTAGTGGTGATCAGTGCGTTGACGCCAGCAGGATCACAGCTAGCGCTGGCCGCGCTGGCCGCGGGTGCCATTGATGTCGTTAAAAAGCCGGATACAGCCGAAGCCGTAGCGCAAACGGCTCGACGCTTGATCACACAGATTAAGGCCGCTGCCCAATCGCGGCGTATCACCCAGCCTTTGCCCGCTGACCCTAGCAGCCGTTCTCTGCCTGATGCGTGGCGCCAAGCGTCGACGGCGGAGCGACTGATTTTGTTAGGCGGTTCGACCGGGGGTGTGGAAGCCCTGCGCTTCTTGCTGCCGCGGTTGCCGCCGGGGCTGCCGCCGATGGTGGTGGTTCAACACATCCCCCCGGTGTTTTCCCGAGCGATGGCTGAGCATCTGAATCGGTTGACCGATTACGAAGTTCGTGAGGCTGTTGATGGCGATCGACTGGAGGTCGGTTTATGCCTGATTGCGCCGGGTGGATTTCATACGACCATCGTTCGTCAAGGTAGTGCCTGTACATTGAAGGTCTTTACGGCTCCTGCGGTGAACCATTGCCGACCGTCGGTCGATGTGTTGTTTCGATCCGCTGCCGAGCAGGTGGGTCGAGGCGTGGTGGCGGCGCTGCTGACGGGAATGGGCCGGGACGGGGCGCATGGCATGCAGTTACTGCACGCGGTGGGGGCTAAGACGCTGGCACAGTCCGAAGATTCCTGTGTGGTTTTCGGCATGCCGCAGGCGGCGATTGAATTAGGTGGTGTGCAAAGGGTGGTGTCGCTTACTGAGATGCCCTATGCGCTACTGGAGGCGTTGGAGGGGACGGATTAAGGCGAGCCGGCTTATTGTCGTTCGGTGCTACCGTGTGCGTAGGCTGAGGGTTAAGGTAGCGGTGCGTGCGGCCGCACAGTTAAAGCAGGTACAACGTGAATTCTCTTGATCAAACAGTGCACAGTGCAGACCTCATCCTACAGACCTCACGCGTTTTGGTGGTCGACGACAGTAGGCTGATGCGCCTTGGCTTAATACGGGCGCTAAATACCCTGGGTGTGCAGTTGATTGAAGAGGCCGCCAACGGACGACAGGCATTAGACAAAATCCGCGTAGAAAGCTTTGATTTGATGCTGCTCGATGTGGAAATGCCGGAAATGAACGGAATCGAGCTCTTGCTGGCCATGAAAGCCGAGCCCGAGCTGGGTCGCTTGCCGGTAATCGTGATCTCCAGCGCCGAGCAGGTGGAAACGGCCGTTAAATGTATTGAGGCTGGTGCGCAGGACTACTTGCCAAAAAACTTTAATCCGACCCTGTTACGTGCCCGAGTATTGTCGTCAGTGGAAAAAAAGCGCTTACGCGATGTGGATGCGCGCCGGGTCGTTGAGCTGCAAGCCGAGCGCGATCGTTTGGAAAAAACCCAGAAGCGATTGGATGAGGAGCTGGCCCAAGCCGCACTCTATGTGCGCTCGATTTTCCCGGCTTCAATGCACGAACCGCTGGCAGTTGACTGGTTTTATCAACCGACATCTGAATTAGCGGGTGATGCCTTTGGGTACCACTGGATCGATAGCGAACATTTTGCCGTCTATCTGCTGGACGTTTGTGGCCATGGCGTCGGGGCCTGTTTGTTGGCAGTCACGGCGATCAATGTGATTCGAACCGGCGCTTTGACGGGTATAGACTTTCGTCAACCAGCGGCCGTGATGGCCGGCGTGAGTAATGCTTTTTTATGCGAGCAGCATAACGACATGTATTTCACGCTGTGGTACGGCGTTTATCACGCCCCCACACGGACCTTACGCCATGCCAGCGGCGGGCATCCACCGGCCTTGCTGCTGCTACCACCTCAGGCCGACGGGACCACGCCCAGCGTGCAGTTGCGCAGCCCGGGGATGATTGTGGGGGTACTGGAAAACCTGCAGTACGAGGAGCAAGCGATAAACGTACCGGAGGGCTCGTGCCTGATCCTGCCTTGTGATGGGTGCTTCGAGATTATGGACAACCACGGCGTGGATGCGACCTACGAAGACTTTGAAGATTTTATGGTGCGCCACGGCACTCAGCCCGAAGGCTTAGCCGGACTCTTTGAGTGGGCTAAGGCGCGCCACGGAGACGGCCCTTTAGATGACGACTTTTCGCTCGTGCGGGTGCGTTTTTAGCGGTGAAGTTGCCGCTGTGAGGGGGGGCTTAGGTCTGGACCGGCGAAGTAACTCAGTCCGCTGCGCGGACTACGGCTTTGCGTAAGGTCAGCTGGTTCTGATCACCGACTCGACGGTAACTCACCGCGTCCATCAGGGTGCGCACCAGGTGCACGCCTAACCCTCCCAGGGGACGTTCCTCCAACGAGGCTTCCAGATCAGGCGCCGGCAGATCCAGCGGGTTAAAAGCCCGGGTATCATCACGCAGAGTCAGTTCGACGCTGGCGTCATCGGCCACCAAACTCGCAAAGACCCGGCCCGCGCCACTGGGGGAGATACCGTGCGTGACGACATTAACAAACACTTCTTCAAGCCCCAGGGAAAAAGCGAACTGCGCCTCCAGGGGTAATCTTGCGGCCTGCCAAAAGTCCTCGAGAAAGGCCTGCAGTACCGATAGGTTCTCGGTAGCAGCAGGCACCTCGATCTGGCGGGTGATCACGCCGCGCTGCCAACCCCGGCTAACGCGCTGGCCTCATCCTCGTAAACGTTGATGATTCGCCCAAAGCCACTGACGTCAAACACTTGCTTCACGGCAACGCTTAAGGAATACACGCTCAAAGCTACGTTAGCGGCTTTAGCCGATCGCGCCGCGACCAAAAAAACCCGCAGCCCGGCGCTAGACACGTAATCAATGCCCGCACAGTTCACCAAGACCGCCGCATGGCGGGTCGCGGCCTGGGCGATCACGGTCTCCAGTTCTTTCTGAAAAGGATCAGAGGCTTCAAAGTCCAGTCGGCCGGTGGCCATCACAATCGTCGCCGAATCTCGGGTATCTAGGGTGGTGTTCATAAATTTAAGGATCCTATCTATCGATTTCGAAGTTTAGTGTACGGCCATCATCACGGCGCTGACGCGCAGCTCGGCTTCGTCGCGAATGGCGTCCTCAACGGCGCGAGCGATCAGATCCAGTCCGCCGATCTGGTCGATTCGCTCGGCTAATTGCGCAATTTGATTGCGTGACAGGAAGCTTTCCAGTAAGCCGCCTTCCACCGCCAGGCTAATCAGCACGGTATCGTGTGGTGTTGGAATATCATCCGACAGGAGCAGGGCACAGATGCGAAGTTTGGCTTCTTTCTGCTCACGATCGTCAATGACCGGATATCGGCGTGAGCGCAGGGCCCACATAAACCTCGACTCGGTCTGCTGCAAAATGCCACGCTCCAAAAGCAGGCGTAAGGTCAGTCTGAACAGTTCGGTGTAGTGTGAGTGCAGGTCGCGCACCCAAGCCCGAGATGACTTGCTGTTGCCCGCGCTGATTTTATCTAAGACAAAGTCCAGCACGCCAATACCCGTGGGCGCGGGGGATAACACTTTGACGCTGTCCACGTCGGCATCAATTCGGCCGGCTAAATTGAGCTCGATCAAGCAAGCGCCTACCAGCGCCATCGCAAACTCGGGGGAGCCTGCGGTATAGGCGATCTTGCCGTCATCCTCGACAGCCAGCAGTACCAGTTCCTCAGCGATAGTGATCAAGGATGTCTCCCACGATAAATAAAAGCCGGTGAAGTATAGGGGGTTGGGGCACCGCCGGGAAGTTAGTCGCGCCGGCCTTGATTAGGGCCGAGGTCTGGCCTGGGTGGGTATGGACGCCGGCAAGTGCGGGCTAAACTGCAGAACACAACAGGAAGCTGCGGTCGGCGCCGCACCCGTGGCCTGTACGCTTAAGCCTTGGTAGACACCCGAGCTGACATATCCCTGTGATATACACTGCGCTGATCCTAGGGGAAGGAGACCGTGTTGAATCACCTGGACCGTGTCCACCTGCAGCGTTCGCTCATCCAGCTGGCGAGTTTGCTGGTGCTGATTTTACTGATTAGCGGTTTACTGGCCTTGTTCAGTTTGTGGTCGCTCAATCGGGCCTACCAGGCAGACCAAAACCGGGTCAACGAGCTGGCCAGGCTCCTCGACAGCGGTCGCGCGGCGCAGGGCCATTTTCGCAGTGAAGTGCAAGAGTGGAAGGACGCCCTACTGCGCGGCGCTGACCCGGATCAGCGGGCACGTTACCTATCCAGCGTCGACGCTGAACACAGCGCGGCGCAGGAGCTTTTATTGCGCCTTCGCGCGCTGACCAACAGCAGAGCGATCAGCGACTTGTCAGCTCAGCTTGACGCGATTCTGAGTGCGGAGGGGAGCTTGTATTTGGCCTACCGGCAGGCCTTGGATACGGCTGACCCCAAGCACTGGGACGCATCGCTTTTAGACCGTCAGGTGGCAGGGCTAGATCGACCCTTACAGGGGCAGTTCGATGGGCTCATGAAACGACTGACCCAAGAAATTGAGAGCACGGTGACCGAAGCTCACCAGCGCGAGAGCGAACGCTACGCAAGCCTGCGGCAGGTGCTGTGGGTTGCCATGGCGCTGTCGATCGCTGTGGTCGCAAGCTTGCTGTGGCGGGTTATTGGACGAGGTAGCAACCGGTGAACGTAGCCGCAACCGCCAGCGCGGGTTTAGGTCTGTTTTTTGTAGGCATGCGCCTGGTCAGTGCGCACGTGCGGGCTTTATCCGGAGGGGGCGTGCGCCGTTGGCTGGCCGGTGCGCTGACGCGCACCGGGGTGCCCGCGCTGGCTGGATTTATCTCCGGGGCGTTGACCCAGTCCACCAGCGCCGTGGCATTCATCGCCATTGGTTTGATTAGCGCCGGGACCTTGGCCATGCCGGTAGCCGTAGGGATGCTGGCGTGGGCCAGCGTGGGTACCTCTGTTCTGGTGCTACTGGCGGCTATTGATGTCAAAACTTTGGTGCTGTACCTGCTGGCGCTCACGGGGCTTGGTTTTTTCTCCGGTTTAGAGCAGGCCGAGCGAACTCGTCATTTGGTGTTTTCCCTGCTGGGACTGGGACTGTTGCTATTTGGTCTGTCCATGCTCAAAGGCGCTGTTGCCGAAGTTCGCGATGAGCTGTGGATGCGCGAGTTTGTGGAGTTCGCCGGCTCCGGCGTGGCCGTCGCCTTCTTGGCCGGCTTTATTATCGCTGTGGTCGTACAGTCCTCGTCGATTGTTGTGTTGTTGGCCTTGCCGTTAGTGCACGAAGGCCTGCTGAACATGGACGCGACGGCCATGATGATCTTCGGCGCCAGTGTGGGTGCCAGTGTCGCCGTGGCACTGCTGGCCTCGGGTTTGGATGGCGCATCCAGACAACTGGCGCTGTGTCTGGCGTTCATGCGCACGGCCGCTGTTGCGATATTGATACCGTTGTATTTGGTGGAGCGTTATTTTCACGTACCGTTGCTGTTTGCGGGTATCCGTGGTGCCAGCACATCGCTTTCGACCCAGGCCGGGTTGCTGTTTCTGATCGCGCAGTTAACGTCGGTGGTGTTCGTGGCCTTGTTTAAAGGCCGGATTATCAGCCTCGCGCAATCCCTGTCGCCGACCTCGGCCGTTGAAGCTTTGGGCGCACCGAAATATTTAATCGATGAGGCCTCAGACGATGCCACCACCGCGATCACTCTGGTGCGACTGGAATACGTGCGCTTGGTTGCTGCCTTGCCAGAATTTATCGATGACCTGCGCCCTGAGTCTGAGCGCTCGGCTCACTCTCCGGGTCTAGCTCTAAGGGATGCTGCCAGTCGCAGCATCCTGGTCCAGATTGAGCAATTTCTTTCCGTCACGTTGCATGCGAACCCTGAGATGGATGCGGAAATCATCTTTGACGCGCGCCGGCGTCTGACGGCACTGACGGCCTTACAGGATTCCTTGGCTCAGTTTACCGCTGACATGCTGTCGGTCTTACCAAGCGAGCGACCCGCGTTTGCCAACGCGTTAATCGAGGGCTTGCATGCGATATTGGGCGTGGCGGTGGATGCCAGCACGGACTTGTCGGGGGAGGCGAGCAGCTTGCTTCTGGTTTTAACTGACGAGCGCGGTGCGTTGCTGGATCGGGTACGTGCCGAGCTTCTAAGCGGTGGGGTGTCCATCGCTGGCCGGGAGAAACTGTTGTCGGCCACCTTGTTGTTTGAGCGTATTGTCTGGATGTTGCGGCAGCTGGCGCGTTTGCCGGCCTTCGCTGACTCGGCGTCTGCCATGCCCGCCGCTGTTGAGGCACACGCACCGGCTGCTGCCTCGACTTGAATCGGCGATCGGATCGTGACGCTGGTATTTCAGGCCAGACAGCGATTGCAAGGATTAGCTACACTTTGGGCGGGCTCGCCTGGTTGGCCTGAGTGGCTTGATCTGGTCGGCTTAGGCTGGGACTTGGCTTTCACCTGGTAGGCATCGAAGTTTTAAAGGTTCAATGAGTCATGAGCGTCAGTCCCCGCGAAAGGTCGAGTAGCACCCCAGTCTCTAGTCTTTTGATGTTGCTTGCAGCGGGGCTGTGTCTTGCGGCGACACCTAACAGCGATGCTCTTAAGCTTACGACGGTGGCCGATATTCCACTGGGAGGGCATTCGACCCGGTTGGACTATGCCAGTTTGGACGGGCAGAGAAACTTGTTGTTCATCGCTCATCTAGGCGATAGCGAAGTGATCGTCTTTGATACGAACAGCCGCACGGTCGTGACGCGCATTAAGGACATCAGTCGCGTTCATGGCGTACTTGCGATTCCGCAGCGGGGCGTTGTGTACGCGTCAGCCACCGGGACCAATGAGGTAGTGGCCATTGATGAAACCACGTTCAAGGTGATCGCTCGCATGCCGGGCGGTGTTTATCCGGATGGGCTGGCGTATTCACCGGAGACTCAAAAAGTATATGTCTCCGACGAACACGGCGGTACGGATACGGTGCTGGATGTGCGCACGAACCAGCGCGTCGCCACGGTGCAGATCGGTGGGGATATCGGTAACACACAATACGATCCGACAACGCGCCATATGTACGTCAACGCACAGTCAACCTCCGAACTCGTTGAGATCGATCCAGCCTCGGATCAGATCGTGCGGCGATTAAAGGTGCCTGGCGCCGTAGAAAATCACGGGTTATTGATAGACCCGGCCGCCAATCGGGCCTACATAGCCTGCCAGGGTAACAGTCGGTTGATTGTTTTAGACCTAAAGCGCGGCACGCCCGTACTTTCTCTACCGGTTGCGCGCGATCCGGATGTTTTGGCACTAGACGCTGATCGAGGGGACCTCTACGTGGCTGGAGAGTCCGGAGAGGTATCGCTGTTCAAAGTGACGCGTAAAGCGGTGTCTGGCGTAGTAACTACTCATTTCGCGGACTATGCGCACATCGTGGTGGTGGATCCTCGGTCCCATGAGGTGTATTTCCCGCTGCAAGATATTTTGGGCAATACCCAGCTTAAGATCACTCGACCTGAACGGTAAACCGCTCGCCCTGTGCGTGGTTAGCTTTGAGGGCGCTAAAGTGCCTTTAAGGATCACCCAGGGACGGGTGATGAGCGATCATCGACATGGGTGACCGCGTTTACTCTAAGCCGCCTTGCCACCCTACGCTTTGCCAGTTTTTTAAACTTCAACCTTGGAGCAACGCATCGTGCGCGGCACTAGGGAACTGCGCATCGCGGGAGGGGCCGTGAGGATGAATCCAAGGCCCGCTGGAATCGCGCGATGCGTTGATCAAAACTGCGCGTGGATGCGAAGCGTTCCAACGGAGACCGGGCCGCGATCACGGTTGTAGGCCGGGTGATTGACCCATTGATAATCCAGAGTAACCTGCAGCCAGGCGCGCCGCGCGCATTTGTAATAGGTTTCCACAACATCTTCAGGCCCTGGATGCGGCAACTTCCCATCACCGACTAAGACACCTAAGCCACCGGCGTTTAGATACGCAATACGATCTGCGGAAATCCGATCGTCTAACAGCGACAGGGCAAACGTATCTTGTGCACGGCCCCAGCGACGGCCTGTAAGAGCAAGGCCCATCGAATAGCTTCGGTCAACATCGGTAAATTCATAGACCTCCACATTGCCCGATGCACCGCCAATACGCGCAAATGCGCCCAGATCGGCGGTCAGCTCCTGCTCGAGGCTCGCGCTAATGCCGGTACGACTTTGATAGGTCCGCACCAACGCCACGTCCGGCGGCGTCTGAGTGGCCTCACCCAGAGCGACGGCCGCTTTCAAGGAGGCCATGCGTGCACGAGAATCATAGACCGTCACCAGCGTGCGTCCCGGGTGACCGTTAAAGTCATAGCGACGCTCGGCCTCGCCGATCATTTGAAACTGGTGGCCGCCGGGCGTTAACTTCTGGCTGTTGGGGACATCCGATAAGTCAAAGAGCCCCAATCGCAGCGCCCACGCACCGTGATACCACTCAACAGCCGCGCCTATCGTATAGCCCCAGGCATCTGCGGCGTAGTCAAAGACCCCGGAGTCAATCGAGGTCCAGTTGAGATAATCGGCGCGCGGGTCATGGGCGTATTGGTTGCTGTCAAAGATGTCCGGCACACTGACTTTTCCGACCGTGACTACCCAGCGATTCGAACTGATTCGGGTAGCGAATTGATTGGCGGTGCCCTCTACGGACTCGGTGACTTCACCCACGTTGAAGGTGTCGCGAACAAACGCACGGTTTAATCGAAAGTTAGGGCGGTTATAGCCCACTTTATAGGCGGTTCCGCTGGGAAACGCGGCCACGCCTAACGTGTTGTTCAGTCCAAAGCCCTCGTCAATCTCCGGGTTAAGCCAGATTTCCGCGCCAGACCAAAGACGCGCACCAAGCTGTAGGGTGGCATCACTCGTCTCCCGGCCGTTGTTGGGCGATAAGCTGTTGGCGCCACTGTAAGGCGCGTGGAAGTCGTTAGTTTCCTGCTCTACGTAGGTAAATTGCCCGTGCACGGCAAAGCGATCGCTAAGATCAGCACGCTGGGAATCAGTGGGGCTTTGGTCAAGCGCCAAGCACGGCAGTGACGTGAGCGTCATCATGCTCAGGAGGGTTAAAGCCGCGGGTCGACTAACCGTTATCAGGCTGCATCGATGCTGGATCGTCGTGGTCGTTAGGGCAAGCCAGGCACCGGATGAGGTGCCGCGCTGACCATGAAGGTATCGTAGGAGGGCGGCTAACATCAGGATCTCTTGCTTTATAAGGGGTAACGACACGCGCGTGACAGACATTTAAAAACCGAGCTGTCTGTCACCGCCAACGACCAGTCTTTTTTTAAAACGCAGTCGTTGAGTCAATGACCAAATTTTTTTGTCCAACGGCTTGCATTGTATAGACTACCCCCCTATAGTTTCAACGTTGGTCGGGAACGATCAACGCGGGCCGCTGTCCATGTATTGGATTTAGCGGCCTCTGTCTTTTCGGCCAATGCATGATGATTGGTTTTGTTACTCAGTTTTTGTAAATGCTGTTGCGCGCCCCGCGTGTGACCGGAGTTGAAAGTAGATATGGACAGTTATCCCAGACGGGTCGCCGTAACCTGCCCTAAGGCGCGGGTTGCGGCGGCCGTAAATCGATTGGTTTACATCCCGGCCGGTTGCCGGGTGAACCAGGGACCCCTCCGCATCTAAGCGCCGGGTCATCCAGGCTCACCCGTCCACCGATTGGTAGGACATCTAAGGAGTGAGTTATGCGTGACCCCATTGCAGCGCGTTTGGTCCACATTCGAGGCGTGGACCCTCAGCGTAAAAACACGGTGATTGCCGGTGCCCCTCGGGCCAGTGTGACACCGCTCATCGTGGTGCCGCGCGCCTTTACGCCAAAAACAGCGTGCGAACCCAAAACACAGCCGCCGATGTCGGTACGTCGTGGGTCCTTAGCTAGGCGCTAGTGCGAGGTTTGGAGTCGTGTTGCGCCTAAAGACGACTCAGGCGAACCCATACCGGCCGTGACGGTGATCCTGCGCTAGCGCGGTGGGCTAGCGCAGGTTGTCGGTTAACACGAATGCTTCAGTGCCGTCGGTTTTGATAACGACCCAACCGCCGGGTACCCACTGGCCGTCATCAGCCATGCAATCCCAGTAGCCCGGCGTCCATAGCTCGATGTTCTCTGGCGAATGAGGCTTGTCTAAAGCGCAAGACTCGGGCTGAGTTGTCGAATCGGTATCGGGATTTGCTTTTAGTTTGGATCGTTTGATCCACTGTTTGAACCATCGAGCAGAGTACTGAGCGATGACCAGCCGCAGACTCGATCGGCCAAAGTTTCCCTGGCTGGCGCTTAAGGGCGACGGTGTACTCATGACGATCTCCAAGCAATGTGTTGAAAATTGTTGGCTCTTAGTTTTTTGGCAAAAACGGATCAGGAGTTTTAAGCCTAGTACACCTGGTTTGGGCGGGGTATTAATTCGATGAGAATTTCGGCAATTACCTACGTTTGGGGATGCAGCAGTTGCAAATTAGGCTGGCGTAAGTAGTTACCCTTTAACCCAACACGGGTTAGATTCGTAGGCTGAGATTTCGGTGAGTTTAGATAAACGAGTCTCGCTGGTGACCCCGAAATGGGGCAGCGAAAAACTAGCCCTTGTGTGGGAGTAGATCCATGAAAAGTTTAGGAAGAATTTTACTGACGGTCGCAACAGTGATTTTGTTCGCTGCTAGCGTCGCTATGGCCGGCGGACGTGATCAGGAGGCGGTGAGCTTATTTAAGCGGGGGGGTAGCAGCGCCAGCTATTTTTCTAATAGCTACGGGTATGTCATTTTTCCGGCTATTGGTAAGGCCGGTTTCGGTGTGGGAGCCGCGCGTGGTCATGGACAGGTCTATGAGCGCGGAAAACTAGTTGGGCGCAGTACGATGACGCAATTAAGCGTGGGTTTTCAGGTGGGAGCCGAGGAATACAGCCAGATCATTTTCTTTGCGGATCGCAACGCTTTGAATGACTTTAAGAAGGGTAACTTTGAATTTGGTGCTGACGTTAACGCGATTGCGATTACAGCCGCCGCCTCGGTCAGTGCCGGCACCAACGGCACGGATGCGGCGGCCAGTGGCGGACAAAGTAATGCCACCACCGCGGGCGGATATCAGCACGGGGTGGCCGTCTTTACGATCGCCAAGGGTGGCCTGATGTATCAGGCCACCCTTGGCGGCCAAAAGTTCTCTTACACACCCTTAGGGCGCTGAAACTAACCGCTGAGCAGCCTTGAGCCATTGACTTGAGCGTTTGACTTGAGCGTTTGAGTTGAGCCAATAAACGTGAGTCAGGGGGCAGGTTGCGCCCGGATCTTGGTGGCGCCGGTTAGAGGCCTTGAGGTTTACGATAGGCCCTGACTCACGCTAAGGTGGGTCATCAAGCCTCTTTGCGAGAGTAGCCCATGACGAATGTGCCGAATTGGATTGCTAAAGCCCGTGATCATTGGCAGTGGCACGGTGATACGCGCCCTGACTTCGCCGAGCCAACAGGCCCGGGCCAGGTTTCGGTTTGGGACTTTCCACGCCCGCCGTGTATCGAGATAGAACCTCGCGAGGTTGAAATTCGCTGGGGCAACTTGCGGGTTGCTAAGACCTCTCGCGCACTTCGCGTTTTGGAGACGGCCCATCCACCGACCATTTACGTGCCTTGGTCCGATGTGGAGCGCTCGCTGTGCCAGGATGCGGGCGCAGGCTCGGTGTGTGAGTGGAAAGGCCCGGCCCGGTACTGGTCACTTGCTCACGGTGTGAATCGACTGGACCGTGTGGGTTGGAGTTATCCCCAACCCTTTGACGGTGCCAGTGAATTAACTGATTACGTAGCCTTTTACCCCGCACCGCTGCAATGCACGGTGGCGGGTCACCCGGTATTGCCTCAACCCGGCGGGTTCTATGGCGGTTGGATTACCCCCGAGCTAGTGGGACCTTTCAAGGGCGTGCCCGGCAGTCAGGGATGGTAAGGCACTCGCTGCGTTGAAGCTTTAATGGTACGCCTCTTAAGCCCCCGTCTGAGCGTGGGCCTGCACTGGCCAACGCTCACCGCACCGGGGCTATCAGCGTAGACGCTTCATGCAACTACCAAACACGGCAGCGTTTATCGCGCACCATCGGCTGGCCAGACTTACAGCCAAAGGCCGCCGCGAATTCCGGCATGTTGGGCACCAAGCCGTTCACACGGTATCGGCCGGGGGAGTGCGGATCCGTCTTAGCGTGCAGACGCAGGATTTCAGGACGGTTGTTTTCACACGCCCACTGCGCGTTACCCACAAAGAAGCGCTGCTCGCCAGTTAACCCATCCGCAGCCGGTGGGGTCAGGTCACCGAGCGAGTGCCGCCAAGCCGCATAGGACAGCACCAGCCCTCCCAGATCAGCAATATCCTCACCAAGCGTCAGGCGGCTGTTGATATGAATGTCATCGACCACCACGTACTCGGCGTACTGATCAACAACACACTGCGCGCGGTCGGCAAACTCTTTAGCGTCAGACTCAGCCCACCAGTCGTGCAGGTTGCCCTTGGCATCAAACTGGCGTCCCTCGTCATCAAAGCCGTGCGTTAACTCGTGCCCTACCGTGCCACCGGTGTTGCCGTAATTGGGGGCCGCATCCATCTTAGGATCAAACAACGGGGGCTGTAAGACGCCGGCCGGAAAGTTAATGTCATTCATTTGCGGGCTGTAATAGGCGTTCACGGTTGGTGGAGTCATACCCCACTCGGTGCGATCCACCGGATGGCCAATTTTGTTCAAATTGCGGCGCACCTCGAATCGGTTAGCGCCCACTACGTTGGCAAAAAAGTCATCGGCTTTGATATCGATGCTGGAATAATCACGCCAGTGATCCGGATAGCCGATTTTGTTGACGATCTCGGCAAGCTTTTCCTGAGCTTTGACCTTGGTCGGTTTGCTCATCCAGTCTAAGGATTCAATCGTATCGTGCATCTCTGATTCGATCTGTCGGGCCAACGTTAACGTGCTGGCCTTTAATTCGGCACTGAAGGCGCGCGCGACAAACTCCGCACCCAAGGCATCGCCAAGTTGTTCATCAACCAGGTTCACGCAGCGCTTCCAACGAGGAGCGAGGGTAGGTACGCCGCGCAGTTCTTTGGAATAAAAATCAAAGCGCGCGTTCACTAAAGCTGAGTTTAAGTACGGGCTGGCCGCGCGAATGGCATGCCAGCGAAGGTAGGCTTTGAGCACCGGCAATGGAGTGTTGCGCAGTGCCTGATCAAACGCCTTCATGAACTTTGGCTCAGTGACGTTAAACGTCTTGGTGTCTGGCACCTGCAGCAGCGCAAAATACGCGTCCCAGTCAAACGATGGCGTGAGCTCGCGTAGCTGCTTATCGGACAGCTTGTGAAAAAGTTGGTATGGATCTCGCCGTTCCACGCGGGTCAGCGAGGCCTTAGCGAGTTCCGTTTCCAGCTTCATGATGCTGGCTGCATCGCGTGCCGCCTGCGCTGGCTGGGTGCCGGAAAGCTCCAGCACTGTGGTGACGTGCTTTATATAGGAGGCACGCAGCTTTTGCATTTTGGCATCAGCATCGGTGTAGTAATCACGGTCGGGTAGACCCAGCCCACCTGCACCCACAAAGGCAATTTGTTGGGCCGAGTCGCTTAGATCCTGGTCCGCACCAAAGCCAAAAAACGCATATTGATTGGGTATATCCAACTGCATAGTGGCCAGAACCGCGGCCACCTCGCCTCGACGCTTAATCCCATCAATGGCTGTGAGCACCGGCTGCAGGGGCTTTGCACCGCGGGCATCCACCGCCGACTCATCCATGCAGGCCGCGAAATGATCACCGATTTTTTGCTGAGGGGCGCTGCGTGGCGTGCCGGGCGAGAGGCTTAGTAAGATGCCCCACAAGAAGCGTTCATTGTCGGCCGTCAGCTTTTCATAGACCGACCAGGAGGCCCGATCAGCCGGGATGGGGTTGCGGGCCATCCAGCCCCCGCAAGCATACTGATAGAAATCAACGCAGGCATCGGCTGTAGGGTCCATCGACTGCACATCCAGCGAGGGCAGATACGGCAGGGCGGTGAGAGGTGTCTGAGCGTCAGGCTGCTGATCGGATGCCTCGCCGTGGGCACTGACCATTACAGCCAAACTTAAGCAAAGACTCAGCGTGATTGCCTTCATTCTAAAGACTCCAAAAAAGGGGCGGGCTATACCTTTAAGCGTGACCTACGCAAAACAAGGTCTGGGCACATCATAAGACCGCATCTTAGCCGCAAATGGCTGTATCAGGCGAGGTTTCGCGTGGGCGGGGTGGTGTTTTATCGGGTACTTTTTTGCGAATGGCTCATCACCGGCGGTCTGCCGGTGATGAGTGATTCGATCGCTTAGCGTTCAGCCGTGCGCTCAGCCGTGATGAGACTAATGCTTGTTCGCCGTGTAATTAAACTCCAAACGGAAGCTGCGACCGTAAGGGTTAAAGTTGAACACGTTGTACGGCTGGGAGGACAATCCGTTGTAGGTGTTATCCGTCGGTGGCATGGCATCGAGCAGGTTCACAATCGATGCCGATACGCGCAACTGCGGCGTCACGGTGTACCCTAAATTAAGATTGAACTGCGTATAGGGCGCCAGCGTACCGGCCTTAGGTGTTGCGTAACCTTCCGCGTAGAGCGTAGCCAGATTATTCGGCGTGCGACCATTGCGTGAGAAGTACACCGTTGTGCTGAACTTGTCCTTATCCCACGAGGCTGAGCCGTTTACCTTCGACTTAAAGTCCGTGCTGTAGTACGGATTGGTGAGATCGTTGATGAACGGATCACCTGCATATTGTTGGTACTGGTGCTTGAGCATGTCAGTCCATGACAGCTCAAAATGAAAGTCACCGGCGCTTGAGGTACGCAGCGTGTAATTACCGGTCAGGGTAAACGCATCCACCTGTTCCTGTGACACGTTCACCTTTGGCGTGTAGACAGACACGATCTGTTTGGTGGCATCGCGTGTGACCTGTGCCAGAGCCGCAACACAGGTAGGCGAGGTGATTGACAGTTGACCCAATCGGCACGAAGCCTCTGTGCGCAGCAACTGATCGGTGCTTTGCTGGCTGACTTCGTTGTCGATCTGCCAATGCAGGAAGTCGGCGTCGATTGACAGGCGATCAATCGGCGCCCAGACAAGCCCTGCATTCCACACCTTGGCATTAATAGATTGAAGATGCGTGTTACCGGAGGTCTGGCCGAACACAGAACCGCCCGACGGGTAGGGGCAGTTGGCGAGATTGGTGCCTGTGTAGCCGGCAACCGAACACTGCCAGTAGTCCGTCACGCTGGTATAAAAGCCGCTGATCCCTTGGTATTGATCGGACAGGGTAGGGGCCTTAAACGCCGTACCAAAACGCGCTCTGGCGAGCAGAGTGCGCATGGGACGAAATTCCAGTCCTAAGTTATAGGTGGGTTTGGATACGCTGGAATCTGACAGCTTGTAATTATCGTAGCGACCCGAGGCCGTGAAGGTCAGCATGTCAATTACAGGCAGCCGCAACTCAGTGGTTACGGCCGAACGGGTGCGATCACCAGCTGAGGCACCGGATGAGGTGTAGCCGTAGAAATTGTTGTTGGCAAAGCCAGGATCTGGGTTGTATCTCCAGCTCTGGCGACCGGCCTCCGCCACCAAGGCGATACCGGCATCACCGCCTGGCAGCTTGAAGACCGACGGGTTGGTTAGTTGCCCGCGGAACAAGGTGTTTTCGGATACCGAGTGATTGTTAAACGTACCGCTAAACGCCGCGTACTGAGCGGGCGTTACCGGCTTGTAAAACGCCGCATAGTTCGGCGTAAAGGTCGACACGCCATAGCCTTGCGGATCGGGTCCCAAATCGGTGCCGAAGATCGGCGCAAAAAAATCATTGATCTGCTTGGTTAGCTGAACAAAGGATGTTTCTGTCAGGCGCTGCTCGTTATAGGTTGCGCTCACATCATAGGTCCAGTCACCCGTGATGGCACCGCGTGCGCCGATGGAACCCCGCCAGGCTTTGCTGAGCGTGCTGGAGTAGGTTCCGGCCAAGTTACCGGCCTCTTCCGGTGCGAAGATGTGCTGGACGTTGATTAAGTCCTGCAGATTCGGGTCGTAAAAATTGCTGAACTGGTTGCTGACATAGGTCGTGCTAAAAGCGCCAGTACCGTTGGAGAAGTACGTGTAATCGTGGCTGGCCAGAAAATCGGCATACAGCTCGGCGTGAGCATTGGCCTGATAGGTCAGACGCCCATAACCTTCATAGTTTTCTGAGCCGTTATTGATGGTGTAATAGCCGGCTTTGGTAGTACCGCAATAGCTTCCACGGTTGGGGCGCGTTGCCAATTTAACCGAGCCACCAAACAGTCCGCTCACGTTGGCGCAATTAGCCGGGTCGCTAAAATAGTAGGCGTTATTACCGTCACCATTCGGACCAAACAGGCCACGAACGAGGAAGTCTCGTTCAGCCGTCTGTGGCGTAGTGCCGTTGGCAAAATAGTTCGACGTGATATCTCGCTGATAACCCCAGATCGGTTGGGTGTTGTCGTATTGCAGACCGCCCATGATCTTGAACTTGCCGAATTCAAAGCCGTCGGAGATCGCTAGAGTCTTCTCGGTACCACCGCCGTGACTGGTACCGCCTACCCGCAGGTCTGCAGCTAGGCCATCGATGTTTTTCTTCAGAATGATGTTTACTACGCCGGCGATGGCGTCGGATCCGTACAAAGAGGACTGTCCGCCTGGCAGGATGTCGATACGTTCGACGAGCGACATCGGAATACCGCCAATGCTGGTGAACGTATCGGTGCCGTTATACAGCGCGGGATAGTCCGTCATCGGCAGGCCGTCGATCAGGTACTTCACGTAACTGGGTGACAAGCCAAACATGCTCAGCGTCTTCGCGCCCTGAGTAAACCCGTTGGAGAACTGTGCGCCTTGCACGGATCCGGTGGAGAACGAGGCCTGTTGCAGAGCATCGGCGATCGTTGCAAAGCCCCGTGCCTCCAGGTCGGCACTGGAGATCACCACGACGGGTGTGGCCGTTTCCACCTTGGATTGTGGGATCAACGAACCGGTCACTACGATCTCATCGAGTGTGTCCGTGGTTTTGGCTTTAGCTTTATCCTGAGCTAAGGCGGTTCCCGCCAGCAAAGTCGATGAGGCCAGTAGGATGATTGACCAGCGGCGATAGGCCTGGGTAGCGGTAGACACACAGCTCACTTCGTTGACTCCCCACGTACGAATTTTTTATTGGCGCAATGAAAGCCGCCGAATCTTTACATACCAGAAACTGTACTGTCACAAATTTCTGATGGTGCGTTGCGGCCGATTTTCGTCACGCGGTTGCCTCATGCGCAGCCGTTCCTGGTTCTCCGGTGCCTAAGGCACGTGATGGCCAACTTTGTATTGGACACAGCCCAGTAAAAGACAACACAGCACGCAGCGTCTTGCGTTAGCCCGATCAATCTCAAGGCGCGGGACTTAAGCGGTTGAAGGCGTATTAGCGTTTGCTCACTCATGGGAGGTTGAACGCCATGATGTGGGGCGCCTACTTAATCCAGCCACCTAAACGTTGGCAGCCACAGGTCGCGCGGGTGTTCAGATACGCCGGGTAGGTGCGGTTATCGGAGTTTTCTTAACTATGCGGTCAGCTAGGAGCGAGTGCTCGTCGTGCCGGACTTTGATGTCGGACCCTGATGTTCAGGGTCCGATTGCTCCCGTCGTTTTAGTGCGTTTCAGCCAGAAAGACCGTGTGGCCATCCTTGATGGTTTCCAGCACTTTCAAATCTTTCAGCGTTGCGCTTGGTACGGTGAGTGGATTGCCGGACAGAACCACGAGGTCAGCGCGCTTACCCACTTCGAGTGAGCCTTTACTGGCTTCCTCAAAATACTGGTAGGCCGGCCAGATCGTCATCGCGTGCAGTGCCTGCAGCGGCGAAAGGCGCTCCTTAGGACCCAGCACATAGCCGGTGCGCGTAGTCCGGTTGACGGCAGAATCCAGGATGCGCATCGAATTCGGGAAGGTAACCGGTGCGTCCGAATGGATGGTGAATTTCATGCCATCACGCAGCACCGAACCGACCGGTGAAATAAACTCGGCGCGCGCAGGGCCGGCCACCGTCTGACGATGCCAGTCGCCCCAGTAAAACGTGTGCATCGGATACAGCGAGGGAATGACACCGAGTCGTTTTAGCTGCGGGATCTGATCGGCGCGAAGATACTGGCCGTGGATCAGTACAGGGCGACGATCGCCCGCGCCGTATTTTTGTTGGGCTGATCCGAGCGTACGAATCAACTGATCGATCGCCGCATCGCCATTGGCGTGCACGATAACCTGCCAGTTATTTTTGTACGCCGTGTCGATGTAACCCTGCACATCCGCCTCGTTAGGGAAGGACGGATAGCCTGCATAGTCAGCTTTCTGACCCTCAGGCACCTTGTAGTAGGGCGTGGTAAACCAGGCGGTACGGCCCTGTGGCGAACCATCGAGCGTGAGTTTTACGGCGCCCACGCGAAAGCGGTTGCTGTACTGCTTGGAAATTTCGATGGCTTTGGGATCCGTTTTGGCCGCGGGATCGGGATCTGCCAACGACTCGACGGAGTCTTCAGTCCTAATCTGCTCTTTCGTGTCCGCCAAATCGGTGTAGTCGACCACATCGATCTTTAACTTGCCCGCGTTGGCCGCAGCCCGTAGTCCGGTGGTGGTGCCCGCACTGGCACGGCCTTCCTGAGCGGTGGTGAAGCCGTTGGCGAGATAAATATTTTGCCCTGCCTCAATCAACGCAAAGGCCTGAGCGGCGTTGATCTTCGGTAAAAGCTTAGGCGTGTAGGCAAAGTGCGCGAGTTCCTCGAGAACGCCGCTTGGCGTCTTGCCGTCCGCCTCCCGCTTAATTACGCCGCCTTCCGGATTGGTCGTGTCGGCGGTGATGCCCACCTTCGCAAGGCCAGCGCTGTTCATCACGGCGAGGTGTCCGGACTGATGGACGATGACGATGGGAATATCGGTGGCGACTGCGTCGAGTTCTTGGCGGGTGGGATTGCGCTGTTCGGCCAGCTGAGAGTCGTCATAGTTCATGCCCAAGACCACACCCCACTCACGAACCTTCGGGGTGGCAGCGATGTAATCGCGCAAGACCTGCTGCAGTTGTGGAATGGACTTTACCGGCCCATCGGGCGGCGAGAGGAGGTTGGCGGCAACAGCCTGCAGTCCGACACCGGTGAGGTGGCTGTGCGCATCGACAAAGCCCGGCAACAGCGTGTGTCCCTTCAGGTCAATCAGTTGAGTCGAAGCGCCCTTTTGGCTGGCAAAAACCGCCTTGCGGCTGCCGACGGCCACGATCTTACCGTTCTTTACGGCAACAGCCTGCGCGGAGGGCGCTTTGTCATTCATGGTGATAACAGGACCACCGAACCAGATCGCGTCGGCATTCGATGCGCCCACCGTAGGCGCAACCGCGAGCAAGGACGTCGCCACCAGTAGTCTGATTTTACTCATGTTCATCACTCCGGAAATTTCCCGAAATTATGAGGCCGCGGCCGGGTGTTCGGTGCCACGTATAGACGCGATGGCTTTGACGCCATCGGCTCGCGTTGGTAGGCCGCGAGCAGTCTGTGTGGGATGACTTTTGCCGTCAAGTCAGACACGACAACATGCGCTTGATGGCTAAACGGCGTCTGGCTAGTGCCCGGGCCCAGCCCACCCGGGCGCATGTTCGGCGGGCGCGAGGTGAAGGTTGCGTCGCGCGAAGTTGCTCGCAAAGTGAGGCTGCTTGGCGTCGCATGGCAGGCCCGTGACCAACAACAGATGGTTGGTCCCCATGCGGCAAGGGTTGCTTGAATGCTTTTGGCCGAGTCTACATTTCGGCTTACGCGTTACCCCCAATGAGGGTACCGTGACCAAAAATCTTGTAGAGCGACAACAGCGCCAAGAAGCACCCTTCGCCTACCTCAATAATATAACTTAATATACATTATGCGAAGTATAGCATAGCTCTAAGCGGCTGTAGTTTGTCTGAGTGTTAGAGCTTAAAAATCCACGGCCCGATCACGGTATCTCGTTCGGGCCATTGGGGACTCAAAGCCTCGATGACCCACATCAGATCATCCAGGACCTCATACGGATTGCGCGTTTCGTTTGGTGAGCCCACGTGACGAGTGTCACCAACGAGCACAGAAAGATTCTGGTCATCTTTGATCACGCATCAACTCCTCAAGCAACGCTTCGCGGTCGAAAAGTCGGAAGTATTCTCCGACCTCATTCCAATCCAGCGTCGCTCGATTCGCACTAATTTATCTGTTGACCTAAGCGAGATAATTCAGCCACGTCGGTCGGTTTGCAATCGGTTATTGAGCATTAAGCATGGTCTTAAAGCTCTAGCGAGATAAAGCGATCACGATCACACCGGTGGCGACCATGGCCAATCCCGACCATTCGCTAACGGATGGGCGCTCTCCCAGCAGCCAGTACGCGAACACAGCCACCAAAACCAGACTCAGCTTATCAACCGGTGCTACCTGCGAGGCGGTTCCTAATTTCAAGGCCCGGAAGTAGCACACCCAGGAAGCACCCGTCGCTAACGCGGATAAAATCAAAAACGCCCAGGTCTTGGTCGACAACGTGGCAGGGTTTACCCACTTACCGGTGTAGGCTACGAACACGGCTAACACGATGAGAATGACCACGGTTCGGATCAACGTGGCCAGATCCGAATCAACGCCTTGAATGCCGATTTTGGCGAACACCGCAGTTAATGCGGCGAACACGGCTGAACCCAGTGCCCAGTAGAGCCATCCGTTACTGCTGGTCATTAAAAATCTCACTCGTTGATGTCAGGCGCTCAGCCAGAGCCGCTACGCCCCTGGTGGGTCTAACGGCAACTTTTTGGATTGCATCAAGCCAAACTCTAGCATGCACGAATCACTCTGCGGGCCCATGCCCTGCACGATAGAGGTTTGTTGCATGCTGCAGTATGACGATGACCGCTGTTTAGGCTTGCGATACCATCGCTTCGTGTCTTTCGCGCGACTGCGCCCATTGCTTATGAAGCTAAAGGATAGACCTCACATGCGCCCAACCCGATTACTCGTTTGCAGCGTGGCTGTACTTCTTGCCAGTACGGTAAATCTTCAGAGCTCGGCCAGTGCGCCCGCGGACGTGTTACTAGGCTTTAGTAGTGACAGCACCGCCGCGCAGCGGCAGCAGGAGCAAAAGTTTCAGGCCGCCGTGTCGGTCGATAACATCCGCGAGAACATGCGCCGTTTAAGCGCCCGCCCCCATCACGTGGGCTCGCCCTACGACAAGGACAACGCGCTGTGGATTTTAGCAAAGTTTAAAGAGTGGGGTTTTGATGCTCACATTGAGACCTTTGATGTGCTGTTTCCTACGCCTAAAGAGCGGGTGCTTGAACTCATCAAACCCACGCGTTTTAAGGCCTCACTAACCGAGCCGGCATTGGCGGTAGATCCCACCTCCGGGCAAACCCGCGAACAGTTACCTACCTACAACGCCTACTCTATCGACGGCGATGTAACAGCACCCTTGGTTTACGTTAACTACGGTAGCCGTGAGGATTACGAGCAGTTAGACCGCCGCGGTATCTCAGTTAAGGGCGCGATTGTTATCGCTCGTTACGGTCAGGGCTGGCGCGGTGTTAAACCCAAAGTCGCGGCTGAACACGGGGCGGTGGGTTGCATCATCTATTCCGATCCTGCCGATGATGGCTACGCCCAGGGCGAGGATTTTCCGACCGGCGGGTGGCGATCCAAGGCCAGCGTACAGCGCGGCAGCGTGATGGATACCGATTACCCCGGTGACCCATTGACCCCGGGGGTGGCATCCATCGCTGGCGCGGCGCGCTTACCGCTGAATCAGGCCAAGACCCTCACCAAAATCCCGGTGATGCCGATTTCCTATGGCGATGCACAGCCTTTGTTGGCCGCACTGCGCGGCCCGGTAGCCCCGAGCGCGTGGCGTGGCGCCCTGCCCCTTACCTACCGACTTGGCCCTGGGCCGGCCGTTGTGCATCTTAAAGTTTCCTCACATTGGGACACCAAGCCGGTCTATGACGTGATTGCTACGCTGAAAGGCTCAAGTCAGCCTGATCAGTGGGTGCTGCGTGGTAACCATCACGATGCGTGGGTGAACGGGGCGGACGATCCGATCTCCGGACAGGCGGCGATGCTCGAGGAGGCTCGGGTTTTAGGCGAGATGCATAAACAAGGATGGAACCCGAGACGCACTTTGATTTACTGCGCCTGGGACGGTGAGGAGCCGGGCCTGCTGGGTTCGGTGGAGTGGGTAGAGGCCCACCTACAGGAGCTGCGCGATCACGCGGTGTCTTACCTCAACTCCGACAGCACTGGCCGAGGCTTTTTGTTTGCGGGTGGTACGCAGGACCTAGGCCGCGTGGTGAATGAGGTTGCTCGCACCATTAGAGATCCGGAGATAGACCTGTCGGTATTCACGCGAGCTCGATTGTATGGCATCGCTAATGCCAAGACCGCTGACGAGCGGGCACAGTTGCGTGCCAGTGAAGACTTACCCATAGAGGCGCTGGGTGATGGCTCCGACTACACCGCGTTTCAAGACTTTGCCGGCATTTCCACCTTGGATTTAAGCTTTGGTGGTGAGGAAGAAGGCACGCAGTATCACTCCATTTACGATGATTTTTACTGGTATACCCATAACTCTGACACCACGTTTGCTTACGGACGCGCGCTGGCTCAGGCGGCGGGTGTGACCATGATGCGCTTGGCTGATGCCAATATTATTCCCGTCGACTACGTTGCGCAGAGCGAGGCCATATCCGGATACTTGAAGGATCTGGAGGCGTTGCTAAAGGATAAGCAAGAGGAATTCGCGGAGCGTAACTTACAACGCGACGAGGGGTTATTTGCAGCCATTTCAGACCCTAAGCATCCCCTGCTCGCTCCGCCCGCCGAAGTCTTGCCGCCCTTTATGAACTTTGCGCCCATGAAAAATGCCATACAAAAACTCGAACACAGCGCGCATCGCTACGCCAAGGTGTTAGCCCGTTACGAGGAGTTAGGTTCTCCGGAGTTGGCACCGGCTGACTTATCAAAGATTAACGCGGACCTGCTGATGATCTCGCGACTGTTCCTCAACACCAAGGGCTTGCCGGAGCGTCCGTGGTTTAAAAATACGATCTACGCGCCCGGTGCTTACTCAGGCTATGGTGCGGCACCCGTAGCCGCCGTGCGCGAGTACATGGATCAGAAGAAATGGAACGAGGCGGATGCCCAGATCCCGACGGTGGCAGAAGCCATTGAGCGGGTGGCAGCCGGCATTGATAAAGCCAGCCAGGACTTTCTGTCCGCGCTGCCCTCTCACTAGACTGGACTTAAGGGTACCGGAGAGCATCCGGTACCCGCCGATCTGGCTAGCTTTTGATGATTCGGTCTAAGAACTCAGCGGCGGCGGCAACGTAGCCGTCGATGTCCGTCTGTGTATGGGCGATACACGCCTGCGGGCCGGCTGATCCGACCGCATCCCAATAACCGCGATTGGCCATGAAAACCCGGCGTGCATCAATCAGGTCATAGTCCAAGGATAAGTAGCCCTCCTCGCCGTTACGAGGCAGGCAGGGGGCTAAACAATAGCCGGAGCGTGGGCCGCAATGAAAAGCCGACCACGGCAATTGTCGCTCAGCAAACACAGCAGAAAGCCCAGAGGCTAAGCGGGACCCTAATTGGGCAACCCTCTCGTAAGCCGATGGTGTCAGGATCTCTTCAAGCATGACGCGCGCCACCGCCATCGCTAAGGCACTGCCGTAGAGCGTACCGCCCAAGGCCAACCCTCGGGGTGAGCCGTCATCGATATCCAAGGTTCGAGTGACTACATCGGCAATAGCCTCGGTCATTCCGTAAAGCGCGAACGACACGCCGCTGCCTAAGCCTTTACCGGCAACGATAAAGTCAGGACTCAAACCCCAAGCGCGCGTTAGCCCGCCATAGGCGAACTGCAACGTATGAGCTTCATCAATACACAGCAACGTGCCGTAGCGTTCGGTGAGTTCACGCACTCCGGCATGAAAGCCGGGCTCAGGCATGATCAGATTGCAGTTGGTCATGGCCGGTTCAGTGAGCACTAAAGCGACGTCACCGCGTGCCAGAGTTTGTTCCAGAGCGGCTAAATCGTTGAAAGCGATAACCGTGGTGTGTGCTGAGGAGCCTGGCGACAGACCTAAGGTGTCCGGCACAGACTGCCCGTTCTCATCGCGAACCAGGGTTTCTTCCAGGTGGCCGTGATAGTGGCCGCCAAAGATCACAATCCGAGGCCGTTGCGTAACAAAACGAGCGATACGGATCACCTCGGTATTGGAGCCAGAGGCCGCCAACGTGTATTGCCAATGGGGCAAACCCATTCGCTGACTGAGTTCCTCGCTGACGGCGATGGCATCTTCCGTAGCCGCCAGGTAATGCGCGCCCTGGCGCATCTGACGATCCGCGGCTTCGGCTACCTTGGTGTTGCCATAGCCCACGGTCATGGCCAAATCGCACAAATTAAAGTCCAGATAGGCGTTGTTATCGACGTCGGTAAAGTAAGCACCCTGACCCGAGGCGATGTACAACGGCGGCGTACGCCAAAGCCCCGCCATCCAGGGCATCGGCACACCTAAAGGCATGTGCTTTAGCGCTCTTTCGCGTAACGCGATGGATCGTGGAATGCGTTGACGAAAAGCCTGATCCTCGTCCTGCCTTAACTGAGCCAGACGGGTCCTATCTATTTTCTGGGTGAAAGGATGGGTTGAAGGCATGGGCACTCTTACAGTTTGTGGGTAGGCAGGGGCTCATGGGTGGCGCCGTGATCATCATCGGGGCGATGGGCCGGATCGACATGGGTCATCACGCTTAAGACTCGGGGATGGCTGCGCAGTCGGCGCTCAGCATCGACCGCAATGCCGTGCCCGGCTTCTACGGTAATTTCGGCATCCACCTCGATGTGAACATCAACCAGGATCATGTCACCCATTTTGCGGGTCTTTAAGTCGTGCAGGCCCAAAACGCCGGGTGTATCGGTTACCAACTCACGGATTTCTTGTAATTCCTGTTGGTCAGCGGAGCGATCCATCAGGTCATTCAACGCGTTCCAGCCAAAGCGCACCCCCATCCTCATAATCATCAGTCCAACGATTAACGCGGCGATGGGATCTAAGATCGGATACCCGGCGAAATTACCGACGATGCCCAGGCCCACCACGAACGAGGAGGCGGCGTCGGATCGAGCATGCCAGGCATTAGCGATGAGCAAACTGGACTTCGCTTTTTTTCCAACCGCGAGCATGAATCGAAATAAGGATTCTTTGACAACTAACACGCCGCCAGCTACCCACAGGGCCAGGGTATGCACTGTAGGGATACTGCCCGGTGATTGCAGACGTCCCACGGCACTACTCAACATGCCCGCTGCCACGGCACTGAGTATAAGTCCCAGCGCCAGTGTGGCTCCGGTTTCAAATCGCCGGTGGCCGTACGGATGATCCTCATCCGGGTCTTTACGCCCTTCGTAGCTGGCGACTAAAACCACACCGTCGGCCACCAGATCGGAAAAAGAATGGATACCGTCCGCAATCATGCCCTGTGAATGGGCAATGACGCCGGTAGCGATTTGCGTTAAAGAAAGCGCGGTATTAACCACAACACTCGTCCAAGTCGCCGCGGTCACGCTGCGCGGCGCTGTATTGAGTGGGGAGCTCACGCTCAGATCCGTGGCTTGGTTCATGCTCATCTCTCCGCAGTAGCCACGCGTGGGTGCACGTGACCGGTAATCAGCAGGGTGAATGGGTGGCCGATGCGGCCGGTAGGACAGTTAAACATAACCGACCCCCTTTCCGGGCGGTTTGCTACACATACCCTCCCCCCCTATAATAACCGTAGGGGTACTGTTTATGGGTCATGTTGCCAGTGAAAAAACCAAACTTCTGAATCGGCTCAAGCGCCTGCGAGGCCAGATTGAGGGTTTGGAACGTGCGGTGCTTGCCGACGAGGAATGCACTAACGTGCTGCAGCAGGCTACCTCCTGCCGGGGTGCTCTGGACGGCTTTATCGCCGAAGTCATCGAGGATCATATCCGCGAGCACATGGTGGACCCCAAGGCCAATCGCGACGACGCCCGGGTTCAGGCTGCCGAAGACCTGGTGGATATCATTCACCAATATCTCAAAAAGTAAGCACGTCCGGTGCTCTCGCGCAATCAGGTTTTAGCAACACCGCCTGAATGGAAGGCTGTGTTGTTTGATCTGGATGGCACGCTGGCCGACACCGTTTTTGATATCGCGGCGGCCTTGAATGAGGCCTTCGCACACTCAGGCCTACCAACGCTGAGCGTAGATGAGGTTCGCCCTTTGGTGGGCCGTGGTGCGCCCAGTTTGATTCAATTAGCGCTCAATCACCACAAGATCACGTTTTCTGACAGCCAATCGGCGCATCTCATGCAGGCTTTTTTAGACCACTACCAGGCCCGTGCCGATGCCGGGCGCTCACTGGCGGTGTTATTCCCGGGCGTAAGTCAGGCATTGACTCAGCTGAAGCAGGCGCGGATTAAACTCGCCGTGGTGACCAATAAGATTCATCGCTTAGCGGTTAGCACGCTACAACACACCCATATCTTCGACCACTTCGAGGCGGTGGTCGGTGGCGATAGCGTCGCTCGCCGTAAGCCTCATCCGGATGTGGTGCTGCAGGCCTTAGAGCAACTGGGCGTGCCCCCCGCCTCGGCTTTGATGGTGGGTGACTCACAATACGATGTTGATGCCGCCCGTGCGGCGGGCGTCACGATTTGGTGCGTGCCGTATGGCTACAATGAAGGCAGAGATCCGCGGCAGTTGGCCTGCGATCAGTTTTTAGAGTCGTTTGTCGAGTTGCCTGAGCGGCTGGCGTTGGGCGCACCGAGCCAAGCATCAGGACAAGTGACTTAATAAAGGTTGAAATTCGATTTTGGGTTTGGTCATTTAAGGAGAATACGTTCATGGCTCTAGTGTCTTTACGCCAGTTGCTGGATCACGCGGCCGAACACGGATACGGCGTGCCGGCTTTCAACGTTAACAACCTGGAGCAGGTGCAGGCCATCATGCAGGCCGCCGAGGAGACTCGTAGCCCGGTGATTTTGCAAGCATCAGCCGGAGCGCGTAAGTACGCGGGCGAAGGTTACCTGCGTCACCTAGTTTTAGCGGCGATCGAGGCTCACCCGGATATTCCGTTGGTTATGCACCAAGACCACGGGGCTTCGCCGGCCGTTTGTCAGGCCTCCATCCGCTCGGGTTTTTCCAGCGTCATGATGGATGGTTCCCTGAAAGAAGATGCGAAAACACCGGCTGATTTTGAATACAACGTAGCCGTTACCCGTCGCGTTTGCGAGATGGCTCACTGCATAGGTGTGTCGGTTGAGGGTGAGTTAGGTTGCTTAGGCTCACTGGAAACCGGTCAAGCCGGTGAAGAAGACGGCAGTGGCGCGGAAGGCACACTCTCGCACGACATGCTGCTCACCGATCCGCAGGAGGCCAAAGTCTTTGTCGAGCGCACCGGTGTTGATGCGTTGGCGATTGCGATTGGCACCAGTCATGGAGCCTATAAATTCACGCGTAAGCCTACCGGTGATATCTTAGCGATTGATCGCATCGCCGCGATTCATGCGGCTATTCCTAACACCCATTTGGTAATGCACGGATCCTCTAGCGTACCGCAGGAGTGGCTGGCTATCATTCGTGCTAACGGCGGTGATATCAAAGAAACCTACGGAGTCCCCGTCGAAGAGATTCAGCGGGGGATTACTCACGGTGTTCGCAAGATCAATATCGATACGGATATCCGCTTGGCGATGACCGGCGCAATCCGTCAGGCCTTTGCGAAGGATCCGAGCGAGTTCGACCCACGCAAGTACCTGTCGCTGGCAACCAAGGCGGCCCGCGGTATTTGCAAAGATCGCTTCGAGGCTTTCGGTTGCGCCGGCCATGCCGATCGCATTAAACCTATTGCCCTGGAAGTGATGGCTAAAAGCTACCGCTAGAAAAGCCAAGACCGGCGAGTGTGACTCGCCGGTCTTAGCCTAGGGCGTATCTTTGTCTGCCCACTCGGTCAGTAGGGCGCTGTAGCGGTTGATGTACGTGCTTTGCGCATACGCGAAGTTCAGATGTGCCAGCCCCGCGCGTCCCATGCTTAATGCCTTTTGCGGTTCACTCAGTAGCAAGCCTAAGGCCTGTTCCCACTGGGGCGTACCATCGGCCAGAAAGCCGGTAACCCCCGGCACGACCGCCTGCACATTGGCACCGACCGGCGAGGCCACACAGGGAAGGCCCGCGGCCATGTACTGCAACAACTTAAACGCGCACTTACCGCGCGCCCACGCATCGTCGGTTAAGGGCATGATGCCTACGTGGGCGCTGCGCAAGGCCGCAATCTCAGCGCTCGAACTCCACACCACACGCTCAATGTTAAGTTCCGGCCAATCGGGAAACCGTGAGCACACCACGCGCAGCCTAAGATTGGTAAGCCGCGCCTTAAGTTTCACCAGGGCGGGTCGCACGAGTTCTAGATAGACAAGATTTTCCGGGCTACCAATCCACACCACCGTCGGTGGCTGGTCTGGTGCGGGTTGACTCAACTCGTAGCGATCCGCATCGACCGCCGTCGGCAGGATCGTGATAGGTCTGCCTGCCCGGCGGGCTTCTTGCGCCAGGACGTCATTGCCGACCACCACGGCATCCATGTGGCTACAGGTGGCCCGAAACTTAGCTCGCCGCCAGGCGCTTTCCTCGGCGGGTAATCCCAGCTGACGCGGCTTACGCACGTAGATGGCATCATCGATATCTAAAAGCGCACGCCGTGCGTACCGACGCAGCCACCAGGCTTCCGGGGCGCTGAGCTTGACCTGCTGTAAGACCGTAATGTCCGCCCAAGCTAGCAAGGCGCGCCGTTCCCATACCCGCCATCCGTAGCGACCACTGGGGAATTGTTCGACACGCACTGTCCAGCCCTGCCCCTCCAGCGCAGGTATTAAGCAGCGCATCCGATAACGAAACGAGGGCTGTTCGAGGTTATAGGCGATAAACAGCGCGTGTCGGCTCAAGCCATCGGCTCCGTGTGCGCCTTGTCGCCGTAATGCTCACGTACCCAATCCCGATAGCTCCCATCCAGCACACCGCGCCACCAGGGCTCATGGCCCAGATACCAGTGCACGGTCTGCGTTAAGCCCTCAGCAAAGTTCTGCTGAGCGCTAAAGCCCAGCGCTTGGGTAAGCTTATCGCCGTTGACGGCATATCGACGATCATGCCCCGGTCTGTCGCGGACAAACTCAATGAGCTCGCGCGAGGCCACTGAATTTGCCATTGGGCTGCGTACAAAGCGCTGTTTTAGGCCCGGGTTTTCTAAAAAAGCTTGATCTACGATGTGGCAGAGTTGGTCAATCACGGTGAGATTCGCCAGTTCCGTGCCACCACCGACATTAAAACTCTCGCCTAAGGGCGAGGTCTGCAAAATCACATCAATGGCCCGACAATGATCGTGGACGTGTAGCCAGTCACGAACTTGCTGACCATCGCCATAGATGGGCAGGCGCCGACCTTCCAGAATGTTGAGCAGGCATAACGGAATTAACTTTTCAGGAAACTGGTAGGGGCCGTAGTTGTTTGAGCAGTTACTTAAGGTGTACGGAAAGTTATAAGTACGCCCGTAGGCACGCACAAAATGATCGGCCGCTGCCTTGCTCGCTGCGTAAGGCGAATTAGGCGCATAAGCCGTCGACTCCGAAAACGGTGCGTCGTTAGGTCCTAAAGTGCCGAAGACTTCATCGGTGGACACGTGATGAAAACGTTTGTTGGGCTCAGGCGTAGCGCCCCACAGTTCGCGCGCCGCATCCATCAGCACTTGGGTTCCTAAAACGTTGGTGCGGCCAAAAGCGCGCGGGTCTTTGATGGAACGATCCACGTGAGATTCAGCCGCAAAGTTCACGATCCAGTCCGGTTGCGTCTGATTAAAGGCCGCACTGACGGCGTCAAAGTCCACGATATCCCCCTGAATCAACGCTAACTGACCGGACCGCGTCAGTGACTCCACACTGGCTGGATTACCCGCGTAGGTCAGTAAGTCATAGCCAATCAGGCGATCGGCTGGATGATGCTTGGCCCAGTAGTGACAAAAATTAGCGCCAATGAAACCGGCAGCGCCGGTAACCAATACACAACGAGTCATGAAGGCCTTCCTAGAGTCAGTGTCGGGGTCAGCGTATCCAGCGCGCATCGCAACGAACTGCGCCAGTGGGGTGCGACTACTCCCAGGGCGACTTCGGTACGGCGCTTATCCAAAACGCTAAAGTGCGGTCTGACTGCTGGCGTCGGATAGTCAGCACTAATAATGGGCAGCAGCGACGGGATCTGCGCTAACAGACCGCGAGTGTGTGCCTCTTCGGCGATGGCGACGGCGAAGTCGTACCAACTGGCTACACCGGAATTACACCAGTGCTGAATACCGTTTAATCGTCCATCCGTAAGTGTCCACAGTGCCTGAGCCAGGTCATCGGCTAGCGTGGGTGCGCCAATTTGATCCATGACGATTTTTAACTGCGGCCGCTCGCGCATCAGTTCGAGCATGCGCGTTAAAAAATTTCGCGCGGTGGCGGCATACAACCAGGAAGAACGTACCACCAGCGCATCGGTTCCCAGCGCTTGCAGCACAGCGATCTCACCACGCCGCTTGCTGGCGCCGTACACGCCCAAGGGCTGCGTGGTGGATTCAGGAAGATAGGGTTGGTGGGCTGTCCCATCAAAAACGTAGTCCGTAGACACGTGGATTAGTCGCGCCTGAGCGCGATGACACGCCAAAGCGATAGCGCCGGGAGCAACGGCATTGACCTGCTCGGCAGACTGCGGATCGCTTTGCGCCTGGTCCACCAGGGTATAGGCGGCTGCATTGATCACCACGTTGGGTTTATGCAGCGTCAGTACGGCTAACAGCGCATTGGGGTCGGTGATATCCAGTTCGGCACGCGCGAGCCGCACGACCTGCACGTTTGAAGGTTGCGTGCGCGTCAGTGCCAGACCCAGCTGACCGGCCGCGCCGGTGATAAGAACTTTCACGGGTAGTGATCTGCCTTTAAGAGCGCCGCTCCCACGGCATCTTTAGCCGATAACAGCGGCACTTCCCCCTGGGCTAGGGGCCAGGACACACCGACGGTTGGGTCATTCCAGGCCAACGTACGCTCGTGTGCCGGCGCCCAGTAATCGGTAACCTTGTATTGCACCCAGGTATCATCCGCCAGAGCTAAAAACCCGTGCGCAAAACCGGCCGGTACCCATAAGGCTCGTTGTTCTTCGGCTCGCAAGGTAATGGCCGTCCACTGCCCAAACTGCGGTGAGCTGCGCCGTAAATCCACCACCACGTCGTAGATCGCGCCGCGTACCACGCGCACTAACTTGCCTTGGGCCTGTTGGACTTGATAATGCAGCCCGCGTAGCGTGTTCTTGCAGGAGACACTGAGGTTATCCTGAACAAAGGGTCCGCTGATACCTAAGTCGGCATAGGCCTGCTCGTTCCAGGTCTCCAGAAAGGCACCGCGGTTGTCGCTATAAACACGCGGCTCTACCACCCGTACGTCGCGCAGTGTCAAAGGCACAATGTTCATGAGCGCTTAGCTTCTGAAATCAAACCGCGCAGGTAAGAAGCATAAGCGGTTCGTCCTAATTGACTGGCTAAATGCTCGACTTGGCTTGAGTCTATATAGCCTTGCCTATAGGCAATTTCTTCTGGACAGCAGACCTTCAGTCCCTGGCGGGTCTCAATGGTCTCGATAAAGTTTGACGCATCCAACAAAGACTCGTGGGTACCGGTATCCAGCCAGGCCACTCCCCGACCCAGGACTTGGACATGCAGGTCCCCGCGTTGCAGGTACACCCGGTTCAAATCGGTGATCTCTAATTCTCCGCGTGGCGAGGGTTTAAGATTTCGTGCGATCTGCACGCAGTCCGAGTCATACATGTACAAGCCGGTGACGGCGTAGTGTGATTTGGGCTGTGCGGGTTTCTCCTCAATACTGATAGCACGACCCTCGTCGTCAAACTCCATCACACCGTATCGCTGCGGATCACTCACGTAATACGCAAACACCGACGCGCCGTGCGCTCGTGCGGCGGCGTCACGGAGTTGGTCTGGCAGGCCATGGCCGTAGAAGACGTTGTCACCAAGGACCAGGCAGCAGGCCGAATCTTGCAGCCAGTCACTGGCGATCAAAAATGCTTGAGCAATGCCCTCGGGCCTAGGCTGTACGCCGTAGGTAATGCGAATGCCCCACTGCGAACCATCGCCTAACAAGCGCAGGAACGAGGCTGCATCCTCGGGCGTGGTGATAATGAACACGTCACGAATACCGGCCAGCATGAGTATGGCCAGCGGGTAGTAGACCAAAGGCTTGTCGTAGACTGGCAGCAGTTGCTTGGATACCGCTCGAGTCACGGGGTACAGGCGCGTGCCCGACCCACCGGCTAAAATAATGCCCTTACTGATCACGGGGGTACGCCTTATAGAGTGGACTGCCGGGCTAAAGGATACCCAGTGAGGGGCGAAGCGTCCACGTGGCTTAAGTTGGGTCTGTTACCATCGGCAACTAGGACAGGGTGCCTGGGGTTTTTGATGATCAACGTGTCGCGACAGGCTCATCTGAAGCCAGATCCGGCGCCGTTTGAGTGTGGCGCAAGGACAGCTTTGTGAGCGTGCTGCCGCCTGAACGGTTAGTGGCTTCGCCTCGGCAGATCTTGTTCGTCCCCGTATCCGGGCCCGGCGGCAGTGGCGAGTATTTTCGCTGTTTGGCCATTGCACAGGGGTTAGCGCAGCGCTGGCCGAAGGCGAGTGTGCACTTTGTTTTGCATCGCGGTGCTGCCTATGCCAAAACCTGTCCTTATCCGTGCACGCTGATTGAGGACTCGCCGACGCGCGACGTGGCTGCGGTGCTAGCCTTTATTGAGCAACTTCTGCCGGACGTGGTGATCTTTGACAGTGCCGGCCGGCATAGCCAGTTCAAGGCCGTGGCCCAGGCCGGCAGTGTCTGCATCTACATCAGTTCGCGGCGAAAGACCCGCTGGAAGGGTTTTCGCTGGGATCGTATGCCCTTCATCGATGAGCATTGGCTTGCGGCACCTGCCTTTTTGGCTAAACCCTTGACCCTATGGGAACGAATGAAGATGCGCCTGGTGCCGACCTATTCGGTACGCTTTCTACCCACCTTTTTTCAAGCCCCCAGTCCGACTCAGTCAGAAGCCACCCTGACGCGGCTTAATCTGCGTGCCGGGGAGTACGCCCTACTCTGTCCGGGAGGATCGGGCCAATTTGACGGCCTGGCCAACGGTCCGCTCGTGTTCGGCGATGCAGCAGCGGCCTTAGCGAAGCGCCAACCACTACCGGTGCTCATGGTGGGCGCGCCTGACGGCACCTCCTGGCCCGGCGTCATCGCCTGTGGTGCCTTGCCCAACGCCGAGCTGATGGCGCTAGTCGCGCAAGCCCGTGTTAGCGTAGTTAACGGCGGCAGTTTACTGATTCAGGCGCTGGCCCAGCAGGCGGTCTGTGTGGCGGTGCCTATTGCCGCAGATCAGGCCGCACGCATTGCCGGTTGCCGGCAGCACGGCCTGTGCGTGGCTGCAGCATTTACTTCCCAGAGCATTGTCGAGCAGGCACAGGCTTTGTTGAGTGACTCCGCGCGTCGAACGGCGCTGAGTCAAGCGGTAAGCTCGAAGCGTATTGCCAATGGCGTGTCCGTCGCCGTAGAGGCTATCGAGCAGCGGCTCGCCCGCCGGGCAAACAAGGCAATCCAACCGTCTAGCGGCGAGAAATGAGTCCCAGACTCTGCGCGGCTTTACGTCTGAAGGTTCGGGCGCCGCGCCAAATCGGACTCCACGTCCATTGCGGCCGGCGACTCACTTGCGCGGGGATTGTTTGGTACAGCAACTTTGCCCACTGTTGGGTAACGCTGGCCACGGTGTAGTGTTGCGCGCGTTTAAACCCTTGTTCGATCATGCGACGGTACAGCCCTGGTTCGCGCAACAGGCGATTTACCGCGGCTATGGCCTCGGTGACCGAACTCACCGCCAGGTAGTCGTCAGGGCTTTGGCGCAGTTCCTCAAAGGGATAGTCTGGGCTGAGTAGCGCGGGCACCCCGGCATGCCAGGCATTAACCAGCTTGCTGGCGGGTTTGTGCGTACTTTGACCGGGTCGCACCGCTAACACGACATCCACATCGTGGTAGTCGTGAAAACGCGTGAGAATGGGGTGATCGGAGGAGTCATCCATAATCGCGTCGTCGTCAAAGATCAGGCCCTGCGTGGCCAAAAAGTCCTGCCACTGGCCCAGCCTAAATTCGGCCAGCAGGTTCCCGGCGTAGCCTTTAAACGCGATCCGCTCCAACCGATCGCCTCGCTGCTTATCACGGGGTATTAATCCGGGCTGTGGCCAGTGCGGCACAAAGAAACTGCGGCGCTGATCGGCGTAGTAGCCGTTTTGCAGGACTTCAAAATCGGCCGCGTCGCAGGAACGAAAATCCGCCCGAACCCCCACCAAAACGGCCCGGGACTGGCGCGGCAGCCGTCGCAGCAGCTCCCGTTGGTCTTCCTTGTGGTAGACGATGATCCCGTCGTTTACCGGTTCATCGCTCATGGTTGGGGTGTAACCGGCATGGCGCAGACGATGCCAGGTTTGGATAATCCAAACCTCGCGGGCGCGCCGCAGATCCGTCCAGTCTCGATCGGGATCTAAGGTTTGCGCGCGCTCAAGGCTGATGCCGGCCGGCTTGACGAAAAAATGCACCGGCATGCCTGAGACGAAATCTAAATGACGCAAAGTTCCCATTGAGCTCAGGCCCCACGGCCACCATTGCCTACTGTGATGCTCAAGTTATCACGGCATCAGGCTGTGCCCTACTTCAACTTAAAGAGAAGTTAATGTTGTAATTGTATTTCAAATTAAATCAGTGCTTTGTGTCATTTTATTTACTTATTACTTTAAATATACCACCTCAGGCTAGGCGTGAAGGCAGACTTTGGGGCACGCTGGGCGGATGCAGCGGTTGCAAATTCCAAATCGCTCGCTATAGTTGGCCTAGGTCCTTGTACTGACTGATAAAGAAGGTCGAGTACCCATACATTCGTTGACTCGCGTACCGCCGCTAGGTTGGGCCCTAAACCCAGGGCTTGGCGTGCGTGGCGCGAGCTTTGGGGTTGACTGCGCTAAGGATTTGGCATGGCCGTGTCAGAAATACTGCATCAAGCGCTCACGCATCTGGTGAGTAATCAACCTGTAAAACAGCGAGTTACATTGGCTTTTTCAATGCTTTTAGCGCACGTCGAGGCCCTGGACTTGCCCGATAATCTGCACGCGGATTACCGTGAGCTGATGGAGACCGTGCAATCCGTCCGTCCGTTGACTGGCGAGACCGCTATACAGGCCACCGTGCGAAAGATGTCCCCAGAGCAAACCCAGGTGATCGCCGCGAACTTGGTCCAGTTGGTACTGGCCTTTGAGCGTCAGGCGCACAGCCACAGCAGCCTTCGCCGCGAGCCACGCGACCTGTCTGATACCGTGATCCCACTGTTTGCGGTGGAAGCCTAAGCTTAACTTGAGCTGGGTTAGTGGCGCCTTAAGCCCCGATCAGCGTCTGGCAATCTGGCTCGAGTAATCATAAGTGCGGGGAAGCGTACTTAGTCCATCGTGAAGTCGATGGTATCCCAGCCCAGCGGCGTATCCGGTCGCGCTTGGCGCCGAAGGGCCTGTACCAGTGCCCTTTCACTCCAGTTCACCACCACACCAATGCGGCTGAGTAAGTGAACCGGTGCCGGGGCGTTGCTGCCAAAAGCCGGAAGTAACACCAGGGGTTTTCGCATCGCCAGTGCGGTAGCGACCTGATGGTCTATCCAAAAGGCGGAGTCAGCGTACTGTGCGGCGAGCACTAACACCACCTCAGCTTTTTCCATTTGGGCCTGCAGGGCGCTGATCTGTGTTTGCCGGGTCGCGTTAGGGCAGTCCAACGGGCGGGATAGATTGCGATAATAAAAATGACGCGAGGATTCAAGGAATTCAAAGGCCCGCAGATACTCATCGTCCGTGCTCCAAGCATGGGTCACAAACAAAGATATCGGGTTTTGTTCCTCACTCATGAGCACTCCAGAGGTTCGGGTGCCGGATGCGATTACAAGGCGCATCACAGGCGCATAACGCTACACTGTACTTTACGGCTATTGGCACGCGCACACCGGACGTAATTCTCAACTTATGCGTTTACTGGTTTACAACATTCGTTATGCCACCGGAACGGGCTTTGCCTTTCACTTGCCGCTGCCGGGGGCCGGTTATTTGCGCAGTAACACCCGCGCACTGAAAGATATAACCCAGTTTGTTCATGAACAGGCCCCGGATGTGGTGGCTTTGGTGGAAGTAGACACCGGGTCGTTGCGCTCGGGCATGGTTAACCAAGCGCACTACATTGCCAAAGGTTTAGGTTGGCAGACCATTTATCAATGCAAGTACGCCAAGAACTCGATCTCGAAAAGCCTTCCGGTATTTCGCAAACAGTGCAACGCTTTTTTGGTAGGCCCGCAGATCCACGGCGAGCGCTTTCACTATTTTGACACCGGCGTTAAGCGACTGATCATTGAGTTAGAACTAAAGGACGCCATTATCTTTTTGGTGCACTTGTCGCTCAAATACCGGCACCGTCAATGGCAGTTAAAAACGCTGCATGACCTGATCGTCAACGCGACAAAGCCGGTCATTGTCGCCGGCGACTTCAACACGTTTTGGGGTGAGAATGAGCTGTTTTTATTTAAACAGGCCACTCGCCTGACCAGCGCGAATGTCAAAGCCCTGGCCACCTTTCCCAGCCATGCTCCGCGACACGAATTGGATTTTATCTTGTACGGTCCTGGCATTACGGTCACCCACTTTCAGGTGCCTAAGGTCGAGTATTCGGATCACCTGCCGCTGGTATGTGATTTTGAGGTAAACCCCATAGCCTCGATGGCGATGTCTAACGAGCTCAAAGAGTGATCAGGCTGTGAATTCTTTACAACACGCCCAACCACCCGCCGCCCATTGGACCCTGACCCAGGACGCCGGCGGTTTTGCTTGGCTTAAATTGGATCGGGTAGATGCCTCGACAAATACCTTAAGTGCCGCAGTGCTTGAAGAGTTGGCCGTTTGTTTGGATCGGTTGGCCTCTCATAGCGGTGTCTTGGGGCTGATTATCTATTCCGGCAAAAGCAACGGGTTCATCGCCGGCGCGGATATCGCCGAGTTTGGCGGGCTAACCGATGCCAATCAGACCTACCAACGTGTACGGCAAGCACAGCAGGTTTTTGATCGTATTGAACAACTGCCCTACCCCAGCATCGCCTTATTACACGGATTTACGCTGGGAGGCGGGTTGGAGCTTGCCCTGGCCTGTAACTACCGTATAGCGGCTGAGGATCGAAAACTCTCGGTGGGGTTGCCGGAGGTACAGTTAGGGATTCATCCGGGTTTTGGTGGCACGGTGCGAGCACCAGCCCTGCTCGGTGCGCGTAAGGCTTTGGAACTGATGCTCAGCGGACGCATCTTGGGCGCCAGCGAGGCTCTTAAAGTCGGATTGGTCGATGCTTTAGTGCCGTTTGATCAGCTTCAGGCTACGGCAATCGCGTATTTGAAGGCCTCACCGGCAAAGCGCTCAGCCAGGCTCATGGACCGGTTGCTTAGCGTGAGGTTCGTCAGACCCTGGCTGGCGGCTCTGATGCGAAAGTCAATCGCACAGCGTGCCCGCCCGGACCACTATCCCGCACCCTATGCGCTGTTGGATCTGTGGGTACGCTTTGGCGCTTTCGGAGCGCAGGCCTTTGAGGCTGAAGCGCGATCCATTAGCCAGTTATTCACCACGCCTACCGCACAGAATTTGATTCGGGTGTTTTTTTTGCAAAACAGGCTCAAAGCCTTAGGCAGTGGTGACTGCCGAATCGAGTCAGTTCACGTGATCGGTGCGGGACTCATGGGCGGCGATATCGCCGCCTGGTGTGCCGCGAGCGGTCTGAACGTGACTATTGAGGATCGTGATCCTCGCGCGGTCAGCGATGCACTGGCTAGGGCAAAAACCTTGTTTGCCAAAAAGCTCAAAAGTGCGACGCAAGCCGAACAGGCTTGTGCTCGATTACGTTTTGATGATTCAAATCAAGCCGTAGCCCGAGCGGATTTAGTGATTGAGGCTATCGTTGAAAACCTGCAGGCCAAGCACGCGCTTTATGCCCGTATAGAACCTTGGCTTAAGGCCGATGCTTTGCTGGCAACCAATACCTCTAGCTTGTCCTTGGCCAGGCTAAGACAAGGCCTGCAGCAACCGCAGCGACTCTACGGACTGCATTTTTTCAATCCCGTAGCGCGCATGTTATTGATTGAGGTGGTGCATGACAGTGCAGCGGACGAAACTGCAGTGCAACGATTGATCAGCTTTACGCGTCGCCTGGATAAGCTGGGCGTTTCGTGTCTTGGGCGGCCGGGCTTTTTGGTTAATCGCGTGTTGTTTGCTTATCTGGCTGAGTCGTTGCGTCTTGCCGCCGAAGGTTGTGCGTTTCGCGCTATCGATCAGGCGGCTGTGGATTTTGGTATGCCGCAGGGACCGTTTGAGTTACTCGATGTGATCGGCTTGCCGATAGCGCTGGCGGTCGGTGAAAGCCTGGTGGAGGACACCCAAGCACCGGAATTGAATTTGTTGCGCCAGCGTATTCATGCTGGCCATTTAGGTCGACAATCAGGTGAAGGGTTTTATCGATGGGAACACGGCAAGGTGGTGCGCGGCGGTGATCGTGATGAGTATACCCAGGACACCGTTGATCGTTTGGTGCTTAGCTTAATTAACGAGTCCGTACGTTGCCTGGATGATCAGATTGTGGCCGATGCCGATTTGTTGGACGCTGCACTGATTTTTGGTGCGGGTTTCGCGCCCTTTCGTGGTGGGCCGCTTCACTATGCTAAGACCACCGGGCCTGCGAAGTTACGTCAGCGCCTGCTGCAGCTGGCACGCGCTCAAGGGCCACGGTTTGAACCGGCGCGCGGCTGGGATTTCCTGGAGCCCGTTTGAGCGGCGGCTGACTCGCGCGGTGGATTCTTAGGCGTTGTATGATAACGATCCTTCGGACTTGGCTGTCAGCAGAAGCTTAGGCTGCTAGTCAATGCCCGAGGCTTTGGTAGTAACTCATGGTCGACTATTCAGGCGGCAACGGTATGGAAGATAAGTCGGTATCTTTGGAGGTGCTTCGCAGGTTTTCTCCGTTGGACGGATTGCGGCTGGAGAATCTTAAAGCGCTGGTAAGGCAGACCCGACTGTTGCAGATCCCGCCCGGACGCATCTTATTTCGCGAGGGCGAAACCGATGCGCGTATTTATTTTTTGGTAGCTGGCGAAATTGAGCTGCGTAAAGATGAGCGGCATGTTGCGCACCGCCGTGCGGGTACCCCTGAGACCCAAACCGCCCTGGTGCCGGGTACGCCTCGGCGTTTCACGGCGCGTGCGGTCAGCGAAGTTGAGTATCTGGTCATCGACGCTAACTTGCTCGACGTTCTCATTACCTGGGATCAGACCGGTAGCTATGAAGTCAGTGAGTTTGATCCTTCCAGTGCGCCGGATGAATCGGACTGGATGACCACGCTTTTGCAGACCCCAGCGTTTCAGCGAATACCACCGTCCTACATGCAACAAGTGTTTAGTCGGGTGCAAGAAGTGCGCTTTAAGGCGGGTGACGTGGTCATCTCCCAGGGTGATGAAGGCGATTATTTTTACGCCATCACCGCCGGGCGCTGCACGGTAACCCGCGAAACTCCGCTCAATCGTGAGGGGATTCGTCTGGCCGAACTCGGACCCGGTGAAACCTTTGGCGAGGAGGCTCTGCTCTCCGATTCCAAACGTAACGCCACGGTTCGTATGCTGACGGATGGCCGTTTAATGCGTTTGCCTAAGGCTGACTTCAACGCCCTGCTTAAAGAGCCGCTGCAACAGTTGATGACCTACGACGATGCGGCCGCTGCTACCCAAACCGGTCAGGCGCTGTGGCTGGATGTGCGGCTGCCCTCAGAGTTCGAGGCCTTTCGCCTACCCGGCGCGATTAACGTGCCGCTGTATTTCTTGCGTTTAAAACTCAGCCAACTGTCAACGACGCAGCACTACATCGTGGTCTGTGACACCGGGCGACGCAGTTCGGCTGCCGCTTTCATTTTGACTGAGCGTGGCTTTTCAGCCTCCATACTAGAAGGCGGCCTGACTCGCGTGCAGGCTCTCTTAGGGGACTAACCGGCGACTAATCGACGACTAACCGGCCACCAACCGGCGAGCAACGCCAACCCCTCTTGCGTGTACTAGCCTGCTTTTACTCCTTACAGCGCTAGCACGCCGCCTACGGTTTGGACTCAACAGCGACAGTCGCAAGCACTGGCTTTCCATAACGCGGGAGCTTTTGTCGGCACACCTAACAATAGGGTGGCCGACATTATGCAAAACTGACGTTATAACGTTGATTTATAGAGAAAATCCCTCCTTGGCATCGTTCTTGCTCTGTTTTTAATGCAACCGCCGGTGATGGCGGGCTGGATTTAGCGCAAACGCCCACCACGGTGCGTGAACGCGGATAAGGTTTTAAAAAAAGCAAGGAGATAATGGTCATGCGTACATTGAGCACAACCCTAGCCGCCGCGATGGCCGCTACCCTGGTATCCGGCGCCGCGCTGGCCGATGTCATGAATCTGGGCGTTGATTATTTCACGGTTAGCGGCAGCGAGCCTGGATTCGGTACGCCTGGCATCTGCTGCTCGGTTTCCCCGAACATGGTCCTCAGCACGCTGGGTCCCAACGGTTTGCCTGTACTAAACCCAGCGGCCACGGATCTGAAGCCCGGTGAGTTGGCTTTGCTGCAGCAGGACACCAACTCGCACGGCGAATTGAATTTTTGGACGGTGGGTGGTCACGTAACCTCCGGCGGTCCGTCGGGCACGGTTTCGATCCCCTATGCCGTCTCCGAGTTCTATCCCGATGCCCTGAACCCAGGACATGGCACGGCTGATGGTGCTGTTCACGGCTACATGGCGGCCGTTTTCGCCGGCAAATTCACGTTAGCCACGGCTTCCACCGTGACCTTCTCGCTGGGCGCTGATGATGAAGCGTTCTTCTACGTAGACGGCAAGATCGTTGATCAGATCGGTGGCATTCACCCGAACACGGCGGCTCCGGTAACCACCGGCACGTTGGCAGCGGGCGACCACACGTTAGAGCTGTTCTACGATGACCGTTACCCCACCCAGGCATCGTTGAGCTTTGGTCTGGTGACCGAGGGCATCACGATCACCCCAACGCCTCCACCGATCGCCGTTCCAGAGCCTGGCGTGCTGGGTCTGTTAGGGTTCGGTATCGCCGGCGTTGCCTTCCTGCGCCGTCGCGCTTAATCCAGCCTTTGGGCATGGATAAAAAACCCGGCCTAGTGCCGGGTTTTTTTCGCCTGTCTTTCCGGGGTTGTGCGTTACCGGCCTGACGAGCCGCCCAGCCCTTGTGTGACTTTGTGGCGAACCTAGTCTGTGGGCTGGCGCTTTCATCAAGCCAAAGCTTAATCCTGGCGGTGAGGTTTGCCAGAGCTGCCGTCTAGCGGCTATTCGCCGGCGCGCAGAGTCGTCGGGTCAAAGGACAAATCCCCGTCTACCCACGTGTCGCGATCGCGAATAATCGCCTGAGCCGGCAACGCTTCGGTTTGGGTGGCCAGCCCGTCCACTTTACGAATCGCAGTGCCGACCGCAAAGATCTCAATCAGGCCGGAACCCAGCTCAATGACGTAGGTCTTGATGCCGACCACACCCTCAGCCTGCAACGCCTTGGCTTCTCGCTCAAGTCTGCCGAACACTTCCTCACGCGCGTCATAGATCAGCTTAGTGAGTTCGGGAATCTCGCCCTTAACCAGGCCACGAAACGCGGCCATGACGCCGCCGACCATACCCAGTGAATACACCGAGGTTGAGATCAACAGTTTGATCGGCGCTAAGCCCATACGGGTAAGGCTCCACAGCTCTTCGCCGGTGAGATCACTGGTCACGATAGGCACACCGGCAAGTATGGGGAGCGTGTCATGACGTGCGGCCGTGCCGACCATATACATCTCGTGTACGCCAGCAAAGCGCAACACGTGCGTACGAATGCCAACCACCGCATTGGCTTGGGCAGCACGAGCCTGGTCCACGAGTCGTTCTATGGCTTGGTGGCGCGTGGTGTTGAACACGTCGCTGAACTCGCGGATCTCACCGCGTACGAGTGTTTTTAAATTGCCAATGATTCCGCGGCCTAATCCTACCGAATACGCGATATTGCCAAACACGTGCGACAGCGGCGCGTAACCGGCATCCATGTGGCAGTAGAGTTCTTGCGCACTACCGGCACTAGAGAAAAACGGCAGGCTGGATTGAGCCTGTACGCCCGAGCCCATAAACAAGAACTCGGTGTTGCCCGCTAAGTCACGAAGATCTGAACTCACACCCACCAGGCCACTGACGCCCTCAGCTTTAGCTTCTGCCACGAGTCGATCAAAAGCTGCCGCTCGACCCTCGTGAATGATGCGGGTGATATCTGGGACCTCTCCGCCCACCAGACCGGAGAACGCCGCTCGCACGCCGCGTAAAACGCCTAAGCTTTGCACGCTGTTGCCAACAAACACACCCTGAGGCTTTAAGCCCTTCAGATGCAGGCAGTAGAGTTCGTTACCGGACAGACCGGTCAGATGAAACAGAGGGCTGGACATGGGGTAGCCTCCGAAAGGTTTTATGCTCAGGTTTAACTGGTAACGCTTTTAGCGCAGCTTTAGAGCTATTCGATGCGTTACCAGACTCAAGGTTACGGATGAATCCTCGCTCAACCGTTGTGGCCTATGGCCTGTTTAAGTGCTGCTGCCTACGCTTACATCGTGTGGGTAGGCTTGTCTCCGCCTAAGGCACCTGCCAGATAGGTCTCGATCTTTTTTTGTGTACTACCCCGATCTTGATCGGAGAACTGTACACCGATACCGGATATGCGCTTACCCGTAGCACCCTTAGGGGTCACCCAGATCACGCGACCGGCAACGGGGAGTTTTTCCGCTTCACCCATCAAGTTCAACAGCATGAAAACCTCATCGCCTATGCGGTAGTTGCTGTTGGTAGGAATGAACAAGCCGCCATTTTTTACAAACGGCATATACGCCAGATACAAAGCGCTGCGATCTTTGATGGTCAGCGTGAGCAGACCGGGTTTACTGGACGGCGGTCGAATCATATAAACCTCACGATACAGATGACCTGACGCAGCGGGCAAAGGTCGCCAGCACGCCTTCAAAAACCATTTGTGCGTTCACCGAGCCGCGCAAATGCCCCATCGCAGCGCGCGTCTGATCAATGAGCGCAAATAAGCTTTCAATATGCGGTGTAGACGCCGCCACTGGCAAGTCAAAAGCCTTGATATCCTGGTCCATCGCCACACCGGCAGCCGCATAGATGCGATGCGTGGCCCAGCTTTCCAGCCACGTCAGGCGCAGCTGCGGGAACTCTTTATGGCAGATCTCAGCGGCTGCAATCAGGTCGACCGGCCCCCCGCGCCTTAGTGCCTGATACAAAGATTCCATATCCGCCGGCAGATCAGCAGCCCCGCTTTCGACTAAAGCTAAAGCTGCCAACGGTGCGTTATTGACCAGATTAAGTAGCCCGGACCAAGGCGCATCGCCTTGAGTTTCCAGCCACTGCGTGGCCTGTGCGGTCGTCGGACCCGGCAGCGCCATTTGCTGGCAGCGACTACGAATAGTGGCCGGCAATCGATCAATGCGATGGGCTACGAGTAGCAGCAAGGTTCCTTGCCCGGGTTCTTCTAAGGTCTTTAAAAACGCATTCGCGCCGGCGCTATTGAGCGCATCGGCGGGATCGACAATGCCCACCTTGCGCGCGCCGCGGTAGCTTTTAAGCGCTAAATCACCAATCAACTGCCGAATAGCGTCCACCGGAATCTGATTTTTACCGGGCGGTGGCGCGATGCGCCGCAGATCCGGATGGTTTCCGGCGGCATGCAACTGGCAGGAGTGACACACCCCGCACGGCGAGCGCTCGGCGTACTCGCACAGGGCAAAGCGCGCCACCCATTCGGCGAAGGCTCCCTTACCGATACCCGGGGGGCCTTTCAAAAGCAAGGCATGCGGCAGTCGTTGCGCGCGCTCTGCCGCCATCAGCGATTGGCGAGCCGATAAAAACCACGGCAGACTGGCGCCCAAGCGCCAGTCTGGGCGTGTCACCGTTTCGGCGTCGCTTTGCGCTGATTGGCTGCTTGCCGCACGTTTCTTAGTCGCCACGGTTAGCCTCGTCCTAACAGGTGTTGCAGCTGGGTTTTTATTTGCGTGGCTAAGAAGTCCACCGGAGCGGTGGCATCTAAGACTCTAAAGCGATCCGGCTCAGCCCGTGCGCGGGCTAAATAGGAAGCTCGCACCCGCTCGAAGAAGCCCATCGTCTCCGCTTCGATACGATCGCAGGCCTGGGCACGGGATTTAGCCCGCGCCAGCGCGATCACCACCGGTGCATCCAAAAGAAAGGTCAAATCCGGGCTCAGACCGTCTTGTGCAAGCTGCGCCAGCGAATCAATAAAGCGGGTATCAATGCCCCGCCCCCCGCCTTGGTAGGCGTAGCTGGCATCCGCGTAGCGATCACAGATCACCAGCGCTCCACGGTGCAGCGCCGGTTTAATCAGGTTATGACTATGCTGGGCGCGTGCGGCATGCATGATCATCAGTTCAGCGGCCGGTGTCACCGCCTCCTCACGCGCCTGGAGCACCAAGCCGCGCAGGGCTTCGGCTAACGGTGTGCCGCCGGGCTCACGAGTGACCAGTGTTTCTATGCCCCAGTCACGGGTGCTTTCGACGGCCAACTGCACTTGGGTGGACTTACCCACTCCTTCGATTCCTTCGAAGGTCACGAAATAACCGGGCCGTATGCTCAAGGTAGCGTGTCTCCAGACTCAGCCCGTTGTCGTAGCCGTTGCAGGTACTCTCGCACAGCCTGCTGATGCTCGGCTAATGTGCGCGTAAAAACGTGTCGGCCACTGCCATCCCCGATAGCGACAAAATACAACGCATCGCTGGTGGCCGGGTGCAAGGCGGCGAGCAATGATTCTCGTCCGGGTAGTGCGATGGGTGTGGGTGGAAGGCCCGCACGGGTGTACGTGTTATACGGCGTGTCACGTTCCAGGTCGGCTTTGTGCAGCCGACCTTGATAGTCGGTACCTAAGCCATAAATGACCGTAGGGTCGGTTTGCAGGCGCATGCCCCGCGCGAGGCGATTGTTAAAGACAGCGCTGATCAGCGCGCGCTCGTCACGCGAAGCGGTTTCTTTTTCAATCAGTGAGGCCAGCACCAGGGCCTGTTGCGGCGTTGTGATTTGCAGATCAGTCGCGCGCTGCTCCCACAAAGCGTTGAGTTGTTGGCTCAGGCGTTCACGGGCCAGGCGCAGTAGGCTTAACTCCGTGGTATGTCGGGGCACGCTGTAGGTGTCAGGGAAAAACTCGCCTTCTAAAGCCGCTCCCGATAAGCCTAATGCCGATTGAATCGTGGCGGTTTGCTCGGTCAAGGGCAAAGCAGACAGGTCGTGCTGCAAAAAGTCGTGGGTGCTAAGCCCGGCCAATACCTGACGAAGAGTCCAGCCCTCCACCAGCGTAACCGCATGCAGCAAGACGCGTCCGCTGGTCAGTTGCTCGGTGATGGCCAAGGGGGTGGCGTGTGCGGCGATGGCGTACTCGCCGGCCTTGAGATGGCGAGCGCGATCGGTAAATCGTACACACAGTTCCCACAGGCGCGGATGATCTAACACACCCGCGCGCTGCAGTTGATCAGCAATAGCGGAAACGCCTTGTCCGGCGGCTAACTCGACGACCTTAGCCTGATCGTTGCTGGAGGCTGGTGCGGCTCGATACCAGTGACCCACCCCCATGACCAGGCTCGCGGCGACCAAGACAGCCATCAGCAGACCTGCTGCTGCCTTGATCATTAAGGCTCGTCCAATTTAGCTGGAGCGCCCACGGGCAGGCAGACTCAGCGTAACCGACGAAATACCAGACTGCCGTTGGTTCCGCCAAAACCAAATGAGTTGCTAAGCACCACCTCAATGGGCATCGCACGCGCGATCTTAGGCACGTAATCCAGATCACAATCCGGGTCCGGGTTATCCAGATTGATGGTAGGTGGTGCTACCTGATCGCGAATCGCTAAGATGGAAAAAATCGCCTCGATACCGCCGGCCGCGCCCAGCAAATGACCGGTCATTGATTTGGTGGAGCTGATAGCCACTTTATAGGCTTGCTGCGCGCCCAACGCGCGCTTAATCGCAATCGTCTCGGCTTTATCGCCTAACGGCGTGGAGGTGCCATGGGCATTGATGTAATGCAGTTCATCCGGATTAACCGCAGCGTCTTTTAGCGCGTTAACCATGGACATACGGGCACCCTCGCCGTCTTCTGGCGGTGCTGTGATGTGGTGGGCATCACCGCTCATTCCTAAACCGGCAAACTCCGCATAGATACGTGCACCGCGTGCCACGGCATGCTCGTACTCTTCTAGCACAATCGCACCGGCGCCATCGGCCATGACAAAGCCATCGCGATCGCGATCCCAAGGCCGACTGGCAGCAGTAGGATCGTCGTTGCGCTCGGATAAGGCGCGAGCCTGACAAAAACCGGCGACCCCAAGCGGGTTGAGCGCCATCTCAGCACCGCCGGCAATCATCACATCCGCATCACCGTATTGAATGCAGCGTGCAGCGATTCCAATCGAGTGCGTGGAGGTCGTGCAGGCAGTCACCAGCGCTAAGTTGGGACCGCGCAGGCCGTAGCGTATAGAAACATGGCCAGAGATCATGTTGATGATGCTGGCAGGCACAAAAAACGGCGACACCTTGCGCGGACCGTTGGCGTCTAGCAGCTTTTGGTGATTGGCCTGAATAGTTTCCAGACCGCCGATACCGGCCCCCATGGCCACACCGAAACGCGGCGCGTTGGCTTCGGTAACGGTCAGCCCAGAATCCGAAAACGCCTGGCTAGCGGCGGCATAACCGTATTGGACGAACAGGTCCATGCGGCGCGCCTCTTTAGGCTCGATGTAATCATCGGCATTAAAGCCCGACACATCGCCGGCAAAACGCGTGGGGTAGGCACTGCAGTCAAAGCGCGTCAGCGCTCGGATGCCGCTGCGGCCCGCTAAGATGTTCTGCCAAGCCGTCTCTATTTGACTGCCGACGGGCGAAACAATGCCCAAGCCGGTCACTACGACGCGTCTTTTCGCCATGGGAACTCCTCAATAGTGCGGGCTTAGCCCTAACCGCGAACCGTGTTCTCGCGATACACCACCCGGTCGTCACACGACCGGGTGGTTAACGAACCTACGATCAGTTCTTGCCCTGATGTTCGTTGATGTAGTTGATCGCCTGCTGAACCGTGGTGATCTTCTCGGCGTCTTCGTCGGGAATCTCGGTCTCGAATTCTTCTTCGAGAGCCATCACCAGCTCAACGGTGTCTAGCGAGTCAGCACCCAAGTCGTCGACGAAGGACGCATCGTTGGTGACCTCATCGCCCTTAACGCCTAACTGCTCGGCGACGATTTTCTTGACTCTCTCTTCAACGCTGCTCATCGTTTGGTAGTCCTCTGTAGTGAACATGGCGTGGCGGCCATGAACGTAAATTGCATCAGGTTAAACCCAAAGGGTCCGTTCTGACCGCGAAGTATGCTCCCACCCTAAAGTGGGCACGCCACTATTTTATGGGAAATCGCGCTTCGGAGCTATCAAGCATTTCGTGTGGTTATTCATAGGCTTAGGTTGAGAGCCGCGAAAATGCCCCGGCGCCAAACTCATTTTGAACCCTGACTGGCTTGCTAAGCGAGGTACATGCCGCCATTCACGCTTAAGGTTTGCCCGGTCAGATAGGCGCCTGCCGGCGAGGCCAGATAGACCACCGCCGCTGCCACATCTTCCACCGTTCCTAATCTCGCCAATGGAATGGTGCCTACTAGTGCTGCACGTTGCTCTTCACTCAAGGCACGGGTCATATCCGTATCAATAAAGCCTGGAGCAACAACGTTAACCGTAATGTTGCGCGATGCCACCTCGCGGGCCAGTGATTTGCTAAACCCAATAATGCCGGCTTTGGCCGCCGCGTAGTTGGTCTGCCCGGCATTGCCGGTCTGACCAACCACCGAGGCTACGCTGATGATTCGACCCTGTCGGGCTTTCATCATGTCACGCAAAACCGCTTTGGACAGGCGGTACACCGAACTTAAGTTTGTGTCGATGATCACCGACCAGTCTTCGGGTTTCATGCGCATGAGCAGCCCGTCTCGGGTGATGCCGGCATTATTGACAAGCACCGTGACCGGCCCCTCCTTAGCGCTGATATCCGCCAAAGCCTCGGCGACGCTGGCCTCGCAGGTAACATCTAGCACCAAGCCTCGACCGCTTAAGCCTTCAGCCGCTAAATCGGTGGTAATGCGGCTCGCGCCCTCGGCCGTCGTCGCCGTGCCGATGACCGTGGCACCCGACTGGGCTAGCGCCAACAGACAAGCCCGTCCAATGCCGCGGCTTGCACCGGTCACCAGCACCACTTCGCCTTGAACCCGAAAACCTGTCATTGCCGTCATGTCAATCATCCTTCTGCGTGGGTGGCGGACCCTTGAGGCGCCGTGGCGCTCAAGGCGGCGGCTAATGCCGCGGGAGTGTCTGTGGAGTAAATACCAAATTCTTTATTACGTTCGATACGCCGATTCAGCGTGCTTAGGACTCGCCCTGGGCCGCACTCCACTAAGCCTTGAACACCGCTGTTGACCATCGTGGTGACCGTCTGGGTCCAGCGCACCGGGCTATGCAACTGCTCGACAACTCGGGCCCGGATGGATGCGGGCGTGTCATGAGGACTCGCCCCCAGACCCAGCACCGGAATCTGTGGGCTGTCTACGTTAACCTTGGCGATGACATCGGCAAAGGCTTGGGCTGCACCGCGCAGCAATGAACTATGCGCCGGAACACTGACGGGCAGCAGCACGGCGCGCTTGGCACCGCGTTCTTGGCAGGCCTTCATCGCGCGATCCACCGCGTGCCGATGCCCGGCGATCACCAACTGCCCCGGAGAGTTGTAGTTGACCGGTTCAACGACCTCACCTTCAGTTGCGACCCGGCATGCCTCTTCAACCAATTCATCGTCCAGGCCTAATATGGCAGCCATGGCGCCTGTGCCTGCCGGCACGGCGGTTTGCATTAACTCCCCGCGCTTACGCACCAGTTCAACTGCCTGGGCAAAATCCAGCGCCTGGGCACAAACCAGGGCTGTGAACTCACCCAAACTATGCCCGGCCATCAGGGTAGGCGTTAACCCCCCTTGGGCCAGCCATACTCGGTAGGCAGCTACCCCGGCTGTTAATACCAACGGTTGGGTGCGCTCAGTGGCATTGAGTTGCTCTTCGGGTCCCTGCTGGCTTAAGGCCCATAAATCGTAGCCCAGCACGCTTGAAGCTTGGTCATACGTTTGGCGAACCAGCGGTTGGTTGGCAAATTCGGCCTGCATACCCAGCGACTGCGAGCCTTGACCGGGGAAAACAAATCCAATGCTCATCCTTAAGTTCCTTGGCTTTTGCGAAAGCGGGTCATTATAGCCAGATGCGCCGGGCACAAACGGCCAGTGCCGACAGGGCTCCGCTGAGCGCGCCCCAACGATGGGCCGCGGTGATTACGGTCAGTGTGGGCGACGGGTCTACAGACACAGGTCCGTGCAGGTACTCAAACGCAAGTTTTAGCATCAGCAATGCCGCCGCACCTACGGCCTCTAGGCGGTTAACCCGCCAGAGCATGAGTGCTGCTGCGGCCCAGTAGCCGTGCAGAACGCCGGATAAACCCACATACCAGGATACTTCTGGACTAAAAGCGTACAGCCCCAGGCTAATGCCCAGACCGCAGCCTAGCGTGAGGCAAAGCCACTGCAGTCGACTGGCTAAGGGCGCATACAGCCACCATAAACCGGCCAGCCCGGCGACGTTCATCGCCCAGTGATCCCATCCCCAATGCACCCAATGGGCGGTTTCCAGCCGCCACCATTGCCCGTGCGCCAACGCACTACGGTCATATCGCCATGCCATCTTGAGTGCCGCTCCGCCGGCCTGCAGGGCACTTAGGACCGTAATAAGAAACGCAAGTTCACTCCAAGCGGGCTTGGCGTTCAAACCGACCCGGGCTGCAGGTGGCGGCAAGGGTTCTGCTATCATTTACGCCTTACTCCTCATTATTAGCGAGTCTAGCCCATGACTGCCCAACATCGCGCCATTGCTTCCCGACCGCTCTCAGGTTCAATGCTCTTGGGACTCCAGCGCGGCTTTACGCTGATCGAAATCATGGTCGTTGTAGTGATCTTAGCGATCCTGGCGACCTTGGTAGCGCCGCAGATTTTAGGGCGCATCGATGATGCTCGAGTGACTAAGGCCAAGCAGGATCTGCGCAGTTACGAATCGGCTTTGGATCTTTATAAGCTGGATAACTTTAAATACCCCACCACCGAGCAGGGTCTGGAAGCTTTGGTGCGCAGGCCCAGTGACCCGACGCTGGTGAACTACCGCTCAGAAGGCTATGTCAAACAGCTGGCCAAGGATCCCTGGGGACGTGACTACGTCTACGTTGCCCCAGGCACCAACGGTGCGCCGTACGATCTGTACACCCTGGGCGCCGACGGTCAGATTGGCGGTGAAGGCGTCGATTCCGATATCAATGCACGGGAACTGAAATAAGCGGTCGGCGCGCCGGTGTGGGCTGACTGCCGTGGGCCATCAACGCGGCTTTACGCTTATCGAGATCATGGTGGTGATCGTGATCATCGCGATTTTGACCACCTTGGGCGTGCTGTCCATTGGCACCTTGGGCAGTGATCGGCAACGACAGACTGAAGTCGAACATTTTGAGGATGTCGCCGCCACCGCCCTGCAGGAGGCCCAGCTAGAAGGCCGTGACTTTGGCATTCGCATAGGCTTGTCGGGTTTTCAGGTGTATGTCTACTCGCCGCGACGGCAGCGCTGGGAAACCGTGCCGGATGATCGATTGTACGCGATGCACACGCTGCCACCGGGGCTCACCTTCGCCTTGAGTTTGGAGGGTCGACCCGTAGTCCTTGATGAACTGCTGGAAGCCCCGCGTGACGAGAGCATCCGTCGCGATCCTAAAGTAGGCGACCTCAACGGCTTTGGCAGCAACACGGCCATTTTGGGTAAAGGCCTGGATAACGATACGAACGATCCCACACGGCGTGGCTTTGACACCAAGCCGCAGGTGATTTTTTACGCCAGTGGAGACGTCTCGCCTTACCACCTGGAATTGCGACGCGAAGCGGAGCCTGAAAGCTGGACTATTGATCAGGCCATCGACGGCACGATTAAAGCACTCTCGCCCAGTCAGCGCGCCTTGCAACTGACCGGTGGTCCCTAACCGATGCGTTATTCCTACAAAAACCGCGGTTTTACCTTGTTGGAGGTGTTGGTGGCGATTGGTATCGCTGCCATCGGCTTGTCGGCGGTGTTATCGGTGATCACCAACACCGCGGGCAACGCCAGTTCGCAGCGCGATCGCACGCTAGCCAGTTGGGTGGGACTTAATCAATTAACCCAGACCCGGCTGGCCGGTGTACTGCCGGAGGCCACCACCACCAAGGGCGATGTGGACTTTGCCAACGCCCGCTACAGCTGGACCCAAACGGTGACGCAAACCGACGTCCCGGGCATACGGCGTATTGATATTAAAGTTCGCTTAAGCGGCGACAGTGCCGACATCAATCGTGCCTTTGTCACCGGTTTTATGGGACGCGCGCAAAGCACCTCACCGTTGGTTGAGACCCAGTGGGATCAGCAACCCACAGCCAGCGGCCCCGAGGGCAATCAGGGGCAGGCCAGTGGCACGACCGGGGCGAACGGCAGTAGGCCTACACCGGGCGCTAACCCCGGCTCCGCTGCACCCACGGGTGCAGGCCTGGGTAGTGGCTTGGCCGCCAATCCGAGCACAAGCCCATGAAGCTAACGCGACGTCCTGCCGCGGGCTTTACGCTGATTGAACTACTCGTGGCCATTTTTTTATTGGCCATTCTGTCGGCCTTTGCGTACGGCACGCTTTCCTACGTGGAGAAGGCGCGCGAGGCAACTCAGGTGAGCTTTGCCCGTGAGCGGGAAATTGAGCTGGCTGTGCACACCTTGGTGTCTGACTTTGAGCAACTCAGCCCGCGACCGGTGCGCCAGCCGTTAGGCACGGATTTCCTGCCAGCCATCATGACCGATACCTCCGGACAGAATTTAGTGACGTTCACTCGCGCGGGTTGGTCCAACGGCGCTGGGCTGCCGCGCTCGATGTTGCAAAGGGTCACCTATCGATTTGATAAGGACCGTGGCGTATTGGTGCGCTCTTACACCACCGTGCTTGATGCGCCGCTATCCGCCGTGCCGATTAAACGCGATCTGTTAAGCCGATTAGAGGATGTGCGTATCCGTTACCTGCCGGCCGTTAACTTGCAGGTGACAACCAACAACTCTGGTATAGGCACCGCGCCTTCCAATGCTGACAGTGCCTCGACACCCGATACCAATGCCAATAAGCCCGACAGTTTTGCCTCCAACAGTGAGGCCGGTGGCTGGGTTAGGCAGTGGCCGCCGCTGGACAACAGCAATGTGCTCACGCCACCGCCGGCGCTGCCAACCTCGGGGGCTAAGGCCAATGCGTTGCCCAACAACCCGGGCGCAAACGCTTTGCCCAGCGCGCTTTCGCGCCGGCGACCGCGCGCGGTGGAGGTCACGCTACAGCTCAAGGACCTGGGTAAGATCATCCGACTCATCGAGGTACCCGGATGAAGCGTCAACGCGGGGTTGCCTTGATCATTGCCTTGGTGGTCGTCGCGCTGGCTACGATGCTGGCCACGCGCATAGGCTCGGAAGGTGCGCTGGATATGCGCCGTTCGGCCAATATGATTGTGCAAGAAAAAGCTTTTCAGCTGGCGTTGGGTGCGGAAGTCTGGGCTCAGGAAATTCTCTTCGCGCAAGCTCAATCCGGTGCGAATCTGATTTCTTTGGATCAGCCCTGGGCTACCCCATTGCCACCCTTGCCGGTGGATGGCGGCACGGTCCAGGGGGCTTTAGAAGACCTGCAGGGACGCTTTAATCTCAACAATCTAGTGAATGCCGACGACACGCCCAACGAGCTGGCGGTAGCCCATTTCAGACGCATTCTGCAGGCCCTTAATCTGGAAGTGAAATGGGCGGATTTAACCGTTGATTGGATCGACGCGAACACTCAGGTCACGCTACCGGATGGCGCGGAAGATAACGCCTATACCAGCCAAAACCCTGGCTACTTGGCCGCCAATCAGCGGTTGGTGAGCGCCTCGGAACTGCTGTCGTTGCCGGGTTTTGGCGCCGAACGTTACGCCCGCCTGGCCCCCTACATTACGGCGCTGCCGGCCCCCTCCACGCTCAACACCTGTACCGCATCCCCGTTAGTGCTCAGCACGCTGGCTGCCTCCATGCGGGTGAATTTTATGCAGGACCCCAAAGCTCTGGCGCAAAACCGTCTGAAAGGTTGTTTTCCGCTGAACGCCGACATCCTCACCATGGTGGATCAAAATGACGGCGCGTTGCTTGCCGGCTCCAAAAGCGGTGCAAAATATCTGGGCCAGTCCAGCAACTGGTGGAAGGCCACGGTGGTGGTGAGTATTGGCAGTGCCGAGTTCACCCTCTACACTCTTTTGCAACGCAATGGGTCGTCGACCCGGCCGGTACTGCGCAGTTTCGGCAGCGATCTTTAAGGATGTAACAAGTGGATTACTGCGTACTGCGCTTACAGTCGGTTGAGCACGTGGAGTGGCTGTTGGTTAACGGCCAAGGCGAGCCGGTAAGTCGTTGCCAGCACGGAACCTTAAGCGAGGCCTCTGCCGCTGCCGCCGGGCACCGTGCGCTGGTCCTGGTGCCGGCGGGCGATGTGACCTTGGCCGAGCCGGATGTGCCGGTAAAGTCCGGACGGCTGATGGCGGCGCTGCCTTACGCGCTGGAAGAAAGTATCGCCGGTGACGTTGAGGACATGCATTTTGCTGTTGGCCGGCCGGTGGGTACGAAAGTCCCCACGGCTGTGGTTGACGGCGCGTTAATGCAACGCTGGTTAAATACGCTAGCCCAGGCGGGCATTACGCCCAGGGCACTGTACGCCGAGTCGATGGTGGTGCCTGCAAACCCCGGCCATACGGTGGTGGTCTGCCAGGGTGACGAGATCCTGGTTCGACCTATAGGCGGTTTTGCTTTGAGCCTGGAGGCTGATCCCTTGGGACCCAGTCTGCGCTTAGCGGGCTTGCCGCCTGCGCTGGATGCGCCATCCTGTCATGTTCTGGTGTATGCCGGTCAGGCCGATTGGGAGCGTCATCAAGGCGAGTTCGAAGTCCTGAAATCTCACGTGGGTTCACTGACCGTGCAGCTGTTGGCCGATGGTGCATTGCCTTTGTTGGCCGCCGGGGCGATTAACGACCCTCCGTTTAGCTTGCTGCAGGGTGCCTACACCGTTCGTGGCGACTATTCTGAGCAATGGCAGCGCTGGCGTTTAGCGGGCGCTTTAAGTGCCGCTTTGGTGGTGTTGCATTTGGCGACTCTGGTACTGGGTATGTGGCATGTGCAAGCCGAGGAGAAAAAACTGGATCAGCAAATGTTGACCCTGTTGCATCAGACGCTGCCTGAACTCAGCCACCCTGCCGTCACCAGCGCGCGTGCTTTAGTGGAGTCTCGCGTGCGCAGCATGGGGTCAGCCGGTCACACCGGTATGCTTGGCGCGCTCAGTGCCGTATCCACCGCGCTGGCCGCATCGCCTGATTTAAAGATTACCGCTTTAAGTTATCACGACGGGACGACCGATCTGACCGTCGATGCGCCGGCCGTAGGCACCATCGACCAGTTCCAAAAAGCGATCAGCAGCCAGGGCTTTGCTGCGCTCATGCAAAGCACCACGCAGCACGAGACGCGTTACCAAGGTCATGTTCAGATCAAGGGCGCAGGATGAGCAGCTTAAATTTTAAGTCTTTAACGGACTCACTGAACTCAACAGTGGCGCCGCGTCTGGCGCAGTTGCGGCTTTGGTACGATGGACGTGCGGCCAGCGAACAACGTTTGCTGCGAGTAGCCGCTATCGTGGTTCCCATTCTGCTGCTGCTGTCGGTTTTTTCGGCCTTGCAATCATCGCTGACCAAAATGGAAAAGCGGCTGCAGACTAAGCGGGCTGATTACGCTTATATCCAAAGTGTGGCGCCGGCGATTGCCGCTGCACCGGTGCCCAACCCATCCGGACAGTCCTTGCCTGCGTTGGTGGATGCCGGCAGTCGTGAGGCCGGCATCACCATCGCCAGCACCGATCCGGTGGGCCAGAATCAGTTGCGCATACGCGTGGAGAACACTTCCTTTGACACCCTGGCCGGCTGGTTGGTGCGGCTACAACAAAACGAAGGCGTCGTGGTGCAAAACGCCTCGATTGATCGAGCGGCTGCCCCCGGTCAGGTTAGCGCCAGCGTAACCTTGTCACGGCCATGAAGCCGCGCGCTACCACGTCCTTGATCCGCGTTAAGGAACCCGTGTGCGTCTAAAAACTCTGCTATTACCGGCTACAGGCTTATTTGTTTTGGTGCTGGCTTTTAATCTGCCGGCTTCGCTAGTGGCCAATCGCGTGCAACCGCCCATGGCCTTACAGGGCGTTTATGGAACGATCTTTAACGGTGGTGCGGACTCGGTAACTTTTAATAACCGCCCGTTAGGGGCTTTGGACTGGTCGTTTAATCCCGGCTCGTTATTACGAGCCGCCGTCGGCTATCAGGTGACGCTGCAAATACCACCCGGTGTGCCCAACGGCGCGATGACAGCACCACCGGGCCACGCCGAGGCTCTGGTGGAGTGGCATGCGGGTAACAAGATCGTGCTGAAAGATCTCAGCATGAGTATGGGTTTAGCCACGGTGCGGGCTTTGGCCGGGCAAAGTGACTCATTGATCGGCACCGGTGATCTGCGGGTCAACATGCCCGCCGTAGAACTGCTCAACGGCTGGCCTTCGCAACTAAAAGGTCAGATCGAGTTTTTGCACTTACACCCCCCTATGCTAGCTGCCACCGTGGGGGATTTTGCCGTGCAGTTTGATGAATCGCCGCGTCGTGAGGACAACGAAATCATCGGCACGGTGCGCGATACGTCGGGTAGCTTAGGGTTAAACGCGACGCTGCACCTAAAAGCAGACCGTACCTATCTGGTCGACGGCACGCTGCTGGCGCGTGGGGGTGCTGCGGCGGATCTCACCGATTTAGTCAATACGCTAGGCCCGCCCGATGCTAACGGGGCTCGGGCCTTCTCGATGAGTGGAGCGTTTCAGCCGTGACCGCCGACGCTTCAAGTGGGTCATTAGGACGACTTGACGCCAATCTCAACCGCAACGGCCACCCTACCTTCCACCGTGGTCGGCGACTGCTGGCAATCGCGCTGCTCGGGCTCACGCTGTTAGGGTCGAGTGGTGTGGCTGCTGCAGCAGCACAGGTGCCGATGTACACCTATGAAATCGTGCATACCTATCCCCATGACACGCACGCGTTCACCGAAGGGTTGTTCTACCTGGATGGGGTGCTGTACGAAAGCACCGGCTTAAAAGGCCAGTCGGAGATCCGCAGGGTAAAACTGGATACGGGTCAGGTCTTGGCTTTGGTCAAAATTCCAGCTCAATATTTTGGCGAAGGCCTCGTGCAATGGAAGGACCGCCTCATTAGCCTGACCTGGCAGTCTGGGCTTGGTTTTGTCTACGACCTTAAGAGTCTTAAAAAACTTCGTGAGTTTCACTATCCGGGTGAAGGCTGGGCGCTGACCCAGGACGGGCATCGCTTAATCATGAGTGATGGCACCAGCCAGCTGCGATTTTTAGATCCAGAAACACTGCAAGAAAAAAGTCGTGTAACCGTGACTTACCAGGGTGAGCCGGTGACTCGCCTCAACGAACTGGAATACGTCAATGGCGAGGTCTACGCCAACCTTTGGCAGACCAACCTGATCGTGCGCATTAACCCGCTGACCGGTCAGGTGGTTGGTGTGGTTAATTTAAAGGGATTGCTCGGTCCAAACGACACCGTTGCCGGTCAGACCGATGTACTCAATGGCATTGCCTACGATGCTCAAGCCGATCGATTATTTGTGACCGGTAAGAACTGGCCTAAGCTGTTTGAGATCCGTTTACATCGCGTCAGTGACAGCGGCCTATTCCACTAACTGACACGATCGCAGGCTAAGACTACGCAGGCTGTGTTTTATGATTGCGCCGGCGCCGGCTGCCATTCTCGCCAGCCCTGCAGCAGCGGGAAGTACAGTGCCAAACGTTGAGGATGGTGCGGATCGTAACGACTCATGAGTCGTGCATAACGTTCTAATTGCGCTTGGTAGCGGTTTTTTTGCTCATCTAAAAACGCCTCCAGTCCGGCACCCTCATGCGAACTGGTTTTGTAATCAATAATCCAGCGTATGCCCTTTTCATCGATAAAGGTGCGGTCGATAACAATGTTAACGACTTCGCCCGCATCGATGCCGGACAACGCCAACTCACAGGCGCTGGCTAGATGATCGTTACGCAAGATCCATTGACCGCGCGGGTCTTTAGCAATTGCCTCTAGTGCAAGCTCTACGCGCCGGGCAGCCGTGTCCAAATCGCCATTACTTAAACCGGCTTCACGCAGCCGGCGTCGCCAGTGCTGCGGTCTGGCAACTCGATTTTGGCTGGCCACCCAGAACGCTAATTCCTCATGAACTAAGGTACCGGCATGTCGGGCCGGTTCGCTGACCCAAATAAATTGCGGTCCTTCAGTCGGAGTAAACGATCGCGATTGCAATCGCAGCCGCTCTTCAGGCTGCGGGGTAGTCCAGCCTGAAATCAGGCGCTGGCTAAGCAGGTGTGGTGTGTGGCTAGTGATCGGCGCCCTAACATACGGCACGGCGCGACTCAACGCTTGCTCCCACTCCCCTTCAAGGCCAGGCTCAAGCACGCCTAAGGCTGATTGGGCGGGCGCTGATTTGTACGTGCCGTCCTCACGCTGCTCCACACTGGCTACCAAATGCAGCGAGCGAATCGCGCGGGTAGTCGCGACATACAACAGTCGCTTGCGCTCGTGCTGCGCGCGAGTCTTTTCCAGCTGGGCGATCCACTCTTGGATAGGTTCTTCGGTGGAAGCGCGAGCGCGCACCGGGGCTAGGACTAACGCCGGGTCATCAGCGCTGCGCTCCCAACTCTGCCAATGCAACAGTTGCGCCTTGTCAGCCTGCACATCGCGGCTTAAGCCCACCAATATGACATGGTCCCACTCCAGGCCCTTAGCGTGATGTACCGTCATTAACTGCAGCCGGTCCGTCGCCTTTGGGTCCGTCGCCGCGTACAGCTTGGCCAACTGATCCATGAGGCGTGCCGGGTCTTCGAGGTCGCCGCCGTGCTCCAGCTCATCCAGACGGGCCCAGAACGTCTCCACGTTAGTCAGATCCGCACTATCCTCCAGCGTCGCCGGTCCTCCGAGCGCTAACCACAGTGACTCAATGCAGGCAGCCAAACGGCGCCGGCCCCGGTCTTGCCGCGCCGCATCGATGAGCTGCACGGTGCGCAACAGGCGGCTTTGTGCGTTGGCATCGATTAATGCCAAGCGAGACGGATCCAGACTTAAGTCGTGCACCAGCGCGCGAGAATCTCCGGCCAGTAACAGATAGAGATCACTTAATCCCAGCCCACAAAACGGCGCGCGTAAACAGGCGATCCACGCCTCGCGGTCGCCTAAATGGCAAACGGCGCGCGTTAGACTGACCAAATCGCGCACGGCGAGTCGATCCTTTAGATGCATCAGTTCAACCCCTTGAAAGGGGATGTTCTGTGCCGTTAGTGCCTGGGCGACCGTCGCCAGATGCTTACGGGCTCGACCTAATACGGCGATCGATGCCGACGGCTCATCGCGCTGTAGGGCCTGGATCAATTGCGCCACCGCACGGCCTTCCTCAAGCGGACTCGCGTTGACCAGCGGCACCAGATGAACGCCCGGGTGAATCTCAGGGACCTCTCGCGCGCGAGCCGGTGAATAACGCACGGCACCGCTTCTTAGATCATCTTGAGCTGCAAATACCCTGGAAAAAACGCGATTAACCCAGTTCACCAAAACCGGCTGCGAGCGAAAGTTACGCTCCAGTACCAAGGAGCGGATGGGCAACGAGCCTAAGCCTTCATCGCGCACCTTTAAAAACAGCGCCACGTCGGCTTCGCGAAAGCGATAGACCGATTGCATGGGATCGCCCACCAAGAAGACGGTACGCCCATCATCGGGCATGAAGCCACTGGTGAGTCGCTCTAACAGCGCAATCTGTCCGGCGGAGGTGTCTTGAAACTCATCAACCAATAAGTGCTGTAGTCGGTAATCCAGGCGCAGGGCAAAGTCGCTGGGATCACCCTCTCCACCCAGTGACTGCAAAGCCGCACGTGAAACGGCCACGAAGTCCACTTCCCCTTGCTGGGCAAAAACCAATTCCAGTGTTGCCGCGGCGCCGGTTAACACCGACACAATCGCCTTAAGCACGTCCCACTGCTCGTCACCGTAGCGTTGCGGTGGCAGCTTGCGTACCTGAGCTAAGGTCGGGGCTAATTGCGGAATGGCCTGTAAGCTCTGCAGATACTCGATGAACGCGGCTTTCGCTTCTTTAGCCTTAACGCCGGTGGGGGGAAAGCCTTCGTTCTTAGTCACCGTGCGCCGCAGTTCACCCGCTTTGGTGAGCAACAACGTCAGCGTACGCTCCCACAATTGCCGACACTCAACCCGTGCGTCAAGCTCAGGCAGACCTGCCAGAACGGTGAGCCACGGCTGCGCGGCTGTCACCTGATCCTCGGGTGCCTGCGACAACGACATATGCAGATGTTCCAGCGCGAGCGCGCGTGATGGCTCTGGCCATACAGCGCAAGCTGATTTAAGACCGTCAACGATAACTTCTTCTAAGGCCGACTCCAGTCGCGCGCGTACCGCAGCCGGATCGCGGGCTAACTCACCGTCAGCGACGTGACGTAACCACTGATCGCGACGCGACAGCATCTGCGCGATTAACTCGATAAATCGTCCGACTTCGTTATCTAACCAGGCCAGCACCAGAGTCAGCGATTGTCCAAAGTCACTGGCTTCATCCAATCGCGACAACACCTGGTTAGCGGCCTTTGCATACAGGGCCTGCGGCTCCAGACAAACCTTAGGTGCCGCTCCGGTGCCTGCCAGGATGGGCAGCCGACTGGCCAACCATTGATTGAGAGAATCAAAAGTCTGCATACGCAGGCGACCGGGATCTTGCGTTAAAGACCAGCCTTGGCGTTGACCCTGCGCGAGTACTTGGATCGCCAGATCGCGCGTGGTTTGCTCGTTGCTGGAGCTGACCGGCGTTTGTTTGAGCGCAGCCTCTAGAGCGCCTAACACCCGACCGCGCATCTCGGCGGCGGCCTTAACCGTGAAGGTGATGGCCAACACTTCTTCGGGTACGCGCGCTTTGGATAACAGACTTAAACAGCGTTGGGTTAACAGCGTTGTCTTTCCCGAACCCGCCGGTGCTTGCACAATAAAGGACCGCGTAGGATCCAAGGCCTCAAGGCGAGCTTGGGCATCCGCGTCCTGATGCAGCGAATGATCAGCCGGTGATGCGTTAATCATGCACGTTACCCTCGCCCGCGCTGCTCGCCTCGGCCGGATCGCTGACCACCCGACAGACAATCGCATGGGAGCAATACCGACACGCATCGGGTTGGGGTGCTACTTCGGCGCGACCCTGGATAAAGTCATTCGCCAACTGCTGGGTCTGTCGCCTCCACGCGGCTATCGTATCGTCGTAGGGGATCTCAGTGAGAGTCAAACCGGGTGTTAACCCCAAAGCCTCTGCTCTACCCTTGTACGGATCACAAGAGACCGGCAAATGGGCATGTACCAGGGCCTGTGGGGTATGGGACAGATGGGCGGCATATAACGGCAACTGCACATCACGCAACGGTTCTTCAAACCAGCGCTGGGACACCGTTCGTCCGGTTTTGTAGTCGATCAGTACCCGCTCGCCCGTGCTCAGTTCATCTAACCTATCGATCTTGATTCGTAGCGCGTGTCCCTCAAAATCAAACTCCATGGCCTGCTCGATGGCAATCACCGTGAAGGCAGGACGCTGCGAGTCCACCGTTAGGCTGCGCTTGATCACCCGCTGCAGCCACTGATACTCCAGGTCAGCCAGGCGACCCACCGGTAAGGAGTCTTTCAGCTCGCGCTTTGCCGCTTCAATGGCCAGGCGCACCGCATCGTCCTGCTCGGTGCTGTTTAAGGCGTTGAGGGTGTCGGAGTTTTTTAAGTCTTTCCACAGGTGTGCCAGCGCGGCATGAGCCAGCTTGCCGCGTAGGGTCGCGGCAATGCCGGGGCCTGGATCGCCCAACTCACGAACCCCAAAACGCCCGCGTAAAGCCGCACGAAACGCACAGGCTGCCTGATCTTCCAGCGCCGCGCTGCCACCGGTAATGGGGGCGCCGGGCAGCAAAGCCGGCAGCGCATCGTTGGGGGACGGCTCACGGCTGGAAAGACTGCGTATGAGACTGGCGTAGCGACTGGGTACGGGTTGCGGCGGCAACTCTTCTAAGCCATTTAATAACGGGCTAGGCCTTTGCTCGGCTTTGCCGTCAAAAGCGGCAACTGATAAGACTAACTCACCCGCCCAGGACTGCCAGTCTTGCAGTAAACGTTGCGCTTGTTTGCCGCCGTCGACCGGACTAGCACCGGGCAAGCCGGCGTCGCGCTGGGCCTGCAAAGGCAGAAAGGGATCGGGCTGCAGGCTCGCAGGAAAGCGCGTGGTGTCTAAGCCTGCCACCCATAAACCCTCCACCGGGTAGCCCAGGTTAGTGGGTCCGTCCATGAACAACACCGAGGCGTTCCCCGCCTCGGGCTGGAACTCGATACCCCGAGTGACCTCCAGCAGTTCATCCAAAGCCTGCTCTAAAGTCAGCGCGGGCAAGACGCGCGATCGCAAAGCCAACTCGGCTAGGGCGGATTTAAACTTTTCAACGGTCTGGTATTCATCTGACTGCAGCCGACGGCTGCCGGGCCAACCCGCGTCATTGAGCGCTCGACCAAACAGGCTCGCCCAGGCTTCCAGTGACAAAAGCGTGGGGGTACGCAAAGACTCCAATAAGGGCGTGAGCGGCTGCAACGGCTTCATCAGTCCACTTTTCAGGGCGTGAAGCAGTTGCTCACCGTGCCATTCGTGCTGGTAATCCGCGCGCAGGCGCACATCGAGCTTGGCGCGCTCGCCACTAGCTGTCTCATCACCGCTAAGGTACGGGCTGCGCAATACGTGGCTTAGGCGTGATAAAGGCACGTGACTGCGCGCCAGTTCCAGCAACTGTAAGGCGCAGTGCACTACCCCAAATTCGCTCAAGGCCATACTGCTGGCCAAGGCATAGGGGCGTTCGGGTGGTGCGCCCGGGCGCAGGGATAACGGATACAACAGATCATCCAGCCGGCGCAGTAACGCCGGAGCCTGATCTTTTAAACGAGGCCATTGGATAACCAGGCGCGCATCGGGTTGCAACGATATCCGCGCCAGAACCCACGCCGCGCACGCCTGAAGTTCATCTTCAGGACTTCGCACAGGCTTTGTGCGCGGGGTAATGCCGATGGGCGGTGCCTGAACGGTGTGCACGGGCTGGCCTAGACGGCTCCAGTGTTGCATGAGTGCTCGGCTGGCAGGCGGCGCGTCGCCTAAGCCATGAACAAACAACGGGCGTTTGACATCGATGGGTTGATCCAGCAGCAGGCCTGACAATTGCGCGTTATCAATAAATCCCTTATCCGCCAGCAGCGTTTGGTAGCGGCTGGCCCAGTCTTTGAACGCGGCCTCCTCGGGTGTTTGCGGCCTCATGGACTCCATAGGGATCTGCCATTGGCAGGCCAGCTGATAGCTGCGGTATGCAGCCTGCGCGGTTTGCCGCTGATCAAGCAACGTCGATCCACTGTCACTGTCGCTGATTAGGCTTCGCCACAAGCGTAAGGCCGTGGCGTCATCTAACAAGGCACGCGTGTCCTGGCTAACCGAACTCCACACCTGCTTAAGGTAGGCCTCCCACGGTACGACCTGCGCTGTTTTCCAGACCGTCTTGCCCAGTGCTTGCTCCGACTGCGCTTGCACCCGCAACAACTCGTGCATTTGCCGCCGCGTGGCGGTGACACACAAAGCCTCCGGCGCTAAGGCGGGTAGCACGGCTTGTAGGGTGGGCAGGGAAAGGTCACTCATGGCAGTTCGTTTGAAGCGTTAGGCGTCGTTGATAACTGCCGATTAGGCAGACAGGGTGCGTGCTTATCCAGCCAACCGATGATGACCGTCTGTTACGACAGGCCCGCGCAGGATAGCGTGCTGTCGGCTCATGCTTTGATGCACTAACGGTAAACGTAAGCCTTCCCATGAGTTCCTTAACTCTCACCCGGTACCGACCAGGCCGCAAGCGTGGCTCCCACCAGGGCCTTTGTGACCGGATGCTGGGGTGACTGAAAAATCTGCGCGGTAGGGCCTGCTTCAACCACCCGGCCCTGATCCATCACCAGCACCCGTGAACAGCACATCTTAACTAGCGCTAAATCATGACTGACCCAGAAAAGCGCACAGCCCTTCTCTTTAAGCTTTAAGAGCAATCGCGTGATGTGCATCGCGGTGACGTGATCTAAGGCACTGGTGATCTCATCGAGCAATAGCACCTGCGGCCTTTGCAACAGCGCACGGGCTAGCTGCACCCGCTGGCACTGACCTAAACTCAGCTGGTGCGGATAGCGATCTAAAAGTTGGATATCTAAACCCACATCGATCAGCACCGAGTCTAAAAGGGCCGGCTCATCGTTCAGTAATGGAGGGCACTGCGATCGCAAAGAACTCAAGGCAAGGCTTAAGCTTTGCCTAATGGGTAAGCGCGGATCCAAACTCGAGGCCGCATCCTGATACAACAGCACGGCGGGCTTTAAAAAATCATCCGACCGATGGCCGGTGATGACCTGACCTGAGTCGGGTTGGGTAAGCCCGGCCATTACGCGTAAGCAGGATGTTTTCCCAGCCGCTGACGCACCGATAAGGGCGACTGATTCGCCCGCTGCCAACTCTAAGCTCACCTGCTGCAGGATCTGTCGACCGGCTATACGGCAAGACACCGCGTTTAATTGAAGCACCCGCATGGGTTGGCCCACCGGCACATCAGGGCCCGCGACGTTAAGTTCAGAGGTCACCGATACCGGGCGGCCCAGTAAAGCGGCCGTGATGGGATGGCGTGGTGTTGTAAAAACCTGGTGACAAGCGGCGGCTTCCACGACCGTGCCTTCGGCCATCACCAGCACCTGATCAGCGATACGCGCAACCGCCGCCAGATCGTGGCTAATCAGCACGAGCGCGCACTCACCCTGGTGTTTTAACTGCGCAATTAACGCTAAAAATTGCGCAACACCCAGCGCATCCATGGCACTGGTGGGTTCATCCACAATCAATACCGCCGGTCGTTGCGCCAACGCTAGAGCCAGTGCAAAGCGTTGCCTGAGCCCACCGGACAGTTGTGCCGGATACTGCCCTAATCGCCGCTGCGGCTCAGGCATCTGCACTTGTTGCAACCAGTACAGCGGCGTTCGTTGCTCGACAGTCTCATGACGATGACCGTGTACGGCCAGCACGTGGGCTAACTGCGCGTGTAGGGTCAGGTGCGGGGTGAGTGCTGCCTGGGAGTCTTGCTCCATCAGCGCGATCCGCACGTGGGTCGATTGCCACGCCGCAGCTAAGTGTCCCGCGCCTACTAAGGGGTTATTCAGAGACACCCGGCCGGTTATCTGCGCGCCCGTGGGTTGCCAGCCCACCAAGGCTCGGGCCAGCTGGGTTTTACCGGCACCGGACGGACCTATGACCGCCAGGCACTGCCCAAAGTCCACGCTAAAACTGACATCAGATAGCAGCGTTTTGCTTGAATCCAGGCTGACCGTCAGATGTTCAACACAAAGGCTGCGAGCACTCACCGCGACGTGCTCTTCTGCAGGCGGTCGGCTAACGTGTTTAGCAGCAGCACCAAAAAAATCAGGGTCAGTGTCGGACCCATCAGCAGCCACGGCGCTCGCTCCATTTCGCTGACCGCCTGGGCCAGCAGATTACCCAGACTGGCTTGCGGTTCCTGCACGCCTAAGCCTAAAAAAGAAATAAATCCTTCGCTGAGCACACATTGAGGCACGGCCAGGGTAAAGCAGACGGCTAGCGGCGTAGTCAGATTCGGCAACGCATGGCGGTAGATTCGCGCGCTCAGCGAAAGTCCCATGCTACGTGCCGCCTCCATAAACGGGCGTTCGGCCAGTTTAGAGGCCTCCACGTGCATCAAGCGCGCACAGGCTAACCAGCCCGTCACGGTCAATCCCACGACCACGGCCAAGGGACCGCGTCCTATGACCATAGCAATCAGCAGCAACATAAACACCTGCGGCAGCCCAAAGGCCACGTCCACACCGCGCATCAGCCAGCGCTGCGTGCGGCCACCGGCCAGGCCCGCAATCACCCCAACCAGAGCACCTAAGGCGACCGACAAGCTCGCCGCTGCCACGCCAATCAGCAAAGACACAGCGCTAGCGTGCAGCAAGCGAACAAAGGCATCCCTTCCTAACGCATCCGTGCCTAGCCAGTGCGCACGCGCGTAGTCTGGTGGTGATGGCGCGTGCACGCTCCAGTCAATGGTTTGTGGCTGCCAGGGGCTAAAGTAACCGGCAATCAGCAGGATGGCTGCGATCAGCAATAAGATCGCAGCCCCGCCGCGCGTCGGTGCCAACATCCAGCGAAGCGCGGCCATCGTCATGTCTTACCCATCAGTGACAGACGCCGCTGCGGTGAGACCATCATAATCAGCAGATCCGCGCACAGGCTTAATCCCAGCAACACGCTCAAATAAACCAGCGTCGCGCCCAGCACCAAGGGGTAATCGCGCGCCAAAGCACCTTCCACCAGATAACTGCCCATTCCCGGAACACCAAACACGCGCTCCACCACCAACGAGCCACTTAAGACACTGGCCGCTAACGGCGCCAGATACGCCAACAGGGCCGGCAGCGCGGCCGGCACGATATAAGCTCGCATCAGCAAAGCCTCACTCAGACCGCGCCGTCGCGCGGCGAGCACGAAGGACTCCTCTTGGGCTTGGACAAGGCTGGCACGGCTTAAGCGAACCAGTTCAAAGGTGGGTAACCAAGCCAGCGTGATAGCCGGCAACACCCACTGACTGATGCCCGCATCCCCCCATGGAGCTAACGGCAACCAGCGCAGATAGACGCCTAATCCCAACATCAGTAGCGGCGCGAGCACAAAACCCGGCACGGATAAAGCGATAGCGGTCAGCCACTGCAAAAGCCGTGCGTAGTGGCTGCCGGGCCAGCAGGCCGCTGCCAGGCCCAAGCCAAGCCCCAGCGGCACACAAAGACCTAAGGCGAGCAAGCCTAAGCGCAGGCTGACCGGTAAAGCTGCGCCTAGCAGTTCGGCTACCGGGCGATCCGGTTGGCTCATCGAAACGCCCAAATCTCCTTGCGCCAGGTCTTTTAAGTAAAACCCTAGCTGGACGCTGATCGGTCGATCTAATCCGTAGTGGGCTTCTAAGTTAGCCTTCACGGCGGGTGCCAGTCGGCGCGCCTGTTCAAACGGCCCACCCGGTACCAGCCGCAGCAGCACAAAGGACAGCACCACCACCACCGCCAAAATCGCCAGCGCGGACGCCAAGCGGCCAACTAAGTACCCCCACAGCGGGGCTGTGCGGTAGGCCATAAGCTTCACGGGCGTGGTGGCTAAGATCTTTGGGGGTAAGCGATTCAGGGGCTAAGACTCCAGCGTAAAACGCAGCGCCGGTAGCTTGCGATGCAGGCTTAGAGCTGTCAAACAAAGGCCGCCAGACGCATCAGGATAAGCACAGGTCGCGTAATCGCATCTCGCGAAGAGCCCTTCTGGCGACTATAATCGCGCGTTCCCTCAAGCCACAGGCGACCGCTGGGTTTTTCTGTGTGCAACTTTCGCGGGCGTAGTGCTCGCAGCACGGTCTAGGAGTTAACGAATGCGCAAGATTCTGGTGGGCATCAAACGCGTGGTGGACTACAACGTCCGCATTCGCGTCAAGCCCGATAATAGTGGCGTGGTACTGGACGGCGTGAAGATGAGCGTCAATCCCTTCGACGAGATTGCGCTGGAAGAAGCACTGCGTATCCGTGAACGCGGCGAGGCGGAAGAAATCGTCGCTGTCAGCATTGGTCCGGATGATGCCCAGCAGCAGTTGCGTACGGCCTTAGCGATGGGCGCGGATCGCGCCATCCTCGTCAAGCACGATGGCATGCTCGAGCCTTTAACCGTCGCCAAGACGCTCATGGCGATTGTCAGTCGTGAGCAGCCAGAATTAGTCATTCTGGGTAAGCAGGCGATCGACGATGACAACAGTCAGGCGACTCAAATGCTGTCAGCGCTGTGGGACCGTCCACAGGTCACCTGTGCCTCCAAGGTTGAGATCAAAGGCAACACCTTATCGGTGGTTCGCGAAGTCGACGCCGGCTTAGAAACCCTCGAAGTGGATCTGCCAGCGGTCATTAGCGCGGATCTGCGCTTGAATGAGCCTCGCTACGTGAAGCTCCCCGACATCATGAAGGCTAAGAAAAAGCCGCTGGATGTGGTTGAGTTCGCCTCGCTGAACGTGGCAACACCAGGTCAGCTAACGGCAACCCATTACGAGCCGCCCAAGGCTCGAGCCAAGGGTGTCATGGTCAAAGATGTCGCTGAGCTCATCTCAGCCCTCAAGAATAAGGGACTCGTGTAATGCACAAGCTACTCATTATCGCCGAGCACGATGGCGAAAAACTCAATGCCAGCATCTCGCGCTGCGTGACGGCCGCACGGCAGATCTCAGACGTGCACGTCACGGTTGCGGTGCTTGCCGCTGATCCATCGGCCGTGGCCGCTCAAGCCGCCGCGCTGACTGGCGTGGATGCCGTTATCACGGTGGCTGCCGCGGCCAACGCTCACGCGGTTGCCGCCATCTGGGCACCGCAGGTGGTCGCTCTGGTGCGTGGCGGTTACAGCCACGTCTGGGGTCCTTCCACCAGCTTTGGTAAAGATCTGATGCCCCGCGTGGCCGCACTTCTAGACGTCAATCAGATCAGCGATCTGATGGCTGTGGACAGTGCGCATACCTTCAAGCGCCCAATCTATGCGGGCAATGCCATCATTACCGTCCAGGTTGCCGCTGGCAGTGTGGTAGTTGCTACGGTTCGCACGGCTTCCTTTGAGGCCGCACCTGCCGGCGGCAACGCAGCGATCTCAGCTGTGAGCGTGGATGCGTCTTTGCCGACCCACACCCGTTTTGTGTCGATCGCCCAAGCCAAAAGCGACCGTCCTGACCTGCAGACCGCGCCTAAGGTGGTATCGGGTGGACGCGCGTTGGGCAGCGCAGAAAACTTTAAGATCATCTTCAGCCTGGCTGAGAAGATGGGTGCGGCCGTGGGTGCCTCGCGTGCGGCCGTTGACGCCGGTTATGCGCCCAACGAATTGCAGGTAGGTCAAACCGGCAAGATCATTGCGCCGCAGCTGTACATGGCTGTGGGTATCTCCGGTGCCATTCAGCATTTGACGGGTATTAAGGACGCAAAAACCATCGTCGCCATCAATAAAGATGCGGAGGCCCCGATTTTCGAGGTAGCCGACATTGGCTTGGTTGCCGATTTGTTTGATGTCGTGCCGCAGATTGAGAAGGCCTTGGCAGGTTAGTTCGGACCTTCACAGGTTTAAGCCTAAACCCGTCGATCTCATCTCGTTATAGAGAAGCAGTCGACTAAGAAGGCGAGACAGCGCAGGCTGCCTCGCCTTTTTTTGTCTTACAGTTGCGCCAATACGTAGTCGGCTGCACTGACCTTGAACTCACCACCGACCTCAACGTTAAGGTGGCTGACCACGCCGTCCTTTACCACGATAGCAAAGCGCTGGCCGCGTACGCCCATGCCGTACCCCGTGACATCTAACTCCAGGCCCAAGGCCTTGGTGTAGTCGCCATTGCCGTCAGCCAGCATGAGTACAGCATCACCCACCTCACTGGCTTTGCCCCAGGCGTTCATGACGAAGACGTCGTTAACGGCAATACAGGCCAGGGTGTCTACGCCCTTGTCCTTGAACTTCTGCGCATCGGCTACGTAGCCCGGCAAATGACGCGCGTGGCAGGTCGGCGTAAAGGCGCCGGGCACCGAAAACAGAACCACGGTCTTACCCTTGAACAACTCGTCGGTGGTAACAGGCTTAGGGCCATCAGCGCTCATATGGGTGAGCGTGCCGGCTGGCATGTGGTCGGATACTTTAATCGTCATGTAAATCTCCCGGTTTGGGTTAGAGGGAAGGCACTGTGGCATGACGCATTAAGCGCCAGTCCGTAATCCGAGCGTGAAGTCTAGCAAATAAAAAAGTCAGCACGGCGAGACGGCCGTGCTGACTTAAGTCACCTTTGAGCGTCGTAGCTTGCGCTTACGGCTTAGCTAACGACATCCAAAGCGTAGCGGCCTTCGCCATGCGCGGATCAGCCTTGGCGGCAGTGAATGCAGCCATCGCCTCATCCTGACGGTTAAGACGTAATAACGCGATACCCAGCACCATGTTGGCGTCATCCACGCGCGCTACGTCAGACACGCGATCAGCACTTAAACCGCGCTTGAGGGAGTCTACGGCGCTGCTGTAATCCTCCATGCCAAACTGCGCATAGCCTACAGCGACGTCCTTCTTGCCGGACTTGCCCGCTTTGGCTTCCTTGTCTAAGGCCGGAAGGCTCTTCTTGTCATCAGCCGCGTTACGTTTTTCGCTGGCTAAGAGCTTGGAGTTCTTATCATCCAGCGTAATCCACTTCCCAACGGCTGCTTTATCGAGCACACGTACCGCTTCGCCCGGTATACCGGCGCGATCCGACAGACCGGCAAAGTCGACGATCTGGGCCTGGCGAGTCAGGAAATCCCGCGAAAAAGCTAACCGGTACAGATTCAATAACTGCCGCTCATCTTGGTCCTGAGACGCGGCCAGCACCCCGATCATGTACGACTCTTTAGGGAAACGAGTCAGCAGTTCTTGCGTGGTTTTGGCCTGCAAATCCGACTGCTTGCTCTTGTAGTAGCAGTCCTGCGCCATCAGCAGGTTCTGCTCACTGCCCGGCTCAATCGCCACCAGTTTGTTAAACGATTCAATAGCCCCGGCGCAGTCCTTTTGCTGGTATTGCAAACGAAGCATCAAGTCCCAGTTCGAGGCTAACGGCGGCGTCGCATCGATATACGCTTTGAGCGCCGGCATGGCGTTGTCGTAGTCTTTGGTATTGATCAGGGTCTGGTAGATCACCTGCAAATTGACGATGCGGTCTTTATCGGGAACGCCGGGCACTGTGTTCATTAAGCGCGCCGAGGCCACCAACTCGTCGTTGTTCTTCAGATTCGCGGCAGCGCTGCGCTGTACACCCACGGCCAGCAGCTGCTCGCAGGGCAGTTTAGCGGCCGCATACGCGTCCTTGGCAGCCGGCAACACGCTCGCCCAATCGCCCTTGGCGGCCGCATCCTGGGCGGGTTTGTATTTCTCAACAAACTTGCTGGAGTAGGAACACTTAGCTTCTTTAGCGGCATCCTTCGAGTCCGCCGCCACACTCTGGCCGGCAAAGCAAAAGGTAGCGGCAAGAGCCAGACTGACCGTTAAAGACTTACGGGTGTTAAACGAACGCTTAAACATCATCATGGCGGTACCTCGACTAGCAATAGGCGGGTGATCACTGTGCCTGATGGCGCACCCGCAAAACAGCGATTTTAAGTTAAGAGTGTGTAACTCGACGCATCGAATCGGGTCTGGACTGATCCAAGCTGCCATGGCGCCGGTGATGACTAAAGCCCACCGAGCCGGCTCACGACGCCGGCCCGTGCCGGCGTCTGAACCCCGCTAGGGCTACTTCATTAACGCCAGCCAAAGCGTCGCGGCTTTGGCCATACGCGGGTCGGCTTTCGCGGCATTGAAGGCTTTTTCGGCATCCGCTAATTTCTTGGTGCGAACTAACGAGATGCCCAAGGCCATGTTGGCATCATCCGGACGCTGCACGCGCGCCACATGGTCAGCGGACAAGCCGCGAGTGAAGGCAGCGATAGCGTTCGGATATTGTTCAGCGCCGAAGTACATCATAGCGACCTTGATGTCCTTATCGCCGTTCTTACCGGCCTGCGACTCCTTGTCCAACTGTGCGACAGCCCCGGAGTCTTCCGCGGCTGCCCGCTTCTCCTGAGCTTCAAAGTTCTTGGACTTATCGTCGAGCGAGAGGCGCTTTTTGGCTACGGACTGATCAACCACACGCAAGGCTTCACCGCTTGCCCCTGCCGCGTCAGCCAGCTTGGCGTAACGCAGAATATTCTCAGCATCGGTCAGAAAATCCTTCTGATAACCCAAGCGATAGATATTCAACAGCGCACGATCATCAATTGCCGGGCTCGACAGCTGATAGAGGGCGACAAGATCAACAAAGTACTTCTGCTTTGGAAAACGCAGCATCAACTGCTCAATCACCGGCAGACGCTTAGCCGCGTCCTTGGACTTGAAATAGCAGTCGCTTTGAATGAGCAACTGTTGCTCCGTCAAAGTCTTGCCACCGGTTGCTTTCTCAATGGCGGCTAGTGAACCCGGGCAATCGCCTAGGCTGTGCGACAGATCCGCCAGGTTGCTCCAGTCCTCTGGCTTTCCACCCGTCTGCTTGATGTATTCCTTCAAGGGCGGCAGGGCCTTATCCAGGTGCCGCAACTGCTGCTGTGCATCGGAGATCATCTTCAGGTTATAGGTCTTTTGCGAGGCCGAGATAGCGTCGGAGGCATTCATGGCCTCGCCAGCGGCCACGACTTCGGTCCAGTTGCGTGAACTGAACGCAAATTCACGTTGCTTGGTCAGTGAGGCCACTTTTTCACAGGCCTGCTTGGACGCACTCACGGCTTCCTTGATGTGCGACAAGGCGGTGGTGTAATCACCCTTTTTCGCGCTGTCAGTGGCGGCGGTGTACTTGTCGGTGAACGCTTTAGATGCTTCGCAATCAGCATGCGCCAATGGCGCGATCATTAAGCTGCTCACACCAAAAACCAACGTGCTCAGCGCGTGTCGCGCCGTCTTATTAACCTGAAAGAAACCCTGACGCATCGTCATACTCCGAGTAAGTCTGACCAAAACCAAAATAACATTCGCGGCTAGGCACAGCCTGTGGCCTGACACGCAAAACCCCGAGAGCCCGATGTTAGGGGCTCCTCAAACCGCCGTGCCGATACTAAAGGACTTTCCCTGTTGTCGGCCACTGCTTTTCGCTCGTTCGCCCAACCCCCGGCTGACCCAGTCGCTTTAGGGATTAAAGCCTTACGATCTGCACTCAAACAAAGGGGCCCCGTGGGGCCCCTAAGCTAAGCTTTTAGACTTAAGACGATCAGATGCCGCCGGAGGAATCCCCAACGAAACCGATCTTCTTTAGCTTGCCACGCTGAACGATGAACAGCACGTCAGCAACCGAAGCGTACTTGGCGCGCTTGTCGGCCTGGATGTGCACCTCGGGCTGTGGGTCCTTGGTGGCGGCATCGGTGACGTAGCCGATCAGGTCAGGAATGGTCGATGCCGTACCGTTCCACATGATCTGTCCATCGGACTGAACTGTAATCGTAATCGGTTGCACAACCACATCGGGCGGTGGTGCATCGGACTGCCGAGGCAGGTCGATGATCACCGCGTGGGTGGCTACCGGAAGCGTAATGATGAAGATGATCAGCAACACCAACATGATGTCCACCAGGGGCACTACGTTGATCGTATTGTTGTACTCACCCTCAGCTCCACCCGCAGAAATACCCATAGTCTTTCTAGCCTCCAAAACCAGTTGTCGTGCTTACGCGTTAGCCCTTCAGCGGCGGCTCAGCAATAAACGCCAGCTTGAGAATTCCATTCCGTTGCAAAACGGTCATGACGCCCTGAACTGACTCAAAATTGACGCGACGATCAGCACGAATGTGGACGATCGGCTGCGGATCCTTACCCGCTTCGACGCGAGCATACTGACCCAAGGTCTCCAGCGTCGCCGTACTGTCGTTCCAATACGTCTGACCGGTGAAATCTACGGAGATGTTGACATCCTCCGGCTTGGTTTCCGTCGGTTCGTTGTACTGGTGTGGAAGATCCACCCGAACCGCCTTCGTCGCCACGGGGACCGTGATGATGAAGATGATCAACAACACGAGCATGATGTCGACGAGCGGCACCACGTTGATCTCGTTGTTATATTCGCCTTCCTGAACTTGTGCACCGCCAGCCATGCTGTACTCCTAATGGCACCTTCAATACGCCACTGGCGACCCGCGTGCGGGCCGCCAGTAACGCGGTTCTTACTTCTTGGCGGCAGCCGCAGCAGCGGTCTTCGCCATGACGCGGGCGCCCGACAGCAGTGCCTGGTGCAGGTCGTGAGCAAAGTAGTTCACACGCTCGCTGATGCCCTTATTACGACGCGTCAGCCAGTTGTAGCCCAACACGGCAGGAACGGCAACCAACAGACCGATGAAGGTCATGATCAGCGCCTCACCGACCGGACCGGCCACCTTGTCGATCGACGCCTGACCGGACGCACCGATGCGCACCAGAGCGTTGTAAATACCCCAAACGGTGCCCATCAGACCGACGAACGGAGCGGTAGCACCCACCGAAGCAAGCACGGCCATACCGTTGGACAGCTCGCTGTTGATGGTGTCTACACGGCGCTGCAAGTGGCTGGAGATCCAGTCGTGCAGGTCGATGTTCTCGGTCAAGCGACCCTTGTTCTTCTCGTGGTGATCCAGCGACTGCATACCATCAGCAGCCAGTGCACGGAAGCCGTTGTCATCGCCACCCTTCAGGCGGGCAACGCCATCAGCCAGGTTTGAGGCGGACCAAAAGTCCTTCTCAGCCGCATCAGCCTGCTTGCGCAGGGCATTCTGGTCGAGCGCTTTCGTGATCAGTACGTACCACGAGATCGCAGACATAAACATAAGAGCGACGAACACGAAACGGGAGACGAAATCGCCTTCCTTGAGCATCGCCATCAAGCCATACGGATTATCGCCACCAACTGCTGCTGCATCAGCCATGTCACATCCCCTCTGAGAATCTACAAAACGAGTCTAAAAAGACAACAATAAAGAAACCCTGCGTGAGCCGCAGCAACCTGGGCTGCGGCCACTCCCTACTCCCCGACGTCAGTTAAGCTTCCAGCGGTAGCTCATGATTTGCCATGCGCCAACGGCCTGATTGCCTACCTTCGACGGCATGAAAGCTTTTCCAGCCGCCTTCACACACGCCACGTTCGCTTCATCCAGACGCGGGAAGCCACTGGATGTCTCGACCTTCGCGTCAGTCGCACGGCCGTCAGCCGACACGTACACCAACACCTTGACCACGCCCTCTTCGTTCAACCGGCGCGAGGCCGATGGATAACGATCAGAGCAAGCGTCAGCCAGCATCTGCTTGCCGTTAGAGCTGAACTGAACTGGAATCACCGGTGGTGGCTCAGGCTTCTTTTCAGCCGCTGGCGGCGGCGGCGGTGCCTGAACCTTCGGTGCGGCTAGCGCCGTTTCCGACGGTGGCCCGCGAATAACCGGTACGTCACTGGTAGGCGGAGGTGCTACCGGTGGTGGCTTAAAATCGGGCGGCGGAGGTGGTGGTTCCTTCACGACCTCTTTCTCTTCAGGCTTGATATCCACCGCGACGATGTATTCCATCTTCTTCGCAATGAACTTCGCCATCGTGCCCAAGATCAGGCCACCAATGAGAAGAACGTGTAGGGCAACAACAACCGAAAGGGCCGCTGCGCGCCGTGTCTGACTGCTAGCCATTGTGCTGGGAGCCTCTCTCTCCCGACCCTCGCGGGTCGTCTAGTTTCGTGCCCTACTCTCTTTCGAGACCGGGCCTCCCCAAATTCCTATCAGTCATCTTGACTGACCCCATGCAACGACAAGCTTGCGCCGCCGTTGCTTTCACATGATCAACTTCGCTGAAGCGTAAAGGCCTTCCATAAGCACCCCAGACTTCACCGTCGTTAATCAGTGGGCGCTGACGATAACGTCCTAGAACCTATCGCGCAAGCCTTTAGCGGCATGAATCTCGGATCGCTTTGCAAGGACTCTATAACTTTCTGACAGCGACTTGCCGCGGCGCATTAGACCCTACAAATGAGGCACCTTTGTCAACTGCCGGAAATGACGCGACGCAATATATGGTGCGCCGCGCCGCGAGCCCTATTTTCGCTTGGTTTTCGAGCGAGCGCCTTTTCGCGTTACCTGAATATGCTGCGGCGCAGCGTCGGTAATCGCGCCTAACGAAGCGCTCGTCACCGTGCGCGCATATTTTGCCAACACGCCGTGCTTGGCATACGGCTTGGGTGCTGACCAGCGCGATGCGCGCGTTTTAAGTTGCCGATCCGCGACGTGCAGAGTCATTTCGCGCTTGCGCGCATCAATGGTAATGCGATCGCCGTCCTCCACGAGCGCCAACGGGCCGCCCACTGCCGCCTCCGGTGAGACGTGACCCACCACAAACCCGTGGCTGCCTCCAGAGAAGCGACCATCCGTAATTAAAGCCACGCTGTCGCCCAAACCCTTGCCAATAATAGCCGCGGTGGGACTGAGCATTTCTCGCATACCCGGGCCACCGACCGGTCCCTCGTAGCGGATAACCACCACGTCGTTGGCGACCACCTTACCGTCGAGAATCGCCTGCAAACACGTTTCTTCTGAATTAAAGACCCGCGCCGTACCGGTAAATGACAGGCCTTCCTTGCCGGTAAGTTTTGCCACAGCACCCTCGGGCGCCAGGTTTCCATACAGCACCACCAAATGACTTTGCGATTTGATGGGCTGGGCAAAGCTGCGAATGATCGTTTGGTCTGCCGGGTACGCAGGAGCCTTGCTTAAGTCTTGTGCCAACGTCTGACCGGTAACAGTGAGACAGTCACCATGAAGCAAGCCCTCGTCCAGCAAAGCCTTCATGAGGGGGCGAATTCCGCCAATCTCCACCAGCTCCGACATGAGATAGCGCCCACTGGGGCGCAGATCCGCCAAAACCGGCACTCGCCGACCCAGGCGCGTGAAATCATCGAGACTGAGTTTGACGCCGGCTGACGCGGCGATGGCCAGCAAATGCAGGACAGCGTTAGTCGATCCACCCAGAGCGATTACGGTGGTGATCGCGTTTTCAAAGGCCTTACGGGTGAGAATGTGCCGCGGACGGATACCGTTCTTAACAAGCGCCACGACCGCCTGACCTGCCCGGCGGCAGTCCTCCAGCTTGGCGTCCGACACCGCATCTTGGGCCGATGAGTTCGGCAGGCTCATGCCTAATGCCTCAATAGCCGATGCCATCGTGTTGGCGGTGTACATGCCACCGCAACTGCCGGCACCGGGTATGGCCGTGCGTTCAACGTCCAAAAGTTGCGCCTCGGAGATCGTTCCGGCCGCGCGTTGTCCTACCGCTTCGAAGACTGAGACGATATCGCGACGCTGCGCCCCGGGGCGAATCGTGCCGCCGTAGACAAAAACCGAAGGCCTATCCAGCCTTGCCAGGGCCATCAGGCAGCCGGGCATGTTTTTATCACAGCCACCAATCGCCACGATCCCGTCGAAGCCTTGTGATCCGGCGACAGTTTCAATGGAGTCAGCGATCACCTCGCGCGATACCAAAGAAAAGCGCATACCCGGCGAGCCCATCGAAATACCGTCTGACACCGTTATGGTGTTAAAAATCCGACTCTTGCCGCCGGCCGCATCGCAAGACGCTGCGGCCGCCGTTGCCAGTCCGTCCACGTGCACGTTGCACGGTGTGATGTTCGACCACGTGCTGGCCACACCGATGGAAGGCTTGGCGAAGTCTTGGTCGCTGTAACCCACAGCGCGAAGCATGGCACGCGCCGGGGTCTGCGCCAGGCCATCGACCACAGCGGCGGAATGTGTCCGGAAATTGACAACCTTCTCTGCCCTGGGTTTGGTGGCTGCTGGCGCTTTTGGCTTGCGGGGTGCGGGCGCCTGAGTCTTAGCCTGTGCGGGCATCTTGGCCGCCGATTTTTTTACACCCGTTTTTTTTGTAGCCATGATCTGTCCTTAAGTCCATTAACACGTGAGAAATAGCGCCGCGATTCTGCGGGTAGCACCGGCTGGCTGGGAAGTGCCAGGGCGCAGTATTTTTTAAGTGCTCGCTTAGCCGTTGTGATACCGCGTTGTTATCCAACTAAACAACGCCCGTACGGCCTGCATTTGTGCACCCATCGGGCGACCGGGCCGTTCTCGATTATTCCACGCATACAAATCCACGTGGATCCACGCCGTTGCCGGTGCGATAAATTTACGCAGGAATAAAGCCGCAATAATGGCCCCCGCCTGAGCCCCACTGGAGACATTATTCATATCAGCGACTTTGGAGGCTAACTCATCCTCATACCCGTCCCAAAGTGGCATAGCCCAAAGAGGATCCTGCGTAAGCCACCCATGCTCGAGCAGATCGTTCTGCCAAGGGGCGCGATTACAAAAAAGCGCTGGTAACTCCGCGCCTAACGCCACGCGGGCTGCACCGGTCAGTGTCGCCATATCCACAATCAAATCCGGCTGCTCCTCATCCGCTGCGCACAGGCAGTCAGCCAGTATCAACCGTCCTTCCGCATCCGTATTGTCTACCTCAACGGTGAGGCCCTTACGGGTTTTCAGGATATCTCCGGGCCTAAAAGATGCCGCTGAGACACTATTTTCTACGATCGGAATCAGCACACGCAGTTGGATAGGTAAGCCTGAACCCATGAGCAGATCCGCCAGCGCCATGGCACACGCCGCGCCGCCCATGTCTTTTTTCATCAGCCCCATCGCGCTGGAGGGCTTCAGATCCAGCCCACCCGTATCAAAGCACACGCCCTTACCGATCAAAGTGACTTTAGGTCCGCCGGCGCCAAAGCGTAATTCACACACTCTGGGCGCGGCACTGGCCGCCTGACCCACCGCGTAAACAGCAGGAAATCCGCCATCGATTAACGCCTCACCCAGCCACTCGTGGTAATCGGCACCGTGACGCGAAGCCAAGGCCCGCGCCTCAGCCGCCAGTTCTGCGGGCCCCAGATCGCAGGCCGGTGTGTTGATTAAATCGCGAGCCCAGCGGTCAGCACGCTGCATTCTTTCAATACCCGCCCGATCAACCCCATCAGGCCAGGCCAGTCGAGGCGAGGCCTTTTTTGGCTGGGATTGGTAACGCGAAAAGCGATAGCTGCCCATGGCAAAACCTAACGCCAAGCGATTGAGGACCGGCCCGGCGAAGGCTTGCGCAAAATAGTAATCGCCTGCCGGCAAGCGCTCGGATAACTGCGCTGCCGCGGCGAGATTTAATTCGTCGAGCCCGCGTAGGTTGCCGCAACCCACTAAAACCACGGCTAGCGAGCCGAGCTGACCTGGAACCAGCAACAGGCGGTTGCGCTCCGCCTTAAAATCATTGACCCGCACCCACTCCCGCCAATTTGGCGCGAGGCTGTCGAGTTCAGGCCAGTCGTCGTGGTTTAAATTGTTGTCAGCCAAAAACCAGATGCCGATACCGGGGACACCGGCATGAGCTTCAAAAAAGCAGCCGGATCCTTCCACATTGCTCATAAAGTTACCTTTGCTCGTTAATCTCTAAATGTCGTTTACATTGACAAGCTTAGACTGGCTATGATCCCATTCTACTTGGTGTTTTTGCGTATTTGGATCAAACATTATTCGGTGCTTTAAGCGCCCGTTTTGTGTGCATCGAATATCTTAAGGAACCCTCCAACCCGCACGAGTTGTCAATCGAGCAGCACGCAGCGTGGCTCACGATCTGTGCGTGACCGACGGCAAGGCGGGAGGGCGGTAGCTGGGGCGCCGGGCAGCAAGCGAGAATGGCTGCGATTTTTGCGATGCCCGCGCCTTGTTTAATGGGTCAGTCGCAGTGTCGTTCGGGTCGGTCGTCGATAGTTCGATGGAATGCCGAGCTTTGGCTTTAGGATGGCTGCAGTGCGGTGAGTTGAAGAGAGTCAGACTTTGGCGTCTGTTAAGACGGCAGAGTTTGACCAGTAAGGTTTAATACAGTTTTTTACGATGGGAGAGATCATGCGGATTTACGGCGAAAAAGACGTCAGCAAGAAAGCGCTTAAAGGCGCAACGATAGCGATCATTGGCTACGGCAGTCAGGGGCGCGCGCATGCGCTGAACCTCAAGGACAGTGGCTTTGACGTGGTCGTTGGTCTGCGCAAGGGCGGCGTTAGCGCCAAACAGGCCAAGAAAGACGGCCTCAAAGTTTTAGAGCCTGCTTTGGCCGTCAAAGGCGCAGCCCTGGTTGCGATTCTGACGCCAGACACGACCCAGGCAGCCGTTTATGCCGGCATTAAGGACAACTTAGAGTTGCATTCAACTTTGTTGTTTGCACACGGCTTCAATGTCCATTTCAAGCAGATCAAGCCGCGTAAGGACTTGGACGTGGTTCTGATTGCGCCGAAGGGCCCGGGCGATTTAGTTCGTCGCCAATACCAGCAAGGCCGTGGCGTACCCTGCCTGATTGCTGTGGCACAAGACGTGACCGGCAATGCAAAGGCAAACGCATTAGTGTATGCCCACGGCATCGGCGGAACCCGCGGCGGCGTGCTGGAAACGACCTTCGGCGAAGAGACCGAGACCGATTTGTTCGGTGAGCAAGCGGTACTGTGCGGTGGTGCGACCGAACTGGTCCTCAAGGGCTTTGAAGTGTTGGTTGAGGCCGGTTACCAGCCTGAAGTGGCCTACTACGAGTGTCTGCACGAATTAAAGCTGATCGTCGATCTCTTGCATGAAGGCGGTATCGCTAAGATGCATCAGTTTATTTCTGAGACCGCCAAGTGGGGCGATCTGCTAAGTGGCCCGCGCGTGGTGGATCGCCGGGTCAAGACGGAAATGAAGGCCATTTTAAAGGACATTCAGACCGGCAAGTTTGCGCGCACCTGGATTCGCGAGAACAAGACCGGTAAGAAGAAGTACCAGAAACTGCTCGACAAAGATCTGGCCCATCCGATCGAAAAAGTGGGCGTCAAGTTACGCGCCCGTATGCCGTGGCTTGAGCAGTCACGCTAAGTAGTCTCGACGCTTAATCCTAGCGAGGCGGCTGTGGCCGCCTCGCTAAGGGTTTGTGTTAGCGCGACACCAGATTCGACGATGTTCGTTTCCTGAGCATCCGCAGTTGCCGTCTCTGGTGGCAGTTTCGTTCCAGAGGATTTGCAATGTCACCGCGAACTTTGTTTGAGAAGGTATGGTCAGCGCACGAGGTAGTGCCACAAACAGCGGATACGCCGGCTGTTTTATATATTGACCTGCATCTGACTCACGAGGTCACCACGCCCCAGGCATATACGGTGCTTAGGTCCCGAGGACTCAAAGTGCGCCGCCCGGATCGCACCTTTGCAACGATGGATCATTCCACCCCGACCGAGACCGCCCAGGTGTTTGGCGGCATTCCCATCAAAGATGCCTCCGCGGCGCGTCAGGTCGCTCAGTTAGAGTCTAACTGCGCCGAATTCGGCATTGAATTACTGAACCTGCAGGATCCGCGTCGCGGCATCGTGCATATCGTAGGTCCGGAATTAGGGCTCACTCAACCCGGCAGCACCATTGTTTGCGGTGATAGCCACACCAGCACTCACGGAGCCTTTGGTGCGCTGGCTTTTGGCATCGGCACTACAGAAGTAGGCCATGTACTTGCCACCCAATGCCTGCTGCAGCGTAAACCTAAAACGCACGCGATCAATGTTCACGGGCAGCTGGGGCGTGGCGTCACCGCTAAAGACTTGGTACTTGCCATCATTCGTCAGGTCGGAGTGTCCGGCGGCACCGGTTCGGTGTTTGAGTTCCGTGGACCCACCATAGCCCAGTTGTCCATGGAAGAACGGATGACTATCTGCAACATGGCCATAGAGGCCGGCGCTAAGGCCGGCATGATCGCCCCCGATGAAACGACCTTTGCTTATCTCAAAGGTCGGGCGCGTGCCCCTAGCGGTGCCGCATGGGATGCAGCGGTAGCGCACTGGCGAACGTTTTGCACGGATGAAGGTGCCGTGTTCGATCAACAAACCGACATTGATGCCAGCCAATTAGTACCCATGATCACCTACGGAACGCACCCGGGCATGTCGGTAGACATCGATGCCAAGATTCCCGTAACCCAAGGCGATGCGGTATTCGACAAGGCTTTAAGCTACATGGGGCTTAGCCCCGGTCAAACCTTAAAAGGGCAACCGGTGCAGGTGGTGTTTTTAGGCTCCTGCACCAACGCGCGCCTGTCGGATTTGCGGGCAGCCGCCGCTGTGATCAAGGGGCGTCGTGTGGCCGCCGGTGTGCAATTTCTGGTGGTGCCAGGCTCACAATCGGTGAAAGCACAAGCCGAGGCTGAAGGCTTAGACCAGATCTTTTTGGCCGCCGGGGCTGAGTGGCGCGAGTCGGGCTGTTCCATGTGCCTGGGTATGAACGGGGACCTGGTAGCTCGCGGGGCTTATTGCGTGAGCACGAGCAACCGCAACTTTGAGGGCCGCCAGGGCGTGGGTGCTCGCACCTTACTGGCCAGTCCTATCACAGCGGCCGCGGCCGCGGTTGCAGGTTGCGTGAGCGACCCACGCGACTTTTTGCCGTAATTACCCAGCCACGGAAAACCTTTCATGCAACCCATCGAACTCATCCAGTCACGCACCGTCGTGTTGGCCAGTACCAACATCGATACCGACCAAATCATACCGGCACGCTTTCTGACCACGACCTCGCGTGAAGGATTAGGCGCGCATTTGTTTGCGGATTGGCGCTATGACAGCGCCGGTCAGCCGCGCGCGGATTTTGTGTTGAACACCCCCGCCGCAGCGGGCTGCGAAATCCTTGTGGCCGGTCGCAACATCGGCTGCGGTTCGTCACGCGAACACGCTCCCTGGGCACTGATGGACTTCGGCTTCAAGACCATCATCAGCACACAGATTGCCGATATTTTTCGCGGTAATAGTTTAAAAAACGGGCTGCTACCCATCGTTGTCGACGAGTCGACTCACGAGTATTTATTGGCGCATCCGGGTATTGCTCTAAAAATTAGCATCGTCGATCGCACGCTCACGTTACCCGATGGCCGCAACATCAGCTTTGCGCTGGAGAATTTCGCCCGCTTTTGTTTGTTAAACGGCACGGATGAACTGGGTTATTTACTGTCCCAGTCTGCTCAGATCGAACATTTTGAAAAGGCCCACCAGTCATGAAAGCCACTATCGCAGTTCTTCCCGGTGACGGTATTGGCCCTGAGGTGGTTGAGCAGGCGGTAGGCATACTCAAAGCCGTCGCCGATCGTTTTCACCATCAATGGGAGTTTCAGTACGCTCCCGTCGGCGCGGCAGCTATCGATTTAACGGGCAATCCCCTGCCCGCGCCGACTCTGGCTACCGCTAAAGCTTCCGATGCGGTGTTATTCGGCGCGATAGGTGACCCGAGATTTGCCGACCCCTCGCACAAAGTACGACCCGAGCAGGCCATTTTAGGCTTGCGCCGTGAGTTGTCGTTGTACGCTAATTTGCGACCCGTGACGACCTATGCGGCTGTCTACGATGCCTCGCCCTTGCGCCAGGAGCTCATTGAAGGCGTCGACATCATGGTGGTGCGCGAGCTTACCGGTGGTATTTATTTCGGCGCTAAAACCCGCACAGCCACCCACGCCACGGATGAGTGCAGTTACAGCAGCCCCGAAATCGAGCGCATCGCGCATTTGGGCGCGCGATTGGCGCTAAGCCGTCGTGGCAAGCTCACCTCGGTGGATAAGGCTAATGTCCTGGAGACCTCTCGCCTGTGGCGTCAGGTTGTCGACGAGGTGCTGGCGCGTCACTACCCGCAAGTTAAGCTAGAACATATGTATGTCGATGCGGCGGCCATGCATCTGCTGCGCAGACCGGCTGATTTTGACGTCGTAATCACCGAGAACATGTTCGGTGACATCCTCACCGATGAGGCCTCGATGCTGCCAGGGTCGCTGGGATTGTGCCCGTCGGCAGCTTTAGGGGATGGAGCGCTAGGCCTGTACGAACCTATCCACGGCTCGGCCCCGGACATTGCCGGACGCGGCATCGCCAATCCCTACGGCACCATTCTGTCAGCCGCTATGTTGTTACGTCATTCCTTAAAATTGGAAACGGAGGCCGCCGCCATCGAATCGGCGGTGAACTCAGCACTCAACGCCGGTGTCCGCACCGCTGACCTTAAACCGCGTGGCACGCCGGCAACCTCCGCTGAGGCCGGCAAAGCGGTGTTAAACGCGCTCTAAGCTCGCGGGTCTGAGCGCTACCCTGCCCAGACCCATGATCTTGCTGCTAAACAGTCGCCTGAACGCGATTCAGCGCCTGAGACAAATCGGCCTGCAGATCCTCAAAGGCCTCTATACCCACCGACAAGCGCAGCAAGCCCTCACTGATGCCCGCCGCGCTCAGCGCGGCGGCATCCATGGCCGCGTGAGTCATGGAGGCTGTGTGTGAGATCAGCGACTCCACGCCGCCTAAGGATTCAGCTAACGTCCAGCATTTCAGGGACTGCAGCAGCGTCTCAACGCTTGCAAGACCGCCGACCAGTTCGAAGGAAATCATGGCGCCAAAACCACTTTGTTGACTCGCGGCCAGCGCGTGCCCGGGATGGCTGGGCAGGCCCGGATAATAAACGCGAGCCACGCTGCCTTGCCCGGCCAGCCACTGGGCTAACTGGCTAGCGTTGTTTTGATGTGCGCTTAAGCGTGCATGCAGACTGCGTACGCCGCGCAAAGTCAGGTAGCTATCAAACGCCGCACCGGTGATGCCCAAACAGTTCGCCCACCAGGCCAATTGTTCTTGCATCGCGCTATCCGCGGCGATAACAGCCCCACCCACCACGTCGCTATGACCGTTCAGGTATTTAGTGGTCGAGTGCACCACGAGGTCAGCGCCCAAACTTAACGGTTGCTGCCATACCGGGGATAAAAACGTGTTGTCGACGACCACTTGCGTACCAACCGCATGCGCCAGTTGGCTGCATTGACGGATATCAGTGATACGCAGCAAGGGATTCGAGGGGGTTTCCAACCACAACAGCTTAGCGGGAGTAGCCAGCGCTGCCTTAACGGCTGTTAGGTCGCTGGTGTCGATAAAATCAACGATCAACCGCCCCATGCGCTGCAAGGCTAAAAACAGGCGATGTGAGCCACCGTAGCAATCCACCGGTGCGATGACCCGATCACCGACCGCTAAAAGATTCAACACGAGGTTGATTGCCGCCATCCCTGAACTGGTCACTACCGCCCCGGCACCGCCTTCCAGATCAGCCAGCGTGTCAGCTAATAAATCTCGGGTGGGGTTGGCACAGCGCGAATAATCGTAAGGCCCTTTCTGACCTAAGCCGGAAAACGTGTAGTTCGTGCTCAGATGAATAGGCGGCACAACCGCGCCGTATTGGGCATCCGAGCCAATGCCAGCCCGCACAGCGCGAGTGCGAACTTGAGTCGAGAGCGTGCTCACGGACTCACCATCGAACGCTCTGGCGGCCTTATCACGCTATCAGCGGCTTTTAAAAAACAGGACATCCACATCGCTCCACGGGGCTTGCGCGGCCGGTCATTGGACTGGCCAAAAAACGCACTCCCGTGAGCCCGGACGGCCAACTGGCCAGAGGCTACACAGCGAGGAATCGCTGTGACTTATCGTTCGGATACCCGAGGGTGACTCGAGTCGGCATCCGCAGGAGTTGGCACCCATACGTTGTTACACGGGTTGCCCCGACTTCAAAGGGCCCGTCCCTCAGTCGGTCTAGATAAGCATCCTCATGGTAACGATTACCGCCAAGGTGCGTCAATGAAATCCCGGCGCCTGACGCGCCGGTAACTCTCCTAGGACAGAGTCGAGGCCGGCATCGCGCCAGAAACAGCAGACCACGCTTGACGATACTCCAAAGCCAGTCGATCCACCAATTGCTGGGTGCTGACGACAGATTTAACGGCCCCAATACCCTGCCCACAGCCCCAGATATCTTTCCAGGCTTTAGACGTGTCCGAAAAATTCATGTGCGTGGGGTCACTTTCAGGGAGGTGATCCGGATCAAGACCCGCAGCGAGAATTGAGCCACGCAAGTAGTTACCGTGCACACCGGTAAACAGGTTGGAGTAGACGATGTCGTCACTGGTTCCCTCTACCACGGCCTGTTTGTAAGCCGCGCTGGCCCGCGCTTCTAGCGTGGCTATAAAAGCCGATCCTACGTAGGCGAAATCTGCTCCCAATGCCCGGGCCGCGAGTATGGCCGAGCCGCTGGCTATAGCGCCGGATAACGCCACCGGTCCACTAAACCATTCGCGGATTTCCTGAATCAACGCAAAAGGGCTTTTAACACCGGCATGCCCGCCGGCACCGGCTGCAACAGCAATTAAACCGTCCGCACCTTTTTCAATAGCCTTATGCGCGAAAGCGTTATTGATGATGTCGTGCATGACGCGACCACCGTAACTATGCACCGCCTCATTGACGTCAACTCGTGCACCCAGTGAGGTGATAACCAACGGCACTTGATGCTTAACGATGACCGCTAAGTCAGCCTCTAAGCGATCGTTAGAGCGGTGGACGATCTGATTAATCGCAAACGGTGCACTGGGTTGATCTGGATGCAGCCGATCATGCTCGGCCAGCGATTCTTTGATCTCGTGCAGCCACTCATCCAGCTGCGAGGCCGGTCTGGCATTAAGAGCCGGCATTGATCCCACAATACCCGCCTTGCACTGAGCAATGACTAACTGGGGATTGCTGATAATAAACAAGGGCGCAGCGATTACAGGCAAACGCAAATGCGTGAAGGCCTCAGGTAACGAACTCATAGGTCACTCCTCTTCAACCGTTCACGCACCATCTATCCACTCGCCGCCCGTTTAGGATACGCCGCTTACGCCAACGCGGGGCTCACAACGTGCCACGCAACAACTTAAGCATACGCCGTAATGGTTCAGCCGCACCCCAAAGCAGCTGATCGCCCAGGGTGAAGGCGCTTAAATACGCCGGGCCCATGGGCAGTTGGCGTAATCTCCCAACCGGCACCGTTAGAGTGCCACTAACAGCTACCGGCGACAGTTCACGGACGGAAGCCTCGCGATTATTGGCAATCAATCGCACCCAGGGGTGCGCATGGGCAATGAGGTCCTCGATTTCTGCCAACGGCAGCTCTTGGTTGAGCTTGATAGTCAGCGCCTGACTGTGACAGCGCATGGCACCTACGCGTACGCAGATTCCGTCTAACGCTAAAGGAGCGTGGGTCGAGCCTAGGATCTTGTTGGCCTCAACCATCCCTTTCCACTCCTCCTTACTCTGTCCGGTGCCTAGATCGGCATCAATCCACGGTATGAGGCTCCCGGCCAGTGGGCCACCAAACTGCGCGGCAGGCAACAAGGGTGATTTCAACGCTGCGTTCAGACTTTCTTCGATGCTTAATACCGAGACACTCGGGTCGGCTAGTTGCGAGCTCACGCAGCGATGAGCAAATCCCATCTGTTCAACCAGCTCGCGCATGTGGGCCGCACCGGCACCTGACGCTGCCTGATAGGTCATTGCCGTAATCCAGTCGACCAAGCCCGCCTTAAACAGTCCAGCCAGGCCCAACAGCATTAACGACACCGTGCAATTAGCGCCCACAAAATCTTTAGCACCCGCAGCCAGCGCCGACTCGATAGCGGCGCGATTCAACGGATCCAGTACCAGCACCGCCTGGGGCTGCATGCGCAGGGTTGATGCGGCATCAATCCAATAACCATTCCAGCCCATAGCGCGCAAAGGCGCGTGCACGGCACTGGTGTAATCACCGCCCTGGGCCGTCAAAATCACGTCTTCAGCGGCCAGCGTCGCAAGATCATGCGCATCAAGAACCACTTGACTGGCGGCCTCACGGATCGGTGCGGGTTGGCCCGCAGCTGAGGTGCTGTAAAACCTTACGGACAACCCGTTGAGGTCGCCTTCCGCCTGCAACCGCTGCATCAGCACGGTGCCGACCATTCCCCGCCAACCGACGATCCCTACTCGCATTACTGTCATTCTCCGAAAAGCTGTTCTCGCGCCGGGACGCGTAAGTTGTAGTTAGAACTCATCACATGTCCGTAGGCACCTGCTGTTGCAATTAACAGCACGTCGCCCTCCAGTGTCAGCGGCAACTCACGGGCGCGACCTAAGACATCACCACTTTCGCAAATCGGACCGACCACGTCATAAATCGCTGCCGCCGGTTCAGACAGGCGCGTTAAGTTGTAGATCTCATGGCGCGCGTCATACAACGCCGGACGTATCAACGAGTTCATACCGGTAGCCACGCCTACGTACTGATGATCACGCTTACCTTTTAGTTGCGTCACGCGGGCGAGCAGCACACCGGCCTCGGCCACGGTATAGCGTCCAGGCTCAATCCAAAGCGCATACTGCGGATACTGTTTTTTGAAGCTCAGTAGCTGTTCATCGAGCCACGCTAGATCCACCACAGCTTGCCCGGGACGCGTCGCAACGCTCAGGCCACCACCGAGATTAAGTACGCTGATGTCGGGCAGTAGCGGATGCAACTGCTGGGCAAGCTGCGCCAGTACATGGGCGTTACTTGGCCAGGTCTCTAAACCCAGCACGCCGCTGCCCACGTGGGCATGCAACCCGCGCACGGTGGCGCCGGCACGCTGCGCTAACTGCGCACACTCGACCATGTCAGCTAAAGGCACCCCGAACTTAGACTGCGAGCCACCGGTACGCACGTGACTGTGGTGACCCCGACCAACGCCGGTGTCCACGCGCACAAAGACACTCACTGCGTTAAACAGCTCAGGCCATTCGCGTAATGGATGCAGGTTATCCAGGGTCAGTTGCACGCCGGTCGCAATCGCCCAGGCGTACTCGGCTTTACTGGCGAAATTAGGCGTAAAAAACACGTCACCCGCGGCTACGCTCGGCACTTGCGCTAGTACGTGTTCAACCTCAGGGCGTGACACACACTCAAAATAAAGACCTTCAAAGGCTAACACCCGCAACAGCGGCGCGAAGTCATTGGCTTTTATCGCGTAGTGCACGCGATCAATGGCACGGACCGACTTTAACGAACGGGCCTGACGACGCAGGGTCTGGGTGTCGTAGACGTAAGCGCAGTCTTGGCTGTCGAGTACCGCCATCAGGCGCTCACGCGCGCTAACCCACCAGGCCACGGGTGCTGCAGTCGGCTCGACCGGATCATGCAGTGCCGACCACGTAGGCCCTAGTATGGAGTCCACCGGGTGCTGACTGATCAAGGCTTGATGAAGGTGGGTTAGCAGTCCGTCACCCTCGGCCTCATCCACGACAAAGGTTAAGTTGATGTCATTAGCCGATTGACTGACGAGATAGATTTTTTTCTGCACAAATTCGCTTAAGGCCACGCCCAACGCACCTAAAGCGCCACCGATCCTTGCCCCAACCAGCGACAGCGCGGCGCAGGGGCCTAACACTTCGACGCGGCACAACTGGGACAACACGCTATGCAGCCGAGTCATCGTTGCCTCGTCTAACCCGTTCGCCGACGGGTCCAAAGACACCGTCACGTTAGTCTCAGAGGTCGCAACTAAATCAATGGACAAGCCCTGATCGCGAAAAGCCGCAAAGATACTGGCTAAAAAGCCGACCTCATGCCACATACCCGGACTGTCTAAGGACACCAGCGTGATGCCTTTTTTTATCACGATTGCCTTAACTTGGGCTGCAGCATCGCTAGCCAGTTCATGGCCGATCTGAGTACCTGGCAGATGCGGCAAGTGAGTGGCATGAACCGACAGCGGGATGTTGCCTTGCTTTACCGGCAAAATGCAGCGCGGATGCAGGACTTTGGCGCCGCCGGAGGCGATTTCTTGCGCCTCATCATAATGCAGATGTTTGAGCAAACGAGCGTCTTTAACCACGCGTGGATTGGCACTAAACATTCCCGGGACGTCCGTCCAGATCTCTAGCCGCTTAGCGCGCAACTTGGCGGCAAAATACGCCGCTGAGGTGTCAGAGCCACCGCGACCCAACAAGGCCGTTTGTCCACGATCGCCACCGGCAATAAAGCCTTGCGTCAGATAAACCGTGCCGGGTTGATTGATGAGCGCTAACAAGGCCTCATCGGGTTCGTACTCACACGCCGCGGCCAGCCAACGCTGGTACTCACTGGCTACACGGGGGGTGGCCGTCCTCAACCACTGCCTGGCATCCAGCCAATGCACAGTCAAGTTCAGCGATCGCAGATAGGCCGCACTCAGGTGCGTGGCCATCAACTCGCCTTGGCCTAACACACGGGCCCGCAGGCTCGGGCTAAGTTCTCCCACCAAGCCAATGCCGGCTGACCAGCGGCTGAGTTCCTCCAGGCACTGCCCGACCTGCAGCGGCAACTCGATGCCCAAGGCACGCGCTAAGTCGGTGTGGCAGGCTTTCAAATCGCGTAAAAGACCGTCGTGAGTCTGATCGCGAGAGCTGTGCAATAAGGCTTCCAACCGATCGGTGACACCGCTTAAAGCCGAATGCACCACCAAAACGGTGTGGCCTTGCGCCTGGCGATCGGCAAGTACGGACGCGATATGCGCCCAATTGCTGGCCGATGAAACGCTGGTGCCGCCAAATTTTAGAACCACCACACCCGTGGTCGTAGTCGTCATGATCGCATCCTAAAGATCCGTCGGCTCACCGGAGCAGGGCCGAGAAACCACAGGGTCTGGCAAGCTTTAGAAGGTTTCAGGCGGCGAGCGCCGGGGGCGTACCAGGGCTTGAGGTCACCGTTCCCGCCCCTTGCTTGCCCGGGGCAGCCTATAGGCCGGGTCCTAGCCCTCGTCGTCCTCAAAATCCTCTAACTGTTTCTGCAAGCGCCGCTCGGCCAGTACGTCCTCGAGCTTACTCCAGGCCGCTTTGCCTTTTTTATTGCCCGGCTGAGCCTTCTTTCGGTCCACCCGGTCGAGCAGGCGATCGTAGTCCGGCTCGTCCGCCTCAGCGTCTGCCAGAAACTCCTCGTCCAACTCAAAATGTTCGTCGTTGCGCTCGGTCATTAAACAGCCTGATGAAAAACGCGTGTCAAATCAGTGAGATCAACGCATTTAGATTACGAAGTTTGGGCACTATACAGAAAGCCACTCACCTTGCAATAGCTGCGCCTTGAAGCAGCGCCAAACTATTGAATCAATGAGCCTTATGAGACTGCCAGCGCTACCGAGTGTGCACCGGCAGCGCAAACTCCCTTGCAATCGGCTCGCGCGACTCAAAGCGCACCCACCTCGTCTGCGCCTAAGACCCGGACCTTCCCGGTGGGGCCTTAGCTCAGCGCTCTTACGATCAGGAACACTTGGTCAGGCAGGCATCGTACTCCTCGTCGCAGGCGCTGCGCTTGAGCTTGTCTTTGCCGGCGCTCATCTGGCACTTGTCCGCCTTATCGTCACATTGGGCTATGCATTGGTCGTCCTTCAAAGGCCGGCCTTCAGCCGCCGCTGCCGGCAGACTCGCACACACGCCCATTGCGCCCATGAGAACGCCTAAAACCATCGAAGCTACTGTCAAACGCATTACCCGTACTCCTTTCCCTGTGGCCTTAACTTCGCTGTCAGCCTTTTGTCCAGCGTCAAGCGTAATAGTCGATGCCAGCCCACGCAACCTAAAGGCAACTAGCCCGCCAAGCCCGCCGGATCCATCATGGAGGCAGCTCCGGCACGCACGGCCGCGGCGTGGGCTAAGGTGCGCGGCAACAGTCGCTGCGCATAAAAACGCGCCACAGCCACTTTGCCGGCATAGAACTCGGGCTCCTGGCCTGACTGCAGCGCAGCCTCAGCAACCAGCCCCGCGCGCAGCCAACTCCAGGCCAGCAAGGTGTAACCGCAAAAGGCTAAATAATCAGCGCCCGCCGCTCCCAGTTCATCAGGATTGGTCGCAGCTGCCTGCAAAAGGTGCACCGATAACGCCTGCCATTCTTGCAACAGTTCAGCCAAACGCGTGGCCAAAGGCTGCAAGCTCGGCGGGCACGGTGCTTGGAGTACCTGCCCCAATTCTAAGAGCAGCGACTGCAAGATGCGTCCGCCGTTGGCGGCGAGTTTACGCCCCACCAAATCCAGGGCCTGGATACCGTTGGTACCCTCGTAAATCGCCGTGATCTTCGCGTCACGCAAATACTGCTCAACCCCGGTCGCGCGAATAAAGCCGGCACCGCCATGCACTTGTATGGCCAGCGAGGTGGTTTCCATGGCGCTATCGGTGAGAAACGCTTTGACTATCGGCACTAAAAAAGCCACCCACTCTCCGGCACGAGTCGACTCTGGCGCGGAATCGCCGGAAAGCTCGCGATCCTGCAGTTGATACACGTAGTACAACAGCAGCCGTGAGCCTTCGGTCAACGACCGCAAAGTCAGCAACATACGCCGGACATCCGGATGAACAATGATGGGATCGGCACTGGTGCCAGGAAGCGCAGCCTGAGTCATCGAGCGTCCCTGCAGGCGGTCGCGCGCGTACTGACTGGCCGCTTGCCAGGCCCGTTCCGACAGGCCCAGACCCTGCAGGCCTACACCCAGGCGAGCGTGATTCATCATGGTGAACATGCAAGCCAGACCACCGTTGACCTGGCCAATGAGCGTTGCTTTGGCCTCGTCAAATTGCATCACGCAGGTGGGCGAGCCGTGGATACCCATCTTGTGCTCAACGGACAAGCAGCGCACACCGTTGGCTTGCCCATCAATCTTTTTAGGAACTAAAAACAAGCTGATACCGCGAGTGCCGGCCGGCGAATCCGGTAATTTTGCCAACACCAGATGGACGATGTTCTCGCTCAACTCGTGCTCGCCCCAGCTGATGTAGATTTTGGTACCGCTGATCCGGTACTGGCCAGGGCTTTGCGTGTCGACTGCCGCACGGGTTCGCATTAACCCTAAATCCGTTCCCGAGTGCGGCTCGGTCAGGCACATCGTTCCAGTCCATACACCGCTGACCAGGTGAGGCACAGTGCCCTGAATTTGTTCGGCACTACCGTGGCTGATGAGCGTCTGCATAGCACCGTCGGTAAGTCCGGTGCACATGCGCCATGCCATGGCCGCTGAAACAAACATTTCGTCGGTCGCTACGCGGGCCTGTATGGGCAGTCCCTGACCACCGTATTGAGGATCAGCACCGATGCCGGACCAACCGCCAGAGCAAAACTGCTGGTGCGCGGTCTTGAACGAGTCCGGCACACGAACCACCCCGTTGTCCCAATAGGCAGGAGTCTGGTCACCCTCGGCGTTTAGCGGCGAGAGCACGCCTTCGGCAAATTTGGCGCCCTCCTCCATGATGGCATTAATCGTGTCGTGATCAACTTCAGAGCGACCCATCTTAGCCAACGCTTGGGCGCAGCCAAGCACCTCGTGAATAACAAACTGCATGTCGCGACGTGGTGCTTGATAGCTATACATAGCAAACCTCGTTCAAGTGATACGTACAAAATTCAACCATCGCTGTTTTAAACCACCGGCAGGAGGCGCGACCTGAACCTTGTCCAGAATCCTGAGTCAGGATCCATTGCCAGAATCAATGCGCACAATCATCCGGCGAGACGAACTTCGCCGATGACTGTTTTTACTGCCGACGTTAAGTGCTCCACTATTTCTTCAAGTTGCTCATCAGTGGTGTTGTAAGGCGGTGCCAAAATGAGGGTATCGCCATTGATGCCATCAACGTTGGCCGGTGAGGGATAACACAACAGTCCACCCTGCGCCGCGGCGCGTACGATGCGCTTTCCAACTCCAACGCTGGCGGCGAACGGTGCCTTGGTTTGTCGATCCGCCACCAGTTCAATGCCGATGAAATAGCCTCGGCCCCTCACATCGCCTACCTCATCGATGCTGCTCAAAGCGCTTTGCAGACGATGACGCAACCAGTCGCCCCGCTCACGTACACGCACCAGCAACTGATCACGCTTAACAATCTTTTGCACGGCCACGCCCGCGGCACACGCCAGAGTATGTCCGGTGAACGTGTGTCCGGTCATCGGGCCACCGTCTAAATCAAACAAAACATCGGCAACCCGCCGGTGATACACCGTCGCACCCAGTGGCACGTACCCGCCGCCCAAGCCTTTGGCAATCGTCATGATGTCTGGCTCTACGCCGTCCCACTCTAAAGCACGCCACGTGCCGCAACGGCCCGACCCGCACATCACTTCATCGGAAATCATCAACACACCGTAACGAGTGCAGACTTCGCGTATCGCCTTGGCATACCCCACCGGGGCCGGCACCACGCCGCCGGCCGCACCCACCACGGGCTCAAAAATAAAGGCCGCAACGTTCTGTGCTCCCAGACGCTCAAATTCTTCAGCCAACTCCTTGGCACAAAAGGCCGCAATATCCGCCTCTGCCACGCCCGCCGGTGGTCTGTACGCGTTGGCCGCTGAGAGATGAGAGGCCGGAACTAACGCTCCTTCAAAGGCGTCTTTGCGATCAAAAAACTCCGAGACGCCTAACGCACCCAGGGTATTGCCATGCCAGGATCGACGCCGTGAGATGAAGCGGCGGCGGGTTTTTTCACCGCGTGCCGTGTGGTACTGCAACGCAATTTTGAGTGCACCTTCCACCGCCTCGGAACCACCACAGACAAACACCATGTCGCTAAAGTTTTCGCCGCAGGCTTGGGTGATGAGCGCCTCCAACTCCTCCATGACATCGCTGGTAAAGGTATAGCGATAACCATGAGCGATACGATCCAGCTGCTGCTTGATGGCCTCATTAACCTCCACATTGCCATGTCCTAAGGAGTAGACCGCCGGTCCGCCCGAGGCATCGATATAACGGTTACCGTGCACGTCATAAACGTAGATGCCCTGACCGTAAGCGACCTTGGGCAAACCCACGCCGGTTTTTGGATCCAATACCCAGCCTGCATCACTCTGCCGCACAGGCCTCACGGTGCTTTTAATCATGATAAATCCCTGACAGTTAAACGGCCTTAAGGCCCAAGCGTGTGCGCGCAGCCGCAGGACTGATAATCGACGCGCCTAGCCGCTCGATAATCTCCACCGCACGCTGCACTAAGGCGACATTGGTAGCCAAAGTCCCCTTGTCTAAAAACAGATTGTCCTCAAGGCCAACGCGCACGTTTCCGCCCAACAAAACAGCTTGCGCCACCATTGGCATTTGCATACGGCCTAAGCCAAATCCACTCCACACCGCACCCGCCGGTAACTGATCCACCATGGCCTGCATGGAGCGAGTGTCAGCTCCCGCACCCCAGGGCACGCCCAGACACACCTGATACAACGGTGGTGAATTCACCAAGCCCTCTTTGAAAATATGATTAGCCAATCGCACGTGGCCTAAGTCGAACACTTCCAGTTCCGGCTTCACGCCTAAGGCTTGAATGCGCGCGGCAAGATGACGCACATGCGCCACCGAGTTCATAAAGACTTGGTCGCCAAAATTCATGCTGCCGCAATCTAGGCTGCAAATCGGCGGCTTAAGCTGTTCGATGTGTTCTAAGCGCTCCTGCCAGCCCACGAAATCCGTACCCGGGCCCGCAACCAAAGGATCGGGCTCACCTAAGGTAAAGTCTCCACCCATGCCGGTGGTTAAATTCAAAATCACATCCACGCCACTGTCCGCCACGCGCGCCATCACCTCGCGGTAATAGCTGATATTGCGCGTACCCTGGCCGGTAGCCGGATCACGAACATGCACGTGGGCAATAGCCGCACCCGCGCGTGCCGCGGCGATGCAGTCGTTGGCAATCTGTTCGGGGGTTACCGGTACGTGAGGGTTTTTCTTGGTGGTGTCGCCGCCGCCGGTGACCGCGCAGGTAATCATGACATCGGAATTCATAGCGCCAAGTCTCCTAAAGTGAAACTAAGAATCGCGGCTAGAGCCGCGGCTTGAGATCTGCCTCATCCTGCAACCAGGCTTTGAGCAACGTATAGGTCACGGCTAAGACGACCGGCCCCACGAAAATACCGACCAAACCAAAGGACAGTAATCCGCCAATCACACCGGCGAAGATCAGCAGCAAAGGTAAATCAGCACCGCGCCGTATCAAGATGGGACGCACCACGCTTTCCACCGCAATCACCACTAACGTCCAGATCAGCAAGCCACCCGCGGCACCCGCTGCGTTATGCACGTAAAGATAAACACAGGCGCCAATCAATACCGGACCTGGGCCTATCTGGGCTATGCACAGAACGAGCAGAATCGCGGTTAACACGACCGCGAAGGGCACATGCGCGACGCCTAAGCCGATGCCGCCTAACAACGCCTGCAGCAAGGCCGTGCCACCCACGCCTAACGCCACCCCTTGGATGGCCTGACCGGCCAGCAGAACCGCGCCTTCGCCCTGGTTTCCGGCCAAACGCCGACCCAGGCGACGCAACAACTGTGCGGCGGCCTCGCCCTGGGCATAGAACACCGCGGCAATGACCAACGTCATCAACAAATGAAGCAGTACGTAACCTAAACCGCCGATTTGGCCTAGGGCGAAGCGCGACAGCAATCCGGCGTAGGGACTTAAATGACGGGTGATTTCAGTCAGACCTGCATCAGTAAGTTCTCGCCAGGCACCCGCTAACTGATCACCTACTCCAGGCAGCGAGACTAACCATGCCGGTGGATCCGGCAGCGGTCCATTCAACACATCGCGTAATAAACCGGCCAGGCGTGGAACCGCGTCTATTAAGCCATCGACTAACAGCACGGCCGGAACCAACAGTAACAACATCAAGCCTAAGCTCATGATAGTCACAGACAACCAACGGCGGTGGCCTACCCGCCGCTCAACGGCACGATGGATCGGCCAGGTGGCAACCACAATCATGGCGGCCCACAGTGATGCCCCCAAAAATGGCCACAACACGGCCCCTGCAGCCGCCAACAGCCCCACCAACGCGAGCACCGCCAGCGTGGTCTGCACCAACTCGCGAGGGCCAACGCGCGGCGTGGCGATCTTGGCATCATTCATCGGGCAAACTCCGGGTCGTCACAGGCTCTGACACGTCTTGTGAAGTCTACCCGATGACAGACTCGTCCGATCGCCCACCCGCAAAAAGCCACTGAAGGCTGCGCAGCACTGTCACGCGCGGTGATGCTGTGCGATCGGGCGTTAGGGGCTTAGGGCTTTAGGGCGCTGGGGAGTTAGGTTGGGCTCCGCTGCCGGCGACGGTCGCGCCTTGTTTCGCCTGGCTTGCCTGAGCTTAACCCGACGGGTGACGCGTGGGATAAAGTGGTCGGGGCGACAAGATTTGAACTTGCGACCCCTTGCCCCCCAGGCAAGTGCGCTACCAGGCTGCGCTACGCCCCGACCGAGGCAACTGACTAACCGCGATCAAGGCGCGGCTTGATCCTAGTGTAACGCAACGCGCCGGTTTAACCCAAGCGTTCGGACCGTGGCGCTAACGCTTGAATTGTTTGAGCAGTTCTTCCAGCTCGGTGCGAACTTGACGCACGATCTGCTGGCTTTGCGTGACATCCTCACGGGCTTCCTCACCGGCAAGCTTCTGGCGTGCGCCACCGATGGTAAAACCCTGATCGTAGAGCAGACCACGAATCTGCCGAATCACCAGAACGTCCTGGCGTTGGTAATAACGGCGGTTACCGCGGCGCTTGACGGGCTTAAGCTGCGGAAACTCCTGCTCCCAGTAACGCAGTACGTGCGGCTTCACGCCGCATAACTCGCTGACCTCGCCGATGGCGAAGTAGCGTTTCCCGGGAATGGCCGGGAGTTCGGCGTTATTGCTCGGTTCCAACATAGGCTTCTACTCGAGCTTTGAGTTTTTGACCCGGACGGAAAGTGACCACACGGCGCGCCGTGATCGGAATTTCTTCGCCCGTCTTAGGGTTGCGACCTGGACGCTGATTTTTATCGCGCAGATCGAAGTTGCCGAACCCGGACAGTTTGACCTGCTCTCCGTTGGAGAGCGCATGGCGCACCTCCTCGAAGAACAGATCGACCAGTTCGCGCGCTTCGCGCTTATTGAGGCCGAGCTGATTAAACAGCGCCTCGGCCATCTCTGCCTTCGTCAATGCCATGCTAACGATGTGCCCTCTCCCCCGCGCCGGCTCTAATCTTTAGAGCGTCGTCATCTTTAATCTCGCAGAACGGCCTGAAGATCCGCGTTCAAGGCGGTGGTGACACGCTGAACAACCGAATCGGCTTCTGCATCCGTCAAAGTGCGAGAATTTTCCTGCAAAATCAAGCCTAAAGCCACGCTTTTTTTGCCGGTTTCTATGCCTTTACCCCGGTAAACGTCGAAAACCTTGAGTTCTCTCAAAAGGCCCGACGCCGCTACAGTAACAGAATGTTGCAACTCGTTGAAAGTGGTAGCTTCATTGACCACGACCGCGATGTCCCGACGGATATAGGGAAAGCGTGAAATATCTTTAGAAACAGGTATTTGCGCTATGTTTATCTTTTCGACATCAAGTTCGAACAAATAGACCGCCCCGTCCAGGTCGAGCTCTGCCGCTACCTTAGGGTGCAACTCACCGATAAAACCAGCAGCCTCGCCGTTCACGCTAATTTGCGCGGTGCGCCCAGGGTGTAAGGTGGGCAGATTAGCCGCTGCAAAGGTCACCGCAGGCTGGCCGCTTAGCGCGAGCAGCGCCTCTACGTCGGCCTTGACGTCATAAAAATCAACGCCCTGGGCCTTAAGACCCCACTGTTCGCTAAAGCTTCGACCCCAAGCCAAGCCGGCTACCGTGTGGATCTCTTGAAGTTGGCCTAGGTTCATCACAAACCGTGAGCCGATTTCAAATAGGCGCACTCGGTCGGCCTGCCGGCGGCTGTTCGCCTTCAGATTCTTGACCAGCCCACTCCACAAAGAGACCCGCATGACGGCCAACTCGCTGGACAATGGGTTCGCCAGAGCCAGGGTCGACGCATCGGCAAACAGTACGCTTTGTAGGGCGGGGTCCACGAAGGTGTAATTGATGGCTTCAAAATAACCACGATCCACCAGCAGGCTCGCCAGACGCTCGTCCGACACCCGGTGCTCACTGGGCAAATAAGGCAGCGTTGGGGTCAGCGCGTCGATCTCGGGAATCTGGTTGTAGCCGTAAACCCGGGCTAACTCCTCAATGAGGTCCGCCTCCAGCGCGATATCAAAACGCCAGCTCGGGGATTCGACCTGCCAACCGCCCGAAACCGGCGCTACGCCCATGCCTAAATCCAGCAGTATTTTCTGCACTCGTTCGGCTTCTATCTCGATACCAATCAACTGCTTAATTGATTTTTCTCGAAGCAGTATGGGATTTCGTACCGGCCATTGCGACGGCGCATCCGCGCTCACCACAGGACCAGCCTGCCCTCCGGCCAGCTGCAACAGCAGGCCTGTAGCCCGTTGCATCGCCCGCTCCAGTCCTGCGGGATCCACCCCGCGCTCAAAGCGTTGTGAGGCATCGGTGAGCAATCCATGGCGGCGGGCACGGCCGGCGATTGCTGATGGTGCGAACCAAGCCACCTCTAAAAACACCTCGGTGGTATCGGCCGCAATGCCAGATTTCTCACCGCCCATAATGCCGGCCAAACCGACCGCGCCGGCGTCATCGGCAATAACCATGACGTCCGACTTAAGCTGTAGCGTCGTGCCGTCTAACAAGGTCAACGGCTCGTCTGCTTTGGCTAAACGTACGTTTATCGCCCCGCTCAGGCGACGACGGTCGTACGCATGCATGGGCTGGCCTAACTCCAGCATCACGTAGTTGGTGACATCAACCAAAGGACCTAGGCTACGTAGCCCGGCGCGGCGCAGCCGCTCTTTCATCCACAACGGGGTGATAGCCTGTGGGTTTAAACCGGTGATGACCCGCCCAAGAAACCGCCCAGCGCCGGGAGCTGATAGCGTGACAGCTACGCGCTGATCGTGACTGACCGCAACCACACTGAGTTCTGGCATGCGCAGCGGTTGACCGCATAACACGGCAACTTCCCGAGCCAGACCCAGGGTACTTAAGGCATCACCGCGATTGGGCGTGAAGTTCAACTCAAAGATTATATCGTCAAGCTCCAAAGCCTCACGAAAGTTTCGACCCAAAGGCAGCTCAGAAGGCAATTCCAGCAGCCCTTCGGCATCCTCACCCAGACCTAACTCGCGCGCCGAGCACAGCATGCCGTTGGACTCCACGCCACGCAGCTTGGCGCGCTTGATGTGCACATCCCCAGGCAAGGTGGCCCCCACGCAGGCCACGGGCACAGTCAGTCCAGCACGTACGTTAGAGGCGCCACAGACAATCTGCAGTAATTGCGCCGATCCTATGTCGACCTCAGTGACTTTCAGGCGGTCCGCGGCCGGATGCGGCTCGCATTTAACCACCCGTCCGATGACGACCTGATCAAAGGCTCCGGCAGCGGCACTTTGCCCCTCCACCTCAAACCCTGCCATGGTTAGTCGATGCGACAGCTGCATCGCATCCCAACCGGAACTCACCATGGACTCCAGCCAAGCTCGTGATACGCGCATAGTCTTAACCCTGCTCGAACTGCGCTAAAAAGCGCAAATCGTTCTCAAAATACTGGCGAATATCGTTCACGTCATAACGCAGCATCGTTAATCGTTCAATGCCCATACCAAAGGCATAGCCCCGGTAGCGTTCGTGATCAATGCCGCACTGCTTCAATACATTAGGGTGCACCATGCCGCAGCCTAAGACTTCTAACCAGCCGGTTTGCTTACAGACCCGGCAACCCTTGCCGTGACAAAACACGCAGGCGCAATCGACTTCAGCAGACGGTTCGGTGAACGGAAAGTAAGACGGGCGAAGGCGTATCGCCAAGGGTTTTTCAAAAAACTCTTCTAAGAAGCGCTTAAGAATCGCCTTCAGATTAGAAAACGACACATCCTCATCAACCACCAAGCCTTCTACCTGATGAAACATCGGTGTGTGGGTTTGATCCGAATCACAGCGATACACGCGGCCTGGCATGATCAAACGAAGCGGTAACGGCTGGCTGGTCATCGCACGAATCTGCACCGGCGAAGTGTGAGTGCGCAGCAATCGGCCATCACCGAAATAAAAGGTATCGTGCATGGCACGCGCGGGGTGATCAGCCGGAATATTTAAGGCCTCAAAGTTATGGAAGTCATCTTCCACTTCGGGTCCCAACGCTACGCCAAAGCCCGCGGAGCGAAAAATCGCCTCGATTCTCAGGCGGGTCCGCGTCACCGGGTGCAATGCGCCGGTCTTAGCGCCACGGCCTGGCAGGCTGACATCTAAGCGGCCTTCTTCCAATACTTTAGCCACGGCCTGCGAGTCCAGCAGGCTACGACGCGCCTCAATGGCCTCAAACAATCGTGTCTTTGCTTCGTTGATGCGCGCGCCGGCGGCCGGTCTGTCCTCGGCGGATAGGCTGCCCAAAGCTTTAAGCAAGTCGGTTAAAGCACCTTTCTTACCCAAAACGCCCACACGCACCGCTTCCAGCGCGGCACTGTCGGTGGCGGCCTGAATGCTAGTCAGAGCGTTAGAAACCAGTGATTCTAAATCCAAAGGGGTGGCTCCACAAAGGACGCGAGCCTGTATCGCTTAAGCAATACAGGCTCGCAGACACCCAATCCCGTCCAGTCGCCTTAGGCGGCGAGCGCGGTCTTGGGTGGAACGACAGCCAAAATCTGCTGGGCGAGAGCGCCGAACGTATCCGGCTCGTTCATCGCTAAGTCGGCCAACGACTTACGATCCAAGCCTAAGCCCAGCAACTTCACGCCGTGGATTAAACGGCTGTAGGACAAGCCGTGCAGACGCGCCGCGGCATTGAGACGCTGAATCCAAAGCGCGCGGTAATCACGCTTCTTCAGTCGGCGGCCAATGTAGGCGTACTGACCGGCCTTAATAACGGCCTGGTTGGCTACACGGAACACCTTGCGGCGAGCGTTGTAGTAACCCTTGGCTTTACCTAAGATCTTTTTGTGGCGGCGGCCAGCGATGACGCCGCGTTTTACTCGTGCCATATCGGACTCCTAATCGACGGTCGGTTATGCGTAAGGCAACATCTGCTTGACCCGGTTGACGTCCGTTTCATGGACCATCATGCCGGAACGAAGCTGACGCTTACGCTTGGACGACTTCTTCGTCAGGATGTGACGACGGTGGGACTGGGCGCGCTTGAAGCCGTTTGCCGTTTTACGGAAACGTTTCGAGGCGGCCCGGCTGCTCTTCAGCTTGGGCATTGCACTACTCCATTAACCGCAGATACCGTTTTTGATCATCGGTTCTGCGGCACTTATTACCCGGTCACACCATTGAAATGGGCTACGGGCGGGCTCGGTCGGGCTAGCCGACCGGTCACTTGTGTTCTCAGCTTATGACGGCCGAGCCGCTAACTATAACGGATTTTTGAATTTATTGCTTTTTCTTAGGAGCAAACATCATCACCATCTGTTTGCCTTCCATAAGTGGATTTTGTTCGATGACTGCATTGGCGGCCAAATCCAGCACCAAACGATCCAGCAGCCGTCGTCCTACCTCTTGATGAGCCAATTCACGACCGCGGTATCGCAGCGTGACTTTGGCTTTATCGCCATCTTCCAGGAAGCGAATGATATTGCGCAGCTTGATTTGGTAATCGTTCTCGTCCGTACCCGGGCGGAATTTGATTTCCTTGATCTGCGTCTGCTTTTGCTTGCGCTTGGCCGCATGAGATTTTTTGTTCTGCTCAAACAAGAACTTACCGAAATCCATCACGCGGCAGACCGGCGGTTCTGCTGTCGGTGAAACTTCTACTAAGTCCATCGCTTGAGAGGCGGCAAGGGCCAGGGCCTCAGCGCGGGGTAAGACCCCTAACTGAGCGCCATCATCGGCAATAACGCGCACCGTCGGCGCTAAAATCTCGTCGTTACGCCGCACGCGCTTCGTGGTTGAGATAGGTCAATCCTCCAATGTAGATAAACCGCGACGCTGGGACTGCGCACGAATAGCCTCGGCCACTGCCTCTAAAGACAGAGAACCGAGCTCTTCGCCGGAGCGCCAGCGCACGGACAAACTGCGGGATTCAACCTCTCGGTCTCCCGCCACCAATAAAAACGGCACGCGTTGCAGCGTGTGTTCGCGGATTTTAAATCCGACCTTTTCGTTACGCAAGTCAGTTTCGACTCGAAGCCCCTGATTTTTAAGGAAATCAGCAGCTTCTTGCACGAATGCCGCGTGGCGATCCGTGATTCCCATGACCACCGCCTGAACCGGCGCTAACCAAACGGGCAGCTTGCCTGCGTAATTCTCGATCAGGATACCGATAAACCGCTCAAAACTCCCGAGTATCGCCCGATGCAGCATCACCGGGCGGGCGCGCGTCCCTGCATCCGTCACAAACTCGGCGTCCAAACGCTCAGGAAGTACGAAGTCGACCTGCAGTGTGCCACACTGCCAATCGCGACCGATGGCGTCACGCAGCACAAATTCTAATTTAGGACCGTAGAAAGCCCCCTCGCCGGGGTTTAGAACGACTTCCAGACCTGCGGCTCGGGCCGCCGACTCCAGTGCCTGCTCTGCACGATCCCACGTCTCGTCACTGCCGGCCCGCTGCGCTGGCCGCGTGGAAAACTTGACCTTAACGTCGGTAAACCCGAAATCTGCGTAAATACTCTGCAGTAGCGCGCAAAAAGCGACTGTCTCGGAATTAATCTGGTCTTCAAGGCAGAATATATGCGCATCGTCTTGGGTGAAGGCGCGAACGCGCATTAACCCGTGCAGCGCCCCGGACGGCTCATTACGATGACAGGATCCAAACTCCGCCAGGCGCAACGGTAAATCGCGGTAAGACTTGATGCCCTGCTTGTAGATCAGCACGTGGCACGGGCAGTTCATCGGCTTAACCGCCAGCACGCGCTCCTCGGACTCGGCGATGAACATATTGGCGCGGTAGTTATCCCAATGGCCGGTCTTCTCCCACAGCACACGGTCCAGCAGCTGTGGCGTCTTCACTTCCTGATAGTTCGCCGCCTCTAAACGATCGCGCAGGTAGGCTTCAATCGTGCGCCACAAGGTCCAGCCCTTCGGGTGCCAGAACACACTGCCAACGGCTTCCTCTTGCTGGTGAAACAAGTCCAACTCTCGACCGATGCGTCGGTGATCGCGTTTTTCGGCCTCCTCCAGTCGGGTAAGGTAGGCCTTTAACTGCGCCTCATCCGCCCAGGCGGTGCCGTATACCCGAGTGAGCTGGGCATTGTTGGCATCACCGCGCCAGTAAGCACCGGCTACCTTCATCAATTTGAAGGCTTTGAGCTTGCCCGTGGATGGCACGTGGGGGCCACGGCACAGATCAAACCATTCGCCCTGCCCGTACAGGCTGACCTCTTCACCAACCGGAATGCTGTCGATGATCTGCGCTTTGTAGTGCTCGCCCATCGAGCGAAATAAAGCGATGGCCTCGTCGCGCGGCATCACTCGACGCGATACGGGAAGATCGGCCTTCACCAACTCGTGCATTTTCTTCTCGAACAACACCAGGTCATCCGGCGTAAACGGCCGAGAAAAGGCGAAATCGTAGAAAAATCCGTCGTCAACCACCGGACCGATAGTGACCTGGGCCTCGGGATAGATTGACTGCACGGCTTGGGCCAGCAGGTGCGCGGTGGAATGACGCAACACCTCCAGAGCATCGGCGTGCTTAGGCGTAACGATCTCTAAACTCACGTCCGTGTCGATCAGATAACTTAAGTCAACCAACTTACCGTTGACTTTGCCGGCCAGCGCGGCTTTGCCTAGTCCAGCCCCAATGGCATGGGCCACCTGCGTAACGCTGACCGCCTCGGCGAAAGGTTTCTGAGTGCCATCGGGCAACGTAATGACTGGCATGAGTTCAAATCTTTGTGGTGACGGGCCGTCTAGTGTGCAGATCAGCACAAGACAGCGTCAAGGCCGATCCCACGCGTGTGTGTATTTCAAGCTCAAAATAAAGCTCAAAGCCTGAAGTCTTAGGCCTTCGTGCGAACTTTGCCTTCTAAGTACTCTTGCAGCGATGCGACGCCTAACCGCTTGGCCTCAAAAAGGCTTTCTAGATGTTCACGCGAATTCACCAAACCGCGCGCGCGCAGCACGCCCTGCTCATCGATAAGAACCGCAAACGGCAAGCGACCGACCTGATAAGTCAGGCCCAGAGGCGTAGATAGCACGTAAGAGAACATGTTTAAGTCCTCGCGGGCGATGTACTTAGCCTGCGCCGCCTCATCACCATCACTGGCGAGCACAATTTCAAGCCAGGAAGCCTCAGTCTTACGCGCCGATTTAAGCATCGGCACCAAGCTCTTGCAGACCGGACAGGTTGGCGACACAAACACTACTAACAGGCTGGTGGCCTGAGCGCGGATTCCACCTACAGTTATCTCACGACCGACCCGATCCAGTACCGGCACGATCGGTGCCGCCTCGCCGACTTTAGGTCCTTGGCCCATCATCAAGGCACCCGCCGGTGCGATTCGCTCGTGCAGCACGCCTACCTGACGTGCTAACGCTAAAACCACCACCGCCAGCGCTAACACCACGACCCACAGGATGGCTTGCGAAACAAACAAAGGATTCATCAGGACCTCTCTTCAGCCGTATAAACCGAATGGCTAAGAAGCCGATCCAGCGCGAGATATAAAACCGTGAACGCAGCGGCACTCAGTGCCAACGTCACCACATCCAGCCATGCCCAGTTGCGCGCAGCACTGGGGAGCGTAAGGACTAAAGCTAAGATCGCAAGCAGCCCGTTTCGCCAGACCATCCACCAACCCACGGGTCGCTTGGCGCCAGGGCCCATGCAACCGCAATCTAAATCCCGGCGCCCCCGCCACAAATTAATCGCGATCGCCGCACCGTATATCCAAAGCAATGTCGATGCCATCAATGCTCCCAACGTCCGGCTGGGACTGCCCAGCACACTCAGGGCGGTTAGAAACTCGACGCACGGCAAGATAAAACTCAGCGGCAATATCCAGGAACTCGGCGACAACTGATAAGCGGCTAACACGCCCTCAAAGTCAGAACGTGACTGAGCTTTCATCCAGGCCGAATGGATAAACAGTGCGAACAACAAAACTCTGATGAGCCAACTGTAAACATGATCAAACACGAAAAATTCCTTCAACCACGCCCGCCAACGACCCTTGGGGAGCTTAAGCGTATGCGAACTGATGATGATAGCGCGGATCGTTGGGTGCGCCCAACTCAGCTAAGGTGGCGCTCCGACGGGTACGTGGTACAGGTCAATGGTTTTACCCACTCGCTCCACCACCGGATAGGCCTTCAGCCAATCATAACCGCCGCGTGCGTGCATGCGCGCCAGCGCCGTGACCGCCACCCAACCGGTGGTCGGTTCGTTGGGTGCTAACAGTGTGTACGCTGGCAGCGACTCGCGCGCCAGATCCGCAGTGCCTAAGTACGCGAAGCTTAGCCTCTCGACCCCGCGCGCTTTTAACGCCGCTTCTAAGCGGAACAGGTCTTGTCCCCAATCCAGATCAGAGTCAACCAGCACTTGCTCAGGGTCACTCACCGTCTCATTAAAATAGGCCAAATAGTCCGGATAAGAGCGCACGCTGGTAATCAGTAACCAACCCAAGAGCCCAACGGTGGCAACCCAAGGCAGGCGCCGTGGCCACTGCGTAGCGAAAGCTCGCCCAGAGTGCGCAAATAACCAGGCGCTGCCAGCGGCGTACGCCGCACCCATCGCCAAGAACGGATAGAGCACCAAGACGTGCCGGACACCGATGTTGATGTGGCTAAACACACTGACAAAGACCAAAAGAACCAGCGCGAGGGCCAGCGGTGCTACGCGCCACGCCAGGCGGGCCCGAAGCCCGTCATAAGCCGACTGCAGCAACCCTACAACCCCCAGCAACAGCAGGGGCAGCGGAGTTTTTACCGCCAGTGCGACCAGATAAAAATACCACCAGCCCGATGTTCGGGTTTGCCCGAGCAAGTAAGACTGGTGACCGCTGATGTTGTGCACCTGCAGAGCCTGGATACCGCCCAACAACTGTTGCCAAGCCTCCGGCATTGGCACTTTCTCGGCAAAGGCATACGCCCAGTCATGCCACTGGCCGGTGCGGCCAAACAAATAGAAAAGCGCCTGATTAAACTTATGCGAAGCATCGGTGTAGTACTTAAAGCGCCCGCCGTAGGCCAGCGTAATCACGAAAAGCGCTACCAACAAACTCAAGGCGATCTGTCGGCTGCGACCTTTGAACCCGACCCGCGCGGCGATTGAAGGGGATCCAGTGACACCGTGCACCACAGCCAGCGTAGGCCAAGCCAGACCCAGAAACGGGATGGCCGATAACTTGGTGGCTACCGCCAGCCCACCCGCCACTCCCATGCCTACCGCCGAGCCTCGTGTGCCTTTTTCCAGCCAATAAGACAGCGCCACCATCGCCCACAGAGTCGTTGCTACGGCCGGCACATCCAGACTGGCTAAGCCCGCTTGACCTAAAATCACCGGCGTCAGCGCCACAGCGCCCACCGCCAGCACCGCTTCTGCTTCGTTGCGACAGGCACGGTGCGCAAACTGGTAGGTCGCCAAAAACAACAGCCACAAAAAGATCAACATCCCCGCGCGAGCTGCTACCAAAAACTCGTGGTAATGGCCCTGCTCGTACAAGATGGCCACGCCCTCCGGTCGCCCATCCGGAGGTGGCTTGCCCTCCGAGTGAGCCCCCAACAGATAAGGCCCCACCGCCATCACCACCCGACCTAAGGGCGGATGCTGGATATCGTAGTCGTAGCGGTAGTGATCCAGCAGTGACAGACCGGCGGCTAAGTGCTCAGGCTCGTCCCAGGTATGACTAAAGACCGACCAGGTAGAGCCCACCACGAGGCTAGACGACAGCAGGATCGCCAGAAAGGCTAAGCGCCAACGCCGGGTTGAGGGCCAGTAACTATGCATGCCGTGATGATAAGCAAAAGGCGCGATCTGACACCATGGTGATTACCGCCAAGTCGAATATATTTCCAGGGTGAACTTGCGGGGCGCTAGGCGATAAAAGGCCTCATCGCCGAACTCACTTTCTTCAACGGGCTCCCGGCGATTGGTCAGATTGCTGACTTTAAACAAAAGTCCAACCCAACGAGCGCGATAACCCAGCTTGCCTTCCAGCATGCTGTACCCACCCACCAAGGATTGGTTCAGCCTATCCAGGTAACGACGACCGGTGTAATTTAAACTCAGCGCGGCATGCGTCCCTAGTGCGGGATCAAAGCTTGCGCTGACGGCCGCGACCTGGCGCGCGCTGAACGACAAATCGTGACCGCTCAAATCCACATTCACGCCATTTTCCAACGCCACGGTGGAATCAAAATTGGCCTTGTGGAGGCCGCCACTGGCCGTCCAATGCCAATCCTTAGTAAAGGCCGGTCGGTACTCAATCGTTAAATCCAGCGCACTCAATGCCGCGTTGCCAGCCGTTGCCAGCTGCGGATTACCCAACGGATCCGCTTGCGGCAGTATCAGGTGGTTAACCCGAGTGCGGCTGACCATGGCATCCAGCCCGAGTTGTTCGTCACTGACCACCTCGCGCAGTCCGAACTCGGTGCGTGAACTTCGACTGGCTTTTAATATGTCCGGTGTATACGCCGGACCCAAATCCAAAGGGGCCGGTTGTGAGGTTTCCCGTTGCAACATTCGCACCGTCAGACCTTGGTTGTCATGGGCGATGTCACCCCAGGCATGCCAACGCAGACCCACACCCGCACTGGGGACCTGGCGGGTCGTTGAATCCGTGGCGGAAACGCTAAAGTCGCCGGGGGAGATTAAGCTTGCCGCTGATTCACGGCGTTCGGCATTGTGCGAGAAGCGTAGCGCGGCCGTTGCCTCTAACCGAGGGTTGTAGCGCCACTCGACTTGTCCATAGACGCCCGCGTTTCGGCGCTGATCCAACACGCTGGAGCGACTGTTAAGCTGCAACGCATCGCGCGGCTGCAGGGCCGCCAAACTGCCGAACACCGGGGCGTTATAGGTGAAGGTTTCACTAAATTGCTTCGACTGACCCGATTGAAAATCCACGCCCAGCGCTATCCCAAACGAGTTCGAGAAACGCCAGTCTATGTGGCTGTCTAGAAAAATCGTATCCAACGAGCGGCTCTGTGTGTAACCGTCAGCGTTGGGAATAGCATCTAAGAAAAATGGCAGCCGTAAAAATCCGCGTAAATCAGCTGCCGTGGTTTTTTGCCAGGCCACGGCACTGCGCCACTCGCCCCCACGCAGTACCCGAGTATAGTCCGCGCTAATAGCCCATCGGTGGCTACCCAGACGCGAGCCCGGCGGCTGATCATTAGCGTCCAAGGGACGGTCAATCAAAAGCGGCACGGCGCGCACGAACGGACTGGAGGGATTGTCGGTTTGCGTGAGCCCTTGAATACTCAGCCGCAGTAAGGCCTTATCCTGTCGCCACTCGCCGCGGTAAAGCAGATGTGCGTCGGCGCTACTCACATCTTCACCCCGCAGATTGTCACGCTGTCCATCCAGGCTAAGAGCCTGACTGTAGGCACCGCTAGACGGTAAGGCGCTGGATATACCGAAGGCTCCCGAGCTAAAACTTCCTACACTGGCGTAAAGCAAACCCGGTGTAAGCGCCGCGTTGTAACGGCTGAGTTGTATGACACCTAAAGCTGGAGACATCGCGTATCGCACTGGCGCTATCGTATCGGTCGCCTCCACGGTTTCCACGGCCGCCAAGTCCACCCGCTCTACCGTCGAGGAAAATATCGAGGTGACCGGAATACCATCCACCAAGACCAAATACGGCCCTAACTCTTGAACCCCCCAGTAGGCCGCAAAACGAGGCGAGACGGCGCTATCGGGGTGAGCCTCATCGGTGGCTACCGACACTGACGTTGGCTGACTGGCCTCGTTGACGGTGGTGCTGTCGTCGGCTAGCGGACTGCTGGCTGCGGCGGTGCACCAAGGGCAGCTGCCCTCCCCCAATGTCCACGCCGCCACGACCAATAAGGCCCGCCGCCGAGCTCGGATGTAGCCACACAGCTTGTAACCTACCCGGGTCTTGACCACGGCGCCCGTTCCTTATCTTTGCCCTGTTAAGGCTTTAAAGTTTAACAGTGCCGCTGGTAAGCCGTATGTAGCGCTTAGTGGTATCGCTGTGACCTGTGGCGCGCCCTAACCCCATAAGCCTGCTGTTAGGAATTATGATTTAATGACGCCGGGTATGGGTTGTTACCGGCAATGCAGACTTAAGCGACGGGCACGTCACGTCGTTTAAACCGGTGACCGGGCTGGGCGCCGTGCGGGCTGCACCCCGACCATGACCCACGACCATAAGGCTCGGCTGACGCATAGCCGTGACCACAACCACATCGACGGCTATTTAAGCCTGGCGCTACGGGGAGTTTCGATTCATGCCGCGTTCGTTTCGTGCCACTACCAGTTGGCTACTCTGCACTTTGATGATTCCTTGGGTTGCCAGCGCAAGCCCCGGTCCCGTCTACACCGCCGTTAGTTCCAATCTACCGGCCCCCGTCGACCGCCCGTATCCCGGAGTTCTCAAAGTCTCGGTAGATGCCACGGATATCAGTCGTCGCGTTTTTCGCGTGCATGAACAGTTACCTGTCACGGCCGGCCCGTTAACGCTTTTGTATCCGGAGTGGATCCCCGGCACGCACGCGCCCGAAGGGCCTTTGGATAAGTTGGCTGGCTTAACCGTGCAAGCAAACGGCAAACCTTTAGCCTGGGTACGCGACCCGCTATCGATGTATGCGTTTCACGTCAACGTGCCTGCCGGCGTGGCTAATCTGGATTTGGACTTCCAGTACTTGTCACCGGTGAACACCGACGTGGGTCGCACAGAGGTCAGCCCCAATCTGATGATCTTGGAGTGGACCTCTAATTTGATCTATCCGGCTGGCTATTACACTCGCCAGATTCCGGTGGATGCGGACCTGACCCTGCCTAAAGACTGGAAGTACGGCACCGCCTTGCGCAGCCGTACTCAGGAGGGGCAACACACGGTATTTAATCGCACCACGGTGGAGACGCTGGGCGATTCACCGCTGTATGCCGGCGTTCATCACAACGACATTGATCTAAGCACCAGCGATGGCATCCCGGTTCATCTTCAGGTCTTTGCCGATCGAGCCGACCAGTTAGCGCCTAGCGATCAGGTATTAGCGGCGCATCGTGCGTTAGTCGCGCAGGCTATTAAGCTTTACGGCTCGCATCATTACGATCACTACGACTTTTTATTGTCTTTGTCGGATCATCTGGCTCATCAGGGCACCGAACACCACCAGTCCAGCGAGGATGGCCTTAACGGCAATTACTTCAAGGATTGGGGTAAGAGCTTGGGCGGCCGCAGTCTGCTGGCTCATGAGTACACCCACTCCTGGAACGGCAAGTTCCGCCGCCCCGAGGACCTATGGACGCCCACCTATAACGTACCGATGCGCAACAGCTTGTTGTGGGTCTACGAGGGCCAGACCCAGTACTGGGGAGAGATTCTCACCAGTCGCGCGGGTCTGATGACGCTCCCAGAGGCCCTAGACAGCCTGGCCGTTACCGCCGCCTATTACGACCACACCCCAGGTCGTTCGTGGCGGACGCTGGCCGATACCACCAATGACGAGATCATCAATCCACGTCGACCAATCTCCTGGGAGAACTGGCAGCGCTTCGAGGACTACTACGAGGAAGGCGAGCTGGTATGGCTGGATGCGGACACTTTGATTCGTGAGTTGTCGCACAACACTCGCTCGTTGGATGACTTTGCACGCAGCTTTTTCGGGATCAACAACGCAAGCTTTGTTCCGGTGACTTACAAATTCACCGACATTGTGGCCGCCTTGAACGCCGTACAGCCCTATGACTGGTCCGGCTTTTTGACTCGTCGCCTCACCGAGCACGCGGCGGGCGCCCCGCTGGATGGCATCACGCGCGGCGGCTACCGTCTGGTCTATAACGACACACCCAACCTGTACCTGACAGCCAGCGATGATCAACCTCATGCGCTGAACCTGCTGTACTCACTGGGCGTATCAGTTGACGATACGGGCATACTCAAGAGCGTCCTGTGGGACAGCCCGGCGTTTAAAGCCGGTTTAACCGCCGGCATGCAATTAGTAGCGGTTGATGGCGCCAGTTTTGAGCAAAGCCTGTTGAAAGACAGTCTGGTTTTACACCAAAAAAGTCGCGAGCCTTTGCACCTACTGGTTAAACGCAATAACTTTTATCGCACGATTGATGTGGAGTATTACGACGGCTTGCGTTATCCCCACCTCGAACGTGACACCAGCAAGCCCGCATTACTGGACGCTATCTTAGCTGCACGCCCTTAAGCGCGCACAACCCCCCGGCAGGTGCTTAAAGCCTGCCGGGAATCTTTGTCGCTAACCGGCTCACACCCACCCACTGCCTTGGTCTGAGGCAAAGCCTGTGGGGAGAAAACGCTACGCGTGAGCGGTGGTATATTCGAAGGATCCCGCGGCGTACAATGCCTTATGGGTTTACGCTTTTCCAAACGAATTCGTATTGCGCCGGGGCTGCGACTTAATCTGTCGAAGTCCGGCGTGTCTGCCTCCATAGGCCGTCGCGGTGCGTGGCTTACCTTCGGCGGACGGCGTAAACCACGCATCACCGTGGGCATTCCAGGCAGCGGCCTAAGCTACAGTCAACAATTGGGAGGGCCGGCTCCAAAGCGCGTGCCCGTAGCTGAAAGCACGACACCTAACGCCATGGCGACCAGTCAGCCCAGTCAACCGAGTCACCGATCAGGCGGTGTGATCAAAAAGATTCTGGCTTTTGTGCTTTTGACGATTCTGCTTGTCTTACTCTACACGGCCGTCAAAAACGTCTAAGCCTTGCGCGGGTTAACGCCGCCGCGTGACGCGACGGGTCAGCCGCGCGACACAGACTCTTAAAAAATCAAGATCGATCGGCGCTGAAGTCTGGGATCTAAGACTGCGTCTGCAGGCGACGCGCCTGCAGCTCGTCGGTCATTACCCTAACCGTAGGCTCATCGAGTTCGTAAAACGACAGAGCAATCACCGCTACCAGCGCAACGGCGGCTGGAATTAAACTCATCATCAACAAGATGCCATGCACCGTATACGCGTTTTGCGCGACACCAGGCTGATAGCCAAAACCCGCCAACATCCAACCCACGCCCGCGCCACCGATAGCCCAACCTAGCTTTTGCGCAAAGGACGCCGCCGAAAACGTTAAACCCGTCGCGCGCTGGCCACAGCGCCACTCTGAAAAATCCGCGGTATCAGCATACATAGACCAAATCAAAGGCGCCGTGGGAGCCGCGGCAAAGTTGATGGCGACGTTCATCGCCCAAAGCAAGGCCAAATTACTCGGTGGAACCCAATAAAAAGCCGCGGTGAGTAAGGCGGTAAGCAGCATAGAGACCCGATAGAAGTTACGCTTACCAAAAAACCGGGCCAAAGGTGAAGTGATCATGACCCCGGTAATGAAGGCCAGTGCACCGGAGGTCATCACGGCGCCGAAATACGGCTTACCGCCCGGCACAACGTAGTCGAAATAATAAACAATCACGGTGCCACGGATATTGCCAAAGGTCAGCGCAGCAATACTCACGATGCAAAGAATCAACCACGGGCGATTCGCCAGCAAAGCACGCAGATCGTGGCCCAGTGAGAGCTTAACGGCAGGACTGGGGCTCACCCGCTCACGGGTTGCAAAAAACGTCGCGACAAACATCACGACGGCGATCGTTGAATACACCACCATGGTCATCTGCCAGCCATACGCCGAATTATCAGCCCCGCCAAAGTAACGCACCAACGGTAATGTCGCATTGACGATCACAAATACCGGCAAAAACGCCATGACAAATCGGTAAGTAGAAGCACTGGTGCGCTCTGCCGGGTTCGGTGAAAGCACGCCTAACAAAGCCGAATACGGAATATTGATGGCTGAGTAAGCCACCATCATCAAACTTAAAGTCACGTAGGCATACACGGTCTTAGACGCCGGATCCCATGATGGCACCGTAAAGGTCAGCACAGCCGTAACGGCCAACGGCAGTGCCATCCATAGCAGGTAGGGCCGGAAATGACCCCAGCGCGTGTGGGTTCGATCAGCAGCCAGACCAATCAGCGGATCAATAAATGCGTCCCCTAAGCGGGTGACAAACATCATGGTTCCCATCGCAGCAGCACCGAGCAAAAAGACGTCGGTATAGAATTTAGCGATGTAAATCGAAAACATTTGCCAGAAAAAATTAGACGCAAGATCCCCGAAGCCGTAGCCCACTTTTTCCTGCCAGGTCAACCGATGCGATGAGAAATCCATACAGGCGCCTTAATAAAGTGAGTAAACGACCAACGTTGAAATCATCCAAACACACACCCAATCAGCGACTGCGGACTGCAACATCGCGTTAGGAAAATGCTGACGCCAATCAGGCGCGCTTTTGCTGGCTGACACTAGACGCATGAAACGCCGTAAAATCACGCAACCACAGAGCACTGGACTTAAGCGTGCGCTTAAAACTGGCGTAGTCCACGTAGACAATCCCAAAGCGCTTGGCATAGCCCGAAGCCCACTCGAAGTTGTCCATCAAACTCCAAACAAAATAGCCGCGCACGTTGACACCCGAAGCAATCGCATCCGCCACGGCCGCAAGATGCAGCGCCAGATATCGGATGCGAGCCGGGTCATCAACTTGCCCGTTAATCAATCGATCGGGAAATGCGGCTCCGTTCTCCGTGATGTAAACCGCGGGCAGGTTGTAGTCGGTGTTCAGACGCACCAATAAATCGTACAAACCTTGAGGATAAATCTCCCACCCCATGTCAGTGAGTTCATAAGGCGACTCAAACTTCTCTTTGGCGGTGGCGGCCACTCCACGGGTGTAATAATTAATGCCGATGAAGTCCAAGGGCTGGCTGATGATCTGCATATCCTGCGCGGCTATCTGTGGCACGTCATCACCTAAGTAATCCAGCACGTCACGAGGATACGAAGCCTTAAAGAGGGCATCCATGTACCAACGAACCAACGTGCCATCATCAAGGCGCGCTTTGTCCTGATCGGCAAGCGATGCAGTTGCCGGATACTGCGGTGCCTGATTCAAAACAATACCGAGCTTTGTGGTCACACCTAAGGCACGCAACGCCAACAAGGCTTTTCCGTGTGCGAGCAGCAAATGGTGCGATACCTGCGTGGCCGCTTTACGATCCTTTAGCCCGGGTGCGAAGATGCCGGATTCGTGGCCTAGAGTGGCGACTACCCAAGGCTCATTAAACGTGCAAAGCGAGGCTAATCGCGAGCCGTAGCGCTGGCCGATCTGAGTGGCATAGGCCACAAAACACTCCACGGTATGCGGATTGCGCCAGCCACCCTGCTCCTCCAAAGCTTGCGGTAAATCCCAGTGATAGAGCGTCAGATGGGCAGCGATCCCGCGCTTAACCAACCCTTCGATGAGGCGGTCATAGAAGGCGAACCCTAAGACATTCCAATCGCCCTGCCCTAAAGGCTGGACTCTGGGCCAGGACACGGAGAACCGGTAGGCGCTAACGCCCAGACTCTGAATCAGATCCAGATCCGCGTCTAACTGATGGTAATGATCACACGCCGTTAGACCATTGCTGGCATCGGCAATGGCGCCAGGATGGCGGCAAAACTCGTCCCAGATGGAGTCTCCACGGCCGTCTTGGTCAGCAGCACCTTCGATCTGAAAGGCAGCGGTAGCTACCCCCAGCACGAAGTCAGGCGAAAAACGTGCGGCCAGCTTCGCACTTTCATCCGATGCCGCACTGTGAGTCGATTCTTCGAGCATAACGATCCTGGCCTGAGCGTCGTACACCGATCCCGGCGCAACGACCCAAGCGTCAGCAAAAAAAGCGCCGTAGTCCCGGGTTAGAGGGTGAAGCCGATATAACCGATCGCGATCGTATCGAACTCTCCGCTGGCCGCACTGGGGTTCTTGTCGCCGGTGAACTTAACCACCACGTTCACAACACCGGTCATTTGCAAAGTCGCCATACTGCCTGTTTTGCAGGTAAACGCACTCAGGGGAATCTTGTAGTTCAGTACTCCCAGCGCGGTAGCAGCGATGTTAGAGCCCACCGCCGTGAGGGTTTGATCATAGGTACATTCGGCGGTTTGCTGAGAACCGTTACCGGCCGCCGATGTGTCGTTGTTCAAGTCCACGGTAAACACCGTGACTGCGCCACCTGGCTGGTTATTGTTTTGCGAGGCCGTGTAACTGTTGCCCATCTGCACGAGCAGATAGGCCGACTGGCTGATGTCTACGGGATTAAACACTCCCGAGGTGCTGGAGCCGGGCGGCTTAATCGCAATGTAGGCGTAATCCCCAGCCGTATTCGGTGCGGCACCGGCCTGAACCTGGAAAATATACAACTGCGTTCGATCCATATCAGTCTGCGGCGAGGAGTAACCGCCATAAGCAAAGCTACCACCCGCGCCGGCGTAAACGTTCCCGCCCTGCGTGTTATACACATAGGCACCGGCGGTCTGTGAGGCGTAGGCCTGATAATTGGAGGAGAACAAAACATACGGGGTCGCGGTGACCGTGCCACCACCGCTGGAGGAGCTGGAGGAGCTTGAGGTGGAGCCGGAACTCGATCCTGAACTGGTGGAACCGCCCGATGAGCTGCTCGTGGAAGAACCGCTAGAGCTCGACGACGTGCTGCTACCCGAGGAACTCCCGGAAGAGCTAGCGCCGCCGGTCATGGAAGACGTCACACCGCCGCCGTTACAGCCGGACAGCAGTAAAGTCGCCGCACAGACAGCCGCCAGACTGACTACCGAAGATCTGCCACGCAATGAGGTTTCAGTCGCCATCGATTTCGCCTTGTAAATATGGAATAAATGGGCGTTTGCACCGCCGAGCCTGCACCCTTCTCGGGTTACTGTGAGTAGCACTCAAGAAAGCGCTTTCAGTTTTGAATCTACCACACGCCTTGCCGGCCGTGTCAAACCCCGGCTGCGCATTAAATTGATGCGCCACGGCAGACACTCAAGACCGGAGCAACAACCGCATCAGGCTAAACTACCGTTCTTGTGAGGTTGAAGCGGATACTGGATGCGAGCGTTCACCGTACTTTGGGTTGGGCTTAGTCTGGGGCTCTGCGGGCATCTGGCACAGGCTAAGAGTAACGACCCCGTCGAACCCCCCCTGCGCGCGAGCGTCGCGCGCGTGCGCGTGAGGCCAGATCCTACCCAGAAGGCCAGCTACGACCTGTACGTGAGCCAAGTGCGCCTGGCCGATTCCACCCGTCGACCGTTTTTAATGTTGCTGCACGGACGCCCCGCCGATGTGGCCGATCGCCTGCGGATGGGGCTCGTCTCCTACCCGGCCAATGCCCAGTACTTCGCGCGCCTAGGCTTTGTGGTGTTGATCCCCACACGCCTAGGCTATGGCATTACCGGCGGTCCGGACTGGGAGTACACCGGCGCCTGCGAGGATAAACGCTACGAGAACGGGGTCGCCGCCGCGGCCAATGAGATGGCCCAGGTGCTTAAAACGCTGCGCCAGCAGCCCGGTATAGGCTCTCGTGGCGTGTTGGTCGGGGAATCGTTCGGCGGTTTAGTGGCACTGTCTTTGACCAACGGCGCACTGCCTGGTGTGGTGGGCGTTGTTAATATTGCAGGCGGCGACGGGGGGGATGTCGTGCAGCATCCTGATCGTCCCTGCCGACCGGATCAGTTAGCCACGTTGTTATTCCATTACGGGTTGGCGGCCCGGGTGCCTAGTCTCTGGCTGTACAGTGACAACGACCGTCTGTGGGGATCGTCTGTCCCCAAAGACTGGTTCGCGGCTTTTGCCGGTAGTGGTGGCCGCCATCGTTTTGTTGGTTTACCGGCCGACAAAAATAACGGGCATTACATCTTTACGCGCAATCGCTTGGCCTGGCAGGAGCCCGTTGAGCTGTTTTTTGCCCAACTTAACCTGGGCTAAGGCGGCCCACTTCAGCGCCAGGGTCTGGTGGACTCCCGAATGGCCAGCGTGGGTGATGAGTGTTTAGGGGTCGCCGGGCGGCCTTCAATCAAATTAATCATGGCATCGGCGGCAGCCTCGCCGATCTGATCGGTTGAGCGATGCACGGTGGTGAGAGGAGGAATGGTATACGCCGAGGACGGTAAATCATCAAAGCCTACTAAGGAAATATCCTGCGGGACCCGTAGCCCTTGGCGGTGCAAAGCTAACAGTGCACCCTGCGCGCTCTCATCGTTGGCGGCGAAAACTGCGCTGAAATCCACCTTGGAGGTCAGCAACTGCTGCATAGCCTGAAATCCACCGCTGTAGGTGTAGTCACCCACGGCAACCAGCCGACTGGAAAACGTCAGCCGATGACTTTCTAACGCGGCACGATAACCCTCGTATCGCTGTACAGCATCCGGATGTCCCGTGGGTCCGCCTAAAAATGCGATACGCTTATGGCCCTGGCCAATCAGATAATCCACGGCTAAGCGCGCACCCGGCACGTGATCAAAATCCAAGCAGATGACTCGTGGCGATGCCACCTTACGGCCGGTGAGCACCAACGGTACGCGTTTGGCTAAAGACAATAACCAGGTGTCAGGCAGACAACTGGTAATCAAAATAATCCCATCAACACGTCGACTAAGCAGATGGTCTATACAGCGCCGCTCATCCTCTTCGCGCCAATGGCCACTGGCGAACATCGGCGTGTAGCTGGCGCGCAGCAGGCCTTTTTCGATTGAGGCGAGTGCTTCTCCGTAAAACGGACTGTCAATCGCCTGAGAAACTACGCCGATACTCATGGATCGGCCTCGCGCTAAGGACCGCGCCACCGGATTGGGCAGAAACCCCAGCTTAGCCACCGCCGCATTCACGGCGCGCACTTTATCCTCACTGACTTTGGCGGTGCCATTGAGAATGCGCGACACCGTACTTGGCGATACGCCCGCAGCTTTAGCCACGGATTCCAGCGTAACCGCTGACTCACTACCGGCAAAGGCGGTTCGTGCTTTGTCTTTGCTCTTCGTTAATTTTGACTGCATTGGCTTTGCCCTTTGGTCGGTGCAGTACTTAAGGCTCGATTGACACCGTGTCCGTATGCTCACCCAACTAGGTTTATCGGGGATGCTTTAAATAAGCAACGGCTGCCTCTCAAGACTTCATCTCAGTACGCTTTGCCCAGCCGGTTGCCGTACTGTACCACCCAATCGCAAGCCGGCGCGGCGCACCGTGACACGTTGGCACGGCCTAGCAGCGCTATAGGGCGATTGACAAAGCTGTGTAGCTTTAGCTACGGTCTGGAAAGCGCTTTCATACTCGGGCCTAGCGCCGCAGCGAGAAGCGATACGGACTGGGCTTTTGATCGGCTGCAAGGCTTCTTGGCGCCGTTTCAAACGCCCACCCCGCCATTTTTGTTTATTGCCGCACGAGCCTAAGGCTGGTCCGGTAATCTTCAGTTGAATCGGTCGCGTGCCTTGGACTTACATAGGCCTTAAAGCGGCCCTCTATTAGGAAGCTCTCGTAAAAGCCATGATCAGATCACTATCGCTGACCTCATCCGGACGAACCTTTGGCCGCTTAGCGTCTCTGGGCGCCTTGCTTATGTTGGTGGCGTGCGGTGGCCAGAACTGGCCTGTGGCAGCCCCATCCGGAACACTGGGTCTAGCGCAATCAACTGCCGCCGTTGGCCAGCAAGCCGGTACGGTGACGCTGTCGGTGACGCGCACGGGCGGAAATGCCGGCAAAGCAACGGTGCATTTCGCGACCAGTGACGGCAGTGCCTTGAATGGCACGGACTATACCGGCCAAAACGCAACGCTAACCTGGAATGACGGCGATGCCGTAAGCCAAAACATCAGCATCCCCATCAGTGGAACTACCCCTTTCTACGGCACGAAGACCTTCACGCTGACCCTGTCCAATGCGACCGGCGCGACGCTCGGTAGCCTGACCACCGCCACGGTGACCATCACCGGTTCAGCCCCACCGCCGCCAGCGGGGAATTTAAGTTTCTCTGCAGCCACGACCACCGTCAGCCAAACTGCCACCAGCGTGACGCTGACGGTAAATCGCACGAACGGCAACGGCGGTGCTATCAGCGTGCAATACGCCACGTCCAACGGCACGGCGATAGCAGGTACGGATTTCACGGCTTCATCCGGCCAGCTCTCCTGGGCTGACGGTGACGCCACACCGAAAACCCTCACCGTTGCACTCGCCACCCAGGCCGCCTTTGTGGGCAGTAAAAGTTTTACGGTGGTCTTATCCAATCCGCAGGGAACCGCACCGCCGACGCTGCAGTCGCCGAGTACGGCTACCGTGACCTTGCTGGGTAGTAACGTCACGTTACGGCCCTTACCAGCGGTCTACACCAGCGGCAAAGCGGTGAACTACAGCGCTTATCGGGCCGGTGGTCCCAACGTAGGAGAAGTGCCTACCGATGCGCAGATCCTTCAGGATCTGACCCTGCTTCACTCGGGCGGTTTTAACCTGTTGCGATTGTTTGGTGCCGATATCACGGCTGCGAACATTCTGCGTATCGCACAGGCTAATTTTCCAGGCGTGTTTTCCTTTCAGTTAGGAATCTACTTGACTGGCGCAACCAGCGCCTGCGTGGATGGCTCGGGCGTCAACAACGCGCAAATCACCACGGCCATTCAGTTGGCCCACCAGTACTCGAACGAGGTCGCCACTGTCAGCGTCGGTAATGAAACTTCGTTCGCGAACAACTTGCCGGTGCAATGCTTAGCGTCCTACATCACTCAGGTGCGCAGCCAGGTATCCCAGCCGATTACCGCGGACGACGATTACACCTTCTACGCCGGCCTCACCGGCAGCGGTGAGAGGCCCGACACCATCTTGCCGCTCATCGACTTCGTGTCATTGCACGATTACCCCTTTGCCACCTTCTATCTTTGGGACTGGCAGCAACTGTCGGTACCGGCCGGTCCGGCGCGCGCCCAAGCCATGATGGAAGCATCGCTAGCTCAAGCTAAGACAGCCTTCAATCGGGTGGCTAGCTATTCATACATCAATGCGCAGAATCAAAGCGTAACCATAGGCGCGACCCTGCCCTTGGTGATCGGTGAGACGGGCTGGAAGGTTCGCGTGACCGACTCATCGAATCCCCTTGAAGTTACTGCCGCGAGCCCGGTGAACGCCAAGTGGTATTACGATCTGTTGAACTCCTGGACAGGGGTTGGTGCGCCCACGACCATCTTCTACTTTGAAGCGTTTGATGAGTTGTGGAAGGCGCAATACAACGACGCGGGCTGGGGCTTGTGGGATGCTAACCGCAACCCGCTATACGCCTTGTGTGGCACGTCAGCCGGTGCGGCCTGCACAAATCCGGTCTATGCCGGCGCGCTGTATCACCCGTAATGCCAAAGCTCACGGCCACACAGACTCGCTTGACTTACAGCGTGGCTTCTATAAGCACACGCTTCAGGAGAAATTGACTTGAACGTTTATGCTGTCCAACGTTATCTGTTCGGTGTTCTTTTAATCGCGGGAAGCTGCGCGCAAGCTGAGCAGTTCGGTCCGTATGAACTGTCTGGTTTTGCTAAAGAAGAGTTCTCTATTTGCGATAATTGTTCGCGAGGCCTGACCAACCCATCTCCTTACGATCCGCGCGGTGTATTGAATCCCCCTACCCCTATGGTTAACCAAGGTGGGCCGTCGGGACAGACCACGGCTAACTTAGGTTTGGTGCAATTAACCGCCGGTGGCAAGTACGAATTTGATAATGCGATCGCACTGGAGGCCAAAGCCACGGGCCGTGAGCGCAACAACGGGCCAGACATCTACGGCCATTACCTGATCGACGCTCATGCCGGCATCAGTGCCCCACGTTGGGGTGCTTTGCAGGTGGGCACACTAACGGCCAGAGTCTGGGCCCGCCCAGACTCCTTTGCCTACCCGTTGGGATTATCCAGTCCCTGGGCCGAAACCGGCGCGGGTTACGGTGTATTACCCAAAGCCATCCGCTACTCCAGCCGGATGTTCGAAATCCCGCAGGGAAAGATACTCTTTGAGTTCACCGCGGCCACGGTAGACAAGGCCTATCCTTTAAACCCTGCGTCTAGCGTTATCCCCCCACCCACGCCCATCCTTTATGAGGGCTTTATTCAGTTCTCAGACGACAAGCAACTCATCGAGTTGATCTATCAGCAAAGCAACGGTGGCTTGCAAAACTCGTTTGCTAAGGGCGCCTTTCACGGCTCTATCGGCAACACCCAATCAGCAGCCACCACGCCGGGCTGGCGCCACCCCAGCGAGGATGTCGCGATTCTGCAGGGTACCTATTACCTGAATGAGCGCTTGAGCTTTACCTGGGGCTTTCGCCGCAGTGAGTGGTCCGGTGCACCTCAGCAGTGCGACTATTCCGCAGCTATCGCCAACTGTTATTTTGACCAGCCTGGCTTTAATTACGCCAGCGACAATGGCATGCACCATGCGATTGAATACGACGGCCTGTTAGGCGCGAGCTATAACTGGAAGCTTTGGAAATTCACCGTTGGCGGCGTGCATTTCAATAAGGCATTCACCCGCACACCCACTGAGTGGGGCCAGAGCAACAATGCCACGATCACTAACGTTGGCGTCTACCGAAAGGTACCGGAGTTGTCCAAGCACCTCGAAGTGTACGGTGGATTGGGTCGCACTCAGTTCGGCCGCCAGGGACCCGCTCCCTTGAGCATGCCAGCCAACACGGCCGATGGTAACGTAGACCCACGTACCTCAGCGATTGGTGAAACGCTGACTCTGGGTGCTAACTTTATTTTCTAATCAAAAAGGCGTCCTATGACCCGCCAACACTCCCAGCGACGGGTAGTCCTTTCTACCGTGCGCGCACTTTTTGTCGCCTGTGTTCTTCTGGGCATATCAACCGTGGGCTGTAGCCAGGACCGGGTGACGCTGGGAGCCGGTGCTTATTGGGTAAAACCCCATGGCGGGCTTACCGGTGGTGATCCGCTACCGCCGTCGGCTGATTACAGGACTGGAGAAGCCGCCACTCAGGCAGCACCCACCAATCAGTGGTACTCCTCGGTCATGTTTGTGCGCAACTCGTTTCCTATAGAAGCGCATCCGCTCACTTACAGGGCCACAGCCGCAGGCTTTGAACTGGGACTACCCGACCGCCAACTCGTTACCACCGACTCCAGTCGACGCGAAGTGCGCTACGCGCACCGTGCAGCACTGACGGTCACGAGCCCTTCCGTCACCGCCACGCAGCCCAAATTACTCAAGCATGCCGACTGGCTGGCGCAGATTCGCTATGCATCAGATACCGGGGCTACGCTGGACGCGACGGTTCTGCACGGTAGTCCTTTTAGCTACTACGAACTCAGTAGCGGTGAAGCTCGCATCCGCTTGGCTGATGCAGCGACCCCCATCGCAAAGGATGCGCCCGACAGGGATCCTCGAGTCACGGCCTTTACTCTTGGCGGCCACAGTTATGCGGTGTTTGCGCCTACCGGTGCGACCCACACCTGGGTAAGTCCCACAGAACTTCAGATCACGCTGCCAACTGACAAGCACTATTTCTCCATCGCCGGTTTGCCGGATAACCGACCAGAGACCGTCAAAGCTTTTCTGGCTGTCGCCTACGCCTTTCCGGTCGACACGCGGGCAACCTATCGGTTTGATCAGGATAAAAGCACCATCACCACGCACTTTGCGGTGAGCACCGTGGCCCGTGAAGGGACCAATACCGCCACCTTCATGGGCCTTTACCCGCACCATTGGTCGGCCATCAGCACGCATCCACAGTCGGCTTATAGCTATGACACCGTGCGTGGCACGGTACGACTATTGCTCGGCACCCAGTTCGACACGACGCTCGCCTACGGTGGCTTTGTGCCGGTACTGCCAAAGCTACAGGACGCGGAGCATAACGCTGCCGTCAACAGCCTTCTGGTTGGCGACAACGCGAAAGCCGAACAGCTCTACCTGAAAAAAGGCCGAGGCACGTATTGGATTGGAAAGGGTCTGGGTGCAACCGCGCAGCTGCTGAGCATTGCAGAGGCTCAGGGTAAAACCGGCATGCGCGATGATTTACTGGCGCAGACTAAAGATCGCTTAAAGAGTTGGTTTGATGGTCAGCACGCCACGTATTTCTTGCAGGATAGCCGCCTAGGTACCTTCGTAGGCTACCCGCAAGAATATAACAGCGTGTCCGCCATGAACGATCACCACTTCCACTACGGCTATTGGCTGATGGCCGCCGCACACGTCGCCCTGCGCGATCCCACCTGGGCCAGCGACACGACCTGGGGGCCTATGGTGAATAAACTGGTCGCTGACATCGCGACTGACGAGCGCGGCCGCACCGACTTTCCGTACCTGAGAAATTTCGACCCCTACGAAGGCCACTCCTGGGCTTCCGGCGACGCAGGTCTGGAGGACGGCAACAACCAAGAATCCTCCTCTGAAGCCATCAATGCGTGGGCAGCCTTAATCCTTTGGGGCGAGGCCACGGGCAACACGCACATCCGCGACTTAGGGATTTATCTGTACACCAGTGAAATTGCCTCCGTGCGTACCTACTGGTTTGATTTGAACCATGAAGTGTTGGCCCGTGAGTTTGCTAAGCCTTTCGCCAGCATGGTCTTTGGCGGAAAGTACAGTTACAACACGTGGTGGACCGAAGAACCGCGGCAGATCATGGGTATCAATATAGTGCCGATCACCCCGGCCTCCACTTACCTGGGCATCCAGCCTGACTACGTGCGTGGGTTGCTCACGTTTTTACCCGCCGAGCAAAAGCGTTACTCCGATCACGGCGTCGTCGATGGCACCCCTGCCGATATCTGGCAGGACGTGCTGGCGGCTTTTCAGGCCCTAGCCGATCCGGACGGCGCCCTAAAGGCCTGGGATAAGCACGGCAGCGTAGAGTTTGGTGAAACTCGTTCGCACACCTTGTATTGGTTATTGAGTCTGAAAGAACTGGGTACACCAGACTTTAGTATTCAGGCCAACACCACGCTGTACGCCGTGTTCCGAGCAGCTAACGGCTCCCACACCTATTTGGCGTATAACGCCCACGATACGGCCTTACAGGTGAAATTTAGCGACGGTGCCACGTTAGAGGTAGCGCCCCATGCATTGGGTAAACTCAGCGATAGTCTCTAGGTCTTAAAGCACCACACGTTGGGCAGACGGTTGAGTCATCAACCGGTCGTGTGTTGAAAAGACACCTAAACTCAAAAGCAAAAAAACCCGGCTGGTGCCGGGTTTTTTATCACTGGCTTTCTAGCGTCTGTTTACTTGCGGCGACGCAGGAAGGCTACCGCAGATAGGCCCAAACCCAACAGCGACAGAACCGCTGGCTCAGGAACGCTGACCGCGTCATCCGAGCTTAAGTTCGCGCCGGCACCATTAGCCGTTAGTGACACCACTTCGGTCAACGAGTAGCTGCCCGACAGGTTGGCGAAGCCCACCAAATTATCAATCGATGCGCCAATGCCTGTGGAGCTGTGCGAAACGCTGGCCAGCACGGTGTCGTTGGCCAGGTTCGAGTAGCCCTGGTTGGTTGAGTCCGCATAGATCTTGCTGGTGACCGACGCGTTGTTGAGGATGTTGGTCAAAAGCAGGTTGAAACCCGCCACGCCCGTACCGGTTAAGTTGGTTTCCGTGAACGCGAGCGTCACCGTACCAGCCGAAGCACCGGTCGCGCTGACGCTAAAAGAGCGTGCATCGAGTAATTCGCCGTTACCGCCGAAGGCATTAACACCCGCCAGACCCAGATCACTGATCGTCCAACCGCCCACGCTAATCGACGACGGAAGCGATGCACTCGTATTGGAGGGGTCGGTCGAACCCACTTGGCTACCGTTGATGGTAAGAATTAGATCCGCATGAGCCGCCGGAGCGACTAACGAGGCAGCCAGGACAGCCGCGGCTAATGCCGTATTACGTAATTTGTTCATCCTTGATCTCCCCTAGTACCGTTCGACTGTCATTCGTTGCGTCGGCGGCAAACCTTAAAAATAGACTCAACCCAGTTGAAGCAATCCCTGTGCCAATCATAAAAAAACGATAGTGATCAATTATTTACTGCAACTTATTTAAAGCCACACGGTTAGGATGCTTCGGATTGTAAAAAAAACCGACACAAGCATCCTGCTACCCCAATAGTCACCGTCAGGGTCACAGGTCTCCAGGCACGCCAAAGCTCGGCGCCGCGGCCGGGTCCAAGGCTCGACGTACGTAGTCCTCGACCTGCGGCTTATAGATCTGCCAAGCCTCCTCTAACGCACCGATGGGGTCAGACTCGTGCCAATCCACGCGCAGATCCACGATAGGCCAGGAGACATCACGCACAACCAATAAGCCCGCTGAATGAATCGGCCCGGCCTCACCACCGGCCACCAACCCCGCTCGCAAGGCCGTCAGCAGACGCTCAGCTAAGGCCCCCTCGGCTGACCCGAACGCCTGCACCATCGCCTGAGGTACATCCGGGCTGGCTAACAGATTTCCGGCACTGGCTGCATCAACACCGATGGCCTCTCCCACGACGCCCAGCGCCTTAGCACCGGAATGAATACGGGGCGGGCCGCTAGGGCCGACGGCCAGCAACTGCCTAAATGACGCATGCAGGGTGCTGGCCACGGTGTCGCGTAAGGCCTGTTCGGTCGGCACGCCATGGGCAAGCGATTCCAGCAGCCTCTGACCCAAAGCCGGGTCAGTAATATTTTGCGAGGCCACGGCTCCAGCCCTGGCCCGAGCGTGGGCGCAGCGCGCGGCTACTGCCGGCGAGGACGAGGCGATCGCGACCCCAAAGCTTGTGCCATCGGCGGATCGAGCAACGATCGAAAAAGTCATGCCCCGGTCGCCGGCGGAATCACAGCGATCACATCAATCTCAACCAGCCACTCCGGTCGCGCCAGCGCCGAAACCACGATGCCAGTCGAGACCGGATACACACCCTTCAGCCACTGGCCGACCACTCGGTATACGGCCTCACGAAATCGTGGATCGGTAAGATAAATAGTGATCTTGCAGATGTGGCCCAGCTCAGAACCGGCTTCACGCAGCAGTTGGTCGATGTTCATCATCGCCTGCTCAGCCTGGGCTGCCGGATCACCAATACCGACGTTGACGGCGGTATCGAGGTTCTGCCCGATCTGTCCGCGGACAAAGACCATCCGACCCTCGGCAACGACGGTCTGACACAGATCGTTATCCAGCTTCTGTTCCGGATAGGTGTCTCGGGTATTAAATTTACGGATCCGCGTATGCACCAAGGGTTCTCCCTCCATAGATTTTGTAAAGCCATCAACCACTGAACTACCGCCAAGAAAGACCGTTTACGCTGCACCGCAACGCTCAGATCTTGCCGACTTTCTCACCGCCCTGACAACCGCGTTAAAGGGCGTCGTGAACATGAAACAGTATAAACCGAACACTCCCTATGTGAGCCTTGAACTTAAACTGAAGCTCACGCAGTTCAGGCTCACGCGCCGAATCTTCGCGCGGTTAATCGCCTTAAAGGCGCGCTCTACCGATTATCCGTGTCATACGTCATGATTAGGACGTTGCGCTAAGCGCGCCGCGCTTATATTGGTAATCAGCCACGAGGTGTTTGATGAGCAGTCGGGAACAGCCTATAAAATTGGAAGGCCAAACTATTCAGCCGATAAGTCCGGCGGACCGACACGGACGGGCGAAAGATCTGTTCACGATCTGGTTTGGTTCCAACATCATGCTGTTGACGATTGTCACAGGTGCCCTGGCGGCTAGCGTATTCCATCTGCCCTTTTACTGGGCGGTAGCGAGCCTGGTGCTGGGCAACATGGTCGGTGCGGTGTTTATGGCCTTGCACTCAGCACAGGGCGCACGCTTAGGCGTACCGCAGATGGTCCAAACTCGCGGCCAGTTTGGCTCACTGGGCTCCCTGCTGGTGGTGGGCGTTGTGATCGTCATGTATTTGGGATTTTTTGCCTCTAATCTGGTCGTCGGCGGGCAGGCCATGCACTTGATTGCGCCGGTGCTATCGGAAAGCACTGGTATCGTGGTCCTCGGACTGATCAGCGTAATGGGCGCTATTTATGGCCATGACCTCATCCACGCCTACACACGAGTCATGACCTTTGCCTCGGGCTTGGTGCTGGCACTGGCGTTTATTTGGATCGTGTACATGCACGGATTACCGAGTGATTTTCTCAGTCGCAATACGGTAAGTCTTTCCGGTGTTCTAGGCACGGTGTCGATCGCGGCTCTGTGGCAGATCGCCTATGCTCCGTACGTTTCAGATTATTCGCGTTATATGCCAGCCGACACGGGTGCCAAACCTGCCTTCTGGGCGAGTTACTGGGGTTGCACGCTAGGTTCGGTGTTACCCATGACGTTAGGGCTCATCATCGGATTGTGCGCAGTGCATGACAACGTGATGGCGTCTATGGTCACGCTAACCGACAGCCTCGCCCCCTTGGTTGTGATTGTGTTCACCGTGGGCATGGCCGCGACCAATGCGATGAACCTGTATTGCGGAGCGCTTTCCACGCTGACCTTCGGCCAGACGCTATTTCCCAGTTGGTCTCCCCGGGCCGCCGCACGCGTGGTCTCTGCCATGAGTCTTTGTGGAATTTCACTTGCGATGGCGTTGCTTGCTAAAGACTCCTTTCTTGCCAGCTACACCAACTTTATTTTACTTCTGCTTTACGTGTTGGTGCCGTGGACAGCGATTAACCTGGTTGACTACTATTTTGTGCAACACGGCGAGTACGACGTAGACTCCTTTTTACAAAAGGATGGCGGCATCTACGGCCGTATTAATGGACCGGCCGTGGGCTGCTATATTTTCGGGATCGCGGTTCAGATCCCGTTTGTTTCCACGGAACTCTACACCGGTCGCATCGCGCAACTCATGGGCGGTGCCGACTTGTCATGGCTGGTAGGTTTGGCTCTAACCAGCCCTGTTTATTACCTGCTCGCTAAACGCATACCGGTGCGTGCGATCACGCCTAACGATTGAGCGCAGGACATGATCCAAAGCCGACCGAGTCTTTCTCGGTCGGCTTAAACCAGCCTGTCGAGCAACAGGTCAAGCATCGCGTCACAACGATCCATCTGGTTGATGTCAATGTACTCATCGGCTTTATGCGCCTGCTCAATGGAGCCCGGGCCACACACTACGGTGGGAATCTTTAACTTCTCACTAAACAGACCACCTTCGCTGCCAAAGCCCACCTTGATGCAATCCCGATGGCCCGTCAGTTGGGCAACCCACTCGACGATATCCGAATCCGGACTGGTATCAAGACCCGGATATTCGTTGGATACCTCAAGGTCAATACCACAGGCCCCAACGGCACTGTGATGGTGCTGGGCAATATCCCGTGCACGAGCCCGCAACAGCGAAAGCAGCTCGTGCGGATCATCAGCAGCCAGATGCCGAATCTCCATCTCCAGTTCGCATCGATCCGGCACAATATTCAACGCACTGCCGCCGCGAATCGTGCCAACGTGCAACGTCGTATGCGGAACTTCATAGCCTTCATCGCGCGCGCCATTGGACTGCATCTGATCGCCACACTCACGCACGCTGGCTATGAGTTCGGATGCCACATAAATCGCGTTGATACCACGCGAGGGGTTGGCCGAATGTGCTGGCTGACCGTGACAGGTAGCCTTGATTGCCATCTTCCCCTTATGACCGATGGCCGTGCGTAACAAAGTCGGTTCGCCGATGATGCAAAACTTAGGAAGGTGAGCCCAGCTTTGCATATCATCAATCAGCGATCTAACGCCCAAGCACCCGACTTCCTCATCATAAGAAAACGCCAGATGCAGCGGCGTGCTCAAGTCTCGCTGACTGGCCCGCTGTGCTGCCGCCAGCGCACAGGCCAAAAAGCCTTTCATATCCGCAGCACCACGCGCTTGTAGACGTCCCGCACGATCCACTAACTTAAATGGCTCGCTGCTCCAGGGCTGGCCCGCCGCGGGGACTACATCGCTATGCCCGGAAAGCAGTACGCCACCGCGATCAATAGGACCGACGGTAGCGTAGAGATTGGCTTTTTTACCCGTCGGATCACGGTACAGGCGCGACTCCACACCAAAGCCTGCCAGGAAATCCCGCGTGAAGTCGATGAGGCCTAAATTAGAGTCGCGGCTCACCGTGGCGAAGCTCACTAATCGATCCAATAGCTGAACAGAATTCATGTCGTCACCTTCCTAACCTGTCGTGGTGCCGTGACTTGCGAGCGACCCAAAACGATGATCCCAAGCAAACTCAAAACCGCCGCCAGTACCAGATACAGTCCAACCCACGTTAACCCGCCACGGGCAACCAGCGCGGAGGCAATAATAGGCGCTAAGCCTCCGCCTATGATGCCGCCCATATTCACGCCAAAGCACACGCCTGTGTAGCGCACGCGCGCCGGGAATAGGTTTGACAGCCAGCCACCCAACGGTCCGTAGACAAAGCCCATGACCAGCAAGGCCAGACTCATGAAGGACCAAACACCCAAAACCGTTCCGCTACCAAATAACGGCGCCATCAGTAACCCGGTAATGACCATCGCCACGCACCCGCCGATCAACACCACCTTGGATGAGAGAAAATCAGACAAAATCGCCGCGACGACTATGCCGATGGCCAGAAACACAATCGCGAGAATCTGTAACAATAAAAACGTTTCGCGGGTGTACCCGAGCTTGGTCGTGCCAAAACCTAAGGTGAAGGCGGTCGCAATATAAAAAATCGCAAACGCGGCGATCACGCCTAAGGTCGCACTGACGGTCGCTAGACCATGCTGCCTAAACAACTCCAGCAAGGGCACCGGAGCCGGAGTGTGCTCTTTAAGTAACGCTGCAAAGGCGGGGGTTTCGACTAAGCTTAAGCGGACCCACAACCCGATGGCCACCAACCCAGCACTGGCTAAAAATGGCAGGCGCCAGCCATAGTCCATGAACTGCTGTGGCGTAAGCAAAAGACCTAAAACAAGAAACAGGCCGTTCGCCACGATAAACCCGACCGGCGCACCCAGTTGCGGGAACATGCCGTAGCGCGACTCCCAGCCGCGAGGGGCGTTTTCAACGGCCAGCAGTACCGCGCCTCCCCACTCACCGCCCAGCCCCAGCCCCTGACCAAAACGCAGGAGGCATAACAAGATGGGCGCCCAGACGCCCGCCGTGGCGTAGCCGGGTAAAAAAGCAATCGCGAAGGTCGAACCGCCCATGAGTAACAGGGAAGCCACCAAGGTAGCTTTTCGACCAATGCGATCCCCGTAATGGCCAAACACCACACCACCTACTGGGCGGGCAAAAAAGGCCACGGCAAAGGTCGCGTAGGAAGCCAATAACTGCGTCGCCGGCGCTTGAGACGGGAAAAACAAGGCACCAAAGACCAGCGATGCCGCGGTGGCATAAATATAAAAATCGTAAAACTCAATAGCGGTGCCGACCAGACTGGCCGTTAAAATTTGTCGATGAATCTGTTGCACCGCGTACCTCGAATCAATAAACACACAGTGGCCTGTGCATCGCTGGCCTACACCGGTCACACTATGAGCGCGTCGAACATTTAGGCGTCGGCTTGACCGTACCCTAGCCCCGAGCCACATAGAACAGTGGAAGCTTAGCAGTCAGCGACGTCATCGCCTATAACACCCATACCCGTTGCTGTGGGGCAATCAACCACGAGCTGGCGATTCGGGCATCCCGATAAGTCTTCAACGTGACCAGCCTTTTTCTTCTGCGCTGAAATATCCCCACGCTCGTTGAATTTTTTTATACTGGCTACGCTGTACTACGCAGCCTGCCCAATCCACTTTAGAGGCACACCATGTTAGGTCTGATGCAGCATCACCCGTTACTGATCTCTGACTTGATTGAGCATGCCGCCCGGACGCGGCCAGATGCCGAAATCGTCTCACGAACCGTTGAAGGGCCCATCCACCGTTGTACCTATAAGGACGTGGCGTTGCGCGCCCGCAAGGTGGCCCATGTGCTCACTGGCTGGGGATTAGGGCCCGGAAACGTCGTGTGCACGCTGGCCTGGAACGGCTACCGGCACATGGAGCTATTTTTTGGCGTGTCCGGCGCAGGGGTGGTGCTGCACACCGTGAACCCGCGACTGTTTCCGGAACAGATTGAATACATCATCAATCACGCGCAAAACGAATACGTGTTTTTAGACTTAACCTTCGTGCCTTTGCTAGAGGAGATGGCGCCACGTCTTTCTAGCGTGCGCGGCTTTATCATCCTCACCGATAAGGCGCATATGCCGGTGACGAACCTGGCCAACGTCCTTTGTTATGAGGACTTAATCGCTGAGGCGGACTCATCGTATGCCTGGCCGCAACTGGATGAGCGCACCGCCTCCTCTTTGTGCTACACCTCAGGCACCACTGGGCATCCCAAAGGCGTGTTGTACTCGCATCGATCGACTCTGCTGCACGCTATCGTTCAATGCATGCCGGATGGTATGAATCTGTCCACTCGTGACAGCCTCTTGCTGGGCACTCCCATGTTTCACGTGAACGGTTGGGGCGTGCCCTATGCCGCCGCGTTAACGGCCGCCAAGTTGGTGCTACCGGGACCGGCACTGGATGGCGCCAGCTTGTATCAACTGCTGCGTGACGAAAAAATCACGATGACCTTTGGTGTGCCGACCATATGGCTCATGCTCAAGAACTATGTGGATCAGCACGGCCTAAATCCGCGGGAAGAATTAGTACTGGAGCGCGTGTTGATCGGCGGTGCCGCTGCTCCGCGCGCGCTGGCTGAGGCTATTGAAGTGCAATTTGGCGCACGGGTGGTTCACGCCTGGGGCATGACGGAAACCTCTCCCCTAGGCACGGTCTGCACGCCACTGCCCAAACACGCCAACGCGGATCTGGAGCAGCGATTGGATTTGCAGGCACTGCAGGGCCGTTACCCGTACGGTGTCTGGTTAAAAGTCGTTGATGATCAGGGAGATGCGTTGCCGCACGATGGCGCCAGCGCCGGTCACCTGTTGATTAAGGGGCACTGGGTAACCAATGGTTACTTCGGCAGTGAGTCGGAGCCTTTGTTAGATGAGGACAACTGGTTTGACACCGGAGATATAGGCACCCTCGATAGCGATGGCTATCTGCACATTACCGATCGGGCCAAGGACGTTATCAAATCCGGTGGTGAATGGATCTCCTCGATGGATGTCGAGAACGCAGCGGTCGGTCATCCGGAAGTGACTGAGGCCGCAGCGATTGGCGTTGCTCATCCCAAATGGCAAGAGCGGCCACTACTCATCGCCGTACGCAAAGCCGGTTCTAATTTGAGCAAAGAGCAGTTGCTTGGTTACCTGTCGACCCGAATGGCCAAATGGTGGTTGCCCGATGACGTGGTTTTTGTTGACCAATTGCCCCACACAGCCACGGGCAAGTTACAAAAACGAGCGCTGCGTGAACAGTTTAAGGACTACCAGCTTCCCGGTACACCGTCTTAGAAACCCTAACGCCCACAGGTGTCTGCGAGCTTATCGGTGCCAATCTTTGTCTAGGCGGCGTGAGGCCCACCACAACAGCAAGGCGGCCAGCACGTAAAAACCCGTGCCGGCAAGAATGGAGTAGCGTAAAGCATCTAATCCGGCGCGTGCATGCAACGCGTCGGACAGAGCCCCGATCAAACTGGAGCCTAAGCCCAGACCGATGAGATTATTGACAAACAAAAAAATGGCCGAAGCCGTCGCACGACACTCGGCCGGTACTAAGTGTTGAACAGCGGACAATAAGGGCCCCAGCCAAGTCAGGCCCAGGGCTGTGGGGATCAACAATAAGGCCAAAGTCACCCACAGCGAACTCGACAGCAAACCCCAGACGTACAGCGGTACGATCGCAACGAAAGACAAGGCAGGCACCAGTGCGTAGCTTGCTTTGTAGCGCTCCCCCAACCCATCAGCCATCACACCACCTAACAGGATGCCGGCTGTGCCACCAAAAAATATCAATCCACCAAAAGCCATCGAAGCCTGCTTGATATCCAACCCAAAACTGCGCACAAAAAATGACGGCAGCCAAAAAAACAGGCCATAGCCGATAATAGAAGCGCAAGCGGCGCCCAATGCCAGTCCCCAGAAAGCGGGCTTGCCCAACAGCATCCGCAACACCTGAAAAATCGAGCCCGGTGCGCTAGACGTCGAAGGTCTATCCAACCCACCGCGCACCGGCTCACGAAGTCGCCACACCCAAGGCACCACGATAAGGCCGGCTAGCCCTACCCAAAAAAATGCCCAGCGCCACGATAGCCAGGCTGTCAAAAACCCACCCACCAATACACCGCCCGCGGTCCCTAAAGGGATGCCCAACGCATACGCACTCAGCGCCCGAGCACGCTCACGCTCAGGAAAATAGTCACAGATCAGAGAATAGGCCGGCGCAATGCCACCCGCTTCACCCACGCCCACGCCCACTCGAGCCAGAAACAAGGACCAAAATCCACTGGCCAGACCGCAAACCGCGGTCATGACCGTCCAAACGGTCAAAGCTGCCGCAATAATACCCGTGCGACTGTGCCGATCAGCCAGGCGTGCAATGGGAATACCTAAAAACGTATAGAACAACGCAAATGCCAAGCCTCCCATCAAGCCCAGCCCCAAGTCCGTCAAACCCAGATCACGGCGTATGGCGATCGCTAAAATGCCGACTATTTGCCTATCCACTTGGCTGAAGGCATACACCACGATCAATACGAGTAACAGCCGATAACGCTCGGGCATCGACCGCTTAAAAGGCGTGTCCGCCGCGGGTGTAACAGAAGGCTGGGCCATAAATATGACACCTAAGGTCAAAAAGATCGCGTGACGGCACTCAAGGCGCGCTGAGCACTTTGCTCGGACTGGGCATAATACGGGGCCAAGTCAGCAAGTACTACCGGCCTTATGCATAAAACCTTAAGGCCGCGACAGGCGCTTATCCGCAGACTGTCACGCAGGAGCGCTACACTGACATTTTTTAGCGCTCAGACTTCGTGCCACTACCCAACCCACTGATTCAATCACCCTCGGTGCGCTTTGGCCTGCGTTTTGCCTTAGTGTTTGCCGGACTTTTGGGCGCGCTTGAAGCGTTGCGCACTAGCAGTCTCTGGCCTGCCTTACTGCAAAGCGCCTTATTGCAGCCGACGGCGGCCTTGCTGTCGCTCGGGCTTTCACCAGATACCGTCTACTCTCAGGGTATTTCATTGATCAGTGGCAGCACGCGACTGAATGTGGTGCGTGGCTGTGACGGCACGGAGACGCTGCTGCTATTAATCTCTGCACTTTTCGCTTATCCGGCGAGCGCGCGCGAACGAACGGTTGGCCTAGTTTGCGGAAGTGTGGTTACCTACCTGTTAAGCGTATTGCGACTTAGCGCGTTATTTTTAACGCTACGCTACTCACCCCAAGCGTGGGAAGCCCTGCACGGACTGGTTCTACCCCTTACTCCAGTACTGGGTGTTGCCCTGTACTTTCTTCACTGGTCGGGAACGACCAGCGCTTGTGATCCTGCGCCGCCATCGTGTTAGCACCACACTCACACTGGCGCTTGGCGATTTTGGGTAGCGTGTTGTTGGCGCTGGGCGGCCTGATCGCACCTGGCTATGCGCGCGTAGCCGTCCCCTATTACCAATTCACCGCGCAACTCATTGCCAGCAGCCAAGGCTGGTACGTTGATCGTGTGCAAATTGTAGATAGCGTCCCGGGTCACCCACGGACCCTGCAACTGGTCGGTCGAGTCTATGATCCCACGTTACACAGACACGGCTTCGCCACAGTCACGGGCGTTATCCAAATCGCCGCCGTGCTGCAAGGCCCGCTTGTCTTTATCGGTGTGGTGTTGCTTTTGCCGGCCGGCAGTTGGCGAGAGTGGCGGCGCAGGCTTCTATTGGGCCTGCCGGTGTTGTTACTGCTTGATGCGCTAACCACCGTGCTGTCTTTGCTACATGCCTTTGCTGAAGCTAACGCGATCTATATGGGGGAAGCGACTCCCACGACGCCGTGGGAGATCTGGACACGTGTACTGGAAAGCGGAGGTCGCATCGCTCTGGCCGGTCTGGGGGGGCTCGCAACGGTCGGTTTAGCCCGAATTCGCGATACATCGCGCATCAAATAACCCAGCAGTTGCCCTATTCTACCGTCCTAATTTACACATCAACCTGTAATAAGCCACGGATAAGGTATCGGCGTTAAACATCGGGTTCGGCGATTGCTTGTTCAATGGACTAGAGTTTCATGCGATTAGATGCGTCACGTGTAGGGCTGCCAGTCATCGGCGTGGCGTTCTCGTTATTGCTTCCGTTACTCGCCGTAGCGCAGGGTGGCGCGCGCGCCCGCCTGACTCAACCTATTGATGAGACGGTACGTGTCGAGCTTAAGGGCCACGTACACCCGGCCATCGAACGTTCTCAGGATCTGGGTGATGCGGATCCCACGCTGCCCACGGGAAAGATGTTTCTGCAACTGCGCGCCAGCGCCAGTCAGGAACAAGAGCTGAACCAGTTTCTGGTCAATGCGCAAAATCCTTCGTCTGCTGACTTTCATCGCTGGCTGACACCCGCGACCTTCGCCTCGCGATTTGGGATCGCGCAGTCAGATCAGGCAACCTTAAAAACCTGGTTAATCCGTCACGGATTCGCCCAGATCGAGATGCTACCGGGCAGTCGTGTGATGAGCTTTTCCGGAACCCTGGGCCAGCTGAACAGTTCCTTTGGCACCCGCTTTCACCGTTATCTGCTCAATGGTGAGCGACATCTGGCCACGGCCAGTAATCCCTCCCTGCCCGCCGCCCTAGCGCCGGTGGTAATTGGTTTCGCCTCCCTGCACGATTTCACCTCCCAGCCCCTGTCTCTACGCGACAAACGCAAGGTACGTCCCGCCTCAACGAGCGCTTGCTGTGGTTATTACCTGTTGCCTGCCGACTTCGCGACTATCTACAACCTTAATCCTGCTTATAACCAAGGTATTACCGGCGCTGGCCGCTCCATCGCCGTCATTGGACGCACCAACGTTCACAATGGCGACATCCTAAGCTTTAGACAACAGGCCGGCATTAGCGCGACACTGCCTACGACGGTATTGGCAGGCAGCCAACCGGGCTACGTGTCCGGCGATCAACTCGAGTCTGATTTGGATCTGCAGTGGTCGGGTGGAATTGCACCGGGTGCGACCATCAACTTCGTGGTTGCCGCGACCGCGGGCACTACGGATGGCATTGTGACAGCGGCCAGCTACGCGGTCACCAACGACGTCGCTGACATTATCAGTCTCAGCTACGGTAGTTGTGAGAGCGCAACGGATACAACCGCCTCAACCACGTTCTTTAATCAACTTTGGCAGCAAGCTGCAGCCCAGGGAATCAGTGTATTTGTCGCCTCCGGTGATTCCGGAGCCGCCGGGTGTGATGCGGCTAACGTGAGCACCGCCACGCACGGTGCGGCCGTGAATGCGCTTTGCAGCTCGCCCTACAGCACGTGTGTAGGCGGCACTCAATTTGTTGGCGATGCCTCAAACCCCAGCACGTACTGGGCGGCAACTAACTCACCCACCAACGGTGGCTCGGCTTTATCCTACATTCCTGAAGCGGTATGGAACACGAGCGGGTCGGGCTTGTATGCCACCGGCGGTGGTGCGAGCCGTTATTACACAAAGCCGCTATGGCAATACGCGAGCGGCGTGCCCAGTGATGGGTTGCGTGACGTGCCAGACGTGTCCTTCAACGCCTCCAACTCTCACGATACTTACTACGTCTTTACCTCCGACAACGCGACCCAAACCAGTACGGAAACAGCCTTTGGTGGTACTTCTGCCTCTGCACCGGCAATGGCCGGTGTTGCCGCTTTGGTGGCGCAACGCCAGGGTGGGCGGCTGGGAAACTTTAATCCCGTGCTTTATGGACTCTCCGAGCTGCAGGTCGCCGGCGGGCCGGGCATCTTTCATCGCATTGTAAGTGGCAATAACACGGTACCCGGCGTGGCCGGTTACTCGGCCTCCACCACCAACCCCAACTACAATTTAGCCACCGGCTTAGGCTCCATCGACGCGGCCCTGCTAATCAACAATTGGAGCCAGTTCAAGGGCACGGCCTCAGGCCTCACGCCAACCACCGTGACCGTACCGGCCAGCCCCACTAATCTGGGCAGTACGTTGGTAGGTAGCGCAGCCCTGGTGCTGGCCTCAACCACTACCTGGAGCGCCTCGGTGACTAAAGGATCCTCGTGGCTGCGCTTATCGACCGCCGGGGCGGTAGGTAACATCGGTAGCTACGGCCTACAGACCGTTACCGGCACGGGCAGCGCACCGCTCACCTTTGGTGTCAGCACCAATACGGCCACCAACGCGCGACAAGGCATCATCACGGTGACGGCAGGCGGCAACACGCAAACCCTAACGGTTACACAGGCTGCCGGCACAGGATCGGGTGGTAATACCGGCGCGCTGCAGGTGTCTGTCAGCACCTTAAGTTTTGCCAGTCAGTTTGTCGGTCAAAACAGCACCGTTCAAAAGATTCTTGTCAGCAACAGCGGCAATGCCAACGTCGTTTTAGGTGCCGTAGGATTTAGCGGAAGCGCGGCCGCGGACTTCACACAATCCGGGTCCTGCACCAATGGCTTGTCCTTAAGCCCCGGAACGAGCTGTTATCTCAACGTGAGCTTTGACCCAACCTCCACTGGGAGTCGTGCAGCCACACTGTCCGTGGGCGTGAGCGGCGGCAGCAGTGTTACCGTGAGCGTCGCCGGCACCGGCGTTGCTCCCAACCCGGAGGGTTCCGATGGTCCATTGCCAGCGTGGTCGTTTCTGGCACTGGGCGGTGCGCTATTTGGCGTAGCGTCGAAGCGATTGAACCGACGCCGCTAGCCCGTTCCTACCTGTCTCTACGGCGACACTGTCGTGGTTCGCGAAACGCCGCCAGCTGCTTTAAGGCCGATAGCAACCTAAGCCTGGCAATCGCTGCGTTGACTCAATCTTTTTTATAAAGATTTGCCTTAAGGTTTTGGCTTACGTCACGCGCTGCATTTAGCAAGGCTTAAGACTTTTACTCTTCAGAATAAAACGGTGAGTCCGATAGCCTGACTACACGTGCGTGCAGGACTGGCGTCACTGGCTGTCAGCTATGAAGGATCAGGAGAGTTTGGTATGCAAAACCCCTTAAAGACTCTGTTTGTTGACCACGAACTAGAGGCCATTAGTCAGGCTATACACCGCTCACAGGCCGTGATTGAGTTTGATCTCAACGGCAATGTGCTCACAGCCAACGCCAATTTTTTACGTGTCATGGGTTACTCCCTGGAGGAAATCGTAGGCAAACATCACAGTCAGTTTGTTGACCCCGCCTATAAATCCTCGCAAGCCTACAACGACTTTTGGGCACAGCTGCGCCGTGGTGAATTCACGGTGGGACAGTACAAGCGCATTGCCAAAGGTGGTCGCGAAATATGGCTTTCAGCCACGTATAACCCGGTGAAAGACAGCAACGGCAAGACTTACAAAATTATCAAGCTAGCAACCGATGTGACTGCCCAAGCGCTCGACGCCAGCCGCGTTCGCATCGCTCTAGACAAGGTTGCCAGCAACGTCATGGTGGCTGATGCCGATGGCAACATCATTTATATGAACGAGTCAGTCACGACCATGTTTCAAACGGCAGCGGCTGAAATCCGCAGTGTGCTTCCGCAATTTGACCCCAATCGAGTCTTGGGCTCGAGCTTCGATGCCTTTCATAAAGTACCCTCGCATCAGCGCAACTTATTAGGCCAGTTGCGCTCCACCCACATTACTGAAATCAAATTAGGCAAAGCCGTGCTAAAGATTATTGCCACACCGGTCATCGATGCCGGTGGGCAGCGCTTAGGCACCGTGGTGCAATGGATTGATCGCTCCTTAGAATACTCAACCGAGCAGGAGGTCAATGCGGTTGTTTCTGCGGCCAACACCGGCGATCTAACCCAGCGTATTGTTGAAGAAGGCAAAGTGGGATTCTTCGCCACCCTGGCCACAGGGGTTAACTCGATACTGGAAGCAAACTCCAACTTGGTGCGTAACATTCAAACCGCCACGATGGAGGTATCCACCAGTGCCGATGAAATTTCCACGGGCAACCTTAATTTAAGCCAACGCACCGAAGAGCAAGCGGCCAGCCTTGAGCAGACCGCCTCCTCCATGGAGCAAATGACCTCTACCGTGCGCCAGAATGCCGATAACGCCGCCAATGCCAGCACGCTTGCCAGTGCAGCCCGATCGCAGGCTGAAAAAGGCGGTGCCGTGGTGGCTGATGCGGTATCAGCCATGCAAGGGATTAATGCAGCGAGCAACAAGATCGCCAATATCATCGGCGTGATTGATGAGATCGCCTTTCAAACCAATCTACTGGCGCTCAATGCCGCGGTTGAAGCCGCGCGGGCCGGTGAACAAGGTCGAGGGTTTGCCGTGGTCGCCTCCGAGGTCCGCAGCCTCGCATCACGCAGCGCTGAAGCCGCCAAGGAGATCAAGTCTCTTATTCAAGATAGCGTAAGCCGAGTCGCACAGGGTACACAGTTGGTTGATCAGTCCGGAAAAGTACTCAATGAGATTGTTAGCGCGGTTACTAAGGTGACCACGATCATTGCCGAAATAGCCGCTGCCAGTCAGGAGCAGGCCAGCGGTATCGATCAGGTCAATAAGGCCGTGACCTCCATGGACCAGGTCACTCAGCAGAATGCAGCCCTAGTTGAAGAGGCAGCCTCGGCCGCCGAGTCGCTGCTTGAGCAGGCGCAAAGTTTGAGCGGAATGATCGGCAGATTCCGCGTACTCGATTCGGGACAGAGTATGTCAGCCACAGGCCAGGCTCGAGAGGCGGTGACGCGCCTGCCTAGCAAGGCCAGCACACCGTCAGCCCGCAAGTTGACGGCGGTAAAAACCAGTCGCCCTGCCCCCAAAGCCACCTCCCGAGCGGTAGGCGGAGCCGCTAAAGCCGAATGGGATGAGTTCTAAAATTGTCCCAGCGGTGTGGTGCGCATAAACCCAACGCACTACACCGCTAATGGCCTTAAGCCGGAACCACCGAGGTGCGATGCCGGCTCAACAGGTAGGGCACCGCCCCGATCACGATACCGCCAATGCCGACTAAGTTCGTCAACCAATCAAAGGTCGGTATGCTGTAAAGCGCCACCAGAACTAAAAACACCGAACTGACCGTCGGCCATAAGGCTAAAAACACGAAATTATTCAGCGACTGACGGGCCTTTCGTCGGAAGTGCCAAGCACAGGCAAAGCCAGCCAAGCTGTAGTAGCAAGCCACCTGAAAACCAATGGCGCTGACTGACACCTTGATCAATTGGGCGACGGTAGGCAGCAGCGACGACAAACAGATCAGCACCAAGCCCACACCCGAGATGACCAAGGTCGCAACCCATGGCGTTTGCCAGCGCGGATGCAAGGTCGCCAAAAACGGGTGCAGCGCCCCATCACGTCCCTTAGCGTACATCGTCCGGGTAAACTGCAGGATTTGTGCATCCAGCGTGCCTATGGTGCTCAACATCACGCTAATCACCGCCACGTAACCCCAAGGGTCGGGTAACAGCTTTCGTGCCAACACAAAGACGATATTGGTATTAGCGTTAGCCAGTTCCTCATCGGTCAATACCAACTGGCAAGAGACCATAAACAGCACCAGCAAAAGAATCACAATGAGCATCGCTGCAACCGCACTGCGGCCCGCCGAGTGCGAGTCGCGGGTCTCCTCACTCAAATTAAGCGTGACATCCCACCCCCAAAACAGGAACAGCGACGTTAACGCGCCGGTAGCAAATAACTCCGGGGTAAATGAGGTCAGCGACAGACTGGACCACAAAAACGGATGGGTAGGATGAGGACCGTACTGAACGATAGCCGAACCGATCAGAACCACCAGAACCAGCAACTCGAGAACGGTCATCACATTTTGCAAATGCGCGGTTGGCTTAATGCCGCGTAAAACCACCGCGGTAATGATCAAAAGCCAGATCGCTGAGACAAAAGCTATAGCAGCCGGACTCATGGCATGGCTGGGACTGAGCAATACCAGAGTCGCACTCGCGGCCGGCGTGGTGCCAGAGACCATGTTGATGGTGGCAGCCACCATCAGGCACCAACCTGCGGTAAAGCCGGCGGCTCGCCCAAAAATCTTGCCCACCCAACTGTAGGAAGCCCCGGCACTGGGCATGGCGTGATTCAGGTGCATGAAGGCGAAAGTCGCGCCGAACATGATCAGGCCACAATACAAAACGCTGCCCGCCGATAAGGCACCCACCGCGGTGATAAGGGTGGTGGTAGCAGCCGCGAGACTGAATGAGGGTGCCGTACCTGCCACACCAATGATCACGGACTCGCCCAAACCGATGGCGTCTTTTTGCAGTTGCTTCGAAGTGCCTTCCATTACCCCCCCGGCCTAGCTCACCGGCGAGAGTTACCGGCTGCGGGGAAGTCTAAACGCCCGGGGGGTCCGAGGCCAGTGGCAATTACCAATGCCAACACCGATCCCTTAACCAACGCCAGGGCATCTTGAAGCGGGCGCTGCTCGCGCCCGCTTCAAGGTCACAGGCCCGTCACAGGCGGCTATGGCTTCCATCACACAGCGCGCCCTTGCTGCTGTGTTTGCAACCACAAAAATACACCGTACGCGTGACATCCGCTTTGAACTCCACGGGCGCAAAGCTACTGCCTTTATGTGAGCCATCACAAAAGGGCTGTTTGGCACTTTTACCGCGCGAGCACCACCAGTAACTTTTACCCGCCTCCACATCCACCGCGAACGGCGCTTTTTGAGAAATCATGGGATCTGCCATAGCCTTAATCCTTCTCTAGCGAGAGTTACTCGTGCACTGCTTCAAGCGCGATATCAATACGAACCTCGTCACCGACGTAGGGCGCGTACTTGCCGCAATTGAAATCCGTGCGCTTCACTACCGTGTAGGCGTTAGCACCGATCGCGTCTTTCTTAAGCATCGGATGAGCCATGTTTTGGAAAGAAGTCACGGTCAGCGTCACGGGTTTGGTGACGCCCTTTAAGGTCAGGTTGCCTTCAACAGCGACCAGCTTGTCGGCATCGAAAACCGCCTTAGTGGACTTAAAGGTGGCGGTTGGGAACTTTGCGGTATCAAAAAAGTCTTCGCCTTGGATGTGCTCGTTAAATAACGTGCTGCCGGTGTCCACGGACTTTGCGTCAATCACGATATCCACCGAGGCGGTCTTTGCCGCCTTATCCCAAACGATTTTTCCCGAGGTACTGTTAAATCGTGACAATTGGGTTGAATAACCGAAGTGGCTGTAAGAAAAACGCGGGAAGGTATGCCCGGCATCCACTACATAGACATCAGATCCCGCAAACGCGCACGCTGCGCTCATCAAGCCCGAGACGACCAGCGCATAGCGCAAGGTACGATTCATTACTAGATTCACAATTCACCTCGTAGGATTAAAGGATCACATCGAACTTTTGCACGCCTCGCGAGCCGCCAGCACCCGGGCGCTGGCCTGAGCACGGCGTTTTGCACCACCACGTACGGCGCGTATGTCGGCGTCGGTCATGCCGCACAGCTTCGCAAAACGTATAAACAGATCTAAACAGTCGTCAAACTTTACCGGTTCAAAAAAACGCAGCCGTTTGCCATAGCTAATCGGCACCTCAAAGGCTTCGTGATCGTATACCGGAAATGTTCCCCACTTCGACAGGATCCGGCCGGATTCACGCATTATTCCGATATGGGTCCATAACTGATCATCAAAATAACAGGCCAGGCAGCCGGTTCTGGGTCCGTCTAACTCCACCAACTGCGTGGCCAGCGCCCAGTCCATGAACTTACCACCCGCAAAGATATTCCAGCGCGGGTCATCAGCGATGCCCACGTAAGTGCTGCTGCTACGTAAATTAAAGGTGAAAGTGACGCAGGTGTCACCCGGCGGCAACCCCCAATAGGCCACCGAATGCGCAAAGCGCTGCGCCACCCGAGCCGTACGTTGGCGATGGCGCGCCACGCTAAATCCATCTTTGGCGTCGAGCGCCTGACGCAGAGGCCACAAAGCCGTATCACTAATCATCATTACTCTCGAGACTACGGGCGCCCAGGAAACGCCAGAAGCGTGCACCCTACCGGTTTTTGCAGGGCAGCATCACGTCATTTTCAATGCTCAGACAACCCCCAGACGTTACGCCCGAGCGCCCAACAGGCTCGAAGCCCTGAGTTGAGCGCCGGCGTAGTTAGTCATCACCGATAAGGCGAGGACCAAGCCTTACGGACAAACTTGCGCGGACGGCAGGTTTTGCGCCTTCCAGACCATGGAGCGATGAATGCGGTTCCAGCCACTGGGATGGTCGTAAAAGATGATCTCCTCCCATGGCCCGGGCGTCATTTTACGGTACTCGGACAATTGCACGGCGGCTGCCGCGAAGCCATCCGGCTGTCTGGCGGCGTTTAAGCCAAACATATCGGCCTCAGTTTCCATGGTTCGAGTCACGGTGTTGTCGAGTGGAATCAGCAAAAAACTGTACAGGGAAAAAATCGCCACAAAGACCGGGAAACCAGCCACATCCTCCGGACCTTCGATGCCCCATGCTTGGCCGTAACGTCGCTGCAGCCGTTGATAGACAAAAAACAACAACGCAAAACCACCAAAGTTCTCCAACCCGCTCCACACCAAACCTTTATAGCCGTGATTAAGTACGTAGTGACCCATTTCGTGGGCCATAACCGCTTTGATTTCTTCGGGTGACGAACGATTCAATAAATTGTCATTGAGGCTAATTTGGACTGTGCCCAACAGACCACTGACATGGGCACTGATTTTGGTGGTCTGTTTGGAGGCATCGTAGGCATAGACTTGGTTCGCCGGGATACCGTTGGCCTTTGCCATGGAAAGAATGTCGTGCTTCAGCGGGCTATCGGGCAAGGGATAAAAATGGTTAAACACTGGCTCCAGCAAAGGAGGCGCAAGGGTCGCTAGCGCGCCCATAAACACAAAACTCACCACAGCGCCCCATAACCACCAACTGCCCGGCAAGCGACGAATCAGCGCATAGATAACGGCCACAGCCAAGCTGCCTAACACCAGCGTTATTCCCAGTCCCTTCGCCTGCTCGCCCAGCCATCCCAGCGCCGTGAGATTTGACATGCCGTACTGATGCTCTCGCCAGAAACTCTCATACCCAAGCCACGGCAAGGTCAAAACGGCCACCACGACGAAGTACTGGGCGGCATAAATGACCGAGTGAACAAACCGTAAGCCGGTCACCCGTTGGGCGATGCGTCGCATGGAGGCTGAAATTCCCGTGACCAGCAGTAACCAGCACACCCCTAAGGTGACCAGCAGATCCCATAGCAATAGCCAATATCCGCCTTCAAAATACGCGTCAGAGCGAGCTCGCGCCGCCACCGAAATCGTCGATAGATAGGCTTTGGTTGCGACCTCTGCATCAAAGGCTGCCGTAGCTGCACTGGCCCAATCGCAAACCAACACACCTAAAACTAAAGCGCTCAGCAAAGGCAGCCCTAAAACCCCTGAAACTCTACTGCGACGATCCACGGCATTTCTCCTTGCAAGGACAGGACTGAACGCTCGACACACCCTATCACGCTCTACCCTGCTGCAGCGGTTCTTAGCGAGCGCGTTGACCTATACATCGTGCTTTACCAACGAGGCGCTGTTAGCATCGAATCGGTACCTTGCCAAACTCACTGGTGCACTACAACATGTCGATCAGCCTTATTTGGATAACTACCATCATCCGGCAATCGCCGCATCAAGCCGCCTCTGACCGCCGACTTAACCGCTCATTAAGTCGGATACTGGTCACGCTGTGTGTGGTTTTAGCTGCAGGACTCCTGCCCTCATTGGGATTACCGGCAACAACCGGAGCCTTTGAAGCTGATCGCGCGCCTGGGCCGAACTGTGCAGCCTTGGGTCTTGCGTCCTGCCCGCAACCTTTTGACGCAGCGATACCGGCTCCGGCGAGTATGCTGCAGTGGGATCAAAAGACCCGCGTGATTGGCTTTCGAAATACCTACCGACAATATCCGGGTGATGTTTTTCACACTCGCGGGGCAGAACCCTACCCACTGCCGCGAGCGGCAAAGCCACTATCCAACGTGCGCTATCAGTGGCAAGGACATCAGCAGCAACTGACTGACTATCTCAAAGACCAAAGCGTCACTGGCTTACTGATTATTAAAGACGGTCGCATCGCTTATGAGTATTACGGCGCGGGCAACACCGAACGCACCTTATGGACTTCGCGATCGGTGGCCAAGTCAGTCGTGTCAGTTTTAACCGGCATCGCGGTGCACGAAGGGTTGATCCATTCCATGGACGATTCGATTACCCAGTACCTGCCCGAGCTGAGTCATACCGCTTGGGACGGCGTCAGCTTACGGCAATTAATTCGCCACACCTCGGGCGTCGCCTGGAACGAGCACTATGCCGACCCGAACTCTGACTTTGCGAAGCTGACCCGGTGCGAGGCCAGCAGCGAGCCCTATGACTGCGTTCTCAAACTGATCAGCGGACTACTGCGAGTGGAGGGAGTCAAGCCAGGCGAGCGCTGGAGCTATAACACCGCCGGGGCCTGGATCATGGGTCGGGTCCTCGAGAAGGCGACCGGTATGCCCATCGCCTCTTATTTAGAGTCTCGGTTGTGGTCTCGCTACGCCATGGAACACGATGGCGTTTGGCAGGCCCTGGTGCCCGGACAAATTGATATGGGCGGACACGGCTTCAACGCCACGCTCAGGGATTGGGGCCGTTTTGCCTGGTTCGTTGCCGGCGGCGGCGTGTTGCGCAATGGTGAGCATCTGCTGGATAGCGACTGGATCGCTCAGTCCACGGACTGGACGCAAGCCAAAGGGTCGGTCACACCGGCCGCGCCTCAAGGGCAATTTGGCTACCAGTGGTGGTATTCCAACGTGGAACCCGGCCGAGGCGGTGATGCCCATGTCGATGAAACCGCGCGTCAGACCTTTTGGGCCGAGGGCATCTATGGCCAGACTCTGGCAATCAACCCCAAAGAAAAGCTGGTTTTAGTCCAGTGGTCGACGTGGGCGGCAGCCGAAACACCGGCCTCGCTGTATGACGAGCAGGCCTTATTCTTTGACGGATTAGTCCGGGCGTTACATTAGCTTGGCGGATCTATTGACCGTCTGCGGCTCGCCTTACCCCGACCGCACACCTCACAGTGACATTTTGCGTATTAATTGCTGGCATTTTGACAGTAAACAATCGAATTTGTGAGAAAGCTGACGGTTTACGTTAGCGTCAGGACCAGACACACTAGGGTAATCACTCCTGTTTACGGAACGCTGTGCCATGTCCAACCTGCCCAATACCCCGACCACGCAAACCACGTTTCTGAGCACCGAACACCTCGTAGAGATCGTGCATCGCAAGACGTTGCAGACCTGCTTGGCCGGTGTCGCTGCTCGAATCGAATCGGACTTTCTTCGTTGGGCCGAGTTTGATAAGTCGCCGCGAGTGGCTTGCCACTCCCCTGAGGGCGTGATTGAACTCATGCCTATCGCTGATGCATCTGACTTTGCCTTCAAATACGTCAACGGTCACCCAAAAAACACGCGTTGGGGACTGCCTACTGTGATGGCTTTTGGCGTGCTGGCCGATGTCGCCACCGGCATCCCTCGCTTGCTGTCAGAACTCACCATTTCCACGGCTATTCGCACGGCCGCCACCTCCGCTTTGGTGGCGCGCGTCGTAGCGCGTCCGCAGAGCAAGACGATGGCCATGATTGGCAACGGCGCGCAGAGTGAATTCCAAGCCCTGGCGTTCCGCGATATGGTCGGCATTACCCATCTGCGCCTGTTTGATACCGATCCGGCCGCCACGGACAAACTCGAGGCCAATTTGAAGGGTCAGGGTCTGGCGATCACCCGTTGTGCTAACGCCATGGAAGCCGTGCATGGTGCGGACATCGTCACGACCTGCACCGCGGATAAGACCAACGCCACGATCCTGACTCCGGAGATGATCGCACCGGGAATGCATATCAACGCGGTCGGCGGTGACTGTCCGGGTAAGACCGAACTGCATCGAGGAGTGTTAGAGGCCAGCCGTGTATTCGTTGAGTTCGAGCCACAGACCCGTATCGAGGGCGATATCCAACAAATGCCGGCTGAATTTGCTGTCACGGAATTCTGGAAAGTGCTCAGCGGCGTGGCTGCTGGCCGTGAAAATAGTGAGCAGATCACGGTGTTCGACTCGGTGGGCTTTGCGTTAGAGGATTATTCGGTTCTCGTTTACATGCGCGACGCAGCACTCGAACTGGGCTTAGGCGAGCAAATCGAATTAGTGCCGCGCATTGAAAATCCAAAGAACTTGTTTGGGCTTTTAAGTGAACCGCTGGCTAGCTCGCAAGCTAACGTTGCGATCGCGCCCCTGCGCAAGGTCGCTCTGGGCTAGAGCTAAAGGCAGCAAGGGCACCCAACCTATCATCAATGAGTGCCACCGCCACCCGATTGCCGGGCGCGTTGCCGGCAGTGGGGTGCGCGTAAGCGCATTTACCCCGTTGTGCGGCGTCACCGCTTTACTTCTTTATGCCGGCTAAGATTCTTATGCAATTAACTCCAGCACTACAGACCTCAACGCTGCGCAAAGCCATTGGCGAACTCACACGCAGCGCGGAGCCGGCGATTTTACCGTCGCTACTAGCGCAAGCCCGGCTATCTGATGCGATGAGCGAACAGACCAAACAACTGGCTCATTCGATAGCCGGGGCGGTGCGTGCGCAGAAACACGGTAGCGGCCGCAGCGGTTTAGTGCAGGGATTACTGCAAGAATTCGCCTTAAGTTCTCAGGAAGGCGTGGCGCTGATGTGTCTGGCAGAGGCACTGCTGCGTATTCCCGATGCGGCCACTCGCGACGCTTTGATACGCGACAAAATCGGTGAGGGAAACTGGCACGAGCATCTAGGACGCAGCCCGTCTTTGTTTGTTAACGCTGCAGCTTGGGGCTTACTGTTGACCGGCAAGCTGGTAGCCACGCACAGCGATCGAGGGCTTACCCAATCACTCAAGCGACTGCTAGCGCGCGGCGGTGAGCCTTTGATTCGCAAGGGCGTTGATATGGCCATGCGCATGATGGGTGAGCAGTTTGTTACCGGCGAAACTATCGAACAAGCGCTCGTTAATTCCAAAAGCCGAGAAGCACAGGGATTTCGCTACTCCTACGACATGCTCGGTGAGGCGGCGATGACTGCGGCCGATGCGCATCGTTACTTCCTCGCCTATGAGAAAGCCATACACGCCATCGGCCAGGCATCGAACGGTCGGGGTATCATCAATGGGCCAGGTATCTCCATTAAGCTTTCAGCCCTTCACCCCCGTTATGCGCGCAGTCAAGTCGAGCGGGTCATGGCACAGCTGTATCCGCGCCTGTTGACGCTAGCGAGCCTTGCTCGTCGCTATAACATCGGCCTCAACATCGATGCTGAAGAGTCTGAGCGACTGGAATTGTCGTTAGATCTTCTGGAACGTTTGTGTTTTGAGTCTGATCTAGCGGGTTGGAACGGCATCGGCTTAGTAATCCAAGCCTATCAAAAACGCTGTCCGGCTGTAGTTGACTACCTAATCGATTTAGCTCGGCGCAGCCAACACCGACTGATGGTTCGGTTAGTTAAAGGCGCTTACTGGGATAGTGAAATCAAGCGCGCTCAGGTCGAAGGACAAACCGACTATCCGGTGTACACCCGCAAGGCCTACACCGATGTGGCCTATCTGGCCTGCGCAAAAAAACTGCTTGCCGCACCTGACGCGGTGTTCGCGCAGTTTGCGACCCACAACGCTCACACGCTGGCAGCCATTCACACCTTAGCGGGTCCTGACTGGGATAACGAGCAATACGAGTTCCAATGCCTGCACGGCATGGGTGAGCCACTGTATGCCCAAGTCAGTGATCCTAGTGTGCCGGCGGCCACACGACGTCCTTGCCGAATTTACGCGCCGGTGGGTACTCACGAGACGCTGCTCGCTTATTTGGTGCGACGATTACTTGAAAATGGCGCGAACTCATCGTTTGTTAATCGCATCGCTGATGCTGAAGTTCCTTTAGATGAACTGATTGAGGATCCTTGTGCGACTGTTGCGCAAATGGCTGAAGTGGAAGGCCGCTTAGGGGCCTCGCATGCGCTGATTGCTTTACCGCCGGACTTGTACCGTGACGGACCAAACAAGCGGGCCAACGCGCTAGGCTATGACCTTAATAATGAAGTACAGCTTGCCGCACTCAATCAAGCGTTAACTGACTCCGAGGTTCGAACCCTAAAAAGCAAACCCTTAGTGGTCAGCAGCACTGCCGGTGATGCCAGCACCGCGATCACCAACCCCGCCAATCGATCCGACGCCGTGGGTTACGTACAGTCAGCTAGCGCAGACGACGTGGAGCGCGCCTTTAGTTCTGCAGCGGGTGCTAACCCCACGTGGTCGGCGTTAACGCCCGACGATCGGGCTTCCCGACTGGAAACGGCGGCCGATGCGTTCGAGGCATCGCTGGTTTCGTTAATCCCCGTGTTAGTGCGAGAAGCCGGCAAAACCTGCGCCAACGCCATCTCTGAAGTGCGTGAGGCCGTGGACTTTTTGCGCTACTACAGTGCAGAAATTCGTCGCGACTTTACTAATCAGACCCATATTCCCTTAGGAACGGTCGTTTGCATCAGCCCATGGAACTTCCCGCTTGCGATATTCACCGGACAAATCGCCGCAGCCTTAGCGGCAGGTAATACCGTTCTGGCCAAGCCGGCCGAACAAACCCCCTTAATTGCCACGCTGGCGGTTAAGATTTTGCACGAAAGTGGTGTTCCTGAAAGCGCACTTCAGTTGCTACCCGGCCCCGGTGAGACGATCGGTGCGTCCTTAGTTCAGGACCCGCGCACGCAAGGTGTGTTGTTCACCGGATCCACGCAAGTAGCCCGCCTGCTGCAGCAAAGCCTAGCAACACGACTAAGTCAGCACGGCAAGTTGGTGCCCCTGATTGCCGAAACCGGCGGTCAGAACGCCATGATCGTTGATTCATCAGCCTTAGCCGAGCAGGCGGTGAGCGACATTGTCAGCTCAGCGTTCGACAGTGCGGGACAGCGCTGTTCGGCGCTACGCGCGCTTTGCGTACAAGAGGATATCGCCGAGCACCTAATCAGCATGCTTAAAGGCGCGGTTGAGCAACTACAAATGGGCGATCCGCGCGCCTTGAGCACCGATGTGGGGCCGGTGATTGATGCGCAAGCCAAAGCCCAGATTGAATCGCATGTGCAACGGATGAGCGAGCAAGGCTGTGCAGTCTGGCGCCTTGAGCATGATGCCGCACTCAACGACCAGGGACACTACGTCGCTCCGACTATCATTGAGATCCCCGGGGTAGAGCATTTAGGCGCAGAGGTATTTGGCCCTGTGCTACACGTGATTCGTTTCCGTCGTGAGCAGTTGCCGGGGCTTCTTGAGCAAATCAACGATACCGGCTACGGCTTAACTCATGGCGTGCATACGCGCATCGACGAGACCGTCGCCCAAGTGGTGAATGCCGCTCGTGCCGGTAATATCTACGTCAACCGCAACGTGGTGGGCGCGGTAGTGGGGGTACAACCTTTTGGTGGCGAGGGACTCTCCGGTACCGGTCCCAAAGCCGGTGGCCCTCAATACCTGCTGCGGCTACTGTCGCAACGGCCTGTGCAGGCAGCGCGTCTGGCAATTGCCCATAACCACGTTCCGGCGCGCGTGCCGCTACGCGGGCTGACTGCCCCGGGGGAACTGACCAACGAAGCGATGGGCTCCTTGAAAGCATGGGCCTTGAGTAAAGGACTGAGCCAACTGGCGGCTCAATGTGATCAAGCGACCGCTGAATCACCGATCAGCGACTGGATAGGATTGGCTGGGCCTACCGGTGAGGCCAACATGTACTCGGTGTGGCCACGTGAAGCGATACTTTGTCTGGTGGATGATTCCAGCAGCGAAGAACAGGACTTTTTGACACAACTCGTCGCAATCTTAGCCGTGGGTGCTCACGCCCTATGGCCGACCAGCGCGCAGGGCTTATACGAGCGCTTGCCAGCAACCGTACGCGAGCGAATACGACTCGTTAAAGACTGGTCGCAACCGGCGGTGGTATTTGATGGCGTCATTCACCACGGCCAGCCCTCCAGTTGGCTGGTGACCGCGTCGGCGCTTGCCCGCCGGCCTGGGCCCATCGTGAGCCTTACAGCCCTGTTGGGCGGAGAGACTGACGTGGCGCTGGAACGTTTGGTGCTGGAGCGCTCGCTGTGTATCAACACCGCAGCTGCCGGTGGCAATGCCACCTTAATGACCCTCTCCTGATGGCCGTTGCTCGGTAGGGGTTGCGCCCCTACCGAGGCCTAACGATAGGTAGCCAGCAAGATATTCGTTTCGGTGGTCGCGATACCTTTAATGAGCCGAATACGCTCCAGTGCGGCTGACAACTCCGCATTAGAGTCCACTCGCAACTCAGCCAACAGGTCCCAGCGACCGTTAGTATCGTGCAGTGCTGAAACGCCCGGTTCGGCAAGCAAGCTGGCGATAACCGCGCGGGTCTGGTTACCCTCAACCACCACACCCATCCAGGCCCGAATCGCACCGGCATCGGCATCCGGGCGAAGGCGAACGCCATAACCCACGATGACCCGCGCCTGCTCGAGTTTGCGAAGTCGGTTGGTGACCGTACCGCGGGACACGCCAAGTCTCGCGGCCAACTCGGCTACCGGCGTACGGGCATCCTCACGCAGTAGCGCAATCAAAGCCCGGTCGGTATCGTCCACAGCCACCCTGCCTTAAGTGTCAAACACTTACTTTTTACATCAGGGTATTCTACGGCAGGTTCTGACGGCCTGCCGGTGCTTGCGGCTCTCACTTTCCCACGCGCCAGGCCGCCAGTTCATGCCCCCTAGCCGCGCAATGCCCGGCTCTACCGCGAAAAATGTCGATTTTGCCCACCCCAAACGCAGCGCGTGGCCCCTGAAGGGGATGGATGTCGCAATTTAGAGCACCCAACCTGCACCAAGAGCTGCACCCCGGTATAGTACGGTCTTAAGGAATACCGCTTATGGCATATCACCTGACAATCCCTTGCATTAGCAGGGCAAGCACACCGTCGATCCGGCACGGTGCGGGTACGCCTCGCCGCAGGGCAGACCAGCGGGGCTATACCCTTCTGCAACTGATGGTCGCCATCAGTATCGTGGGCATCCTGTCGACTATGGGAGTGTCATCCTTCCGCTATGTCACCAACTCTGCGCGCGTGTCCGGCGAGATCAACGATCTGTTGGGAGATATGCAGTACGCCAGAGCCGAGGCGATCAAAGAAGGCCAGACCGTCAGCATCTGCGCATCCTCAAACGGCACTGCCTGTAACTCTGCTACCGGTGGCTCCACATCCTGGGCCACCGGCTGGGTGGTCTGGTCGGACCTTAATGGCAATCAAGTATTAGACGCCAATGAAAAACCTTTTATACGCCACAATCGCCCATCCTTCACTGGCACGGATACGCTGACCGCTCCGGTTGCTGCCGTAACCTTCAATCGCAACGGTTCAACAACAGGGCTGGTTGGCCCAACGACTTTCACGCTGCATACCACGCCCACCGGCACCTCCTGGACGCGATGTATCTATCTGACACTGGCTGGCAAAACGATCACCGAATTGTCGGGTGTAAACGGATGTACCTGATGCCGTCTCCACGCGTATTGGCCAAGGGCTTTAGCCTCGTTGAGGTTCTCGTGGCCTTGGTCGTGATTAGCCTGGGGTTACTGGGCATCGCTAAAATGCAGGCGCTGGCGCTATCGTCCACGGCCGACGCGAACGATCGCAGCATGGCAGCGATTGAGGCCGACAGCCTTGCCGCCTCCATGCACGCCAACAAAGCCTATTGGGCTTCGGGTGCGTTTGGGGCCACGCTGGGGACTACCGGTTTAGTGATGACTAACGGGGTGATTCCTGCCGCGAGTGGCTTATCGACGGTCGTAAATTGCGAGATCGGCACGACGCGCGCGCCAGCGACCTCAGCGCCCTGCACGAATATCCAAATGGCCAGTTACGATCTGCAAAACTGGGCAGCCCAGCTCAACCAAGCGCTGCCACAGCCCAACACCGCCACCATCATCTGTACATCAGCCGTGGTTGCTGTGCCCATTAACTGCACCATCACCCTGACCTGGGCCGAAAAACTAGTGGGGCTGAATGCTGAGAGCCAATCGGCAACAACCTCGGCCATCACCACGCCAACACTCACCTTGTACGTGGAACCATGAAGACCGCCGCGCCACGCCATCTGAGTCGCTCAGGCTCGCAGGGCGGGTTTACTCTGCCCGAGTTACTGGTGGCTTTAGTCTTGTCCGTGTTTTTACTCGGCGGACTTTTCTTCATGACGCAGATGAATAAAAAGGCCTTTCAAGCCCAGGCTAATCTGTCCCAACAAAACGATACTCAGATCTTTGCTATGACCGTGCTCAACGAGGTGATTACCTCCACGGGTTATTTCCCGAACCCGGTTACACAGCAGGCAAGCTCTGTGTTTTTAGTATCGGCACCGTTCACCACAGCCGGTCAATCCGTGACCGGTACCGGAAGCGCTACCGGCACTGGCACAGGCAGTGACACCCTATCGGTGGCTTTTTATGCGGCGGCGGCCGACAACCTGATCAACTGTGATGGCAGCGTATCCACCGGCGCTACACCCCAAGTTTATATCAACGCGTTTAGCATCAACGCCTCCAATCAGCTGGTTTGCAAGGTCACCGCCGGGGCCACGGTGGGCACCGCTGTGCCCATCGCCGATTCGGTAAGCAGTCTGCAAGTGCTGTATGGCATACGCACCAACCCGAACGCCACCAGCACGTCGATAGACACCTTCAAGCCGGCATCCTCCATGGCGGCGACCGACTGGCTGAATGTGATCTCAGTGCAAGTCACACTGGTGTTCAATAACACGAAGACCAATGGCGTAGGACCCGACACCATCAGCCTCACGCGCACCATTGCCCTGATGAATAAGGCAGGGAGTTAGCGCCATGCACGACCGAATCAACCCAAGCCGTGGGCCAACATCGCAAAAAGGCTTCGTGCTGGTGGCCAGCCTTCTGTTACTGACGGTAGTGACCTTGTTGGCGCTGAGTCTGTTCAGAAGCATCGCCGTGGACCAGAAAATTGGCGGTAACGTGCGCGAAAAACAACGGGCTTTTCAAGCAGCTCAGTCAGCGCTGCAGTATGCTGAATTTTGGCTGGCATCAGGCACCAATGCCACGTCCTTCGTAAAGAGTTGCACGGCTTTAATCGCCGCTTCGAGTACGACCGGTCAGGTTTGCACGAACGCACTGAGCACCGCTTTAGGCAGCGTGCCGGTAACAACAGTACCTTGGGTAGTAGGCGGGGTCCCCATAGGTACCACCTATCTGCCTCCCGGGATGAACATTACCACCACTGCAGCGGCGGGCACCTATTGGTCGACCCCCACGTTTTATATTTCCTTACTGGGCGCCAGCGCGGACGGATTAGGCCAGGTGTATCGCATTGATGCGGTTGGCTACGGTGGCAGTCCCGACGCTATCGCCGTGGTAGAAAGTACCTACGAGATCGGCAGCAGCACCAAAAATCTAGCCCTGCAGTGATGGATACCCAAGAAATCAATTTCAGCCTCAACCCAACGAGTGATATGAACGCTATTACAAACCGTCAGTTTTATCGTCAACTCGGTGTCACGTTGCTGGAATTAATGGCAGCGGTTGCCATACTTGCGATAATCACGGTGGTCGCGGCATCGACCTACCAGTCACAGATCCTCAAAGCGCATCGTATTGATGCAAAAAACGCCATCATGGCGCTGGCTGCTCGCGAAGAGCAGTACTACAGCGCCTACAATACCTATACCAACTCGCCCTCCGCGCTGGGTTATGCTGCATCGGTCACCGCGTTCCCCGTCGCCGTGACGAGTAATAGCGGCTCTAGGTCTTACTACAGCCTGAACGTTACCTACACGGCAGCCACCACCAGCCCCTACGCCCCCGCCGCCTTTACCGTCACGGCAACCGCGACCGGATCCCAGACGGCCGACACAAACTGTCAAACGTTTCAAGTCAATAGCTTGGGCGTACAAACCAGCGCGCCCTCCACAACCGCCTGCTTCTAGGTTGAAATCAAACGCCGGGACCTAAGGCGCTCAGCTCAACCCATATTACTTACGTCTGGCACCGACCTAAAAATGCGGTTAGTCCTTAACCTGAGTCGCGCTATCGTCAGCTAACATAGGGACCCTGGACTCATATTTGATGCTTATCGTTGGCAGTGCGGGTCATCCCGTGGTGCCCAGTACCTGACAGCCGCCTGAGGACTACCTAATGAGTACGTTATTTGACACCGTTTCCTTTAATGGTCTTACCCTGCCAAATCGGCTGGCCATGGCACCACTGACCCGCAACCGAGCCAATCCAACCCGTGCCGTTACTCCACTGGTGCGTGACTATTACGAGCAAAGGGCTACAGCCGGTTTGATCATCTCAGAAGCCACCCAGATTAGCCCGATGGGACAAGGCTATCTGGACACTCCCGGCATCTACAGCGCTGAACAAGTTAGCGCCTGGAAGGTCGTAACCGATGCGGTACATGCCAAGGGCGGTCACATGGTCTGCCAGCTCTGGCACGTGGGTCGTATCTCCCACTCGTCACTACTACCCGACGGTCAGGCTCCGGTCTCCAGCACGGCCAAGGCGGCCATCGCCAAAACCTACACGGCCGAAGGATTTACCGACGTATCCACCCCAAGGGCACTTCGTACCGATGAACTGGCAAGCGTCATTGCTGACTATCGACAGGCAGCACTTAACGCCATCGCGGCCGGGTTTGATGGCGTTGAAATTCACAGCGCCAACGGGTACCTGCTGGAGCAGTTTTTACGCGACAGCATTAATGACCGGACCGACAGCTATGGGGGGTCTATTGAGAACCGAATCCGACTGGTTATCGAGGTCGTTGACGCGGTCATTAATGCCATCGGTGCTAGTCGCACCGGAATTCGCCTGTCGCCGGTAACGGCGGTCAACGATGCCCACCAAGACAGCGATGCGCAGCTGCTGTTTGGGACATTAGTTGATGCGTTAAGCCAACGTCATGTGGCTTTTATTCATGTCATCGAAGGCACCACAGGCGGTGCGCGTGACAACGTCGCCTTTGACTATGAAGCACTGCGCGTCGCCTATAAGGCACAGAACCCTACCGGCCTATGGATTGTTAATAACGGCTACACCGGTGAGTTAGCCAAAGAAGTCGTCGCCCAAGGTCACGCCGATATGGTGGCCTTCGGTCGGCCGTTCATCAGCAATCCCGATCTGGTAGCGCGTCTGAAAAACAATTCCCCGCTCAATGCCTTGGATGCCAGCACCCTGTACGGCGGCGGCGCCAAAGGCTATACCGACTACCCTGCTCTGTAGAGCCAGACCGATCGGGCAGCTTTAAGGGCTGCTCGGTCGTTCCCACCGTATGAAGGGGCGCTTTGGCGCCCCTTCCTTATGCGGACTCGATAGTTTTTATCTATTAAATTAATAGAATCAATTCATTTCAAAAAAAACTCACCAGAAGCCATGATGACGACGTGTTCTAACTATTTCACGGAGTCATCCCGCCATGAGTCTCATCAACACCACCGTACAGCCCTTTAAGGCAACCGCGTATCACAACGGCGAATTTAAGCCAGTCACTGAATCTGACCTCTTAGGCCACTGGTCGGTTTTGGTGTTTTACCCAGCCGACTTTACCTTTGTTTGCCCTACTGAACTGGGTGATCTGGCCGATCATTACGCGGCCTTCCAGAAAATGGGTGTAGAGATCTACGGGATATCCACTGATACCCACTTCACCCATAAAGCCTGGCACGACAACTCCGAAACCATTAGCAAGGTTCGCTACCCCCTCATCGGCGATCCTACCCACGTATTAGCGCGGCACTTTCAAGTCTTAATTGAGGAAGAAGGCGTTGCGCTGCGAGGAACCTTCGTTATTGATCCGTCTGGCAAGATCAAAGTTATGGAGGTTCATGATTTGGGCATAGGGCGAGATGCCAAAGAACTGCTGCGAAAGGTACAGGCCGCGCAGTACGTGGCGTCTCATCCAGGAGAGGTCTGCCCTGCTAAGTGGACGCCCGGTGCACAGACTCTGGCTCCATCGTTAGATCTGGTCGGAAAGATCTAAGACCCAACCCGCTGTGCCGACCGCATCCCAAACGATAGGTCGGCACTTCTTTGATGAAATGCCCAACGGAGATGTCGCCATGCTAAGCCCTGAGATCAAAAGTCAACTGCAAAGCCACTTCACCAAACTAAGCGCCACCGTTGAGCTTTGTGCTTATCTGGACACCTCAGCCGCATCCCTGGAATTGCGCGAACTGCTCCATGAGCTTGTTGAGCTATCGCCGATGATTACGCTCACCGAAGGCAAAGATTCTGGCCGAACACCACGGTTCACACTGGCTCGTCACGGCGAGCAGCCCCGCATTACATTCGCCGGTATTCCGATGGGTCACGAATTTACCTCGCTGATACTGGCACTGCTACACACAGGCGGCCACCCACCTAAGGCAAGCGCTGAGGTACAAAATCAAATTCGCGGCCTGACCCAACGTCAGCACTTTGAGACTTACGTTTCCTTAAGCTGCCAAAGCTGTCCGGAGGTCGTTCAAGCCCTCAATCTGATGGCTGCTTTGAACCCTTTAATTTCCCACACCATGATCGATGGTGCTTTATTCCCGGATGAGGTGGAGAAGCGGCAGGTTCTCGCAGTTCCCAACACCTTCGTTGACGATATAGCTTTCAGCCAAGGACGCTCGAGCATGAGTGAATTACTGATGAAATTAGGGCAAGCCAGCCCGTCGGCCCTACCGGAACCTAGTCGTGTCAAACCCATGTTCGATGTACTGGTCATTGGCGGTGGCCCCGCGGGTGCGGCGGCAGCCATCTACGCTGCGCGCAAGGGTATACGCACCGGGATCGTTGCTGAGCGCTTCGGTGGTCAACTGCTAGATACTCTGGGCATCGAAAACTTTATCTCGGTCACACAGACGCAGGGCACTCAAATGGTGCATGCGCTGGAAGAGCACGTCAGATCCTATGACGTGGATATCCTGACCGCCGACAAAGCTCAGGCAATAACCACCGGGGATGTGCACACCGTGCACCTATCGAGCGGTACTACGCTCAAAGCCAAGAGCCTGATTATTGCTACGGGGGCTCGCTGGCGCGACATCAACGTGCCCGGAGAGCAGGAATACAAAAACAAGGGTGTTGCCTACTGCGCGCATTGTGACGGCCCGTTATTTAAGAACAAACCCGTAGCCGTCATTGGTGGCGGTAACTCAGGGGTTGAGGCGGCTATTGATTTAGCCGGTCTGGCCAGTCACGTCACACTGCTGGAGTACGACCAAACGCTACGCGCGGATGAGGTATTGCAGGACCGGCTTAACAGCTTGACTAACGTCAGCGTGATCACCCGAGCACAAACCACACAGGTGATTGGCGATGGTGCCCGCGTAACCGGCCTGCAATACCGCGATCGGCAATCAGACCAACTTCACCATCTGGATCTGTCGGGGGTGTTTGTACAAATCGGCCTGGTGCCCAATACGGACTGGCTTAAAGGAGTGGTCGCTTTATCCCCGCGTGGAGAAATCGAGGTCAACGCTCACGGGCAATCGTCACATCCGGGTGTTTTTGCGGCCGGCGACTGCACCAATACCCCCTATAAGCAAATCATTATTGCCATGGGTGACGGCGCAAAAGCGTCCCTGAGTGCCTTTGAGTACCTGATACGCCAGCCAGTGAGTGCTGCGGCTTAAAAAGCGTCTACAGCTTAAAGGATCGGAGTCGTCGCCGTTAGGAGCGCGACTCCAGGAGTGCTTGCTCCAAAGCTCGAATGGGCTCTACATCACCATAGATGCTCGGTAGGGCTTTGAAAATTCTGACTCGCGCTGATTCAGTATAATTTGGCTGCGTGATGGCGGTTGCCACGAGCTTTACGTAATGGGCGGCCGTATCGGCTACCCAATCGCTCATACCCAGCTGCTCTAGCAACCCTGAGGCCAGACGCCCGCGCATAAATTCACCGCGATAACCGATCACCGGCAGTCCGCTTTCTAAAGCCTGAAGTGCGGTATTAAATCCTGAGAAACCCAGGGTATCCAACATGACATCCGATTGCGCCATCAGCGCATGAAACTCACTGGCCGGCGCCCAGGGTCTGAAAACCAAGTAATCGTTCGCCTGCAGCCCGGCTGACTTAAACGCGCTCTCAAGCCGTGTACGCAAACGTTGGGACAAGCTACCGTCTTTATAATTAAAAAAACAAAACTGACAGGCGCCTAGTTCCCTTGCAATCGCCACCAGGACCTGATCGGCTTGAGGCGAATACTTAAACGGGGTACCCGGACATATCAACAACGGACGCTCATCGGCGCGTGCCGCTTTAGGTAGTAACGGTGTTGTGGGTGCGGTAGGTTTTAAATAGGTGCCCAAATTCGGTAAACAAATCAGGCGCTCACGATAGTGGCTGATTGAACTGGCGGACTCAAATCGGGTGGCCGATAAAAACGCATCGATCGTAGGCAGCCCGCTGGTCATAGGGTGTCCCCAAGAGGTCCACTGCTGCGGTGCTAGTCTCAAACTCGCCAGTTGAAAAGTCAGGCGGTGCATACCCAACTCAGGATAGAGCAGCACGTCGACATCACGTGCTCTTATAACTTTCACCCAGGCCGTTAAGTCAGGCAGATCACGTATGTAAAACTCCGCCTGCAGTTTGGCTTCCTCAGTGAAATGATCCTCATGAACACCCAAGTCAAAGATCTCAATGGAAAATTTCGTGCGATCCAGCTGCAACAGCCAACCGCGAACGATCGCAAGATACACAGAATGATCCGCCACGTGCGCAGAGACAATACCGATTCGCATGCGCGATTCACGGTTTTGAGGCCTTGGCTGTGCCGCGATGGCCGCAGGCATAGGCCACGAGGCTAAGGCCTGCACGCAAATATCACCGTAAAAACTCATCAGTTCCCGATTGTTTTGCTCCTGATAGGCCAGATAAAACGGCTGGAAAGAACCGACCAACAACTCCGGATTCTGACAGGGCTGAGCTTGCAACTCGTCTGCGAGTCGTTCTAATGCTTCATGAAAGGCCACTCTTGAGGTTTCTACTTCCCGAATATCTAGCGCAAGATTGGGGATGGTGGCCATGACTGCACCTAATCGAGCATCCTCTAAGGACGGATCGATTTGGTAGGCAAGTTCGTAGCGCACGCGAGCAAGATCCACCTCTCCCTGGCTCAAATAAATGGAGGCCTGCAAGATCAGGACAGCGGCGTGATCAGGCTTGATTTGCAAAGCCCTCACACTTGCCGACAACGACTCGGTCAATCGTCCGGCACCGTACAGAGCTTGGCAAAGAGCAAACCATGCGTAATCCGAATCCGGATTAATCTCCACCGCGCGACGAGCCGCCGTAATGGCTAACTCCCAACGCTTGAGGCAGCGCCATGCTTCAGACAGCCAAGCCCACCCTTCGGTGTGATCAGGATTGATGGAGACGAGCTGCTGAAAGCTGTGGCGAGCGGCTTCGAACTCGCGCACGCTAAGGCACACCGCGCCTAAATTTTGGTACGCCAGCGCGTACTTTGGATCACAGGCGATCGCTTGCCGGTAGCTTTCCATAGCCGCCTGCGGCTGTCCTAACTTTTCTTGAACGTTACCTAAGTTGTTGTAGGCGCGAGGATGGGAAGGCGCGTGACGGATAGCTTCTTGAAAGCTGCGCTGCGCTTCTACCCAGTCCGCGTTGTCCACCTGCATCTGTCCCAGTCGGCGCCATGCGGCCGGTTGCGCCGGCTGTAGGGTTAATGCGGCCTGCAAGTAGCCTATGGCCGACGGACTGTCGGAGTTGCGTGCTTGAATCTCGGCCAGCAATAACAGAGTTTCTACATGCTCTGGATGCTGCGCATGATATTGGCTGGCTAAGCGCAAGGCCTGCAGCAGGTCCCCCTGACCGAATAAAGCAACGGCTTGCCGAAAATCATCCATAGCGCTTTTCTCTCAAAGCCTGCGTCGGCCCGCCTGCAGCGGCGCGTTCGCTCGCCGTGAGGAATACGACAAGGCTCGACGTCGGTGAGATAGTCTAAACGATGACCTGTGACGGCGGTTTTAAATGCCGATAGAGTCGAGCACAGCTTGCCAACTCGGCGGCATGTGACCACGGACAGCCGCTGACATCCCCAGCTGCTGGCGCGCTCAGCGCACTTAAGTGTTTCGGCCAGCAAAAACCCCGACCTAAGGCAGCCCCTGGCGGGGCTGCAGCCTAAGTCGCCAATCCTGAACCTTCAGTGAGCGTGCATCCAGGCCGCCCTTTTCGCCCGACGATCGGCTTTATTTGCGGCGAGCAGTGCCGGAATCTGCGCTTTTTGTGCTGGGGTTAAAATGGCATAAAGTTGCGTCTTGGTGTCACTCATTGCCTGCACTCGTGCCGCCGCATTCGCCTTCTCCGCCGCCAACATCGCCGGATAATTAGCATCCATGGGATCAGCCGCCATAAAGGCCTCGTGGCTGGCCTGTGAACTGGCGTGACTGGCTTCATGCTCGGCTTTAACTTGGGCCATTAGCGATTGCACTTGAGTCTTTTGCTCAGACGTTAATGCCAATGCGGGTAGTACACGCCCTAGCCCACCCATAAATTCACCGGGCATTGCGTGTGAGTGCCAAGCTCGTGCCGCTGGGCTGACCTGGGGCTCATCGGCCCACGCCGCCACGCCCAGTGCGCCACAGCCGAAGCTGGCCATCAATAAAACGGCTGGAAGCTGAAATCGCAGATTCATGATGAGGTGTCCTTCCCTTGGTTTGTTAAGCAACAAGAATGCTAGCTTTTAACGTCGCCCAGGTGGGTCTGGCTGACGTAACGGCGCGTCAAGCAACGGCAAAGAATCGTGAGGTGCTCTGCGCAGAACTCGGGCGGCTCGAACGTCGCCTGCGCTTAAATGCACGACCTAGCTGGTCTGGCTCCCCTCGTGATAGAGCCAAGTCAGATACTTCACGCTGAAACGTTCTGTGCTGAGTCAGCGATTATGTTTCTGCGGCGTTATGATACGGTCTAAGCCGACTGTTAGGGAGTCACCCATGCGTCCAGCTCTAAAGTTAACCGCGGTACTGACCTTAGCTTGCGCCTTGGGCGCCGCGCTGGCCGGTTGTGTAGTCGAACCGGCCCGGGTCGTCGTTCGACCACCCCGCTATGCTTTTATAACGCCTATCGTTGTAACCGCGCCTCCGGCTCCCATCGTTGAAACGGTTGGCATCGCGCCACAGCCTGGCTATGTCTGGGTTAGCGGGTATTGGAACTGGGTGGGGGAGCGTCATGTCTGGGTCGGTGGACATTGGGATGCACCACCCTACCCGGGCTATCGTTGGGTGCCCCACACCTGGGTGAGGCACGAAGAGGGCTGGCGCCTACGCGAAGGTCATTGGGATCGGCGCTAGGAGGCTGGGGTTGCTTGCCCTGTAAACAACACGCACGAAAAACTCATAGGGCCGGCACAATCGGGTTAATTGCGGGGGCTAATTAACTAATTTTTTACATTAGTAAACAATAATAACCTAATGTTTTATATTAATTTATATTTATTAATAGTCTTTCGAGGAATGGTTTTGAGAAATCTTTGGATCACAGCCCTAACCGCGACGATCCTGCTGCTGTGTTCGCCCCCGGGCCTCGCCGCGGCGACTAGGCCGGTGACCGTCTACGCGGCGGCTTCACTGTCCGATGCGCTAAGACAAATCGCCGCCACCTACACCCAGCGCACGCGAACACCCGTGCAATTATCACTCGCGGCCAGCTCCGCGTTGGCGCGACAGCTGGAGGCAGGCTCCCCTGCCGATCTGTTTTTTTGCGCCGACGAATCGTGGATGGATTACGCCGCTAAGCGCGGCCTCACTGATCCGGCCTCGCGACGCGACGTGGTAGGTAATGAGTTGGTCCTGATCGCCCCGGTTGATAGCCCCATCTCGCTGCGTTTAAACGGCAAGGCAGGCCTCGCCGCGGCCTTAGGCGGCGGTCGACTGGCTATCGCGGACCCCGACAGTGTGCCAGCCGGCCAATACGCCAAACGGGCTCTGTTACATTTGGGCCAGTGGCAAGAACTCCAGCTACATCTGGTACGCGCGGATAACGTGCGAGGCGCCTTGCGTTTCGTCGCTTTGGGAGAAGCGCCGCTGGGGATTGTTTACGCCTCCGACGCGCTCAGCGACGCGCGCGTCAAAGTCGTGGATACCTTCGCGGCTGATACCCACCCACCGATTGTGTACCCCTTGGCCTTGCTACCCGACGCAAGCAACGAGGCCAAAGATTTTTACGGCTTTCTGATGGGCCCGCAAGCACGCGCCATTTTTCAACGCTGGGGATTCAAGCCACTAAACTAGCAGCGCGGTTTTTAGCCGCCACCAATACGGACTAAAGCCTTACCGAAGTTACCGCCCAGCATGAGCTCCTTAAAAGCTGCCGGCGCATTCTCCAGTCCTTGGGTCCAGTGTTCGCGGTAGCGGATCCGACCACTCGCCAGCCAGCCGCTCATCTCATTCAAAAATTGCGTGTGTCCGGCATCGTAATGATCGGAAATAATAAATCCTTGTACTCGCAGACGCTTGACCAGCACCGAGCGCATTAACACAGGCGTCAGATCCGGACCTTGTGGCAGACCCTGCGCGTTATACAGGGCAATCAAACCGCATACCGGAACGCGAGCACCGGTGTTGAGTAACGGCAGCACCGCCGAAAACACCGCACCACCGACGTTCTCAAAATACACATCGATGCCGGAGTGGCAGGTCTCACGAAGCTTTTCAGCAAAATCAGCCGCCTGATGGTCGATACAGGCATCAAAGCCAAGTTCGGTGGTGGCGTAATGGCACTTAGCCTCACCGCCGGCAATCCCAACCACCCGACAGCCCTTGAGCTTGGCAATCTGACCCACAACCGAACCCACCGCGCCGGTGGCAGCCGCGACCACCACGGTTTCACCCGTACGAGGCTCACCGATGCGCAGCAAGCCATGATAAGCGGTGTATCCCGGCATTCCTAAGACACCCAGGGCGTACGACGGATGGGTAAGTTCAGGCGTCAGGCGCACCACACCCTCACCATGGGAAAGCGCATAGTCCTGCCAGCCACCATACGCCAAGACCCTATCACCAACGGCAAACTGAGAAAGTCTGGACTCTACAACCACCGAGACCGTGCCACCAATAAGAGTGCCACCTATCGCTACCGGCTCGGCATAGGAAGCAGCCTCACTCATACGTCCGCGCATGTAGGGATCTAGCGATAAAACCTCATTTCGCAGCAGCATCTGCCCGTCAGCCACCGCCGGTATGTCGGTGGACTCTAGACGGAAATTGCTGGCCTCGGGCAGACCGGCGGGGCGACTAACCAGCACGATACGGCGGTTAACGGAAGGTAGGTCTTGCATGCTCTGGCTCCTTTCAATGATCTTGTATGGTAGCTACTCGGCAACCGATACGCTGCCCTTAGATAAATAAGATGCGATAAGGATAAGGCACAAGCCCCCACCGCTCGCCGGTTAAGCCCGTCTAGCTTACCCAAGGCAGTTCGTTCGGCGAATAACCGCGGAGCCTACGCTTTTTACAAACACTGCGCTCGGTGCGAAACGCCCTCTTAAAACGCCTGCTCGCTACAGCACCCAGGTCGCCCAGAGTCGGAGCACCGAAAAAGCGACCATGCCCATCACAATCGTCAGCACCAGGCTGCGACTGATAAAAAAAACCAATGCCGCGGCGCACGCGGCTAACAGGCGAAGGTTTGCAGCATCTAAATGAAACTGGCCTTTAAACCACAGCAGATCCGGCACCATAATAGCGGCCAACGCACAAGCCGGCGCATAGGCTAGTGCCTTATCAACGATTTTAGGCAACCGTAATTGAGAACCAAATAAGATAAAACTACCGCGGGTCAGCAGCGTCGTTAGACTCACTCCAATAATGGCAGTCCACACGTAGATCCATTGTTCAAACTCCGTCATACGCTCGCCCGGTGACCGCGAAAACTCCACGTATCTGAGAGTAATGCCGCTACAACACCACAGGCGATCGATACCAAGACGCCTAAATGCAGCGGCAGCACATTACTCGGAACGGCTACCACAGCGGTCACCAGTACCCCCACTGCGGTGTGACGATTACGCTCAATCATGGGGATAAGAATGGCCAGTAGCGCCAAGGTACCCGCCAACTCCAGGCCCCATTCACGCGGCACGCTGGCACCTAACGCCAATCCGACCAGGATGGAGGTCTGCCAACCCAGATAATTGGTGACCACAATACCCGTTAGGTAGGCCACGCGAATCGGCGAATGAGGTTCGTGAGAAAAACGCCGGGTATACAAAGCGAAGGGTACGTCACCGACTAAATAACTCAACCAGAGACGATGTCTAAAGGTTAAATGAGCCAACGGACGTGCCAGCGCGGCACTGTAGATCACAAAGCGAAGGTTAACGACCAGTGCGGTCAGCACCGCGATACTGATAGGCGCAAAGGCAACGATGAGCGGCAAGGCCGCCAATTGGGCTGATCCTGCAAAAGACAAAACGCAAAAAACCACGGCTTGCCAGGTGGTCAGAGTCGACTGCGCGATCGCCACACCGGTAACCAATCCCCATGCAGCAATGCCCAGAATTGGCGACAGCATCTCTTTAGCGCCAGCCTTAAAGGCCTTTCGTTGCTCGTCACGACTTAGCACGTCAACGCTCTCGTCCCATCAACCGTAAAGGACGCCTACTATAGCGTGCGCATGCTAAAAGCTCACCTGAATCGCAAGAGACGAAAGGGGCACACCTCGGTGCATCAATTGAGGCGCTGATTAGCCGAGGCGCGCCTGCGGGATAGTGGATGAAGACAGGATCTGGGTAATGCGCGAGTCGCCGCGACGGCGGGCGATCCGCGCTAAGCGTCGAGACAAATCATCAAAGGCGAAAGGCTTGAGTAGCAAATCGTCCATTCCCGCCGCCAGACACGCCGCTCTAGCGCCGGGCAATACGTTAGCGGTTAGACCCAGTATCGGTATCGGACTACGCTTTAACGCCATCTCACGCAGTCGCCACAGTCGAGTCGTTGAAAGCCCGTCTCGAACCGGCATTTGCTGATCCATTAAAATCAAATCAAAGACGCTCTGCTCGAGAAGGCCTAAGGCTTCATCGCCATTTGTTGCCACCTCGACGGAGCAATTTAATATCTCCAACATGCGAAGGACGACTTCCCGATTAACCGCATTATCCTCCACAACGAGGACGCGAAGGCCCAGGCTACGCCGTGGGGTCTCAAATATTCCGGTGGCTGATGGATCAATGCTAGGCACTACCCGCAAACTCAATACGCGGGGCACACACTCGGTTAAGGCCCGGTACGACACCGGCTTAGGCAGGGTCATATCCACAGGCTCCAGCACGCTAATGGAGTCACCGACTAACGCCGGGAGCGTCGATAAAAGCATGACTCGTGGGCACGCGCCCTGCTCGGCTAACCGCAGCCCCTCCAACTGATGCTTAACCGGCGTGACAAATAAGTCCTGATCTACGATCAGTAAGTCGTAAAACGAAATCTGCGGTCCACTCAACCGACTCAGCAGTGACTCCGCGTCGGTCACCAGCATCACCGAAGCGCCCAATCGCGTCAGATGGCGCGCCAAGGCGGCGCCGGCCGCCTTACTGTTATCAGCAACAAGCACGCGCTGCCCATACAGACTCAGCGTATTGGGCTGACCCAAGGTCGCCTCTGGCGTAGCGCTGGCCAAAACGTTGAATGAAAACACAGAGCCCCGGCCCAATTCACTGCGAACAGCGATCGAGCCGCCCATCAGCTCAATTAACTGTTTAGCAATCGCCAATCCCAAGCCAGTTCCCTTGATAGTGATTGACGGATCGTTATCGCCTTGACTGAAAGACTCAAAGATGGTCGCGCAGGCCTGTCGACTAATGCCAATCCCGGTATCGCTAACCTCAAACAACAGCGACAAGAAACCCTCGTCAGCCGGCTGGCTAGTCACACGGACCACAATTTCCCCATTTTGGGTAAATTTCACCGCGTTGCCTACCAAGTTGGTTAAGACCTGACCCAAGCGGTCGGGATCGCACAGGACACAACCGGGTACACCGTCATCGATATCCACAATGATTTCGGTGCCGTTGTCGTGTGCGCGCGCAGCCAACTGGTCCACCACACCATCCGTGATTTCCTGAAGCGACATCCGTGTAGGCTGTAATAAAAGTCGTCCCGCCTCCATTTTTGAAAAATCCAAAATATCGTTAACGATGGTTAACAAACTTTTGGCAGAGCGATAAATGGTGTCGCAAAACTTAGCCTGGCGGCTGTCCAAGTGCGTACGCTGAAGCAACTCAGTCATACCCAGAACACCGTTCATCGGTGTACGAATCTCGTGACTCATCCTGGCGACAAACTCGGATTTCAGAAGACTCGCCGATACGGCCGCGTCACGACTGATCTGCAGCTGTTTTTCATGATCTTCAATTCGGGCTAACATGTCATTCACACTGTGCGTGAGAGAGCCGAACTCATCCTCACGCAACGGCTGATCAAGTCGCTCTGAAAAATCGCCAGGCCCGCTGATGCGGCTTAATGCTTTGGTGATACGGTTCAAAGGCGATAACAAACGGTGAGAAATAAAGTACACCGCGATACAGGCCGTGAGCGCTCCAACCAGAAGTGTCAGAAACACCAGATTTCGGGCATTGGTTTTAGCCGCAAGATACAAGGTACGCGACGACCGCATGGTCATCACCACCACGTTTTCATCATCCGTCTTTCCTACGGCATGATGAGAGGCCAACTGCCGGTCTGATAAAAATTCCAGCTGCATATCGCTCTCATTGAGCTGCGTTAGCGGAATCAAGCCAGATCTAGTTCTTAAGGGAGCTGTGTGAATATTAACTTGCGAACCTATCAAATCGGACAGGTAGTCCAGATAAGATTGATCCACTCGTCTCAACGCAATAAACCATCCGACGGGATTGCCTTTTTCTGCATCCAGTGTGATGGGCGCTGCCGCGGCCATAAAGATCTGCGAACCGATCTGTAAAAAGCCGGACCGGGGCTCGTGCAGGGAGAGCAACTGCTCGACGGGATGATGCGGGCCCAACGATTGCGGTATCACTGAGTCCACGGGCTGCAGTTGTCCGTGCGGGTGATCAAAAGAGCGCACGTTTAGAATTTGCAGGTCTGAAGTTAAGACCGCGATGACATCGAGTGTTCGGGTATTGTAGGAATTGGGACTAAAGTTACTCTCAAGAAAGCGCGGATTGCGACCTTCAACGTAGGCATATGCCTCGTCCCAGTTTGCACTGTCCCAACTCTGCCGCTTTAAGTCTTCGAGCGAGGCCTGCAACAAGGCTTGTGCCTGACGGGCGCGCAATAATTCGTCCCGGCGTTCGGTCTGCTCTACGTTCGCGTTATACGCGCCACTCACCAACCCACTCTGCGCCAAAGCCAACAAAGCGAACAGCGCTAAAAGACTGGCCACGGTCGACGCACGAAGGGATGACATCAGCGGCGGAATCACAAAACGGGCCATGGCTTCCTTGAGGGTGACCGGCTGGTGCCGCTCATACTCAGGTTATCGCCGTTTAGGGCACTGCCGTTCCAGTCAGCCGTTCACAGTTTCCATAACTAAGCCGGGGTATTGGCCATCCACTCGGCCAACACCCCGTGATGACCGCCTTAAGTTAAACGGGCTGCACCCAACCAAACGGGTCTTCGACGCGCCGCTCCTGGATCGCCAGAAGCCCCTCGCGCAGACTGGCGGCGACCACGTCTACGTCGCGCGGGCGGTATTCGGTTCCATCGCGCTCACCAAGCAACTCGATAGGACTGACGATCGCCGCCGTGCCGCAAGCAAAAACCTCGGTGCACACGCCGCTGCGGATTTGCTCCAGCAACTCGTCGATTCGCATCGGCCGCTCAACCACGGTCAGACCCCTCGCCCGCGCCAGAGTCAGCAGGGAGTCTCGCGTAATACCCTCCAGAATGGATCCATCCAGCAACGGGGTATGTAGCGTGCCGTCAATGACCGCGAACAGATTCATGCCGGACAGTTCCTGAATCAACTGCCGCGTGCCAGCGTCCAGCCACAAGGCCACCGTGTAGCCGCGCTCGCTAGCCACTTGGGTCGCGCGCAGGGACGCGGCGTAGTTGCCACCGGTCTTAGCCGTTCCAGTTCCGCCGGGGCTGGCTCGCGAGTCATCACGCTCAATCGACACGCGCATGGGACCTGCGGAATACACTTCAGCAGGATTAGCGATGACCAAAAACCGCGCCGTTAGCGACGGACGAATCTGGTAGCCCGGCTCCGTGCCAAAGATAAAGGGACGTAGATACAGCGATTGCCCGCTGACTCGTGGGATAAATGGCGTGCAAGCTCTGGTTATCGCCGTGAGCGCCGTCATAAAGAGCGCTTCGCTAGGGGCCGGCATCGCCAGCCGAGTCGCCGAGCGCACCAGACGCTGATAATTCGCCTGTGGCCTAAACAGGCTGGGGGTGTCGTTGCCTACCCGATAGGCTTTCATACCCTCGAAGACGAGCTCGGCATAGTGCAACACGCGAGCGCCTGGCCAGATTTCAACCGGCCCATGCGGTAACAGCTCGCCCTCGTCCCAGGCTCCGTTTGCATACAACGCGCTAAACATCACCGGCGCTGTTGAAAGGCCAAATCCTAGTTTCTCCGGAAGCCGGTAGCCCGCCAAAGCGGCCTCTACCCCCGGAGCGGTTTTATACGTCGACATTCGTGTTCCTACCTTTTTTCAGATGAAACGCATCAAGACAATGGCTCAACCCATCCTCAAGCCACTATTTCAGCGACGTAAGTAGGCATCCGTACCGTTAATCCAGTCCTGACGCGGTGGATTAAAGACATCTAAATCCAACGTATCTTCGAGTGCCAAAGCCCGATGCGGCAGGTTAGATGGGATGACCAGCACCTCACCCTCATTAACCACCACTTCCTCCTCACCGTTGGCACCTAACCAAAAGTGCAGGGAGCCGCTTAGGATGTAGGTGATCTGCTCGTTCTCGTGCGAGTGCAACGGGACGTCATCGCCCTTTTTCAAAAATACATGCGCAATCATCATGCGCTCTGAGGTGATCAGCTTGCGAGTAATCGTGCCCTTCATAGGCTCGGCTACCAAATCATGCCATCGATAATGCACAGCCTTACCCGCCGCCGCGCTGCCCGTAGTCAACGACTCACCTTTTTCAATAACGCTCATCATCGTACTCCCCGGTTAAAACCGCCCAGAGCATAACTGGAATCCGGCGAGCTTCACAGACCGGGGCTATCCACGGTGCCTGCCCGTGGCACGCTCGTAGCAACAGCAAGGCTCTTGACGCCCAACGCAGTGGAAATCCACGACTGGCCGGTCGCCAACTGCACCGTATACTGGCTGCCGTGCGCTTTATCAATTTAAACCAGACGGCGCTGATTACAGCCTACCGAAACGGGTATCTCCATCCGAATCAATGGCTGGCCAATGCGCTGTCAGGTCTGGTGGTGGGCATTGTTGCACTGCCGCTAGCGATGGCGTTTGCGATTGCCAGCGGTGCCAGACCCGAGCAAGGTATCTACACGGCGATCATAGCGGCGCTTATCGTCTCCACGTTGGGTGGGAGCCGATGGCAAATCGCGGGCCCCACCGGCGCCTTTATTGTGGTTTTATCGAGCATTACCCGTCACTACGGCATCGAGGGACTGCAAGTTGCCACCCTGATGGCGGGCCTTATTTTAATCAGTTTAGGCGTGGCGCGATTGGGCGGGATTATTCGCTTCATCCCGCAACCGGTCATCCTGGGTTTTACCGCCGGCGTTGCCGTGGTCATTGCGGTTGGTCAAGGTGGCGAGTTTTTCGGGCTGCCTGACAACGCCGACCCGCATGTTGTGGGAAAGCTCTTGCACTTGCTGGCCACCTTGCCATCGCTGGATCTGCCTACAACCGTATTAGCCCTGGTATCACTCCTGATCGTTGCAGGAAGCGCGCGGATAAGTTTCCTGCGCCGTATCCCCGGACCGCTGAGCGCCTTGGTGTTTGCTACGGTGTGTCAGACTTTGTGGCAATTCCCTTCCATTCGCACCATTGGCGTAGCGTATGGCGGACTACCCAGCGGATTACCAGCTGTGCATTGGCCCATGACTAGCCCGGGCCAATGCATAGAATTGATCGGTCCGGCATTTACCATTGCGATGCTAGGCGCCATAGAGTCCCTGCTGTCGGCCGTTGTCGCCGATGGCATGACCGGAACTCGGCACAACTCCAATCAGGAACTCATTGGCCAGGGCTTGGCTAATCTGTGCGCACCCTTCTTGGGTGGCTTTGCCTCAACGGGTGCCCTCGCCCGTACGGCAACCAATATTCGAAACGGAGCTACCGGCCCACTCTCGGGTCTGGTTCACTGCCTCGTTCTTATACTCGTCTTACTGTTCTGCGCACCGCTGGCCCGCCATGTCCCTTTAGCCGCACTGGCGGCCATCTTACTCGTCGTCGCCTGGAACATGAGTGATGTGCAAACCTGCGTAAAAACCGCCCGTGGTGCCCCCAACGCCGATCGCGTAATCCTTTTAGTTACCTTTTTATTAACCGTGTTTGCTGACATCGTTGTCGCGGTGAACATCGGAGTGATTTTAGCGACGCTGCAGTTTATGCGCCGCATGGCTTCAACGGTCGAAGTGATCCAGACTCCACTTGAGGATATGACCGCCGAGTTAAAGGCCGCCGGATTAACCCGCCTTAGCCCCGACACGGTAGTTTATTCAGTACAGGGCCCGCTGTTTTTTGCCGCCGCGCAAGCCTTCGAGAACGCCCTGGCCAACGCGCAGTCTGATCCGCACCACCTGATCATTCGGCTTAAAGCCGTACCTTTTATGGATCTCACCGGATTAACCGCCTTGATACAGACCATCGAAGCGCTGCAGCGGCGTCAGGTAATCGTCATACTCTGTGAGGCCAACCCACGGGTATTGCAAAAGTTACAACACTCAGGCGTCCTGGAACTTGTCGGCCCTAATAACAATACATCGGGCTTAGCCCAGGCCCTGATTCGAGCCACCCACCGTCCACAGAACTCAAGCTAACGCCCACCGCGGGCGCGGTAGCCGCGGCCTACCGTCAGCGCCAGCCCGCCCAGAGTGGCGGCGATCAACGCAGCCAACCAGCCCCACGCGGCCAGCCCCATACCCAGTCGCCCAATAAGCGACTGAATCCAGCCGGACGTCATGTCAGAACCTCGCGCAATGGCCGTATCTATGATGTTCTTAGATTGATACTTTTCTTCACTCGGCAAGACCGTATACAACATGTCGCGTGCCGGCTTGGCTAGCCCAAACTCCGAGCAACGCAGGACAACGCTAGCTACCGTCAGCGTCAATAACGTCGGGCTTAGGCCTACGCTCACAAAGCACACTAAAGCAATCATCGCGCTCAGCCACAAAGCGGCACCCACCCCTAATCGCTTGGTGACTTGCCCGACTAGGACCAACTGGAGAACAAAAGAAACTGCGTTCACCCAAAGATCTCTGCTGGCATAAAAAGCTGTTCTTTGCGCGGCATTTTCAAAGGTTAGCCCGACCAAACGCGCCATCTCGATATAAACAACCATCCCTAAAAACGACCCTAAACAAACCAGTCCGGCGACACCCAACAAAAAGGGAGATCTCACAATGCAGGACAATCCGCGCAGCGCGCTTGGCTGGCTACGTTGAGGTTGCACAACAGCCAAAGCCTTGGTCTTATCATCTTTAGCCAGTGAGAACAGCAAGATTGCCGAACCGGTCAAGAGCAGCGCACTGATCCAAACCAGATGACTTAGCGATAACATTGAAGCGAGGTTACGCGCTAGCAATGGTCCCACCAGGCCACCTAAACTGCCACCGGCACTGACGAAGCCAAAAAAACGCCGTCCTTGCGACTCGCTCCACAACTCTGCCATTCGGCTCCAAAAAACAGAGACCGCAAACAGATTAAAGACGGTGACCCATACGTAAAAAGCCGCAGCCCAGAGTGGGTCCGGATTGCCGTCGCCGCGCGTATGAGAAAATCCCATCGCAAAGATGCCAAGGTTAATGATAAAAAACGCGTACGTCCCAGGCACTAAAAGTCCGCCAGAGACTCGCGCCACGCACCAGCCAAAGATAGGAATTAACAGCAGCATCACAAAAAAGACGGCGCTGCTTAAATACTTAATAGAGTCAGAGCCCAAATTAACAGCTAGGGCATCACGCACCGGCCGCAGTAGGTAATAACTGGCCAGCAACAACAAGAAAGCAAAAAATGAACAAAGCAAGGGGCGCCATTCGCCAACCCCTATAGACCCTACCCGCGACCGCATAGTCCTTTAACCTAACCTTGCCAGCGCCATGCCACCGGGCCTTAAGGAACCAACTGGTCTAGCACCAAGCTGGCGCGATCTGTGCGGTTAGTCGGGTAGCTCAACTCTCCATAGACATCGCCATGCTGTGCAATGGGTTGCCCGCTAACACTAAAACGCGCCACGATTTTAGCTTGCGTCACTTGCGCCAAACTGCGACTGGGGATCATGGCGTCGGCTGCAGACAGATCCACGTCCAACGGTAGCGGCGTGCCTGCAGGAAACCTTTTAACCGCCAGCGGCGGACCTGGAGACTGTGGATCTTGGGCGAAGACAAACAGCGTGCCGGGTCCTTTGAGTCTGTCGGAGAGTTTATCCGCTACGCTCACACGCACCCTCACTCGCACGCCGTCCTGTGTCGCACTGGCACTCGACGTATCTGCACTAGCCTCAGAGGCTGCCTGCTGATTGCTTTCCAAAGCGGCCAATCGCGGATCAGCAGGGCTGCCTAACTGCGCATCAATTTGCCGGATTTGCTTGACTAACACCGCAACCACGTCCGCCGGCGGGTGCAATTCCAGCAGCGTCATCCAACGAGTGCGAGCAAGGCTTTTATCTCCCTGACTAAACGCCACCACACCGCCATACCACAACGCTCGTGGGTTATTGGGATCGGCCTTAAGGGCCTCACTGAGCAATTGAGCACCGCGCACACTTAAGGACTGCGGATCTGCCATCGCCAGAGCTTCGGCCAATCGGGCGTCAATTTCAGCGTCCTTACCCTGCGTCAACGCATAGGCTTTCTCAAAAGCCGCAACCGCTTTAGGGTAGTTCTTTAGCGTTAACTGGGAACGTCCCAGCATGGCAAAACCGACCGGATCCGTCGGATTTTCGGCCATTCGTTTTTCTAAACGATCGACCATTTCCTCAACGCTCGAGGGTACACCCGCGCCAGCCTCAAGATCGGATTGAGTCCAGTCGTAATTGCTCAATCGGTAGTAAAGGAGCCCTGCTCCCACGGGAAGCAAAAATCCAATCGCTAGCGCACTCCACAGCGCAGGCTTTACCCCGCTAGGGGTCTGCAACAACGGCCAGGTCAGCAGCAAAACGGCCAGTCCGACCAAGGCCGCAGCAATAAGAAGAAATAACGTCACGAGCCCTGCTCCGTTGCTGAATCGGAATCCTCAATAGCTTCACCGTCATCGATCATGCGCGCGCGTTTGACTATCGATCGGGCCGCAAGGCCTAAGCCACCTAACACTAACAATAGTGGCGACGCCCAAAGCAGGTAGGTTCTCGGTGTCACGGGAGGGTTATACAAAACAAAGTCAGAATAGCGAGCCGTCATGTAGGCGCGGATTTCTTCGTCACTTTTACCGGCCGCAATGAGCGCTTTGAGTTGAACACGCAAGTTCGACGCGATACCGGCGTCAGAATCGGCGATGGAATTGTTCTGACACTTCGGACAGCGCAACTCATGGGTCATAGCCTCGTAACGGGCTTGTTTCACCGGATCCGTAAAGGCCTCCTGAGTATCTACCGCACTAGCTAAGGAGAACCAAAGGCTGGCGATTACCAGCAGCCAACCGTAACGCAACTTCATAATGACGATCCCGCGACAGGCTTAGCTGCTGCCACCATCAAAGGAACAAATTCCTTCTGCCAATCCTCCCAACTCAGCGCGCCCAGGTGCTTATGAAGCACAACGCCGTCGGCACTGACCAAAAATGTCTCAGGAGCACCATAGACACCAAAATCCACCGCCGCCTGACCCTCGACATCGCTCGCCACCTGCTCGTAGGGGTTACCTAATTGCTGTAACCAGCGTTGCGCTAATTGCGCATCGTCACTCCAATCAATGCCAATCAGTGATACCTGGCCATCCTTGGCAATCCGCAGTAGCGTCTCGTGCTCTGCGCGACATTCAGGACACCAGGTTCCCCAGACGTTGACCACGTAAGCTCGACCTGACAAGCCGGCGTTACTGACACGAGCACCCGGCTGATTCAATGAGGGCAAATCAAATGCCGGCACCGGCTTACCGATTAAGGGAGATTTGATCTCTCGAATATCCAAGCGATTACTGCCAATTTTAATGAGCGTAATAGCGAACACGATCAACAAAACCGCAAACAGCAGCACGGGCACAAAGGCGCTAAAGCGACCCGAGCCGGATTGAGAGGTCTCAGTTGTCATGTGCCACTCCTAAACCACCCGGCAGGCCGGGATTTTTGGCAGCAGGACGGCGGTAGCGTCGATCCGTTACGCTGATCAGGCCACCAATGGCCATCGCCAACGCACCAATCCAAATAAAGCGGATGAAGGGCTTGTACTGCAAACGCATACTCCAGCGCTCTTCACCCAACTGCTCACCCAACGCAACGAACAGGTCACGGGTTGGACCGACCGAGATGCCAGCCTGGGTCATCGGATTTCGCTGAACACGGTAAACACGCTTTTGCGGATACAAAACAGCGACCCGCCGATCAGCGGCCGAGATCACCATCTTCGCTTCGACTCCATCCCAATTGGCACCCGTAACATCGTGCAAAGACTCAAAGCTAAACCGATAGCCGGCCAGCAAGTAGGACTCACCCGGAGCTAGCGAGATGTCTTTCTCAATCTTATAGGATTGCGCAACCGTCACACCCAAAGCAAAGATGCCAAGGCCCATGTGAGCGATACACATACCCAGCACGGAGCGAGACAGAGTCTCGCGATGGCGTATTTTTTTCCAGGGCACGCTCAAGCTGGAGACCACAATGAATAAGCCCAACGCACAGCCTAATAAAGTCATCACGGAAAACGAACCGTATGCAACGGCCAGGGCCGCAACCGACAACACGGCCGCCACGGCGAAAAAAACCGCCAAGCGCATACCCACTCGCTGCAAATGAGCCTGCTTCCACGACGCATGCATACCCACGCCTACCAGCAGAATCAGCGGCAAAGTCGGTACCAAAAATGCCACGTTATAAAACGGTGGGCCTACCGAAATCTTTCCTAACGAAAAAGCATCCATGAACATCGGCATCAATGTGCCCAGCAACACCACACCCGCTGAGGCCAGTAATAACGCGTTATTCATCAGCAAAAAAGACTCGCGCGAGACCAACGCAAAGCCACCCTCGGAGCCTAAGGTGGGCGCGCGCCACGCGTAGAGCAACAGCGAGCCTAAGATAAAAAACCCGAGCAATGCCAGGATGAATATGCCTCTGGAAGGATCGGAGGCGAAAGCATGCACGGAGACAACCACACCCGATCTGACTAAAAACGTGCCCAACAAGCTTAAAGAGAAGGCTGACACTGCCAGCAGCAGTGTCCAACTCTTAAACAATCCACGCTTTTCAGTCACTGCCAGAGAGTGAATGAGCGCGGTTGAAGCCAGCCAAGGCATAAACGAGGCATTTTCCACCGCATCCCAAAACCACCAGCCGCCCCAACCCAGCACGTAGTAAGCCCACCAGCTTCCCAGCGCGATCCCACAGGTTAAAAACACCCAAGCAATGGTGGTCCAAGGCCGAGTCCAGCGCGCCCATGAAGCGTCAAGCCGACCCTCCAGCATTGCGGCCACCGCAAAAGCAAAGGCCACGGAAGTGCCGACGTATCCGGCATATAGCATCGGCGGGTGTATCGCCAGCGCCGGATCCTGCAGCAGTGGATTCAAGTCCGCCCCGTCAGGCACCGGCACGCGTCGCAAGAACGGGCTCGAGGTAGACAATAAAAAGCTCAGAAAAGAAAAGCCAATTAAGCCCAACACGCCTAGCACTCGCGCCCTAAACCGATCCGGCAAGCCGCCCGACAACCGAGAAACGGCCAGCGTCCACGTCGCCAGAATCAGAATCCACAGCAGCAACGAGCCCTCATGAGCACCCCAGACGCCCGCAATTCGGTACAAAAGCGGCAGTTGCAAATTGGAGTTATCCGCAACATAGGCCACGGAAAAGTCGTGAACTACGAAGGCATAGGTCAAACAGCCAAAGCCCGTCGCCACAAAGATCCATTGGCCGGCCACCGCGAATGGCACTACCGCCAGCCAGGTAACTTTCTCAAGCCATGCCCCCAATAGACCAAAAAAAACCAGCAGGCCTGCCATTACCAGCGCCAGTATCAAAGCCAGATGCCCAATCTCAGGAATCATGGAGTCGCTCCTTCATTCATTGGCTTTTTAAGCGACTGCTTCACTTCAGGCGGCATGTATTTTTCATCGTGCTTTGCTAACACTTCATCGGCAACAAATACCCGATCACTCGCAAGCTGGCCGTGAGCGATGATGCCCTGTCCCTCGCGGAACAAATCCGGCAGGACCCCACGATAACTAACGGTCACCGTGTGACGAAAATCAGTGACGTCAAACTTGACTTCCAAACTCCCCGACTCTCGTTTAACGCTGCCTTTGGTGACCATACCGCCCACGCGAATGCTGCGGCCGCGCGGAGCTTCGCCTTGAGCGACCTGAGTCGGATCGTAAAAATACGACAGGTTTTCTCGCAAAGCGCGGGTGGCAAACAGGGTCGCTAAACTAACACCCAGCAAAATCCCCACCACGAGCATCAGTCGTTTACGGCGTGGCGTCATGACCGATCCACTTCAACATTGGCAGGATCACGCATCGCCAAACGTCGACGAACCTGTTTTAAAGCATCGGCATGAGCCTTTCGGGCGGCCAAGATATTTAAAACAATAACCACCAACCAAGCACCATAAGCGGTCCAGACGAATCCGGCATATCCGCCCATTGCAATAACGTCAGAAAAACTGCGACCCATCATCGTAACTCCACCACACCAGCCAGCCACGAGGCATTACGTTCGCGTAGCAAAATCTCCGCACGCAGTCGTACGCACAACAAAGCCGCATACAAAAAGCTAAACCCCAACAGGCAAGCTAACAATGGCCACAGCATTGAAGCAGGCATTGAGGGTTTATCAAACTTCATCACTGTTGAACCTTGATGCAGTGAGTTCCACCAGTAGACCGAAAAATGAATGATCGGCAGGTTTATCACACCGACTATCGCTAGCACCGCACTGGCCCGATCGGCTCGAGTACGGTCATCAAAAGAAGTGCGTAGCGCCATGTAGCCTAAATACAAAAACAACAAAATCAGCTCGGACGTTAAGCGGGCATCCCAGACCCACCACGTACCCCACATGGGTCGTCCCCACAAAGACCCGGTCAGCAGCGCAAGAAACGTAAAACTGGCGCCGATAGGCGCACTGGCCGCCGCAACGGCATGAGCAATCTTCATGCGCCAGATCAGGCCTACGCCGGCGGCTATTGCCATCGTTGAATAACACATCATCGACAGCCACGCGCTGGGCGCATGGATGTAGATAATTCGAAAGGCATCGCCCTGCTGATAATCGGGCGGCGCCACAAAAAGCCCGGCGAATAATCCATAACCCACCAAAAGACCGGCCAACGCCGTAAACCATGTCTGCAAGCGCGCGGCCGTGCGATAAACGTACGGTGGTGAGGCCAAGCGATGAAACCATGTCCAATCAGTCACGAATCACTCCAAGCAGATACGGATAGCTGCCGCTGCTGCCAGCGGCGCAAAGGTCAGCGAGAGCACCAACATCGCCGCCAACAACCAGATGCCGCCACCCGCAGGTTCGCCATGGATAACCAGATCGGTTGAACGTGCGCCAAAAATTAAGGCCGGCATCACCAACGGCAAGATCAACAGTGATAACAAAACTCCACCCCGGCGCGAGGCTAGCGTTAACGCGGCGCCAATCGCACCGACGAACATCAGTACGCCGGTACCTAAAAGCAATGAAAGCATCAAGCTCGGAACCGCCGCCAAAGGCACGTACAGCGCTAGCGCGACCAACGGTGATGCCAGCACTAACGGCATCCCGATGATCAACCAATGAACCAGCATGCGACTGGCGACCAACGCACTGAGTGGTTGCCCACAGATAACCAGTTGCTCCAACGTACCATCGTCAAAATCAGACCTGAAAAACGAGTCAAGAGCCAGCATTGAAGCCAACAGTGCAGCCACCCACAGCACGCCCGGAGCGATTTCCCGCATCAACGACGGCTGGGGATTTAATGCCAGTGGAAACAAGGTCGTTACCATTAAAAAAAACACCACCGGTTGGACTACCTGACCTAATCGTCGCACCGCAAGCCTGACGTCTCGTAGCGCAAGGGTCGCACAGGCCGAACTGAAGCTAACCGTCTGGCCGGACTGCGCTTTCACATGCGCTCCAAAGTACCAGACGGCAGTGTCACCACGCGCGTTCTGCCATTCAAAGAGACCTCACCGTGCGCGGTGAATAGCACACTACCGCCGCGATCCACGTGCTCCTCCATGAAAGCGCAGACCGTCGCCACGCCGGCAGCATCCAGATTCGTGAGGGGCTCGTCGAGCAACCACAGGCCGCCTGGACTCAAAAACACCCGAGCCAACGCCACGCGACGCCTCTGACCCGCCGACAACTCGCGTACCGCACGTTGGTTAAGACCGCTCAGACCCAGGCGCTGGATAACCCCAGACACCAACATCGGATCCACCCACTGCCGCATACCCAGTAAACAGGACAGATTCTCACTAACCGTCAAATCCAGCTTCAGAGCATTATCGTGGCTTAAATAGACGAGGTTTCTGAAAAATTCGTCGCTATCCGCCGACAACGATTGCCCTTTCCATTGAATGCTCCCCTGCTCTGCCCACAGCAGGCCAGCAATAACCCTCAGGAGGGAGCTTTTGCCGGCGCCGTTATGGCCCTGCAAATGCACGGCCTCACCGTACTGCACACGCAAATCCACCCCACGCAGCACGTGCGTTTCGCCACGCCACAAATGTACCCCCTGAACCGATAAAACCGGGTCAGTGACTGACATGGCAAAAAGAGTAAACCCACATGGAGTGATGATACCGCAGTGCTCGAGCCGGTGAGCACTCAGCCCCAAACTGCGAACAAAAAGCGCGGCCTGTCGCTTGCTTAGAAAATACCGGCCGCCAGCCCAGCCGCCAGAGTCACCCCCAGCTCGGCTACTTGGCTCAAGGCTTCGTCGGTGATGTCGCCCACCACAATCAGCGGTGCAGCGATCTCGCGCCAGCCGTAACCCCGTGCGATGCGTTCAACCGCCCGACAAGTCCCGGTCCCATCCGTACCGGCGCTGACCAACAAAGCATACGGCAGCCCCGTTGTCTTGCCCTCAACCGGATAAAAAGTTCGATCGAAAAAATCTTTCAGGGCGCCGGCCATGTACCCGAAATGTTCCGGGGTGGCTAGCAGCAAGCCGCTCGCATCCAATAGGTCGGCAGCCGTAGCCTGCAGTGCCGGGCGAACCACCAGAGTGATCGGTTCACCCGAATCACTAATAATCCGCTGCAGAGCATTCACCATGCGATGAATGCGACCACCCGGCTGCCCAGCGTAGACCAATAGCAACCGCGACATGTCAGCCGCCTGACCTTTTAACCGCAAAGCCGCGCTTGGTCAGTTCTTTCACTAAGGCGTCCCGGTGCTCACCCTGAAGTTCTATCACGCCGTCGCGCACGGTGCCTCCGGTGGCACATCGCGCTTTGAGATCCCGGGCAAGACTCGCCAATTCCTCATCGCCAAGCGCCAAACCTTCGACGACCGTCACGCCCTTACCAGCCCGACCTTTGGTTTGGCGACTGACATAGACGGAGCCTGACTTTGAAGGCGATAGCCGGGTCGAAGCAGAGGCTTGACGACATTGACACCCGGCAATGGGGCGTGAACACCCGGCGCAAAGTCGACCACTGTCAGTGCTGTAAACCAGCGTGTTGCCGGAGGCCGGAGTCTTACGCATGCAAAAGGGTGTCAAACCAAGGTGTGTGTGGCCTAAAAGCCGCCGCCGCGCGCACTGACACGCGGCTTGCTTGGTGCCCCGAGCCGGACTTGAACCGGCACGCCCGTAAGGACCGCAGATTTTAAGTCTGCTGCGTATACCATTTCGCCACCGGGGCTCCTCCCCTAGTATAGCGATCTTTAGGCTTCTGGGTTATCTGCGTATCAACTAGGTCCCGTGTGGATGGCGAATTTTTTTATCCGCGCCCGGCGCGGGCCTCAGGCCTCCATCCTCAACGCGTCAACCACCTCGGCGATCGACTGCGGCATGGCCATCACGCACTCCTGAACCTCGGCGGCCTGTGGCTGCAGAGCCGCCGCCTCCAACCGACTGCATAAACTCACTAAACGCTCGGCCTGAACCATCGCACCGGCACCTTTAAGAAAATGCGCTCCGCGCGAAACCTCAGGCCACTGCTGTTGCGCAGCTGCCGCCTGGATCTCCGCCAACATGCGGTACGAACTTTCTACGAACGTGTCAACGAGCTTACGCACTTTAATCGGATCGCCCTTTACAAACGCGCCTAGGGCACCGATATCAGCCGCTGGCGCCAGGCTGGCCTTAACCGCGACCGGCGGGCGAGCAGCGCCCGAGGCGCGCGCCTGCGCGGGAAGCCATTTACTGAGAGTTGCGTATAACTGTCCAGGCTCAATGGGTTTGGCCTCGAAGTCGTTCATGCCGGCCTCTAGACACCGCATGTGATCAGCGCGCGACGCATTGGCCGAGAGCGCGACTATAGGCAACTTCTCAAAGCGCGGATCGGCACGCAAGCGCCGTGTGGCTTCAACACCGTCCATTTGAGGCATCTGCATATCCATCAAGACCAGATCAAAGCTATTCGCCCCTTGCAGAATATCAATAGCCTCGCGTCCGTTATTCGCCACAGTGACCTTAGCGCCCACCGATTCGAGCAATTCGGCAATGACTTGCTGATTAAACGGGTTATCTTCGGCTAGCAAAATACGTGCATCGCGTAAACGCGGTTGCACCATTCGAGGGATCGTGGCGTTATCCATCTGGTCAAGCAATTCGCCGGGCACGGTATCAAAAGTCAATTCGAAGGCAAAAATGCTTCCCTGGCTTGGCGCACTGTGCACCACGATCTGGCCGCCCATCTGCGCGACCAAACGCTGACTGATGGCCAACCCCAGACCCGTACCACCAAATTGCCGAGTGGTCGAACTATCAGCCTGAGAAAAAGCAGTAAACAGCCGCCCTATCTGCTGCGAACTCAGGCCTATACCGGTATCACGAACTTCAAACTTCAGGCGGACCGACTGGTTGTCGCAGGAGATCACCGTCACCTGTATAAAAACTCCGCCCTCATGGGTGAACTTAAGCGCGTTGGAAACTAAGTTCAACAACACTTGTTCTAATCGAAGCGCATCACCCACCAAAGCACGCGGAACATTGGGTGCGACATCAACCAAAAACTCCAGGTGTTTATCCCTTGCGGCGTTACCCAGCAGCATCTCCACGTGCCGCAGCGCCGAGACTACCGAGAAAGGCTCAGCAAGAAACTCCACGGCACCCGCCTCAATCTTTGAAAAGTCCAGAATATCGTTAACGATATGCACCAGATTGCGGGTGGCGATTTCTGTTTTAGCAATATAGTCGTGTTGCTGGTTATCTAGGTTGGTATTCAGACACAAACGCATGAATCCAATAATCGCGGTCAGTGGCGTACGAATCTCATGGCTCATATTAGCCAGAAACTCGCTCTTCACTTGTGCAGCCTGCTCGGCTTGCCGAGTCGCGCGCGCTAATTCAGCCGTACGTAACATTACGCGCTGCTCAAGCTCACTTTTCTGCTGAAGCACTTTCTCCTGTCGGCGCTTACTGGCCGTGGAATTAGTTTGCACCGAGATGAATCGCTCTACGCGACCCTGCGCATCAAAGATAGGTTTGATCTGCAGTGCGACCCAGTAGGGTGTGCCATCCTTGGAAAAGTTTTGAAGTTCCTCATACACCGAAGTGCCGGACTTCAGTGCCTGTGAAATACGAGCTACAGCTTCCTTATCGGTCAACTCGCTCTGTAAAAACTGCCCGGGTTTGCGGCCAATGACTTCTTCGAGCTGATACCCGGTGGTTAGCGAAAAGGCCTCATTAACCCATTCAATTCGCCCCTCAGGACAAGTAATGACAACCAGGTTGTCGGTCGAGCTCGCCACAATCGACAACTTGATGAGCTCATCTTGCGCTTTTTTCTCCGCGCTGCAGTCATAAAAAGAGCCCACCGTGCCTACCCCTTTTAAGGCGACACCGTGCATGTCGACCCACAACGGACTAGCGACTGGGAATTTCAGGCGGACTCGTACGCGAGGCTGATCAATGGTAGAGGTTGCCAAGTGCCGTGTGATGATCTCGCGGTACTCATCAGCGACATAGTCAGTTAGGTTGCGACCTACGCACTCATCAATGCTCAAACCCGTCAGGCGGGTCCACGCACCGTTGATGAAGACCAAGCGACCAGAAACATCGGTTTCAAACACGACTTCTGAGATCTGATCGAGGCGCCGGCGCATGCGTTGCTCCGACTCAACCAAGGCCTCCACCAGGCGATGAGTGACCTCGACGCCGAGATCCGAGCGTCTTGCCGCTGCCAGTTCAAGGTCCGATTCACTCATGACAGACACCGCATTAATCGCTAGCCCGCACGCAACTCCGCCGTCAGCACCGGGCTATTGACCACTCGGCCGTACAACGGGAACACCTTGTCACAATAAAACTCTTGCTCAGTATCGGTACGACCCGAGGTGCAATCCGACAGTATGCTGACCGTATAGCCCAATTCATATGCAGCTCGCGCCGTTGAATCGATGCATAACGAGGTAATCATGCCCGCAACAAGCACGTCTTTGATGCCACGGGCTTTTAATGCTGCATCGAGTGTCGTTGTGGCAAACGCATTAAAGCCACACTTGCCTTCGAGATAGGTCACTCGGTCGGCCATCGCTAACAATTCCGGAATGGTCTGAGCACCTGTGGTGCCGAGCCTAAAGGCGCCTGACTCTTTGATGGAATGCAAAATCCCCACTGTCGCCGCCTGATCTCGATAGTTGGGATCATGAAAAAACGGTGTAGCGAATACCGCAACCTCTAACGATGCAATAGAGTCGATAAACGCCACGGTGTTTTTAAGGACCGTATCCACGCGGCCCTGATTTTCGACCACGCCACGAAGGATTCCGTCACTAGCGAAATAATCGTTTTGGTAACCCACCAACACGAGCGCCGTAGTCTTTGGGTCCATCGACTCACTCCCGACGTTGCGATCTTACGTACTCGATATCCTCACGGGCTGGCCATCAACCTTAGGCCCTCGTTTGAAAAGGACCGCCGACGGCTTGCGTTTCAGTTAACCCTTAAAAAGACGACGTTGTCCATCGCGATCACAAAAAATTCAATTCCGGCATTTTCCATCTCCTTGGCCCGGGTGTGCAAACACCCAGGCCAATGTGGCGTTCGGCCGTAATCAATGCGCGGTTTGCTGGGCGCTGTAAGCCTTCCAGGACTCGTCAACGATATAGGCGTGAATGGCCTCGGCGTCGCCGCGAGATAAGACATCGTCCCACTGCGCCATGCCCTTGGCCTTGAGCACTCCACCGAGCACGATATCGTAGAAGATCTCGTGCTTAGCGGCCGTTAAGCGGCGCAGATCGGGGAGCACACCACGACCGAGTTCGTGGCAGCGCATGCAATAACGGTTGTACAGCACCTCACCCTGCGCAATGGTCTTGGCACTTCCCTCTCGCTGAGGGGGTTGTGGGAATGGCTCATCTTTCAACTCGGTCGGCAAGGGCACGGCCCCGCCGTCGAGTTTGAAGGCGATAATTCGACCTTCGTTCTCGTAGTTATACGCCGCGTGCTGCTTTCTGAGTGGATAGCCCACGTAGTTACCGCCAAAGCCGGCCATCACCACGACGTACTGGACTCCACCGACGCGATAGGTGGCCGGTGCCGCCATGATCCCGGTGCCGACATGAACACTGGCGAGTTTGGTGCCGTCCTGTGCCTTGTAGACGTTTAGATAGCCCGCTGAGTCCCCCTGAAAGACCAGGCCGCCGGCGGTCGACAACACGCCACCATCCCAGTTGCTGGCGGTTTGTACCTCCCAAGCTAATTTCTTCTTGACCGGATCCCAAGCACGCAAAAAGCCCATGGGTTTAGGCTCTGGCCCGCCTTTTGCTAATTGCGCTAAGGGCGGCAACTTGCCGTACAGACTCTCCAAATCTTTGGGCACGTAGTCTTCGCTGGGGAAAGCCGGCACGGTGAAAAAACCCTCGATCATGCCCGCTCTTTGTTTGGCCGAATCCATGTAAACCATGGGCCATTCCATCGACGGGATGTAGGTCAGTCGGGTCTGCGAATCGTAGGACATGGGTTGCCAACTGTGCGCACCGGCATTGGCCGGGAACATCAATCGAGCTTGTTTCAAATACTCGGCAGCTGGGTTCGGAATCGGCCGTCCGGTGACCGGATCAATACCCTTGCACCAATTGACGTAGGCATAGCTGTCGGCGGACAGCAACTTTCCGGTGACGCGGTCTAACACGTAGTAAAAACCGTTTTTGGCCGCCTGCATCAGCACGGGCTGAGGGCCCTGCCCCAAATCCAGATCCGTCAGTACCATCTTCTGCGTGCTATCGAAGTCCCAGCGATCCCCGGGTGTGGTCTGATAAAACCAGGCCAACTGACCGCTATCGGCGTGAACGGCAACAATCGCCGCGCTGTATAAATCATCGCCACCGGCACGCCCATCTGCCTTGATGTTGTACGGTGCGCCATTGGCAGTTCCGATGTACACCAAGTTCAGCTTAGGGTCGTAACTGATGCCGTCCCAAACCGTGGCACCACTGCCCTGATCCCAACGATGTCGAGGATCCCAAGTCTTCACCGCCTCTACCAGGTGCGGCTGGTCCTGAGGCCCATCCTTAGGATCGTGCGGCACCGTGTAAAAGCGCCAGCGTAAAGCCCCACTCTTTAAATCGTAGGCGGCAATATAACCACGCGCACCCGCAAAATCAGCGCCCGCGCTACCCACAATAATGACGTCACCGGCCACGACCGGTGTCGCTGTAAGCGTGTACGGGGTCTTAGGTCCGCGCGCTGGCAACGTATCAACCTTAAAAATTTGCTTGCCGGTGGCGGCATCAATGGCGTGCAGATAACCGTCCAGAGCACCCACATAAACTCGACCCTGCCAAACGGCGACACCGCGGTTAATCGCATCACAACAGGCATAGCGACCCCATTGCCCATCAACTTTCGGATCATAGGTCCACAACTCTTTACCGGTGGCGGCATCGACCGCGTAAACCCAGCCAAACACGCCGGTGGTGTAAAGCGCACCGTCGACGACTACCGGGGTAGCCTCCAACCCGCGGTGGGTGCCGAGCTTGCGTTCCCAAGCAAACCCCAATTTCGACACGTTGCTGGCATTGATATCCGTCAGGGGACTGAAGTAAGTGCCACCCGCGTCTCGGCCGGTGGCTAGCCACTGATCCGGTTCGCTGGTTGCTTTGGCTAACCGGGCCGCATCGATCGCACCAGCCGCCACGGGTGCCGGAGCTACCACCGCGTTGGGCGTTGTCGACTGATGACAGGCACCGAGCCCTAAGGCCACCAGCACCATCGCCCCCAGCTGCCACGGTTTAATCATTCGCATAAAGCCACTCCCGGTATCGAACGCACAAAAAACAGTGACGCCTGCGCGTCAAACTCCTACGGCTTTCAACTATAACGCGCTCTGCATCCGGAACGTAGTCTGCGAGCGACCACTCGGTCATGCCGACGCGGGTTGTGCAGCCTCACCTGAGATAACAAAGTCAGAGCCAGACCCCGGGTGTGCATATCGCAGCGCAGCGTGAACGCCGAAATGACTAGCCGGAATGACTAGCCGAAATGACTAGCCCGCATTGTCAGCCGGCATCGACCGGCGCTTAGCCGCGGGCTTGGCCGTAGGGAAACCACCAGGGCTTAGCGGTAATCGCCGCGGCCTGGAAGATCTGGGGCTGATCGGTCAACCGCAGGGTCTGACCTCGCCCGATCAAAGGCGAACCGGAAAGCTCTGGATCGTTAACAAAATAGTTGCCGGTTGATCGCGTAGCTAGAGCAACGCCTAGAGCCGGAAGATTGTTGGTAAAAATAACCGCTCCCTGACCCGCACTAATAACCTCAGCGGCCAAAAGAGCCTCATCCAGATCACGCACCAGACTCAAAAGAATGACCGGACCGTTAATGCAGCTCGGTCCCAAGGTGAGATCCCACGGCACGTCGCTCAGTACGGTAGGCTGCATGAACCACCCTCGCAGTCCACCAGGGCTGAATCGACGACCGCCCATGACTAAGGTCGCCTTGGCACGTAACAGCCCCAGTACCTGAGCCTCCACTTGAGTTAAGGCTTCTAACGACACTAACGGGCCGATGTCAGTGTCGGAAGTGACAGGATTGCCCACCTCGAGCAGGCCGACATAGCCGTGTAACTTCACCACAAAGGCATCCATAACCTGTGGAGTGAGCAACACCTGGCGATACACACCGGTGACTTGCCCGGACTGGGTTAGGCATGACCATGCAATACAGGCCACTGCCTGATCAACATCCGCATCGGCACAGACGATAAAAGGCCCGGGCCTTGCCAACGACACCTCGTAGAGCTGACACGGCGCCCGACTTGCCTCGCGCAGCAGCTCCTGATCCGGTCGGCCGCGAGCCACCCAGACGGCTTGAATCGCGACGTGGCTAGCCAGACTCAGCGCAGCCTCTAAACCACCGCTTAAGACCCAAAACGCGTCGGCAAGCACCGGACAACACAGTTGGGCAAACTTCAACAGCGTTAAGGCCGTGCTGGGCGCACACACGATAACGCTAGCCCCCGACGCCAGAGCCGGAGCCACTTGCAGTGCCATAGACCACAGCGGGAAGGCCGGGGCCGGAAACACAGCCCATAAACTTTGATGATGGGCGGTGACCTCGGGGTTTTCGAAGCACTCGATCACCGCCGTAACGCAATGTTGCGCCTCACGCAGCGGCTTGCCTGTCTCCTGCGACAACAACAATGCAAAGGCGGCGCACTCAGCCCGTAAACGACCGGCGATCACCGCGAGTTGAGCGCACCGATGCTCTCGAGTCACCGATGACCAGGCACGATGAGCTTCAAGGCAAGTCCGAACGGCCTGCTGTACAGCATGAGCATCCACCTGAGGCGTCGTACCCACGGGCTTGAGATTCGCAGGAGAGATCACCTCAACCTGCGTACCTGACAAAACCCCGGCAATCTGCTCATTCATACCAATACCACACGCCAAACAGAGTCCTAAACTTACGCCCACACAAAAAACCCGACCGATCAGCCAGACCGTCAACTATCGGCCTTAAAAGGCGGTGTAAAATACCGCCTAATAGCCAAGCTGCCTAACGAATTCATCACGAACCCGTGGTAATCGTCATCGTCCCGGGTAACACACACCGGATTTTCCCTAAGCCTTAGGCGATCGGATAACACCGAGATCGCGTCAACATCCAAGCTCAGGCTTAGGCTTAGGCTTAGGCTTAGGCTTAGGCTTAGGCTTAAGATTAATCAAAGGTAAACGCGTAAGCGGCAACACCCGGTTGGCTGAACTCAATAGTGACTTGATGGGACGAAGACGCGTCGCCATCCGTCAGGTGAATCAGCCGATACAAACGCTGATCACTGACAGTGCCCTGGCCGTGTGCATCAGTGTCCTCGCCGTGCTGTAGCTGAGGATCTGCGCCATCTAGTCGTACCGTAAAGCCCAGCGGTCGGGTCGCCGGGTCGGCAACACCGAGCACTAAATGCAGCGCTCGCCCACGAAAGTTAAAACTGATCTTGGCGTTATTACCCGCCGACACCACGCGCTCAGACTCCACCGTCCACGCTCCAGATAGGCCCCACTGATCAGCCAACAACACGTTAGAGGTCTGATAATTCAAAACCTGACTCAGGGTTAGCGCAGGCTGACCGGCATAGCGCGCCGCCCGATGAATGCCTAGGTAGGTCTCCGGCGAGCGACTCGATGTGGTCACGGGGCTTGGTGTACCCGTAGCCATAACCGGAAGATCGTGATAACCCGCCTCAGTCAACAGCAAGCGCAATGCTGCCTCGGTATCGCGTTCATGTCCCTCACCAAATTGGTGCGCACGGATGCGACCCGCCGCATCCATAAGAAAATGGGCGGGCCAATAACGATTGCCAAAGCGCTTCCACAGAGCGTAATCGTTATCGAGTACCACCGGATATTGAATACCTAAGTCGTGAACGGCTCGCCGTACATTGTCCTCATCGCGCTCAAAGGCAAACTCCGGACTGTGCACACCCACCACCACCAAGCCGTGATCGCGATACTTATCGGCCAGCGCTTTGACGGAGGGAAGCGTGCGCAAACAGTTGATGCAAGAGTAAGTCCAGAAATCAACCAGAACCACCTTACCGGATAAATCACCCACGCTCAGCGCCGGCGAATTCAACCAGGTGCGCTCACCCGTAAAAGACGCCAGCGGTGAACTGGCTGCCGGTTGCAATGCCAAAACCGAGCCCATAGGCATGTCATTGGCACCGGCGCCTAGTCGCTGTAATAAATAATGCTCCCACGAGGTGGTGCCGGAGTAGGACCAACGTTTTAACACACCGGTGTCCCAGCCCAGAGCAATCACGGCCACCGAGGCCAACACGGCCACGCCTAAGCCGCGACGCAGCCACTCACCGGCATGCAAGCTACGCTTCATAAGCGCAAACACCCGTGCGCCAGCGAGTGTTGCCAGACCTAAAGACAGGGCCGCGCCCGCACCGTAACTAAGCAAAAGCAGGACGGTTTTGGAACTCGGACCCGACAACGCGGCACCGGTGAGAATGAGGCCTAAAATCGGGCCCGCGCACGGCGCCCACAGTAAGCCTGTAGCCACCCCGAGCAGCATCGAACCCCAAAACTCCGAGCCCCCACCCGATGAGCCCTGGGTATTCAACAAACGGTTACCAAGTTCAACAGCCGGTTGTGAAAGACGATTCGACAAGCTTGGCGATAACAACGCCAACCCAAACAACGCCAATACGGCCATCGCGATGTAGCGGCCCGCTTCATTGACTCGCACCACCCAAGCGCCACCCACGGCAGCCAGTGTAGCCACGGCAATGAAGGTGAGCATCATGCCCATTAACAGGGGCAGCGCTGAACGCCAAAACGACTGCCCTGCACGGGCGAATACAAAGGGCAAGACCGGTAAAACGCACGGGCTTAAGATGGTTAACGCACCACCCATAAAGGCAATCATAAGCAGTAACACGGTCGCTTTAGCTCCTAACGTAAACGGGCTTTGAATCCTTAAGAACGGTAGTGAGCTAAGCGCTCAACCTCAATTAGCCTTAACAGTCCACTCGCCAAACTTCTGCCCTTTGAGACACCAAGTTACGCTTATCGGTTCCGATCCGTTGGAGTTTTCGGTGAAGATTTTGCCTGGTTTTTTTTTGTCGAACCCGACAGCACCTGTATCGCCGGCACAAACCCTTGAGCGGCAGCCTGACGCATTAAATCCCTCGCCATGACCGTGTCCTTGGCCACACCACGGCCGGTAGCGTACTGCAAGGCTAGACCAAACTGCGCTGACGCCAATCCCTGATCAGCCGCTTTTCGATACCACGCGGCAGATTGGGCTTCATCTTTGACGATCCCTTCACCGCGTTCGTACAGGTAGGCTAAATCACCTTGAGCCGGCGCGTTACCCTGCTCGGCTGCCTTACGAAACCAAACAACCGCCTCAGCCAGATCTTGTTGAACGCCCCGGCCGTCGCGATAGCTTAAGCCCAGATTGTGCTGCGCCAAGGCATCACCCGCTTGCGCCGCCTTACGAAACCACGCGGCAGCCTGGGCCAAATCTAGCGTTACGCCACGACCAAAGACGTACATGAAAGCCAGACTATTCTGCCCCGCAGCATTACCGTGCTCGGCCGCCTTGCGAAACCACGCTACGGCCTGAGCATCATCTTGGCGCACGCCAATCCCATCGCGATACATCTCACCAACGTTCGCCAACGCCGGTAGATAACCTTGTAGAGCGGCTTTATGAGTCCACGCGAAGGCTTGAGATGCGTCCTTGTCCACGCCTCGCCCTTGCAAATACAAAATGCCTAAATTGTTCTGCGCGTCAGCCAGCCCGGATTCGGCGGCACGATGATACCAACCAAAAGCCTGGGTCGGATCTTTAGGCATTCCAATACCCTCGGCATACATCACGCCTAAGTTGTATTCAGCCAGAGTAATCCCCTTATCGGCGGCTTTACGTTCCCAAAAAATAGACTGATTAAAATCCTTAAGCACACCCTGTCCATGGCGATAGAGCGTAGCCATCGCATGCTGTGCATCTCCATCACCCTGCTCGGCCGCCTGCCTAAAATATTTTGCCGCCAGCGTGTAATCTTGGTGCACGCCCTCGCCGCGATAGTAACGAACCGCCAAACCCAAAGCGGCCGTGGCACTGCCGGTGGACGCCTCAAGTTTGGCGATCTGCAAATTGAACTGATCGATCAAACTGGAGGGTTCGGCACGCGCGCTTAGGCAAGACAGCGCAACCATCCCCGTCATGACCCACTTGACCACCGATAACATCTGCACTCCCACCAGACTTCGCATACGCTAACTTTAGTTCTTTGTACGCAGCGCACAAGGAATAAATCGTGCACTAGACCTGCCACTCTTAGGTTGATAAACCTAGCGTTCATTTAACCCTTGGATGCTTGTGTCTGACCTCTTGCGCCAGCGCTTGCCCCAGGGTGCGGTGTCCTAAGGGACAATCCAAGACGCTCCAACCAATGGACCGTCCTTAGACTCCAGTGACCTCATAGCGGCTCTGAAAGCGCGACCAGGACACTATCTACTCGTCTAATCATCACACATTTGAATGTAAGGGGCGTGACGCAAAGGCTGCCTGGATATGGCCCTAACGAGCATCTTCAGGTTGACGTTGACATGAAATCATCGGCGCTTCGGCCACGGCCGTGCGACCCAGCGCGCAACAGGCTCGCGCCAGGCCGTTGCGCAGGCGATTGGTCAGCACCTTGGGTTATATTGGAGGCGGCTTTGGGGATACGGCCGTCGGCCGGAGCATCCACCGTAGTCATTACCAGGAGATGATCCGTGGATTGGCAAGGTCGACGCGAAAGCGACAATGTAGAAGATCGGCGTGGTTCCGGTATGGGCCGCACCGCGGTGGTTGGAGGCGGCTTAGGCACTCTGGTACTGGCCTTGGTCGTGATGTTCTTAGGCGGTGATCCCAGTATGGTGCTTAACGCCCAGCGCATGGCGGCACCCACGCCGCAGCCGCGTGCCACAGGCCCGATTCAGGAGTCAGCGGCCGAGTCACAACAAAATCACTTCATTCGTGTGGTGCTGGCTGACACCGAGGACGTGTGGAACTCGGTATTTCGTGAAGGCGGCGCGGCCTACCGGGAGCCTAAGCTCGTCTTGTTTCGTGATGTCTCGCAGTCAGCCTGCGGCACCGCCCAATCCGCCATGGGTCCTTTTTACTGCCCGGCCGATCAGAAGGTGTACCTTGACCTTAGCTTCTTCGACGAGCTGCAAAACCGTCTGGGCGCTCAGGGCGAATTCGCTCGTGCCTACGTGGTTGCACACGAAGTAGGCCATCACGTGCAGAACCTGCTCGGCGTATCCGGCCGAGTGCACAACGCCCAACAGCGCACCGACAAGGTGCGCGCGAATGCGCTCTCGGTACGGCTGGAGCTGCAGGCTGATTGCCTTGCGGGTGTCTGGGCCGCGCGCACACAGGCTCAGAAAAATGTCCTTCAGGCGGGCGATATCGAGTCAGCGATGAGCGCGGCGGCCGCCGTCGGCGATGACCGGTTGCAGCGTGCTGCGCGCGGCTACGTACAGCCAGAGAGCTTCACCCATGGCAGTTCAGAGCAGCGCATGCACTGGTTCAAGCAAGGGCTCGACGCTGGCCAGATCAAGGCCTGTGACACCTTCTCCGCCAACGGTGCCTGAGCTCCACAGCACCCAGGCATCGATGCTCTCCTTTACGGCCTGCTAGGCCACTAAACGAGGTGGCTGCCGCGTCCGGGCTGGCTAAACCATTCGCAGAGCTTGTTGGCGGACTCATTCACCCTAGGGTCCGCTTCAGGTTGATCAGACGGATCTGGCTTATTACGCACAACGTCAGCCGCGCAGGGCAGGCCCTGGCCCTGGCCCTGTTGAGCAAGTTCATCAGTGCGGGCGCTGTTAATCCAGTGGGTTAGGAAGCGGTAAGTGTCATAGGTCGTGTCCGGTGACGGTAAGAACCCCAGGCTGGCCACTGCCGGCATCGTTACACAAGGCCGAGCGCCTGTGGTTTGGCGCCTGGAAACACCGCATTGATCGCCCGGGCGCTCAAGCCAAACTGACTGGCGAACAACCCGCCGAGCACGTCGCGATAGTTGTTCAGCACCGGATAGTCCCGGTCCTGGAAGAGCTGGCCGCGGGCGACGGCCACCTGGCGGCCGACGATACGACCGCCGCGCACGCCCCCGCCCAGCACAAAGTACACACTGCCGTGACCGTGATCGGTACCGTGGTTGCCGTTCTCACGGAAGGTCCGTCCAAACTCAGACAGCACGACCACCGTGGTGTGGGCCCAGTCGCTGCCAAGGGCGGTTTTGAACGCGAGGAGCCCATCGCCGAGCGAGGCGAGGTTGCGCGCGAGCGCCCCGTCCGCACCACCCTCGTTGACATGCGTGTCCCAGCCGCCGAGGTCAACGAAGCCCAGTGAGTAGCCGTCCTTCATCAGCGTGCCGATTCGGGCCGCGTCGTTGGCAAAGCCGCGCGCGCTCGCACCCTTGCGACCGGCATCCTTCATTTCCTGGGCCAGATCAGCGGCCACTTCGGCGCGCAGGTTGAGCCCCTCGTTGACCGCGCCCTCGAGCGGCGTGCCGCGATAGAGCTCACGGTACAAGGCGCTCGCGGTAGGATCGAGCGGTATGCGTCCAGCCTCACGAACCGCAATGCTCGGTACGTCCGCAAGACCGGCGAAGGTCATCGGCACACCGGAGGTAAAGGCGATAGGCCGTGCGCCGGTGAGCTCGGTCGCGAGTCGTGCCATGAAACCCGAGCCAAAGCGGTGGCCGGCGTTGGCCGCGAGCCCGAGCTCGATGTCGTCCTGCGTCTCGAAGTGGCTACGGGACAGGTCGTCGGTGCCGGCGAACGGCAGGATGGCCAGCTCGCCACTTAGCCACAGCGGGCCGAACGCGGGCTTGAGTGCGGGTGCGAGCGCCCAGCTTGCATCGAGCGGCAGCGCGAGGCTTGGGTCTTCCGCGGCACCGGCACGGATAGCGATCGTTGGCCGGGATTCGTAATAGAACGGGCTGGCGTAGGGCACGAGCGCGTTGGCGCAATCATAGCCGCCGCGCAGGAACACGACGAGGAGCTTGGCTGAGCCTGCGGGCGCCGCGAGCAGGCGGCCGCTGACAGACAGTCCCGCGACGGCGAGCGGCAGCGCCGTCAGAACCGCGCGCCGCTTCATGGGCGGCGCCCGTTGGCTAGCCGAGTTCGGTCGTGCATGGTTGGTCCTTCAGTAGTAATTAAACTCCGGGGAGGCGAGCAGCAGCGCATTCCACTCCTGCGCACTGCGCGCCTCGCCGAGCGTGTGTCTGGTTTGTGCCGTCAGCCTAGGCTCGATTACCTGGAAGTAGAGTCGGTTCGACAGCTGGGCGAAGCCACCGTTCGCGGCAGACGCGGTAGACGCGATACTACGGTCACTCCCCGGACCAGTCCCGGGGCTTTTTCCCGCCACCATAGAAATTGCGACGGGCACGGCGGCGAGCGCGCCTGCGCCGATGGCGCGCGCGACCTCGATTCGCTTGGCGAGCTGTCCCGAGCTCGTGTAGGCACCGGACGTTAGCGGGTAGCCGTCCGGAGTCTGACGGCCGAATAGGCCCTGATCCAGCGTGCGAAGCGCCTCCTGCAAGGGCTTTGTATCGGTCACGGCGCGCCCATCATAGGCCAGACGGTAAGCACTCGTGACGAAGTGCATCGGGTCCTTGTACTTGTGCCCGAGCAAAGCTGGGAACTCCGGCGCGGTCAACAGCGTGCGCAGCACCTCGCGGATGTCACCGTCGGTGCGACGGAACGTCGCCACCCCCCGCGCCACGAGTGCGGGCGGCGGGTCGTCACCCACGAAATACACCGCAAGCTTGCGTACGATGAACTCGGCGCACGCGGGCTGCTTGACGATCCGATCGACCGCCTCGATGAGCTCATCGTAGCCGCGCGAGCGAAGCGGCTGACTAAACAGCCGCTTAGGCCCATAGTCATGGCGCCCAGGATTGAACAAAAACACGCCGTCCGTGCGTGGCAGCTTACCCAGACGCGGATTGCCCTTAGGCTGCTGCGCCCCTCTAAGGCCAAAACCGGTCAGCACGTGCGCCAGGGCTTCGACATCGCTCTGGGTGTAACCCCCGTTGACCCCGAGCGTGTGCAGCTCGAGCAGCTCTCGGGCGTAATTCTCATTGATGTGACCCTGAGCGTTTTGTGCGTTGTCGAGATACTCGAGCATCGCCGGGTGCTGCGCGGTCGCGAGCACGAGGTCGCGAAAGTGCCCGAGCGCGTGCGCGCGGATCGCGTGTGCCTCGTAATCGGCGAGCCAGAAGCCGATCCTCGCCTTGCCTTCAAAAACGCTGAAGTGGTTTAACCAGAACCAGACGAGCTGCTGGTTCAGCGAGTCCTGGCCGTAGAGCGCGCGCATTAGCAGACGGCTCTTGGCCTCGGTCGCCGCGTCATGACCGGCGCGTCGCAGGGCATTACGCGACTCGCTCTTTGCCTCGTCGTTCGGTAACGCCGCGATCCTCGCTTCCTCGGCCTGCACGAAGGCGTAGGTGTCGGTCAGCGAACGACCGGCCGTGGTCAAACGGCTGATCGCTGCCGCCACCTCGGGTGGCAGCGCCTCACCGGGCGGCGTGAGCTGCGCAGCAAGGTAGGCGTCGCGGCCGCCGGCCTGAAAGTTGCTGAGCATACGGCTGTCTACACCGAAGGTTAGCCGATCAAGCCAGGCGAGATCGGCCGGTGACACCGATGTCTGCCCGCCCCTGCCCGCGGTCGTCACGCAGGCGGCGAGAAAGAGCAGCACCGCCATCGGCGCGGCGACGCGCCATGCAGCCCAACGGCCAGCTTTGTGCCACCTCCCCAACACACCACCTCGTCACGCAATCCACCAGACCGATGAATGTTAAGCGCACCGGATGGAAAAGCGCTGACAAAGGCCGGCTACGGACTGCGTTATAGCAATCCGGTAACCTATCGGCGTCTAGGAAACTGAGGAATGGAGGCTAGGGTCGGAATCGAACCGGCGTAGACGGCTTTGCAGGCC
>CAIKMS010000022.1 GCA_903828595.1 uncultured Pseudomonadota bacterium | reverse complement strand
TCGCGCAGCTTGTGGATGATCTCTTCCGTCGTAAACCGTTGTTTTGGCATGATCCTTAACCCTCCGTTCCTCTATTTTAGGGAACATCAGGCTGGACCAGTTATCTCAAGGCAGGTCACAGGTAGCACGGAAGGACCTTGGCGAATTCCTTGGTTACGCGGGACATTTCGCCGAGGCGATCACTAACGATGTATACGAGATTGTCCGCGGCCCACTCGACGCCCTTCTGTCGCAGCTTCCGGGCGCTATCAGACAACTCTGATATCCGCTTTTCCTGCAACCCGGCGAAAATCAGCTCCGAATCCTTGACCTCGGATATTTCGTCCTCGGTCATTCGTACCCACTTACCGTCCTTGTCGTGGCGAACGAAGTCATCGGCTTCGACTGCTACTCGACACCATTTCCACCCCATGCGGCGCGCATCGGTGGCTACGGAGTCTTGGTCTTTGGTCTCGATGATCAGTTTTTGAACGCGCAGAAACTCCAAACAGTATTCGTATAGCTGGCCGTAACTTGTTGTGAAATAGGTTGTGAGCAGCTCGCTCTCCAGGACTTTCGGCAGATGCTTGGAAAACTGCGCGATGTACCAGCGCTTGAACGGGGCATCAAGTGGTGCCGCACGTAGCTCTAAGCCCTCGGAATTGGCGACCCCCGCCGATACTGTCTCTGACACCATGAAGTCACCCCGCGTAAGTGCCTGTATAGGCTGATTGTTTACGCCGGTTTCACGGGGATTTTGCTGATGGCCGTCACAATGCGGGGATGACTAATCGGGGCGGCACTGGTGGGGCCCCGAATTCAAGCAACTCGTCCGGTGCTCAATACCCGACATGCGTTAACCGATTAGTAGAGCCGCTTGGCGTCGGTGTCGCCCTTCAGTGCTTGCTGAAGCAGGATTCGAGGAATCGCCAGGATCTTTTCGTGGTCTTCGCTGACTCTGCCACCCACCTGCTTTAGATCGGCTATGACGCCGACGATGTAGCAAAACTCGGTATCGCAGCCCGCCTCAAGCAACTCGTACATTTGCTTCGGCTCCACGAAGTCGATTACTTCCTTCATCCTTTTAGGCAGGAAGCAGTACTGGGGCTTCTTATTGTTTGGCATTCCCGATCTCCCGTCGCAATTCGGGAGTATTTACGGGCAAGTAGTTTCCGCTTGCACGGATCAATGTAGTCGGTTCCTTCCCCGAGGACTTTCCTAGGTCCAGAACACCGGTAGACTTCCGGTAGACCTCAACGCCGGAAAAACTTCGCGTTTTCCCGCAGAAAAACGCGTATCGAATAGGTAACCCCTTGGCTTCCTGATGGAAACCAAGTTGAACCAACTCTTACGCCTTCTCGCCCAACTGTAACTCCGCAATTTTGAAGGGAACTCCACACCCTCCTATCCCGCAGTACCCGTTCGGATTCTTCGCGAGGTACTGCTGGTGATAGTCCTCGGCATAGTAAAACGTGCCAGCGGCAGCAATTTCTGTCGTGATTGCCCCGTGACCGGCGGCTGTAAGTGCGTGTTGGTAAGCGTCTCGCGTATGCACCGCCGATGACTTCTGTGCGTTATTCACAAAATAAATCGTGGATCGGTACTGCGTGCCGATATCGTTGCCCTGCCGCATGCCTTGCGTGGGGTTATGTGATTCCCAAAAGACTTTCAACAAGTGCTCGTAACTGATTTGACTGGAATCAAACACCACCAACACAACCTCGGCGTGCCCGGTATTGCCGTTACACACCTTTTTATAGTCAGGATCAGTGGTCGTCCCGCCGGCATAGCCCACGGCGGTGCTAAACACCCCGGACAGCGGCCAGAATTTGCGCTCCACACCCCAAAAACATCCCATCCCAAACACGGCCACGTCCATGCCGTCGGGGAAGGGGCCTACGATCGGGTGCCCGTTCACAAAGTGTGGCGCCGAAAGGCCCGGGCCATTCACCGTGGTTAGTCCCTGACTGAGTGTAAGTCCCATCTTCGTCTCCCTTCATGTTGAAGCGCCATGCCGCCGTGGGCCTTGCCTGTCATCAAGCTCTAGCCTGGCGCACGGGTTCCCCTACCGAACGGTAGGGCCGTACAATAGTGACATCCTGCCACACCGTTATGGGGCGGCTTAAAATTTTTTAAAGGACTGTTATGGCGATTTGTCATCCCCACAATTTGCGTCACCCGGTAGCGGACGAACGTCATTTTGGCATTCAGATCACGCTACGGCCTGAAAGCCCCTTTCGTCGTTTACTCGGCGAGGATTGGAGCAAAAACCATTGGTACGCCACCGCTCAAGAGCGCGATGCGGCGTTACTGGACATGAAAACCCAGCCTAAGGTCTATCGCATCGGCGATATCGCCGACGTGGTCTTTAAGAAAGTCGACAAATCGGCTTAACCCGCGCAGGCGCGCCTTAGGCGCGATCCTACTAGAACGTACGCCCCAGAAACAGGTAATAGCTCGTGTGACCACCCTGATCGAGCCCGGCTCCCAGATAGGCGGGGCCCAAGGGTGTATCCAAACCTAAAAACAGGGAGCCGTCTTTGCGCGAACTGGCATAACTAATGTCGTGACGCTCACTCCACACATTACCCGCCTCGGTTGAGATACCCACATAGGCCGGCACCTCTAACAGGCCGTTACCGCCGTTACTAACCTTGTGAAAGTACACCAGGCGGGCTATCGCAAAATGCGGGCCTGCCAGCGAGTTCGCCGACAACCCCGACAAATTCAAAAATCCACCCAGGGTATAGTCACTCTGCACACCCCTTAAAGCAGTCAACGCAGAGCCTGCGGACGCCCAGAATACCAGCGTGTCCCGGTTATACGAATTAGCGATCAACCAATCCACTTTGGCACGATCCCCGGAGTCGTTGGCGCCAAAATACTTGCGCTGGCCGTCCCATTCCAAAACTAAAGAATTGCCACGACGCGGGAAGTTGACGCTATCGAGCTGGTCAACGCTGAAGCGAGCGAAATATCCCCCTTGAGCGAAACTACCCGGTGGCGGGGTCGCAGCACTCAGCAACGGCGTACCAATGCGCAACGACGAAACACCGGTAATGTCGTGCACGCCAATTCGAAACTCACCCCAGGAGCCAAGCAATCGTCCCCAGTCGATCCCGAAATCCCGCTCGCTGATGCGGTAATCCGCAAGCGCCGTACCGTCGGGATTAAACAGCGAGACGTTGCGACTTTGGCTATTGGCGCTGGGTGCAATAAACCAGGGACTCGCATAACCCAGCGGTTGAAAAAACTCGGCCTTAATCTTTGGCTGATTGCCGACTTTAAGATCGAGTCGCCATTCCGCCAGATACGGATTCACGTCAGTAAAGACCGCACGTACTCCAGCGTTGAAGCTGTCGGTGCCACGAAAATCATTTTGCAGCTCTAGGGCGAAATGCAAAAACGTAGGACCCCATGATTTAGGCTGAGCATCAACCAAAATCCCTCGCCGCCCCTGATCATTGAGCCATTGGTAATTCAGCGCCTGAAATAAATCACGCCCATTAAGCACGCTGAGCGATTCATCAATCAACGCTGGGGTCATAGGCTTACCCATCGCAGGCTCAAGCGCGGCTTCAATGAGCTTGTGATAACGCCCTGTCGCTGGTGTGACCTGCACGAACTCTAAAAGCGGGGCTGGCTCAGGAGAAGTCAGTGACTGTCGATAAGCAAGATAGCGCGGTTTATCCAGCTCATAGTCACTCAGCGGAGTCTGCGCGACCACCGCCGCTTCACCGGCCTTAATTGCCACATCCAAGTGAGCAAAGTCCAAAGCCGATATCGAGCCCAATTCTGGGCGTATATACACATCGCGCTTTGTCAACGCTTGTCGGGCCCTGGCCGTCGCGCGCCCAATAAGAATCGCAATCATCTGGTTAGAAACGGCCAAGGGTGACTTCAACTGATCCGGTGCCTGCAAAGGTGAGGTCACATCCACCACAATCACCACATCAACGCCCATCGCACGCGCAACATCGACCGGCAAATTCTCAGCGATACCCCCGTCAACCAGCAGGCGATCATCAATTTTAACCGGGGCCAGTAACCCAGGTACCGACATGCTGGCACGCAGCGCCTGAGCCAGTGAGCCGTGGTCAAGCACCACCGCTTCACCACTGGCTAGATCAGTGGCAATCGCCCGAAAGGGAATGGGTAACTCATCAAACCGTTGACGCATGGCCACCGGGGAGAGCGCCGAGCGCAGCTTCGCCTCAAGTTTTTGCCCTTGTATTAACCCACGCGGAAAACGAAATCCGTCTTCGCCATAACCTACCGGAAGATTTACCAGAAAATCACGGTCATCTTCCTTGCGTCGAAAGTCCAGATCCGGGCGGCTGGCGCGATCCCTAAACGCATCCGCCCAATCCAACGACACCAGTAGCTTTTCAATTTGCTCAGCCGACAGTCCGGACGCATACAGACCACCCACGACCGCGCCAATGCTGCTGCCAGCGATAGCATCGATAGGTACATGCAGCTCCTCTAGCGCTTTAAGCACACCGATATGCGCCGCGCCTCGCGCACCGCCACCGGACAGTACTAAGCCAATCTTTGGCCGGTGCGATTCAAGCCCCAGGGGGGCGCTTGCATCGACGCTGGCGAAATGATCTTGGGCAACAACACAGCCTGTGAATAACAAGCCGGCCAGTAGTGCCTGATAGACCCGCCAACCTTTCATGGGTCACCCTTATCGTCAGTCATCAGGCCAGACAGCGTGCGCAGATCACCGACAGGTACCGGACCTAAGTTCAGCCGCAACTGCGTACAGACCGCATCCAGCACTGCATGGCGGGCGTAGCGCTTGTCATCAGCCGGGATGATGACCCATGGAGCGTGCACACAATGAGTTTGCTCAAAGACCCTCTTCGCGGCCGCCTGATAGTCCCACCAATGCCGGCGCGCGATGCCATCGCGCGGGTCGACCTTAAACCGTTTAAGTGGGTTAGCCGCGCGCTCAACAAATCGTCGGCGCTGTTCGTTATATCCAACCGATAACCAAAACTTTACAACGATTGCTCCGGACTGGACTAATGCAGCTTCAAGCTGACGAATTTCTGCATAAGCACGACGCACGTCAGGTGCCGCGCACAGCCCTTCTACCTTTTCCACCAAGACGCGGCCGTACCAAGAGCGATCGTATAAAGCTACCGGTGCCGCCATGCTTAACGAACGCCAGAACCGATACAGGTAGGGGTAGCGCTGATCATTGGCCGTAGGCACACCCACCGGGATCACGCTGTACTGACGGGGATCTAACGCTGCGGTTAAATGATTAATGGACTGACTTTTACCGGCGGCATCCATACCTTCGAAAACCGCAATGAGCGAGCGATTCGCAAACTCATCACGACGCAGCTGCAGCGCCAGCTCCGCCTGCAACGCGCGCAACGATCCAGTGGCCAGAGCGCTTTGTTGCGGCTGGCTGGCTACCGATGGAAAGTTATAACGTCGTGTCACGGCAAAAGGCTTAGTCATAGCCTTTAACGGCCCCACCTTTAGCGCTCGCCTTAACGCCGACAGAATCGCCCGGCCGGCGTGCAGCAGCGCGGCATGAGAATCACTGCCATCAATGATGAGCCAGCGCGCCTTGGGCTTATCGGTGGCCGCTAATAGCTGACGCACGCGACGACGATGTAGGCGATAGTCGCAAGCGAGAATAGGCTCCTGGCCCCCAACGCGCCAGGCACGTAAGGGATCTTTAGCAAAGGCCTGCCGACGTTTTTTCTGGTCCAACGCGCTAATCGTGAAATGCAGTTTCAGTAACTGAACGCGGTTGGCCACCAGCGTTTGCTCAAACTCACCGATACAAACCTGGTCGGCCACCGAAGGCGGCTGATGGGTGAAGTGCTTGCTACGCATGGCCTCATACCATCCGTCATACACCACACTGATCTCACCTACCGGCGGGACCGCCTCAAACCAACGCGGGCCAATGGCAGCAGCCAAAACCGTCACGGCCGGCCGGGCATGGGTACTGAGCAGCTTAGGGTTCAACCAATGACAGATTTTACTGACGGCCTCGGTGCGTCCGGCCAGCGGCAGCCCGGTGACCAACACCACCAGCCCTACCCTGCCCTGGGTATGCAGCTCGTATTGTGCATCCAGCAATTGTTCACGCAGGCGCAAGACACTTGCAGCCCTTGGGGACGCCTTCAGGGAACGCTGGGCGGATAGAACGCGAGTCACTCGCGAAGTTTAACAGTTCGCTTGGTCGCCGCGACTAACGCCAGCCGTTAACGAGCGTCAGGCAAAGCTCAGCAGTGATAATCCACTCATCGCCAGAGCCGCGCCGAGCAGGCCGCCGGCTAATACGTCGGTGGGGTAATGCAGACCCAGAACGACTCGGGAGGCCGCCACTAACGCGGCGAATGGCACAAGCAGCCAGGCAAGCACGGGGAAATGACTTACCGCCAGCAGGGTGAAAGCCACCGCGTGCATGGTGTGCCCACTGGGAAAGCTGTAGCGATCCAGGGGGGGAATGCCAGCGAACACACCCAGCTGGGTGATGTAGGGGCGCTCACGCACCAGCCGGTGTTTGAGTTGCTTGTAAACCACTACGCCAACTACCGCGACGACGGCCATCTGAGCCGAGGCGAAGAGCCCGGCTTGGCCATACACAATCGGCAGAACCAGCATCAGTAGGTACCAAAAAATTCCATCGCCGAGGCGGCTAACGACGCGAAACACAGCGCCGACCACGGGCTTATCACAGCCGCGATTCAGGCTGCGGCAAAAACGGCTTTCAGCGGCATCAACCCGTCGAAAAAGCTCTGCAGTACGGCTGGCTAGCATGTCCCGATCTCCCCGACCACCCTACGAACCGGGTGCATAGATGGATCTCAAGCTCTTCACTGTACCGATCTAACGCTTCGCTGCGGTGAACAAAAAGTTACCAATTCTTTACCATTGAGGGACTTGCGCACGGCAACGCTTGAAGACCGTAGCATCTGCCCGCCCGTCCAGAGATTCACTAGCAGACCCATGCGTCCATCATAGCGCGATGGGTTGTCCATAACCTGAAATGGCTCACCAATGCGCAAAATGGGCCCCATCAGTGCGGGCCGCGCACCGGCCGTTGTGACTGAACTTAGGCCTGCGCCGGTCGGCGGGCTTTCAGGTGCGTCGGCCTTAATTCACCCGACTGCAATACCCGCAGTAGCTGTTGCCAGTTCACCACAAAGTGCTCGGCACGCGATGCACCCAGCAGCTCTACCAAGACGGGGTACCACTCGCCGGCCAGTGCCGCGGCCTCGCGCTCGGCGAGCTCAGCGTACCAGTCACATCGATCGGTCAACTGCACCTGGACGAACCCGGCCTGCTGCAAGACAACTGCACTGTGCGCCGGCGAGGCCATGTTGTAGGTGATACCCTCCAGGCGAAAGTATTCCAGCATGGCCGGCGAATACTCCCCCTCTCCCCCGCGCAACCAGTCACTGGCAATAAACCGGCCGCCGGGCACCAAGACGCGGCGCACCTCAGCAAACAAAGCGGACTTATCCGGAATCTGCACCAGCGAATCTTTGGAAAAGACCACATCAAAACTGTGATCGGCGAAAGGCAGGGCACCGGGTGATACGGTTTGCAACGTGATGCGCTCACTCAAACCAGCCGCCGCCACGCGTGCCTGCGCCTGGCGGATCAAGTCTGGCTCAAGATCAATGCCCACAACGGCTTTAGCGTCGTGGCGCTGCACCAGCAAAAGGTCGATCGCACCTAAGCCACAGCCAATGTCTAGCACCCGGGCGCCGGCCAGAGACTCACCCTCCAACAGGCGAGCCACTTCTTCGGGCCCACCGGGCGACAAAAAGCCCTCACCCCACACCAGCTGCAGCAAGGTCTGCATCCCTTCATCGTACTCACCGACTTGCGCCGGCTGCTCGATCAACTGCCCCATAGACTCCTGACTCCTCCTGCCCGTTTTAGTCAACGCCTAGTTGAGTTATTCGCCACGCACTGCGTAAAGCGGCGATAATCATCGTATGAATCGACCGCTTATCCTGTTGGGAAGCTTCATCCTGCTGCTGGGCGTACTGTGGCCCTGGATAAGCCAGCTACCCTTCGGTCGCCTGCCCGGCGACATCACAATAGAGCGGCCGGGCCTTCGAATCTATTTTCCTTGGGTGAGCATGCTCATCGTGAGTGTGTTGATGTCGTTAGTCCTGCGCTGGCTACGACGCTAGCGCAGCGGCATGCTCTAACGCCTGGCACAGATCCGCATACAAGTCCTCAGGGTCTTCCAAGCCGATCGACAGACGGATGGAGGTTGGTGTAAAGCCTGAGGCTTTGAGCATTTCAGAACTCAGCGACATATTGCCCATCAACTGCGGTGGTACTAGTAGCGACTCGGTCGAGCCTAGGCTCGCGGTCACAGCAAATAACTGCAGCGCATCAGTGAACGCCCGAACCCCTTCGGGTCCACCGACCAGATCGATAGTAAGCACGGTGCCGGAATCTGCCATTTGCTTCAAACCCCGAGCATGACCCGGGTGATCTACCAAGCCTGGATAGTGCACGCGCCGTACCGTTGGATGCGTTGCTAACTGTTGCGCCAGTGTTGTAGCCGTAGCCACGGCGGCTGCACGGCGCACGTAATAGGTTTTCATGCCGCGGCTAATTAAAAAGGCCGCATGAGGATCCAATACCGGACCGAGCATGTTCACATCACGGCGCACAGAATCAATGAGCGACGCCGGACCGGCAATAGCACCACCCATCACGTCACCATGACCACCGGCATACTTGGTCAAACTGTGTACATAGACATCCACGCCGCAATCCAGGTGCGAGTGCAGGCCAGCGAAGGTATTGTCCAGCACCGTCAAAGCACCGTGCCGACGAGCCGCACCGGTGATAAAGGCAAGGTCCGCAATCTTCAACATGGGATTCGTGGGGCTTTCTAACCAGACCAACTTAGTCGGCTGACTGGCGAGCGCCTTTTCCAGACCCTGATGATCATCAATCGATAGCAAGGTATGCGTGACACCGTACCGTGCCAGCACGGTACGTAAAAAATTACGCGTAGGCACGTAACACTCAGCAAACACGATGACGTGATCACCACTGGCCAACAGACCCACCAGCGCCGAGGCGACGGCGGCCATTCCTGAGCCCACCACAACCGCCGTTTCAGTGCCCTGCATATCAGCAATCTCTAACTCCAGCGCATGGGTGCTGGGGTTGCCGCCTCGGCTGTACGAGTAGCCTGGCTCTTCCTGACGCCACACGCCTTCCGTGTCGGCCAACGTTTCTAGTTCAAACTTAACTGACTGATAGACCGGCGGGACCAGCGGGCGATTATCCGGCCGCAGTTCAATACGGGGGGGATGCGCAGCACGAGTTCTAGGTTTCATAATTCTCTGACGTCACGAGTAAGGGTTATTAAGAACGAAAACTCTGGATGGTCTGGCTGACACGCGGTGATTCAGCCACCAGCGCGGTCAACTGGGCCGGGTGTAAACCTAAATGCTGTACGACCGGTTCATCCAGCAAAGCTAACGCGAGTGGCGCGTGACCCGCTAGGCTGTGCTCAGCCAGCACGTGTGCCAAATAAGTAACGGCACAGGCATCCTGATACTGCTCAGCAGTAGACCAGCGTGCCCAATTCTCGACCACGGCAAGCACACTGTCGGGCAACTTCCATTCACGCGCAACGCGAACACCGATTTGGACTTTAAATTGGCTTAAGAGCCCGTCCAATACCGGCTCCGATAGCGGCAGCGCCGAGGCTTGCGCCAGATCGGCGCAAGCTTGCAGGCACACCGGCACACCGATCTCATGCAAAAGACCCGCTAGATAACTCGACTCACCACCCCGGCCACAAGCCTCGGCGATAAGTCGCGACCAGACTGCCGCACCTACCGCCGTGCCCCACAGTCGCTCCACCCGCAAACGCTGCCGTGGAACATTGAGCAATCGACCTTGTACCGCCGCCGTGAAAGCCAACTCACAGACCTCGGTCATGCCCAACCAACTAATCGCGTGATGCAATGACTCTATGGGTTGTGCCGGTCTGTAGGCGGCTGAGGTCACTACCTTCATGACCTGCGCTGCTAGCGCAGGATCGGCCAAAATAATCTTCGCCATATCACGCGCGCTGGTGTTCTGATCGCTGGCTGCACTGACGACCCGCGTGGCCACCGTAGGCAACATGGGAATCTGCAGATCGCCTCGATCGAGCTTAGCGCTCATAAAGGCGCTGAGCACACCAAAACTACCGGTCTGATCTATAGACACGAATCCTTATCTCCCTAGCGATGCGCTAACGTGTGGCAATGCGACCAAGACTTCCACCCCTTGCTCACAAAAGCCTAAAAACCGCTCTACCTTACTCACCTTGCTCAGCGGCATAGACGGCAGCACCAACCACTCCGGCATGCTGGCGTAAAGCGGCAGGCCGAATGGGTGAACCGGCCCGTAACTTCGGGCCAAAGATCTCCCAGTTCTCAGTCACCCCACCGCTAATGATGTACAAATCCGGCCACAAGAGTTTGTGGTAGGCGTCTAAAACCTCATTGACTCGCAAAGCCCAAGCATCCCAGTCCAAATGCTCAGCACTGCGTACTCTGGCGCTGGCATGGTGCTCGGCCTCCACGCCCTGAATCTCCAGATGACCCAACTCTGTGTTAGGCCATAACAACCCGTCCGTGAACATCGCCGAGCCTATACCCGTGCCCAGGGTTAACGTGAGTACCGTGCCCTTCACGCCGCGCCCGGCACCAAAACGCATTTCCGCCATACCGGCGGCGTCAGCATCATTTAAAAAGCCGCAGCGTCGACCGGTGTGCTGCAAGATTAACTGCGAGCCATTGCAGCCAATCCAGGCGTGATCCACATTAGCGGCGGTGCGTGCAACACCAAAGGTGACCACAGACGGGAAAGCAAAGCCCACAGCACCCGTGCACTCCGGATGATCGGCCACCAATTCGGATACCGCCGCAGCCACTAACTCAGGCGTGGCCGGTTGCGGCGTCGGCCGCGTGGTCACTTCAGACACCAAGGTGCCGTCGGTAACGTCTACAACCCCGGCTTTGATCGCCGAACCTCCTAAATCAATACCTAATCGTCGCGTCATTACAATGGCTCCCCGGCGGCCTGCGCTTCCAGACTCAATCGACGTTCCCGGCGCTGCAAGCTTAAGCCAACGCCCACTACTACCAGAGTCACCGTTAACACCAACAAGGTGGCTAACGCATTGATATCCGGACTCACCCCTAACCGAACTTTGGAGAAGATCAACTGCGGCAAGGTCGTCGAACCCGGGCCCGATACAAAGCTGGTGATCACCAGATCGTCCCACGACAGGATAAAGGCCAGCAACCAACCCGAGACCACACTAGGTGCAATGATGGGCAGGGTAATCAAAAAAAACACTTTCATCGGCCGCGCGCCTAAATCCAAGGCGGCCTCCTCCAACGACCGATCGAACGTACTAAGCCTTGCCTGAACCACCACGGTCACGTACGCCATGCAAAAAGTCATATGAGCAATGGTAATGGTGAGCGCGCCACGGCCCGCTGGCCAGCCGATAACCTGCTCTAAGGCCACGAACAACAGCAGCATCGACAATCCGGTAATCACCTCAGGCAAAACCATCGGTGCGGTTGTTAGCGCAATAAATAAAGCCCTGCCGCGAAACTTACCAAAGCGCACCAAACAAAACGCAGCCAACGTGCCTAAGATCGTCGCACCGGTCGCATTAACTGCCGCTATGCGAAAACTTAAGCGCGCTGCATCCAGAATATCGGAGTTCTCGAATAACTCCGCATACCACTTTAAGGTCGGCGAATGCACGCTGTCCCATACGGTCACTAATCGTGAGGCGTTAAACGAATAAATGACCATCATCAAAATAGGCACGTACAAAAAAGCAAAGCCCAGTACGAGCATGGTCAGCACAAAGGGCGACAGACGCTTATTCACTGACGACCTTTTCGCTTTGCACGCGCTGCAAGACCACCACAAACCCTACCAGCAGCATGAGCGTCAAAACCGCCACACCACTGGCCAACGGCCAGTCGCGATTGTTGAAGAACTCATCCCATAGCACTCGACCGATCATCAGAGTCCCCGGACCACCCAAAAGCGCGGGTATGACGTACTCACCCACTGCCGGAATAAAAACCAGCAAACACCCGGCAAGAATACCCTCGCTAGTTAAAGGCAGGGTCACCCTAAAAAAAGCTTTGATAGGTCTGCATCCCAAATCAGCGGCCGCTTCTAATAAAGATGGATCCAGTTTTTCAATCGCTGAGTACAACGGCAAAATCATAAACGGCAGGTACGAGTACACCATGCCCAAATACACCGCGAAGTCCGTCTGTAGCAGTGCCAAAGGTGCGTGAATCACACCCATCTTTAGCAAGATGGCATTGATCGGCCCATTTCGGGATAAAAGCCCAATCCAGGCGTAAACACGCAGCAAAAACGAGGTAAAAAACGGCAAAATCACCAGTAAGAATAAGATGTTCCGCCACTGGGCAGAGGTGCGGGCGATCCCATAAGCCATGGGATAACCGATGAGCAGGGTCAACAGCGTTGAGATCAACGCAACTTTCACCGAGTTAGCAAAAGCCGCCAAATACAGCGAGTCGCCGATAATAAACGTGTAGTTCGACGCATAGAGCCTGACCTGCATCACCTGATCGGCGCCGTATGAAAGCAACGGCTCAATCGGCGGCATCGACAGCTTCGGCGTGGAAAAAGAAATACCAAAAACAATCAGCAAGGGCACCAAGAAAAAGACGATTAGCCACGCATAAGGGATGCCCAAAATCAGGCGCCTTCCTAAGCGCCACGCTTTGACTTGATCACGCATGACCGATGCCGTCAGATTCACTGCGCCAACACCACAGGCGCTGACGAGTCCCAGGCCATCCAGACTCGCTCTTCCCAAGCTATGCGATCGGCATGACGATACAAGTTAGGCTGACTGACATTGATTAGTCGACCACTGCTGAGGCGGATTCTATAGCGGGACACCTCACCCAAATAGGCGATTTCCTCCACCACACCGCTGACCCGGTTTTCGCCGGGTCGTGCGTTATCCAAGTCTGCCGGTCGTTGCCGACTCAGAAGTATCTTCTCCGGCCGAAGAGCCACGGTGACCTTAGCGTCGGGCGCGGCACTAATGCCATGATCGACATACACAACATTCTCAAAGTCCTCGCAGGCAATACGCACATGACCAGGCTCATCTTCGATCAATCGGCCCTCAAAGAGGTTCACTGAGCCGATAAAGTCAGCCACATAGCGTGAGTTGGGATACTCATAAACTTGAGTAGGTTCACCCACTTGAAGAATCTCACCGGCATTCATTACGCCAATGCGCGTAGCCAAGGTCATCGCTTCTTCTTGATCGTGAGTAACAATCACAAAAGTCACGCCCAACCGCTCTTGGATATTGACCAACTCAAACTGCGTTCGCTCACGTAACTTGCGATCTAAAGCTCCCAATGGCTCGTCTAGCAGCAACAGCTTGGGTCGCTTGACCAGCGCTCTGGCCAACGCCACACGCTGTCGTTGGCCACCCGATAGCTGGTGAGGCTTGCGCTTCTCATAGCCGGTAAGCTCCACCATTTGCAGCATCGCAGCGACACGCTCGCGAATCTCAGCGCTAGGCAACCGATCCTGTTGTAAGCCAAACGCCACGTTACTTTCTACGCTTAAATGCGGAAACAAGGCGTAGGACTGGAACATCATATTCACAGGCCGCTCGTACGGCGGCAACGAGGTCACATCCACTCCATCAATCCACAGCCGACCGGAGGTTGGGGTTTCAAAACCCGCCAACATGCGCAACAACGTGGTCTTCCCACACCCAGAGGCCCCCAGCAGGCAGAAGATCTCACCTTTCTTAATATCCAAAGACACGTCGTTCACGGCCAGCACGCTACCGTAATTCTTACTGACGCCCTCGATACGCACATAAGGCGTAGAGACAGGCTCAACGATCGGTGCGGACCCGGGTCCAGGCTCTGTTTTCATAGCGTGTGTAATTAAGTGACTCAGAGTGATGATCCTTAAAACGCGCAACAATCTGCGGCGGTGGATAGATAGACGGATCGTCGCGGATCGCTGCCGGCAAATACGCTAGCGCGGCGGCATTACCCGACGGATACTTTTTAAAGGAGCTGATCTCAGCCACCACATCCGGCCGCAGTATATAGTCTAAAAACTTGTGGGCGTTTTGTGGATGCGGCGCGTCGGCGGGAATCGCCATGAAGTCCACCTCAAAGATGGCCCCTTCTTTAGGCACCATGAAGGCAATTTTCACCCCATTACCTGACTCTTGAGCTCGCTCACGAGCCATGAGCACGTCACCGGTGAATCCTATGGCCAGACAGATCTCGCCGTTAGCCAGATCGTTGATGTACTGCGAACTGTTGAAATAACGAACGTAGGGGCGAATCTTTTTTATGACCTCCTCCGCGGCGGCCAGATCCTCTAAACGTTCACTGTTCGGATCAATACCTAAGTAAATCTGCGCCGAATCGAAAATCTCCGGTGGCGAGTCTACAAAACCAATCCCGCAACTTTTCAACTTGGCGGCGTACTTCGGATCAAACACTAAGGCCCAACTGTCTAGCGGTGCGTCATCGCCTAAAGCCGCGCGGATTTTATCGATGTTGTAACCAATGCCCGTGGTCTGCCACATGTAGGGAATACCGTAACGGTTATCCGGGTCGTTGATAGCAACGCGTGCTAGTGTTTTGGCATCTAAGTTGCCGTAGTTCGTCAGGCGCGTTTTATCCAAAGGCCGATACACGCCTTCACGAATTTGACGCTCGAGAAAAAAAGCTGACGGCACCACCACGTCATATCCGCTATGGCCGGTGAGAAGTTTTGCCTCCAGCATCTCGTTGGAGTCATAAACGTCGTAATTGACTTTAATACCCGTTTCTTTTTCAAAACGGCTGATCGTCTCAGGCGCGACGTAATCGGACCAGTTGTAGACATTGATAACCGGTGGTTCGGTGCCGGTCATGGGCGGCAAAATCGCAGCCGGCGAGGAGAATCGGCATGCCGCAAGGCTCAGCATCAAGGCAATGCCACAGCCCCACAAGACCCTCGTCCGATACGCCCTGAATACGGCCGCACTACTCATAGCCATTCGCATTTACTCCGCCGAATGGTGCAGGCTCACCCACTGCACGACCCGCAACCTCAGAACGCTAAACGTTGAGCAAGAGGTGCTCGCGCTCCCAAGCTGAAATCACTTTCAGGAACGCCTCGTACTCACTTTCCTTAACCGCAGCGTACGCGCGCACAAAACGTTCGTTGAACAAATCAACCAGCGGCCGTGATTCACGCAGTAACCGCAGCGCCTCAGCCAGCGTGCGAGGTAACTGTATAGGCAGTAAATAGGCGCTGCCGGAGATCGGCTCGGTAGGCTTAATGCCTTCCATCATGCCCAAGTAGCCGCAGGCTAACGAGGCAGCAATAGCCAGGTAGGGATTGGCATCAGCGCCACCCAGTCGATTCTCCACACGTCGATTCGCCGGTGAGGACATGGGAACCCGTAAGCCGGCAGTACGATTGTCGTAACCCCAATGCACGTTGATCGGTGCTGAGTTGTGCGGGGTAATTCGCCGATAACTGTTCACGTTAGGCGCAAATAATGACATCGCTGCCGGCAGGTACTTTTGCAGACCTGCAATATGCGAGAAGAACAGCTGGCTTGGAGAACCGTCCGGCAAGCTAAAAATGTTCTGGCGGGTTTCCACATCAATCACACTTTGGTGCAAGTGCATGGCGCTACCCGGCTCCTTGGCCATGGGCTTTGCCATGAAGGTGGCATACATCTTGTGACGTAGCGCTGCCTCTCGTGCCGTGCGCTTGAACAAGAAAGCCTGATCGGCCAGCGACATGGGGTAGCCGTGCAGGAGATTGATCTCCATCTGTGCAGCACCCGCCTCATGGATCAGCGTATCAATCTCGATTTCTTGGGCTTCACAGAAGGCATACACATCATCAAACAACGGATCAAATTCGTTAACCGCCGCAATCGAATAACTCTGCCTACCAATTTCTGGCCTGCCCGAACGACCCACCGGCGGCTTTAACGGGTAATCCGAATCAATGTTCGGCTCGACGAGGAAGAACTCCAGCTCCGGCGCTAGCACCGGCTCCCACCCTTGCGCAGCGTACAAGTCCAGCACGCTACGCAAGACGTAACGTGGACTCATAGTGACCGGTCGACCATCCCCGTAAAAGCAGTCGTGAATTACCTGAGCGGTAGGCTCGGATGCCCAAGGCACTACCCGAATCGTGGTCGGATCAGCCTTGAGAACAATGTCAATCTCAGACGGATTGATAGCACTGTCGTCATCGGGATATTCACCCGTTACCGTTTGCAGAAAAATAGATTCCGGTAGACGCAGACCTTCTTCTTCAACGTATTTGGCCGCCGGAACCAGTTTGCCGCGAGCTACGCCGGCCATGTCCGGTACGATCGCTTCGACCTCAGCGATCCCGTGATCACGCAAAAACTGCCGAATCGGGCTGGGCGCAGGAGTACTCATAAAATCACCATCGGGTAGTCAGTATCAGCGACGACGCGCGCCAGCACGGGCACGACAGGCATCACCGAAGGCGCCAAACAAGGCGCGGGAAAAATCATTGCTCATGGCCTTCCACTCCGGGTGCCATTGCACCCCGACCGCAAAGGTCGACGCCTGCTTAACACTGAAGGCTTCAATCAGTCCGTCAGGCGCTGTTGCCTCCACCACCAGTCCAGGGGCGAGCTGGTCCACGCCCTGGGAGTGCAAAGAGTTCACTAACAATTCAGGCCGTCCGGCCAGGCCAGCAAACAAGCCACCCGGCATCAATTGCACCGTGTGAGAGGGGGCATATTGTTCATCGAGACTGGCCTGTTCGACCTCGCGATGATTCAAGTGCCCGGGCAACTCATGCACGTGCTGATGCAGCGTGCCCCCAAAGGCCACGTTCATTTCCTGAAAGCCACGGCACACGGCAAGCAAGGGTAAGCCGGCGTCGACGACCTGGCGAATCAGCGGCAAGGTCGTTGCATCGCGAGACTCATCGTGCCAAGTGCCGGGTCGGCTGGCCGTACCACCGTAATGGCGGGGCTCTACGTTGGAGGGGCTGCCGGTCAGAAACACTCCGTCACACACATCATAAACGGTGTCTAGAGCCAACTCCGATCCTAAGACTGGCAGTAGTATCGGCGTAGCGCCGGCGGCATCCGCGATAGCAGCGATGTATTTTTCGCCTACGCAATGGAACCAGTGAGGTCCCAGCATTCGTCGATCGGCAGGAATGCCAATCACAGGTTTTCGGTCAGACATAGTCTCTAAGCGAGTATCGACGCCCGAATCATCAACCCCGGCGCCCGGACCGTCAGTCTACCCCAAATCCGCCCCCCCACGCGGCGGGCCTTTACGTGATCTTCGTTGGAAATCACAGTTCCTGTGCGGCCAACGCGTACCCCACAGCGCTGAAGTTAAATGCTGCGGCGCCGCATCAGGCCTGATAGATCACGTACAGCTTACGAGTGGCCTCTAGGGTCTCCCACTCGCCTTCAAAGCCGGCGGGGATAACGAACGCCTCGCCACTGACAAATTCCTGCGCCTCGCCCACCGTCGGTATCAAGCGAATTCGACCGGCGAGCAGCAGGCAGACCTCATGCTCGCTATAACTGACTTTCCAGCGGCCGGGCGTGGACTCCCAAAGCCCGACATCAAAATGTCCATCGGCGCTGGAATACGCATTCATTACCCGCGAGACCGGATTGCCGGCCGTCACTCGATCGGCCTTGATCGCTTCAAACAGGCCAATCGCTCCACCGAGGGACAATTTCTGGGGCAACAACGCACTCATAGCCACGAATTCCTAAAAAACAGAGCCCATGAGGATATCAATTAAGCGCCGGCCCGATGAGTCCATTGACTGATGATCACTGACATCAAAGCCGAGGCAAACGCTGCAAATCACGCACATCCACTTTGTGCTCGCGACGATGGATGGCGCGTCCGTAAGCACGCTGTTCAGCATCAGCACCCTTATCACTGTGGTAGTGATAGGTCTCCACCGTGCGTTCCCAACCAGCTGACCCTACAACAGTCACCCAGCCCAGCACCTCGTGGCGCGCGAGCGCACCGACCGGGCACTTCACAGACTCGTTTGAATTCCAATAGAACACCATCGCCACGCCCCCAAACTTTTATAATATTTTCAATCAGTAGCAGGTTCTTCTAGCGAGTCCTGTGCCACTGCGGTCGTGAACTGCACGTGCCTGCCAAGCCAGGCCATGATGGTTTCAACGACGCCGCGTACTCTAAGCGAAGTTAGGCGGTTGTGCGTGCCGTAATCACATAACACCGATGAATTCTTGGACTACGTTCGTAATCACGGGGAATTGTTTGTGCACTGATGTCTTGAACATCAAGTCCGTCCAACGCACCGGAGTCCAGACGGAAGCGCGTGTTGTTGGTAGAAAAGAGTAAGACTCCGCCCGCTGTCAGCAGGCGTGACGTGGCTTGTACCAGATCTACGTGATCACGCTGAATATCCAGCGTGGACTCCATGCGCTTGGAATTAGAAAAGGTCGGCGGATCAAGGAAAATCAGATCAAATCTCGCGGTAGCCTCACGAATGTAATGCAATGCATCAGCCTGTATGAGCTCATGCTGAGGCTGCGCGAAGCCGTTCAGGGAAAGGTTCTGCCAACCCCAGTCTAGGTAAGTGTTAGACATGTCGACACTGACGGTTTCACGTGCGCCACCGGCCGCGGCATGCACTGTTGCCGTGCATGTGTAGGCAAATAAATTTAAAAACTTTTTACCGCGGGCCATCTCGCCTATACGTTCGCGAGTCAAGCGATGATCGAGGAACAAACCGGTATCCAGATAGTCCGTAAAGTTCACCCAAAACTTCAAGCCACTCTCACGGACCTCGTGAAACTCACCGCTGTCATCCATCTTGGTGTACTGCTCACCACCGCGGCTACGGCGACGGACGCGCACATGAATAAACTCCCGCTCTAAACCTAAGGCTTCAGGGATGGCCGCCAACGCATCGGCGCGTCGCTCACGCACGCGTTCCTCGGCAACCGTCGCCGGAGCGGCGTACTCCTGCACGTAAGCGTGCACGGGCTCGGGGCCGTACAAGTCAATGGCAAAGGCGTACTCGGGCATATCCGCGTCGTACAACCGGTAACAACTGACACCTTCATTTTTTGCCCAGCGTGTCATCGCTGTTAAGTTCTTGCGCAAGCGATTAGCAAACATCTGCGCACCGGGACTCATGGCACGCACCGGGTTAGGGGCCGGCAGTTCACCGGGCTTGCGCTTAGTGACAAACTGGTCGGATTCCACCGCAAAACGCAACAGCCGGCACTCTAATGCGCCGTTAAACAGCCGATGAGTGCGCCGGGCATTCAGGCCCATCTCCTGGCCCAGTCCCGGATTGCCGGTGAACACGCCGGCAGTCCAGCCTAAAAAGTGCTCCCGCAAACGCGCACCCAGATCGCGATACAGCGCCGGTAACTCGTCTTCGGCGCCTATTCGTTCTCCGTAGGGGGGATTGCACAGCAAAAGCCCGGACGACGACTGAGGCACCATGTCAGCCACATCGCGCTCCACAAAACTCACCAGTCCGTCCAGACCTAAATGAGCCAGTGACTGACGCCCTGCCCGCAAACCACGCGGATCGCGATCACTGCCCACAATGCGACCGGGCACCAAGGCGCGTCGATCAATGGCGAGTCTTGCCTGTTCGCGCAACGACTCAAACAGGGCCGCATCGTGCCCAACCCAGCCCATAAAGCCATACCAGTCGCGGGACAGACCGGGTGCGATGTTGGCGGCGATTAAGGCCGCCTCGATTGCTAACGTGCCTGATCCGCACATCGGATCTAAAAAAGCCGCGCCGTTATTGGCCAGATCTGCCCAGCCACAGCGCAATAGCAAAGCGGCACCTAAGTTCTCCTTTAACGGCGCGGCCACGCCATCACCCCGGTAGCCGCGACGATGCAAACTTTCGCCGGCAAAATCTATGGCGAAGGTGGCAATGTTGGCCGACAAGCGTACCGACACTCGAACCGATGGACGCTCCGTGTCCACCGAGGGCCGACCGCTGGGTCGATCCCGCAATTGATCAACGATCGCATCTTTGACCTTCAGCGCCCCGTAATGGGTGTGCGTGATCAACGAGCGCACCGTACTAAAGTCCACCGCAATCGTGCCGCCTTCAGGAACGTGCGCGGACCAGTCAATACTGCTCGCCGCTCGATACAACGAGTCCGGATCCGGTGCCGGCAGACTCGCCAGCACCCAGAGCACGCGACTGGCCACCCGAGAATGCAAACAAGCGCGGTAGAAGCCGGCCAAATCCGCCTCAAAAGCCACCGCCGAGCCCTGCTCACGGGCGGTGGAAATGCCCAGAGCCTTCAACTCCAGCAGTAATAAATCCAAAGTACCGCGTGGTGCGGTGGCTAGCCCTGCTTGCATGGTAATACCTGAATAATCGAGTCGGCGGAAACCTCCGCCAGATGTCGGGTTAGCAGACGATACACGTCTATGTCGAAAGACATCTTAGGATCGACTAACTCAGCGATGTCAGAGACCTGATGAACGGTACCTAAATACCGCCATTGATCAAACACATGCAGATCCACGCTGCCTTTCCAATCGCATTCACGGATCGCAATACGCCCGGCGTACGGCCATGATTTCAGACGACTGGCGCTTAAAGCCAGGCGCAGCCGCGTGTCGTGGAGTAGCGTCGGCTCTTTACCCACACACACACCGCGACAACGGCCCAGCTGAAAACCAAAACACGAGCCCGGCGTTTGTTCCAGTCCGACCGCCTTCAGACAAAGATTTTGTGCGCGGGCAATTTGCTCTAGCGCTTGCTTGGCATCCCGCTCGCGCCTGAAAACGCCATATAACTCCACATCCGCGCGCGCCTCTACCGCCGTTAACTCGTCAATGGTGACCCGCACAGGCTGGCCCGTGGCAGCAGGACTTAAAGACAGGGTGAAGCTTGATTTGGCGTCACGCAGGCGACGGTTATGCAGCGGTGACTCCACTTTGACCGCGCGTGCCTCGCGCAACAGCGCGCCTAATTCCCCGGCGGTTTCCTCCCACTCAACGCGCCTGACCTGAGTGGCCAACACCCGTTCACGGCTGTGACTGGCGCTGGCATTGAAATGCGCTAATACCCGAGCCCGCAGGTTTTTGGATTTCCCGACATACAGCAGCGCGTTACCCTCACCGAAAAACCGATATACCCCGGGAGATTCTGGCAACTCATCGGGGAGATCTGTGGGCAACTGCGCGGGGACGGCCACCTCGGCAAGCACCGTCTGGGCGACGCGGCTCAGGTAATCAGGCTCCAACTCCCGGGCATAAACCGATAGCAAATCACGCAGCACGCGTGCATCGCCTAAAGCTCGATGACGGGCTTCACAACCTAGCTTGTGACGCTCTATCAAGGCATCAAGGTTATGTCGTGGGTATTGTGGATAAAGCCGTCGCGATAACTTGACCGTGCACAGCGTACGCGCGGACCACGATACATCGAGCCGTCTCAACTCTGCCTTGATAAATCCGTAATCAAAGCGCGCGTTGTGCGCAATGAACAAGCGCCCGTCGAGTCGCTCTAATAACTCCCGGTGCACCGATTCAAAGGTCGGTGCATCGGTGAGCATCTCATCATCAATTCCGGTAAAGCGGGCGATCGAAGCCGGTACCCTTACGCCGGGATTGACCAGGGTGGACCACTCACTTAACGAGCCGTCACGATCCACAGTGACCAGACCGATTTCCATGATCCGATGCCAACCCGCGTTACCACCGGTAGTTTCCAGATCGACGCAGACCAGATCACGATCCAATAACTGCGCGAATGAAGCCATCGAATCGCTCATGCTTTACCTAACAGAGCGCGTTTGATGAAACTAGACTTCACCCAAACCAACTCGACAACAGCGAAAAATCGACGTTGCCGCCGCTGAGCAATACCGCGGCCCGGTCAGCCTTGACCTGACCTTCCAGCAACGCCGCTACCGGCACGGCAGCGGAAGGCTCGATCACGATTTTCAGGTGATGCCAGATAAGTCGCATCGCCTCGATGATGCTTGCCTCAGAAACGGTCAGCACCTCATCTACATCACGGCGCATTAAGCTAAAGGTGCGCGCCGATAACTCACCGCGCAAACCGTCAGCGATCGTCTTAGGACTCGCGCCGCAGACACGCTCGCCGGCACGAAAGCCCCGCGCCGCATCGTCGGCACCCAAAGGTTCCACGCCGATCACTCGCGTACCGGGCCATAAAGCCCGCACACTCAGCGCCGAACCCGTTAACAGTCCGCCACCGCCCACCGGCGCCAGATAAACCTCGGGCTGCTCGCACTGATCGACCATTTCCAAGACGGCCGTGCCCTGGCCGGCGATCACCCAGACGTCATCGTACGGATGCACCAGGGTAGCCCCGGTCTTGTCCATCAGCGCCTTAGCCTCGCGCTCACGGGCGATCAGCGTCGGTTCACACTCAACAATCTGACCACCAAACCCACGCACCGCGGTTTTTTTCACCTCCGGAGCGTTAGTCGGCATCACCACATAGGCCGGGGCCCCGCGCAACGCCGCCGCGCGCGCCAAAGCGGCGGCATGATTGCCCGAGGAGTGAGTCACAACCCCGCTCGCTACCTGTTTTGCATCAAGCGCAAATACCGCGTTGCACGCACCGCGGGCCTTAAACGCACCGACCTTTTGTAAGTTCTCGCACTTAAACATCACCGTCATGCCCAGCACCTTGGACAAATGCGATGACTGCATCACCGGGGTGTGATGCACGTAAGGCGCGATGCGTTGCATCGCGGCCTGTACATCGGAAAATTGCGGAAGCTCCTCGTGCATGAGCGTATCTTAGCAGCCAGTCGGCACTACTGGCTCGCCGCCAAGGGCGGCAGGCCGAATTTTGCGGTCAAGGTTTTAAAGGGCAGAACCCTTACACCGTTGCAGTGCCTGGATTTAAAGACAGCCCGTTAAGGACATCGAACAGCATGAGCGACTTGGATCGGGAATCGCTGGAACTTAAAATCGCTTATCTGGAGCGAGCGCACCAAGAGTTAAGCGACGTGGTGTATGCCCAGCGCCTTGAACTGGACAATCTGAACGCGCGGCTCTTGGCACTGGTGAATCGCGTCGCAGACAGCGAATCAGGGCAGCAGAGCCTAGACCCCGAGAGCGAACGGCCGCCGCATTATTAGCCGATTATTAGCCGATTAAACCTCTATAAACGCGCAGGATTAGACGGCTGCCGTGTCATACTTCAAATTGCTTGCGCGCTGCCCATCCGGCTGGCAATCGGTAAATAAGTTGGCCGGATCGGTAAATAAGTTTAGTGCTTAATTCTAGCTCTTGGCGCGCGGTCACATTAGCGGCACACTGCGTAGCCGAGCAGCGCTGGTTTAGCGATAATCAAGCTTACTCAGCCGTGATTCTTCATTCGATATTTTGAGGTACACCCGTGACAAACGAGACAGCACCAGCACGACGCGTTAGCGGACGAGCTCTACGACACGCGCAGCGCTCTGCACCTCTGCCAGACAACATCCGCCCGGTGAATCCCGGCATGCAAGCCGGTAACTACAAGCCGCTGACAGACAGCGATGTGTTGAAGATTCACGAAACTGCGCTGCGCTTGCTCGCCGAGGTGGGCCTAGCCGATGCGCCGCCCTCGGGCGTTGAGATTCTGACTAAAGCCGGCTGCGTCATGAGCGACCAAGGTCGCTTACTGTTTCCACGTTCCTTGGTGGAAGACACGTTGCGTATAGCCGGACGCAACTTCCCGCTGTACGCGCAAGACCCTCGCTTTGATATGGAGCCGTGGGGCAAGAAAGTCTATTTCGGCACTGCCGGTGCGGCCGTCAACATGGTTAACAACGACGGTAAGTACCGTGAGTCGTTGATCACGGATTTGTACGACATCGGTCGCATCGTCGATACGATGGAGCACATCCATTTCTTCCAGCGCGCCGTCGTGCCGCGCGATCTTCCCGATCCGTACGAGATGGACTTCAACACCTGTTATGCCTCGGTGATGGCCACCACCAAGCATGTCGGCAGCAGCTGGGTAGACCCGCGCCATCTGGAAAAGTCGTTTGAGATGCTGCACATGATCGCCGGTGGCGAGAAACAGTGGCGCGAGCGTCCGTTCGTAAGCCAGTCCAACTGCTTTGTGGTGCCGCCAATGAAATTCGCGGTCGACGCCTGCAAATGCTTGGAGCTTGCCGTGCGCGGCGGCATGCCCGTGCTGCTGCTGTCGGCCGGCCAAGCCGGCGCCACGGCACCCGCGGCTTTGGCGGGAGCCTTGGCTCAGGAAGTGGCTGAAGTGTTGGCGGGTCTGGTGTATGTGAATGCCATTAAGCCAGGCCATCCGGCCATTTTCGGTACCTGGTGCTTCGTCTCCGACCTGCGCACCGGTGCGATGTCAGGCGGTAGCCCCGAGCAGGCCCTGCTGTCGGCAGCTGCCGGCCAAATGGCTCATTTTTACGACCTGACCGGTGGCACGGCCTCCGGCATGACCGATTCAAAGATCCCCGATGAGCAGGCCGGTGCCGAAAAGGCGCTGAACCATGCGCTGGTGGGTAATGCGGGTGCAAACCTGATTTACGAATCGGCCGGTATGCACGCCAGCCTTTTGGGCTACTCGCTGGAGAGCCTGGTCATCGATAACGACATTATTGGTGCTGCCCTGCGCACGATTCGTGGTATCGATATTTCGGATGAAAAGTTGTCTTTCGAGACCATTAAAGACGTCTGCCTGAACGGCCCCGGCCATTACCTAGGGTCCGATCAGACCTTGCAGCTCATGCAAAGTGATTATCTGTATCCCAACGTTGGTGACCGTCGCAGCCCGAACGACTGGACCGAGCGTGGCAAGACCAGCGTAGCCGACCGTGCGGCGGTGCGCGTGCAGGAAATCTTAACCAGCCACTACCCGCGTCACGTGCCCGATGCTATCGATCAGGCTATCCGGGCGCAGTACCCGGTGCGTCTGCCGCGTAAGGCCATGGGGCACAGCGAGTAGCATTGCTGCCTTTCGGTGACTCTACCCTTGAGTCACCGGCATAAAAAAACCTGTGACGGGCTTGCCGTCACAGGTAATCCTAGTTCCGTCTTCAGAGCGAACCGGTCGCCATCCGTGGCGGCCGTCAGGGGAATCGTCGCAGCCGGTGGGCAGCGCGCGACTTAAGGCTTATCGAGCGTCGCTGGAGTTAAAAAGTTCCGCGTAACGTAGCGCTGGCTGTACCAACTGGTCCTCGGCCCGACGACGTGGAATGGGCAGCGTCAGCGACCCGGTCGTCAGCGACTCAAAACTGCGACGACGATCCTCGTGATGCCGGAAACGGCAGCGGCAGTGCTGTGGTGAGCAGTCTGCCAGCGGCAGTGTCGGTGCCTCGCGTGCCAAAAAACGCTGGCCTTTCAATCGGCTGGCCGTCTTGCAGGCGGGGTGGGCACCCTCGATCGATACGGCATGCCAGGGGTTGGTCACAGGGTTGCGGGTGCTCGCATGGATCGTCGCTCGTTGGGGGCTCTTTGCCGGTGGAGCACTAGCGGCTTGAGCATTGGTTGGCGCGATCATGTCCAGAAGTCTTGCAAGTAATGCCATCTCTACCCCCTCCCCTTGTTGCTGCATGAGCGTATGCAGTACTGTCAAATTCAGGTTCGGCTTTTCGAAGGCAAGTGACAATAAAGATCGCCCTGAATCGGTTCTACGACCGAATCACAAAACGCCTTAAGACGAGCACGCCTTGAGTCCTCTGTCAGCAACCCTTGCCGATTCAACAGTGGATGCTGACTTCTACTTTCAACCTGACGAAGAGAAAAAAGCCCATGCCTAAATCACCCCTAAGCCTTGGCCTACTCATCAGCGCTCTGGCTGTGCCCTCTCTGGGCTTTAGCGGCAACGAAGCTGCGGTCATGCACGGTTTTACGGCCAGTCACGCCGTCACACAATCCGAGCTAGAGGCGCGTTTTGATGCCAACTTAAATGCCAACGACCTGCGCGGCTGGCTGCAGCAGATGAGTTCGGCACCCAACCAAATCGGCTCGCCGCACGACAAGGCCAATGCCGAGTTCATGCTGAGCCAATTTAAGGCCTGGGGCTGGGATGCCTCGATCGAAACCTTCTACGTGCTCTACCCCACCCCGAAGCGTCAGATGCTCGAACTGCAGGGCCCTAAGCCGTATCGGGCCAGCTTAAGTGAGCCTACGGTTGCCGCAGACCGCACCTCCGCCAATCGCAAGGACGTGCTGCCGCCCTATAACGTGTACGGCGCTGATGGCGATGTGACAGCACCGATCGTGTATGCCAACTACGGCATGCCCGATGACTATAAAGATCTGGCGCGCCGCGGTATTTCCGTGAAGGGCCGAATCGTGCTCACGCGCTACGGCGGGGGCTGGCGTGGGTTGAAGCCTAAGCTGGCCTACGAGCACGGTGCGATAGGCTGTTTGATCTACAGCGATCCTCGTGATGATGGCTATGGCGCCGCTGACAGCTACCCCCAGGGACCGGGGCGACCTGCCCAGGGCCTGCAGCGCGGTTCGGTCGCCGACATGCCGATCTACTCCGGTGATCCGCTCACCCCTAACGTAGGGGCGACCAAAGACGCACCCCGGCTGTCCATTGCAGAAGCCAAGTCCATCTTAAAAATCCCGGTGATGCCGATTTCCTACCAGGACGCACGTCCGTTTCTGGAGTCTTTGGGCGGACCGGTAGCCCCCAGCCGCTGGCGCGGTGGCCTGGCTATGACCTATCACGTAGGTCCGAGTACGGCGAAAGCGCATCTGGTCATTCAGTCGGAGTGGTCGCAAAAACCTATCTACGACGTCATTGCCAAGATGAAGGGTAGCGAACTGCCGGATGAGTGGGTGATTCGTGGCAATCACCACGACGGTTGGGTGTACGGCGCGGAAGATCCGCTATCGGGCAACGTCGCCATGATGTCGGAGATGAAAGCCCTAGGCGCGTTGGCCGCACAAGGCTGGAAACCTAAGCGCACCCTCATCTATGCCAGCTGGGACGGTGAGGAAGCCGGGCTTTTAGGCTCCACCGAATGGGTGGAAACCCACGCCCAGGAACTGGCCCAGCACGCGGTCGCTTACGTCAACTCCGACGGCAACAGCCACGGATTCTTTGGCGCGGGTGGCAGCCCCTCGTTGCAGCGACTGGTCGATGAAGTCGCTGCCGGTGTTAAAGATCCTATCAGCCACACCAGCGTGCTCAGTCGTGCACGCGCCCACACCATTGTCACCGGTGTCGGTGAGGGACGAAACGACGAACACGCCCGAGAGGCGCGAGATCTGTTAAACGGGGGTGAGTTGGCGCTCGAGCCGTTAGGCTCGGGGTCGGATTTCACGCCCTTCTTGCAGCACGCGGGTATCGCTTCACTGAACCTGGGTTTTGGCAATAGTGATCCGTCGGGTGTGTATCACTCGATCTATGACTCCTTTGATCATTACGTGAAGTTCAATGACCCCACCTTCGGTTATGGCGTGGCTTTAGCGGAAGTTGCCGGTCACATCATGATGCGTCTGGCCGATGCCGATCTGCTACCGCTGCGCATGGCTCCGGTGGCCTCAAACATCAGCCATTACGCAGAGGAGGTGGAGAGCCTCACCGAGCGACTGCGTGCTCAGACGCTGGAGATGAATCGGGTAATTGATGACAAAGCCTTTGAGTTGGGAGCTGATAGCGCTGATCCGGTCGGTGCGCCACCGCGAGAGGCGCCGGTCCCGCACTTGAACTTTGCGCCGCTGAAGAACTCAGCAGCCGCATTAAGCGCCGCTGCAGCGGCATTTGATGAGGCTTATGCTGCGGCTATCAACCATTCCAACAAACTAGACCTCACCACGCGCAAGGCCATTGACGATGATCTACGTCGTGCCGAGCAGTCGTTCTTATCGAGCACGGGTCTGCCAGGTCGCGGCTGGTACCGGCACATGATTGTTGCACCGGGCCTTTATACCGGTTACGGCGCCAAAACGATTCCCGGCGTACGCGAGGCGATTGAAGAGCGTCATTGGGCCGACACCACCGATACGATTGCCAGCACCAGTGCAGCCATTGAAAGCTACAAGGCGGTGGTGGAAGCCGCAACGGCCAAGCTGAAAGCCCTCTAAGCCGTCTGGAGCGATCCTACGAGGCGCCGTTGGCTTACCCAACGGCGCTTTTTTTCAAACGGTTGGCCCTAGGCGTTGATCCAAAGGGCTTTAGGCGCCTTTACTGCAGCGCCTGTCCGTGATTTCACGTTGTGTTCTTTTAATTGCAACCTATTTGCCCTCTAAAAGTCACCGAACCCCTTCAATATGTAAAGAGTTGATCGATTAGGGGCGATCAACCCCACCCTTGGCAGACCGGCGTCCATCGGGATCATCGAGGATCGACTCGAATGCTTGCTGCGGCTCGTGTACCGAACTGTCCAGCTGACCGTAGAGTGGCTTCCGTCTCGGAGCCTGCGTCCGACCGACACCGCTTTAAGGTGGCTTATGCGGACTTGTGCTCGCTGATTTGGGGTGAGTTGGCAGCACTCGATGATGCAGTGACCAATGATCAACCTCTCGATTGCGACACAGTCACGGTTCGCGCGGCAATCCTGCGTTTAGAGCTCATCGTACTCGTTGATAGCTGCCGCTCGGCACGCTGGCGCCTGAGCCTTTTGACGGCAGATGAATGCGACCGGATGTGCTCATTACTAACCGATGTGTTAGCCGCACTGTATGTCGAGCCTGAGGAACTCATCCAAGGCCTTAATGACGCTAAAGATCGGGTCTTGGAGGAGTTTCTGGCGCAAGTTGTTCTGCCGGCTTAGTCGGCATGCCTGGGCGAATGGAAGCGACACGCCTGCCAGACGGCGATAAGTTCCCTTCCAAAATTCACAGACGCAAACAGCCGTTGTCACTGGGGCTTTATGATCTTTGTTATTGCTTTTTTTTAACCGCCCAGATGGGGCGGTTTCACCAAATTGGTGGTGGGACAGCACCCGGCACGCAACGACCATTGAAAGTACGCAATATCGAGATTTTGGCAAGTTGCGAAAGCCTGATAGCACGAGCGTAAACCCGGGATTGACAGGCCAAAAGCTGCGGACGCTCGATGCCGTTGCGATCTTAGATCAGTTGCCAATATCGCCATAAAACCGAGTCTGATTCAATTCTGTTTGCGGAATCAAACCCGCGTCGGTCAATGCCCATGAACCGCCTTCCAGGCTATGTACTCGGACGTTCGTAAACCGTAGCGCGCCAGTACCCCCTCGTGTAGCCTGCGGAGTTCTTCGACAGTCAGTGCGTGTACGCCGGCTTGTTCACCCTCAGGAATTCGCTCTGCCACCGCTCGCTGAATGCAGGAAAGCGGTTCAAGTTCCGGATGCGTGATGACTTCTCGGATGGTCTGCTTGATGAAGTCACGCCAGGCCAAGCGAAGGGGGTCGGGTTCCGACAAGCCTTGTTTGATCGCCAGATATTCCTGCGTAGAACGCTCGTAAGCCCAGATGTAAAGATCACGCAGCAGTTCCACGCGGGTCATTTCGTACACGCCGAGCGTGGCCCGGCTGTAGGCCTGCTCCGGCACGTCCAGAAAAGTCAGCGGACAAAGATTCGCGCGGAACAGCGGGAGGTTCGCGGCCAATCGTGATGTCCGCTTATTGATGTCGGCAAAAGGCTGCAGGTAGGGCAAATGCACCATCATGAAGAAGGACTGCTCAAACGGATCCTTAATCTGGTTGGCTTTACCCAGAAGCACTTCCAGCACGTCTTCGATCTGCTGTGGTGTCGAGAGCGTGCGATAAACGCTTTTACCAATATCAACGGCGTGCTGGCGAATTCGTCCCTCATCTGCTGGATTGGGCAACAAGTTTTCCGCCAAAGCGCTGTGCAAGTTCATCAGCGTGTAGCGGTTGAACTCCGCGCTGTCGATGTTTTCGACCAGCAGTTCGATCGCCGTTTTATGGTTCAGGATCATCTGTGTTTCGATGGTCGCCTTGCCCCGAGCGGCCTTGCCATGCTCAATGAGTTCGCGCGTATCGAGCCGGGAGTAGGTGTTGCCCTCCAGATGGCTTGATGCCCATGACAAATCGATCAGTAGTCGATTGAGAATGGCGCGGCTGTAGGTGCCTGCCGGTTCGTCAACGTCAGTAGTTTTGCCCATTTTGTGTAGTTGGCGACGCAGCGACTCAGACAAATACCAAGTCTCATTTGGATGGTAAGCATCCAAAAAATCTCGCTGGTAGCCTACCGGCTTGCGCGCTTCCAGAGGTTGATCGACATAGGCAAGGATGTCCTGGCTGTCAGCAGATAGGGGAATAAAAGGCGGGAAGCGATCTACTCTGGTGGCCAGTGCATCGCTGCCTGGCTGAGCATCTGCGCGCAAATAGCGACGGGCCCGACCTTCACCCGTTGCTGCGACGTGGCCGCTATTGATCAGCTTTGCGATCAAACGCTGTGCTGTTCGCCGGGCAATGTGAGGGTGCGCGGTCAGCAGTTCGGCCAGTGTCAATCCATCCCTGGATGCCCGGATGCTGTTAAGTAAGTCTGTTGTAGATGACATCGTGTTGTGGCGCCGTTCGAGGTTTATGTGGCGCAATTATGGCGCAGTTTATCGAACTGCGCCATATTTAACCCCAAAAATGGCGCAGTTTAAGGCCATCTGCGCCAATTCGGGGTGAAAGTCGAGGTCTCTGGTGACAGACGCGATATCGTTGTCACTCGGACTGAAGGATGTCTGTTATTGCTTTTTCTAACCGCCTCGATGGGGGCGGCTACACCAAATTGGTGGCTAGGGGGGCTAACGAAAAACGATCATAACTTACTGATTATCAATATAAAATTCTGACTTATAACCGCAGTTGCCCCCAAAGTTGCCCCCAGCGTGCATCCGTTACCGGGGATGCCGGCGGAGCCGTAGGCGACGATGATTACTCGGCAAGCCACGCACGTACCGCTCGTATAAGTGCTCGGACTTCGCGCCGCTCCTCAATCGCAGCCTTGGTATAGCGCCCGTGGACAAAATCAGCAGACTTATGCAGACCTTTCTTAGCCATCACACGCACACCCCGGCGGCTGGTGGCAGTCTTTGTCCCGACTGATGCACGAATTACCGCAGGCCTTACCGACTGAGCACACCTTGCAGCAATAGGTCGCGTGGGCTGGGGCAGTCGCACACATCGAATTACTAACAGACTGCTCGATCTTCGCTACACAGGTCACGGTGTCCGGGTCTGCGTCCTTTGGGGTGACGCTCATCTCGGTTGCGAGTGCAGTGAACGATATGAGCATTAGGCTCACTACAATTAGAAATCTTTTCATTGTCTATTGTCCTTAAATTCTTTATCGGCTGTCCGCGCTGATTTCGCTCTCTACTAATCGCAGTTCTTGAACTGTCTTGCCTGACATTCACGCGCACGTTTCTGCGCTTCTCCGATTTGCTGTGGTGTCATCTTGCTGGCAACGATGTCGCGGTTCTTGACGGCGTCTTTGTCTCCGCTGACTGCGCCTAGGTTGAACCACATGTGAGCGCGGATGTAGTCCTGTACTACGCCTTGGCCAGTGTCGTACATGACGCCGAGGTTGAACTGCGCTGGGGCAAGCCCCTGTGCTGCCGCTAACCGATACCACTTCACCGCCTCTGCGTAGTCCTGTACTACGCCTTGGCCTGTGGCATAGCTGACGCCGAGGTTGAACTGCGCTGGGGCAAGCCCCTGTGCTGCCGCTAACCGAGACCACTTCACCGCCTCTGCGTAGTCCTGTACTACGCCTTGGCCAGTGTCGTACATGACGCCGAGGTTGGACTGCGCTTTGGCATTCCCCTGTGCTGCCACTAACCGATACCACTTCACCGCCTCTGCGTAGTCCTGTACTACGCCTTGGCCTTTGGCGTACATGACGCCGAGGTTGAGCTGCGCTTTGGCATTCCCCTGTGCTGCCGCTAACCGATACCACTTCACCGCCTCTGCGTAGTCCTGTACTACGCCTTGGCCGTTGGCGTACATGACGCCGAGGTTGGACTGCGCCCAGTCCACGCCTTGGACAGCCAGAGGCCTGATTATTTTCAACTCTGTTGCGTAGTCGCCCTTGGCGTCGGCCGCCAGCGAATCTTCTAATGGGCCATCCCACGCTGAGGTGGCAAGCACGGTAGCCAATAGAATTAGTAGGCTCAGCGAAATCAGAAACTTCTTCATTGCTGCGTCCTATTTTTCTTGTGTTTGCCGTAATGGTTTTGGGTACCAGGATTCACGTAGTGCCCACCCTTGTGAGCTGAACCACGACCCTTTTGGTAGTGACCACCGTGTGACTGTTCGTGCTTCGGGGTTGGGTATTGCGGCCCGCTTGGGGCTGACTGGGCGTAGCCGAGGCTTACCCAGAGAATCGAGGCGAGCAGGGGCATGAGGGTGCGTTTCATGGCACGGTCGCTCATTGTTTCAGAGCGCAAATAATCTGCATCTTCACTGAGCCTCGCGTGTCCGGCGGCACCGGTGCCCATGGCTCTGGATAATTTTCTGCTGGCGGAGTCCAGTTAGTACCGTCCTCGTAGTAGACGTTACCGGCCTCGAAACGGACCATTTCCTCAGTGCAGTTGAATGCTAGTTTAAAAACGGTATCGCTCCAGTATTTACCATCGGCGCCTTTCTGAGTGTGGGTCTTGTAGACATCCTTAAACCATGCTCGTCGGATGTTGCCTGCAATCCGGAGGCTCGAAACGTCAATAAACGTCTCCATGGTTCCAGCATCATTCTTGCCGAGACTGAACCAATTACTGGCCTGAGCCGTGCTGCAGACAATCACCAGCGCCAACATCCCTGCTCTAACTCTCCACATGACTCCCCCTTTGTTAGGCGTGCACTTTCACTATCGAGCGTAGAACCTTGCCACCGCCCCGCGCCGTGCGGATAGGCGTTCTGTATACCGACTGACCATGGCCGCAGTCTTCCAGCCCCGGGCTTGCATGACGCTGCCGATCTCAGGGTCAGGCCATACCGAAACGTCCATTCGTCGTAGCCGAGTGCCGTCAGTCATCAAACCCACCTTCGTCGCTCGTGTCGCTCATTCGAATTTCATGGGGCAACAGGTGGAAACTGACCAGCAGATCGTAATGAACGTACTCCACGAGTCCCCATAGGAAAACGAAAAGGGATGCCAGCGCGCCCACAAGCCAAGGCCAACCGGCGCTAGGTCCGCTGCTATAGGCTTCAAACGCGCAGACGATAAACGCTAGAGCGCCGCCAGACCAAATCCAAGAATGCGTCTTCCGCTCCCGGCAAAGATCTCGGTAGTGATTTAGGTCAGAATCTGACATGAGCACGTCCTCAGTCTGGCGTTGTACGCCCGAGGATCAATGCTACTCGGCAAGCCACGCACGCACCACCCGTATTAGTGCCCGGAGTTCGCGGCGCTCCGCTGCGGCGACTTTCGTATAGCGCCCGTGGATAGGCGGGCGGCCGCCACGGCCGCCGTGCATCCGGCACCGCCCATTAGCCATCGCTGGGCCTCGGCAGGGGTTCCCAGTCGTACGCGAGTGCGCTCCACATTTCGGGTGTAGAGCCAGCGCAGCGCGAGCCTCTTGCATGGGGTTGCTCATTTTCGGCCCTTGCCCCCCGCCTTCCCTATTTTGCCCCCAGTCTGCACGGAACCGATCACGGCCTGAGCGCCCTCGTTCACGGATACGTGCTGCACGAGCACCGTCTGCTTGCCGCCGGTACGCTTCCGTTGAAGGGTCAAGATCGCTTCCTGCGAGACACCAGCCAGTCGAGCGGCAGTGTTCGCCAGTCGGCACCGCTCGATGGTGTTCGCCTCATCGCCAGCGCGGGCGAGATACTGCATCGCGTGCTTATGAAACGCCGCCGCCTGATAGATCAGCCATTGCTCGATGCTGTCGCGGGCCTTCACCGCCTCGGCGGCGTCTGCTCCCAACTCAAACGACTGAGTGTCCTGCGCCAACCTGATCCGCTCGCACGCCGCTTCGGTGTGTAGCGCAGTGACATTGCCGGACTTCAACAGCCCTGCCGCGTAACTTCCTATAACCGCCTCAGGCGGCACCAAGTCTCCACCGATGCCCAAAGTAGGCATCTCGACTAATAAACTCACAGAAGCCGCCTCTTGCTCTTGGTCATGCGCTTTTGCCGACCACCGATAGGCAGCGTCGGGGTCAGACTTAGCCACCGCCGCCGCGTATTCGCGATTGCTGGCCGCACAAAGTTTGGCCTGCGCTGCTTGGGCAAACTTGCTAACCCGGCGATTGGATTGCTGCTCATCCATGGGCTGTTCCTTTCCATGCCCAATGTGCAATCAGTAACGCCTCAGCCCGGCCGTCGTCTTTTTGGCGTTTCAAACTCGCTTGGGGGTACAGGAGCCGCGCCCTATCCAAACTGGCTGACTTGTCTTTCGATAGCCTTAGTCCGCGTTTCCAAGTGGCTGGGGACACGAATTCAATGCTGGCCGGGAGCAACTGGAGGCAAGCCAGCACTGACCCGAAGCCCACACCAAAGGTAAACGCGCTGCTGATCCCTTGTGAGGGCATCGAATGCACCCGTTCAATGACTGCCCTAATGTGGACCCTTTCACTCAAGCAAGCGTTGATCTGGGCCACCAGCTCGGGGGCGTCCACCCACGCGGTAGAGTTGTCGCGGATTATGGGCAGGTCATCCGCGCCGACGAAGGCGCCATGGTCGGTCAACAGCGCCCACCCACCCGTCAAGCCGGGGTCGATGCCCAGAATCTTAGTTTGCGTCATGTCGGCGGCCTCCACGGAATACGAAATCAATTCCCTAACCCCTCTCCCGAAATCCCCCGGCCTATATAGGCGGCCGGGGATTTTCGGGGACTGAGTACTCCCGAAATTGGTGATTTCGGGGAATTTCGGGGATTCACTTTGTGGCCCATATCCACCCATCGTTACAGCCAAGTAGCCCATGCGATACCAGCCCGGTAATTGCCTCTCTGGCGCGCTCGGCTCTGCGCTCCAAGGGGCAGACTAGGCGGCCGGATACAGACGCAATAGCGGCCTCCAATTCGATGCAGGGGCGGTATGGCGGTGCGCCGGGCTTGCCCATAGTGCCGTCCTTGAATAGCGGCTTAAGCACGTCCCACACGATGCGTTGATTCTTCCCCTGCGGAAGCTTGGTCCGCCGAACCTCGGCCGCCGAGCCGTCCCGAACCACTGCGCACGATGACAATGGCTCGCCGTCCGCATCCGGGCCAAGGAATACGGTGCTGAGCGTGAAGGCGTTAACCACCCCGTCCGCGCCGTCCTTGCTCTTGGTTAGCGTCCATTCATGGCGGTCCATGGACCGTGAGACTTCGATGGCAGCGTCCAGCGCCGCGAACAGGGAACTATGCCCGCGTAGGCCTTTGGACACGTCCTTGCCGGTATGGTGGACAAGCACCACCAGTCCGCCGGTAGCGCGCTGCAAGTCCTTGGCCGCTTCGATGATGCTGCCCATGTCCCGTGATGAATTTTCGTCGGCGGTAGGCGCTGCTCGGTTGAGCGTGTCAATAAACGTCACCGCGCCACCACCAGCGCCAAGCACTGCGGCTGCCAAGTCCTGTACGTCCTGCGGTTCGGTCAGCTTGAACGGTTGCTGCACCAGCACCCGAACCTTCATAACAGCATCGTTTCGTGACTCCCATGCGGCCACTCGAACGGGCAACCCCGCCTCGCCTTCCAACACGCAGTAGACAACGGGAGCCGCCGTTACCCGGAGCGCGAACCACTCGCGACCGGATGCGATTGCAGCGGCCATATCGAGCGCCAGGAACGATTTTCCGGAGCCGGATGGCCCGAATATCGCCGCCAATCCCTCGGCCGGTAGCGCGCCTCTAATGCGCCATGACAGCGGTGGAAGCGCGTGAAGGTCGGCGCTAGTCAGTAGCTTGTAGCGCGGCTGCGTCCGATCTTTGACAATCTCGGCTGCCGACCGGATTCGTATGGGGTTGAGTTCTGCCTCGCCGGACCGTAGGGTTTTGAGTTCTAGTTCGCCGGAACCCTTTTGCCATCCGCCTTTACGCGCAAGGTCAAATACCGTACCGAGCGTGACCAGTTTCCCCTTGCCATTAATGCCCTGATTAAAGCTCGACCAGTGATAACGGCAATCACTTTCCGACACATAGCTTGCAGGAGGGCCAGCATCGCCGCTGGCTGACCATCGGTGCCAGATTGAAAAGCCATCTTCTGATCCAGATGTGGCGAGGTGGATCGCCTGCCCGACCTTGACCCAATTGTCCCTATCGGCTGCGTCAATAAAGGGCAATTCGGCAATAACCCGTTCCCGATCGCGGCTCCAATCGCTGGCAGAGATGAGCATTGGCGAGCCAGTCTGTGGCATTGGCGCTGTGTGATTGGTCTTAAGCCGCTCATCGAGCAAGCCAGCCGGTAATGGCTGGATGTCGCCCTCCGTGTGCTTGCCTTCAGCCGTCCACCAGATAACGTAGCCCCCCTCTGCGCGGATATCCAAGCCGGGGCGTTTAATACCATCAAGTACGACATCGGATCCCGACTGGTAGGCGTGTGCAGTGTTATAGATGTAGTGTTTACCGCCCTCTCTGCGGGTGTCGTTCACCCGAGTTCTAATCAGCGCCTCTGAATGATTTTGGATCCACTCTTTCGCAGTGCCGCTGTCTTTGTCAGGGTCGTAGTCAATGACTACTAAACCGTTTGTACTGCCGGTTGGCACGCCGACCAATGATTTTGGCCAACTGCGCCACCACTGTCGAATCTGGGCTTCATCTTGCGTCGCGTCCTTGAATCCACGCGGCGTATAGGGCGACTTGTCGACTTTGCAGGGGAAGATGAAAAAATCTTTGCTGACGCTAAGCGCCTTAGCGAGATTTTCATCCCGGCGTAACTCGTCCTGTGCGCTATTCATGCGGCACACGAATTGGGGTAAAATTCATTTGTTTGATACCTTTAGCCGCCGTATCCGTAGTGGGATACGGCGGCATTTGCTTAGTGGTTGGCGGCGTCACCACTTTCGATTAGTCGGCGGATGTCCTCGCAGCGCCACGCTGTGATGTTCGGGCCAAGCTTTACGGGCTGGGGGTAACGCCCCGACTTAACGCCGGCCCACCAAGTGCTTTTGCAGATGGGCAGCAACGCGGGACTGG
>CAIKMS010000021.1 GCA_903828595.1 uncultured Pseudomonadota bacterium | reverse complement strand
GTACTTTGCTTCAACGGTAGATCCTGAGCGCTTCGGCAGCGGCAACAAGGTGCTTCATAACGTTACCTGCGGACGAATCGGTGTGTTTGAGGGAAATACGGGCGATTTGCGGATCGGGCTCTCGCGCCAGTCGGTACATGATGGGAAGCGTTGGATGCACACACCCCTACGACTGTCCGTGGTTATCGATGCACCCAGTGACAGGATCGACAGCATCATTGCGCGACACGACACAGTCCGGCACTTAGTCGATCATCAGTGGCTTTACTTGTTTCGTTTTGCCGACCAGGGAATTGAACGGCGTCATCAGGGCATTTGGCAGGCATGGGATTTGAGCGAGCACGCTGATTAAACGCCGCTTCGAATGAACGCTAAGTCACTTCGCTTCACGCAAGAGCCCGCGAGGTGGTTTACGCAATAGGCGATCCCCAAAGCGGATACTGCGTGTAGTGCGGGAAGAAAATTTTCTGTGCAAGAGGTGAATAATGATTTTGTATTCGACGGTTGGAACCTCGGATCTGGCGCGCGCCATAGCTTTTTATGATGCCGTGTTCGGTGCCTTGGGCGTGGGACGCGCTCCAGACTGGAGCGAGGGTTGGGCCGGGTGGGGTGGTTCTTACGACGAAGGCTATGGGTTTTGGGTATGCCATCCCTTTGATGGACAGGCCCCCATCGCCGGCAACGGTCCGATGCTTGCTTTTCGAGCAGCGGATGCGGCCCAAGTGCAGGCATTTTACGCGACAGCCCTGGCTCATGGTGGTGCTGATGAGGGAGCTCCGGGCACTCGATCGTATTATGGACCCGCGTTTTATGTGGCCTATGTTCGCGATCCTGACGGCAATAAGCTCGCGGCTGTTTTTCATCGACACCAGCCTGACGCTTAGCGTCGCGAGTCAGCGGGCGTGAGTCCGACTGACTAACTCACTACGGGTTTAGGGTGGGGGTGCAGGGCAGACTTTGAAGTTCTAAACGCGGCTGTGGCCTAATAACGAGACAACCCGTCGACCTCGAGGAGTCCGCGTGATGGAATCAAACAGTGATTTGAAGGCAGTTGCCGCACCGGTTGAGCGCGCGGCCGCCATTGAGATGGCGTTGACGAGTCGTGGTGTAGCCACGGTTGAGGATCTGGCTGAGAGGGTTCATTTGGCGGATGAGGTGTGGCTACCCGAGCGTGGCGCGCGTGTTGTTGCAAAAGCATGGACGGATCCGGTATTTCGGACCCGTCTTTTGGCAAACGGAAAGTCAGCAGTCGCTGAGCTGGGTATTGAACTTCCGGCTCATCACCGGCACCTCGTGGTGCTGGAGAACAGCCATGAAGTTCACAACGTCATTTGTTGCACGTTGTGTTCCTGCACGGCCCTGACGGTGATTGGCCTGCCGCCAGACTGGTATAAGGATTTAGAATACCGTGCGCGAGTTGTGCGCGACTCACGCACTGTGCTTCGCGAAATGGGTCTAGATCTACCCGCTGAGACGCAAGTGCGTGTTTGGGATACGACAGCCGATACGCGTTACATGGTACTGCCGTTGCGGCCAGCGGGCACCGACCACTGGAGCGAGTCCCAGCTCGCCACCCTAGTGACTCAAGATTCCATGATCGGCGTCGCGCGTGCGCTGGAGGCTAAGTAATGGATGGAGTTCACGATTTAGGTGGTAAGCAGGGTTTTGGCGCAGTAGGTCACGGGCCGCAGGCTAAGGTCTTTCATTCGGATTGGGAAAAGCGCATCAACGCCCTTTACGCCATTGCGGTGCGTCAGGGGATTTTTAACATGGACGAATATCGTCATGCCATTGAGCGCATGGAGCCCCGCCATTACATGTGTGCTAGCTATTACGAGCGCACGCTGACCAGTCTGGCTACCTTATGCGTGGAGAAGGGTGTAGTAACCCACGCTGAGCTTGAGACCCTTGCCGGTGGATTGTTCCCTCTAGCGCGGGCGCTGGGTACTGGTCGAACTAATGTGCCTAACCGCAGCAGTTACAACCCCGGTGATTGGGTTCGTGTGCGGGACCTATACGTGAGTGGCCATGTGCGTCTGCCGAGCTATATCCGGGGAAAGGTGGGTCGGGTAATCGCTGTCTCCCCGCCTTACCCGTTCCCGGATGCACAAGCCCATGGGGTGCAGGCTCAGGATGAGCCTACTTATGACGTACAGTTCCATAGCCATGAACTTTGGTCCGATGCCGCTGACGATGCTCTGGTGCACGTGGGCGTCTTTGAAAGCTATCTTGAGCCTTTGACCTGACTTCATTGCGTTTGCCCTAAGCTAGAGGTGTACGCGTAACACTTGAAACCTCGCACGAGCAATCCATGCCCGTTAGTTTTCTGCAGTCCGTTAGGCTCGATCTTTGATACGAGTGAACCAGTTAAGAACATTATCCATGCCCGCCGTTTGGCTGTCGCTCCCGTACAGACTGGCAAGGAACGTGGCGCGATGGCTCGCGCGAGGCACGGCGATACCTGTCGCTTTAGAGCCGGCCGAGGCCAGCGCGAGTCCCATCATCGAAGGATGCAGCGCTTCATCGGCCAGGCCGTAGTAGAACCGGAATGGAAAGTCATAGGATTGGTACGTCGAGATGTTGCGACCCAACTGCGCGATGAATGCGCTGTTAGTAGGCCCGGTGTAGCGTTCCAGTAATCCTTCCACCAGCAGGTCACCCACCGAGCCCGGTGCTTTAGCCAGATCTGCTGCCGTTAGCTGGTAGCTTTGCCAATAAGCTTCAGCAAATTCGTGGTACTGCGGTTTGATTGCCGTTTTAAACAAATCCGGCAGGCGGTAGTAGCTGCGATAGCTGCCCAACACGACAATCAAGCACAGCACGGCCCAGTTCGCGACCGCCGGGTAGGTTGCAGCATCAGGCACGGGCAACTGGCCAGTCCAATAGCGCACGGAGTCCACCAGGTTATTGAACGGGCTTTGTGCGGCAGCCGCCGACACGGGGATCTTGCGATCCTTAAGGGCTTGAGCAAGCCACTGAGTGTTGAGTCCGCCTTGCGACCAACCATTCAGGAAAAGGTGGCTGCGGGTGTGTCCTAATTGGTGCAGGGCAGAGGTTCCTGCCTGCAACATATCTAAACAGGTCGTCACTGTGGCCTCGCGAACCGCGTAGGCCTCTACCCGTCCATCACGAAACGGACCCTTGCCTAAATAATCCGCAGCAATAACCGCAAAGCCCTGGCCTGCAAGGCGTTGCAGATTGAAAAGAGTCTCTAGAGAGTCGCCAGCATCGCTAGGCTGATAGCCTGGGTCACCGAGTCGCGTTAAATTCGAAGGTACCTGATCAAAAGACAAGATCGTACCGTGTTGCCAGGAAACGACCGGCAAGGGGCCGCGCACGCCTGCTGGAATGGCAAGTAAACCACTGACCTTGACCCGTTCCCCGGTTTCAGGGACGAGAGTGTAAGTCGTCAGGCGACGAAGTTCGACTGAGTAGCGTGCGCCATGCGCTGTGGCATCGAAGTCTGGCAATACGTTCCCGTGGTTAAAAACGGGAAAAAACTCTGCTGCTAATTGATTGAGTCGACCTGCCTCAATGCGCACGGCGGGCCCGTGGGTGGTATCTATGGGTGTTGGAGTCGCTGGGGCTGAGCTGGGGCTAGCCGCCCATAAACCCACAGCGCCTAGGGATTTCATTAAGGCTCGGCGCTGGGGTTCTACGGGTAGATCCTGGCCATCGTTCTTATGCATAGAGAGCTCCCAAGCCTGTAGGGTGGCGAAAGGCAATATTTTTGCGAGTTATTGCAATGACTTTTCAATGAAATCCGGTGGCACGGTGGTGGTTGGTACGGAATAACCTAACTGTCGGCGAGTTTTTTTGCTAGGTGCCTGCTGATGCTGCACTTTCTCAAACCAGGTGTGGACATCGAGATCCAGACCTATACCGTGCATGTAGTTGAACAGAGCTTTCTTTAAACCCGCGCCGTATACTTCGTGGTCAATGCCGGTAGAGTCGAGAAAATTGATGTCGTTGTTAGCAAAAGTAGCAAGCTGGGGTCTAGAAAGCGTAACCCCGTAATGATCGGGATTTTTGCCTACCGGAGAATGCACGGTACAGGTAAATCGATGAAAAAATCCGGATTGGATGCAGCCAGCTGCAAACAGTTGACGCACATACTCCAGAGAATCTACGGTTTCTTGGACCGTTTGGCTGGGAAAACCGTACATCAGATAGGCATGGACCAGAATTCCAGCATCGGAAAAGGCCCGTGTGACGCGAGCGACTTGTTGAACTGAGACCCCTTTTTGCATGAGCTTCAGTAAACGGTCTGAGGCAACCTCCAGGCCGCCGGTCACGGCGATACAGCCACTGTCGGCCATTAGCTGACAAAGGTCGGAATCAAACGACTTTTCAAAACGAATATTACCCCACCAAGAAATATCCAATTTACGCGCCAGCAATGCGCTGGATAGTGATTTGAGCGCTTTGGGAGGAGCAGCCTCATCGACAAAATGAAATCCAGTTTGACCGGTCTCCGTCACCAGGGCCTCAATGCGATTAATCAGCACATCCGTAGCCGCGAGGTCGTAACGGGAGATGTAATCAAGGCTGACATCACAAAAGCTGCATTTTTTCCAGTAGCAACCGTGGGCGACCGTGACCTTATTCCAGCGTCCGTCAGACCACAGACGATGCATCGGATTGAGCATATCCAGTAACGATAAATATTGATTGAGCGGTAAACCCACGTAGGTGGGCGTCCCGCTATCTGAGTGCGCAATATCCGGCTCTTTGAAATCAACGAAGTGATGGGTTCGCGTATACGTACGCACCAATTGTTGTGCGGGTCTTATTTTTTGAAGATGCTCGATCAGTGCTAGCAGTGGGCGTTCACCCGAATCAATCGTGACGAAGTCAAAATAGTCAAAAACTCTGGGCTCATTCATTTCACGCAGTTCGGTGTTGCAATAGCCGCCACCCAGAGCCACCGTGATAGACGGATTTGTAAGCTTAATAGTCTGAGCGATGCGAAATGCGCCGTACACATTGCCTGGAAACGGTGCAGTAATCAGCACCAGTGTGGGTTGGTGTTGTGCAAGTGCTGCCAGCGTCAGGCGATTAAGCGTTTCATCCACCAGGTTATAGGGGGCCTGCAAAGCTTCATGCAGTCGATCAAAGCTAGGCTGGCTTGCGGCCAGTGACTCTGCATAGCGAACGAATTCGAAACGTGGGTCAACGGCATCACGTATGACATCAGCCAGATCGTTGAGATAAAGAGTCGCGATGTGTTTGGCCTGATCCTGTAGGCCAAGTGCACCGAATGCCCACTGGAGTGAGTCGCCTTGCGGTTCATCGCTGTCCGTGTACTGTTCAAGGCTCGAAAAACGTGGCCCCTCTGGAAGGTACGTTCTCGATCCAATGCGGTGGGATAGCGTCGGATCGCGACCCTGCAAAAAACGAATAGCAGGCCCGATGGTGGAACAGTAGCTCTCAAAGTGTTCTAAAAAAAATGCGGTTGTCGGCGTCAGGCGGTCATGACTCAAGGCGCTTGCTCTTTCATGGATTGCTTGTAGCCCAGGTAATGAAAGTAGTTCCAGCGCTAAGGCTATGGAAAGATCAGTTTGGTCAGCTTTGAATCCGCGCGAGCGCAGAAAGCCGGTTAGGTACGCCGTGGAGGGATAGGGCGTATTGAGCTGGGTCATCGGTGGGATGACTGAGAGGATGCGAATTTCACTCATACGAATGAGTATATCGCGCCACCTCTTGTTAGGGGATTTCACGTAATATTTAGATTATGGAATTTACCTTAGATCTGGCATTAATTCGTGATGTTCTCAAGCGAGAGACGGGTCAATCGCGTCGCGATATTGAAGAACTGGGTCTCCTGGAGGCGTTAGGTCGTGCCGGGCGTAGGCATGATGCCGCGCTTGCTGAGGCTGCCGACGCGGCAACGCTGGCCTGCGCGGTGGGGTGCTCATGGTGCTGCCATTTCACAGTGGACGTGCGGGCGGTGGAGGCTTTTCGGATATTAGAGTTCGTAAAAACTCGGCTCTCGCAAGAGCAAGCGCAGGCGATTTACGACCAAGTTCGTTGCAACAGCGCGGCGATAAAAAGGCTCAGTGATGATGAGCGGGCAGCTCGCAACGAAAAATGTCCGTTTTTGGTACAGGGGTTTTGCGCTATTTATGAGGCTCGGCCCCAGTCATGCCGTAACTACCATGCTACCGACGCTACAGGTTGTCAGCGGTCCTATCAGGAACCTGAAAATCTGGATATTGATCCGGACTTCGCTCCCGCCACCTATCAGATAGGGGGTGCTCATGTGGAGGCTTTTAGCGGGGCTATGAATGAGGCAGGGTTTGATGATCGAGTTTACGAATTAAATTGCGCGCTGGAGGCGGCGCTGTCGGATCCTCAAGCGCAAGAGCGATTTCTGAACGGCCTCACGCCTTTTATTGACCTTGTTGGAGATGATGTACCGATGGAATTCGCCGATTTAAGACCGAGCGGTGATGGCGTTAACAAGGTTGGGTAAAAAGACCTCCTGAACAAGTAACTCAAAGCCATTGAGCTGATGCCACCGGCGACGAGCCATCAGACGATCTTCTGTGCTCAAAGCCGGCACGACACTCCTGAGTGATAGGCTACTCATCAAGGCGGAATATTCGAAGCGACTTGTCTGTTTAGCGCCTGCCTTTTGAATCGCTGCACCCAACGGTTGGTCGCCTAGGTGGCGCAACCAAGTTGTCGATTGCCAAGCTGCCATCGGAATGAGGGTTTCAGCAAAGACCCAATTGACCATTTCGGCTTTTAGCAGAACACGACGAGCGATCATTGTGCGTGAGACCTGACAAAGCGAAGGCGCGCTATCATCGGCGAAGATGCAAGGGGTTTGGCCCAATACCTGCACAGCTATCGGACCTGAAGCAAGTTTTTCTAATCGTGCGGTTAACAACCCGGGCTCTGACAACCAGGAGTGCAGGATCGCCGGACACCCGGGCAGATCATTGACCTTAGTTACCCAAGTCCCAGGCGCTTGTGATACCCAAGGCATGTCCGTTTCAGTCATGCTAACTAATCCGTATCATCAAATGCAGAGTGGATCATGTGTTGTGCGCGCTGCCGCCGTAGGCTTACCTCAAGTGGCTTTATTGCCTACCCTTATCGGTTGCCAGCTTAAAGCTGGTGGGTTTTTCGTAGCTCAGCAACTCTTCAGCGGTCGCAAGCCCGGCCGTGGCCTTTTTCCACCAGGCAGAAAACGAGTCAAAACGTCGCTCCAGACTCGGAAACAATAAGGGAGCGGGCCGGCATTTTGTCCATTGTTCCAGCCACAAACTCAAATGCGGATTATCTTCAGTGATTACCTGATAGGTGCTTTTCAGAGCCTCACCGATGCTCGCGGCATCGCCATACCAGCGTAGAGGAGTCAATTCGGCCATGCGTCTGCCGACGAAATCCCAGCGTTGCGGTGCCCAAGGCCAGGCTGAGTGAAACTCGGAAAGTAGAACGGCCACCACCTGAGTGCCCTCAGGTAAATCGCCGGGCACTTTGCCGAGGCTCCACGGATGCACGAGCCAGATGATGCGGCCTTCTACGTCATTTGCCTTAGGAGCTGTCGCCTGCAGCCAATCCGGTGGCGTGCCGGAACTTTTAGGCTCCACGACTCGCTTCACGCAAGACGGTGCTGTGGCCGGCATAAAGGGTTCAGCACAGCCACTACGCGCGATCTGGTCGAGCGCCTCGTAAGAGGTGTCAATCACACTGGCCGGGCTGTGCCACGCGGTTGGCGCATAGCGTTCTACGTTTTCGGCGTTGAACAGGTAGGGCTTGTGGCTGGCTGTGCCGGCGACCCACTGCCAGCTAAGGTGATTACTGGCAAGATCGCCATCGAGTAGATGTGAGTAAAGCCAATCGGCCCCAACTCGCCAGTGGACTTTGCGAATATGGATGACATAGCTTGCCAGCCACATGCGCGCATGGTTATGGAGCATACCGGTTCGATAGAGTTCTTCGACAGCTTGGTCGATAACCGGAATACCGGTGCAGCCCTGCCGAATGTCATCGGGCAGTTGGCGGCGGTAGTGACGCTCTGCCAGTGGACCTTCGTGGAAGGATGACAGGATGTCGTCTCCACGATGAGTCCAGACGTGGCGAAAGTATTCGCGCCAGCCGAGTTCATAAACAAACTTATGCTGGATAGACAGCGATTGCTGGCTATTAACCTGGCGTAAAACTTGGTCTAAGGATACCAAGCCGTGCGTGATGTACGGCGAGAGTCGGGTGACGGCGCCGTTGAGGAAATTTCGGGTGCGGTTGTAGGCATCAGGATCGATAGCATCGATGCGAGCTTGAGCCGCTGCCAGTGTCGCGGGTGTCTCATTAAAATTATCGCGGGTTACTGTCGATTGTGTTTTGGCTGACAGTGTTGACGCGCTTTCGCCAGTGTTTTTATGCATGTCCTACCTCACCACGACGCACAAGGTCAGCGCGCGCTGTAATGGCTTTCTTTTCGGCTGGGCTAAGTCGCAGGAGATTTTTCACCTGCAAGGCCATGCGCGGATTCTTTGACAACAGCTTTTCGTGGCGCATCAGAAAATCCCAGTACAAAGTGGTGAAAGGACACGCCGTCTCACCGATCCGCAGGCTTGGGTCGTAGCGACAGGTCTTACAGTAAGGACTCATGCGATCAATGTACTTACCCGTAGCGATGTAGGGCTTGCTGCCCATGACGCCACCGTCAGCGTATTGGCTCATGCCCAGAGTATTCGGCAGTTCGACCCATTCCACCGCATCGACATAAACAGCAAGGTACCATTCATGAACTTTTTGCGGTTGTACACCTAGCAACAAAGCGTACAGGCCCGTCACCATCAGGCGTTGAATATGGTTGGCATAGCCGTGAGAGAGGGTTTGCGACAGGGTGTCATGAAGGCAAGCCATGTCGGTTTTGGCCGTCCAATACCACGCGGGAAGTTCATTCTGAGCGCCGAGGGTGTTTCTTTGCCCGTAGTCTGGCATCTGGGTCCAGTAGATGCCGCGTACGTACTCTCGCCAACCCAGAATCTGTCGAATGAAGCCCTCCGCGCTGGCTAGTTCTACTGCGCCGCTACGATGCGCCTGTTCAGCAGCAGCGATCACTTCCCGAGGGTTTAAGAGTTTTAGATTCAGAGCCGAGGACAGGTGCGAATGATATAGCCAAGGGTCACCCGGCCACATGGCATCCTGGAAGCGGCCAAAAAGAGGCAGCCTAGCCTTAATAAAACCATCCAAAGCCTCAAGGGCTTGTGCTCGTGTTACCGGCCACGCGAAGCTCGCCAGATCTCCGGGGTGCTCAGCAAATCGCTCATTAACAAGCTTAATAATGTCTTTTGTCAGAGCATCTTTAGGAAAATTCGGTTGAGAGGCCAGCAACCCAGGACCGCCGGAACTAAAAGCTTGCCGATTGTCCGCATCAAAATTCCATTGGCCACCCAACGGCTGGTCGTCAGGCTGCTCAGGATCCATCAGAATCTGATAGCGCTTACGCTGCTCTCGGTAAAAATACTCCAGACGCAAGGACTTACGTCCCTTAGCGTAGGCGCTAAACTCCGCCACACTCACCAGAAAATGTCGATCCTCGCGCACCTCTAAAGGTATCGACGCTTTGCTCGCGACCTCTGTTATAGATTGCAGTACTCGCCAGTCACCTGGCGTGGTCATCACCAGTTGTTGCGGCTTGAGCCTTACGATGTCGGCCATCAATTGTGCACTGAGGCTTCCGGCATTGTCCGGGTCGTTGAGTTTGGTGTAGTTCAGTGGGCGTTTTTGCTTTGTCAGTGCGAGAGCAAAATGGCGCATGGCCGATAAGAATAACGCGATACGCGGTTTGCTCGCCCAAACGTGGCTTGCCTCTTCGGCAACCTCCGCCATCCAAATGGAGTCGAGTTTCGGATCAAAGTGATCGAAAGCGCTGCTGTCCAGGTCCAGCTGATCCCCCAGCACCACAACCAACGAGCGTAAAGCAGCCATACGATGCCTTGAATTGTTATCGAATTGCGCCAGTATTGGACCTGATAGAGCGTGCCTTTGCAAAGTCGTGGGGCATTTTTGCCGTTCAGACTTAGCTGCACCGACCGTGTCACGTGGACTATTGCATTGAAAGGCCGGCGTGAGGGGTTGACACGGGGGGAGTTGTCTTTGCGGAGAGTAAAAAGGCCGAACAAAGTTAGGCTTTGTTCGGCCTTAATGAGGTGCGGCTCGCGCCCATTCAGGCATGACTGAGCACGCTGAATTAGCCAGGCATCAACTGCTTAGCTAATGACTGCAACATGCTTCCGGCTTCATCCGCGGATGGCATGGTGCCGTTCGGGGTCAGGTGGTGAATGATATCCGGCAGTGCACTCGCCACGCTGTGCGCAGCCGCAGCCGGATCAATGCCGAGCGATTGCGCTAGCTGCGCTAGTTGCCCGTTGCCCAGTACCTGTTGGATCTGCTCGGCGGACACCGGTAAGTTTGCGCCGTTGGCCACCCATGACTGAAAAATATGGCCCATTCCACCCTGCTCGAAGGCGCTCATCATGCCGGCCATGCCGCCGGTTCCGCCGGCCGCACCCAACATTTTGACTATCTCTTGAGGTAGGCTGGCCGCCGCGCCATTGGCGCTGCCGGCTGTGCCCAAGGCGCCCATAATTTGATCCAAGAATCCCATGGCCAACTCCTAACTGTAGTGAGTCTTGATTGTGTCATTAAATCCGTTTCATTTTAAAGACCGACGCTGAGAGTGGCCGCACTGTTTTAAGTGGCCTCGAGTTTATTTTTGCCTGTATTTTTGAATACGAAGTGGCCTCGCCTGCGATCAGCGTTAAGTTTTTATGGAGTAACCGTCATGGATCTGGGTCTGCGTGGTTTGAAAGCGGTGGTCACTGGCGGGTCTAAGGGCATCGGGCGCGCCATTGTTGAAGCGCTAGCATTAGAAGGGTGTGCGGTTGAGTTTTGTGCAAGAAACTCGGATGGCGTTGCAAGAGTGGCAGCGCAATTCGCGGCAAGGGGCTTGTCAGTTCGGGGAACGGCGCTTGACGTACGTGATGCATCGGCCGTCACCCGTTGGCTGAACCAAATTGCGCCATTCGATATTTTCATCCCCAATGTCAGTGCGCTGGCTGATGACTGGGCCACAACCCTGACAACCGATGTGACCTCAACAGTCGAAGTGACGGAGAGGGCAGCGGTGATTCTGGCGCAGTCAGCGCATGCAGCTATCACTTTCATCGGCTCAAAGACCGCCTCGTACGCTGCGCCGCACTCACCGCCTTATGGTGCGATGAAAGCAGCTATGGCGCATTACATGAAATCGCTGTCGGTTAAATGCTTGCCGCGTATTCGCGTTAATGTTGTCTCACCGGGTGACATTGTTTTTACCGATGGATACTGGGACCGTATTAGCCGTGAGGATCCGGCACTCTTCAAGGCGGCGGTCGAACGTAATCCCATGGGTCGGTTGGGTTCACCCGATGAGATCGCGCGAGTCGTTGCGTTTATTTCCAGTCCGGCCGCCCAGTTTGTAGCGGGCGCGAATTGGTATGTTGATGGCGGGTCGGTAAGGCACGTTCAATTTTGATGCTTTGCATGCGCGAATCTTTGGCTGCAAAGGATCACGTATTAAATCGGGCGGCCGCTGATTTTAGTGAGCCTTTTGCTTCTATGAGTTGACCCGCCCTACCCAGTCCAAAGGCTGGCATGTTCACGTAGATGTTTTCATAAGAACCCGGGCCTGCTTTGTATGTTTCATGCCAAATGCCCACGGTGCCGTCTGTTCCTACCGCTTTATTGAAAGCCTGCCATGCCGGCAGATGCAAGGAATCACGCCGTTGGGCATAGTCGATGAGCTGGTCGATGGATCGCCAGTACTGAATGAGTATTAGCGTACGGGAAAACCACATTTCATGGCTCAGTAATCCTAACTCGGGATTGGCATACAGTTCGTTAAGCATCCGCGGCATAGCTCTAAACACCGGGATCAGCTTGTGTATCTTCCACGGCTGATTAATCCGCATGCCGATCATGAAAACCGCGAACTCCCCGTCTAATTTGGCCGTCAATCGTTGGTTATGAATCACTAGGGTCTCTCGGATTGATTTGGATGCCACAGGGTTTTTGGTATCTTGCGATCCTACCCGACTACGCTCGGCGCGGTGACCTATTCTGAAACCGGTAAACTGACTTGACAGTGGCTGGCATGGCGATGACTTTTTAATTGCCACAGTCGTCATCGCCTTGCCGTTAGGGTCAGGCAGCTCAGCGATTTCATCAACGTTGTGATGCTGTGCAGCAGCATAAATTATTTAAATTTTGAATAACCGCGTATTTATTGCCAAGATTGCCAAGATTGCCAGAGGCGGCTAGCCCGCGCGTTTTATCCCCTGAATTGCTGTGAGGTCTGTCGTGCAAATAGCCAGAATTTTTGCCTGCATGTACATGTTGGCGTTCCTTGGTGTTGTGAATGCTGCGATTACGCCGCCCATGCAGGTGGATATCCCCTCCGATTTTGATGAGACCACGCCGCAGGCCGATTACACACGCCGCGTTGTCATGGTGCCTATGCGTGATGGCGTAAAGTTGTGCACAGTGATTGTGATGCGCAAAGGTACGCAGCACGGCCCGATCTTATTAACTCGTACGCCCTACAACGCGCGGGGCACGACGATGCGCAATCACAGTCAAACCATCACAGAGATTCTGCCAATTTCCGACGCAGTATTTGTGAACGACGGTTACATTCGGGTCTACCAAGATGTCCGTGGGCGCGATGGCTCTGAGGGCGAGTACGTGATGACTCGGCCATTACGCGGGCCCTTAAATAGCACGGATACCGATCATGCTACCGATGCCTACGACACCATTGACTGGTTGGTGAAGAATGTACAGGAGTCTAACGGTCGTGTGGCGATCACCGGGTCGTCGTACCCAGGTTTTACCTCACTGATGGCGCTGATTGATCCTCATCCGGCACTGAAGGCTGCGGTACCCATGAGTCCGATGGTTGACGGCTGGATTGGCGATGATTTTTATCACAACGGCGCCTTCAGACTCGGTGGACTTGATTATTTTCCGGCTCAAACCGGCAAAAAGTCTGGTGGCAACGCAGTTGCCATGGGTGAGCGGGATTACTACAGCGAGTATCTGGCTGCCGGTTCAGCCGGTGATTTTATTCGTTGCTACAAGCTCGATGAGTTGCCGTTTGTTCGAAAACTCATGGAGCACACCAGCTACGATTTTTGGTGGCAGGGACAGGCTGTCGATAAGTTGTTGGCTTCACGGACTCTGACCGTTCCCACCCTGTTGGTGGTGGGCCAGTGGGATCAGGAAGATAGCTACGGCGCGCCAGCCGTCTACAAGGCATTGGATCCTAAAGCCCATGATTTGGTTTCCCTGGTCATTGGTCCTTGGCGTCACAGTGGCGTTAACTATGACGGTACGACATTGGGAGCTCTGCGTTTCAAAGGCGACACCGCTTTAGAGTTCAGGCGTGATGTCATGAAGCCATTTTTAGACCGTTATTTGAAGGACGGTGCTGAGAAAAAGCCAACGCCACATTTTCTGGCCTATGAGACTGGCCTGGACCGTTGGCAGGAGTTTGCGGGTTGGCCGGTCAGTTCGGCTACACCTGTGTACCTGTCGGCCGACTTCAAGGTGCAATTGGCCAAGCCCGCGGCTACGGATGCGCATGATGATTATGTTTCCGATCCGGCTAAGCCCGTGCCTTTTGTGCCCAGGCCAGTGCATATTGGTGATCGCAATGTCTGGGGTCCTTGGTTGGTCAGTGATCAGCGTAGCGTAGCTGATCGTACGGATGTGCTTACCTATACCGGTGAACCCCTGCAAAAGACGCTGCATATTGCAGGTCAACCTGTGGTCGACATCTGGGTTGCCACTAGTGGCACGGACAGTGACTTTATCGTGAAGCTCATTGACGTTTACCCCGAGGAGATGTCGGCGCAACCCCAGCTTGCTGGCTACCAGTTGCCTGTCGGGATAGAAATTTTTCGGGGTCGTTACATGGATGGCTTTGATAAGCCGCGCCCGTTTAAGCCCGGCAAGGCTGAGCATTTGCGATTTAACCTGCCTGCGGTCAATCACGCTTTTCTACCAGGACATCGTCTCATGGTTCAGGTGCAATCCAGCCTCTTCCCTTTGTACGACAGAAACCCGCAGACCTACGTGGCCAATATGTTTGAGGCCAAGCCCGGTGACTATAAAAAGGCTACGCAGCAGGTATTTCGATCGGCCAGCCAACCGTCGGCCGTGATTTTGCCCGTGGTGGCCGACTGACTCTGACGTGCGACTTGTTGGGGGCGTATCACTTTGGTTTGACCGCTGGCCTTTCCAGGCCGGCGGTCAAAGATCTTTAGGCGGGCGCGTTGGGTAGCGTGAACCAGCAGTTGAAGGCGAGCGTGATGCGCTCGCCTTCACCCTCGAAGGGCTTTACGTCGTGCAGCACCCAAGAAGGGAAAAGCACCAGCTGGCCAGCCTCCAAATGAATACTGCGTAACTGCGCATCAAAAGGCGCGCTCAGCCGTGCCACGCCGGCATCCATATGCATAGCGCTGGCTGTCGCTGGGTTGACGAAAGTCAGCGCGCCGCTGGAGCGTTTATTGGCGTCATGGTCACCGGGGCTCACACAATAAACCCCGCTCCAAGAAGCATTGGGGTGGTTGTGTAACCCAAAAAATCCGCCGCGACGGGTGACATGGAACCACGCATCGTTGTAGATCTGCAGGCGGTTGAGCGTAGCGATGTCGTAACCGTTTAAGTGGCCGATTGTGGACAGGAGCTGGTTCCAGCAAAAGGCTTTGAGCTCGGCAATAGCCGGGTGCTCAAGTCTAAAAATATCAAAATGAGTTTCGTAAACTGCCGTGTTGCGCTGCGTTAAAGGGCGTGGGTTGCTGGCCTTGTCGCCTTCAGTCTCCAGAGCCAGCGCAAGTTGCTTCAAAGAGCGATTGAGGCGTTCCTGATCCGGGTGGTGCGCGAACGCGAAAGGTACCGCGAACAACGCCTTGATATCGGGACCTCGCATACGCTCACCTATACTACCTGCTGTCGGTGCCTGAATTGTAGCGGGTGATTACTGGTGCGGTAGCGCTATATACTCAGGAAATGAGTACGCCCACAGATGCTAGTTTTAATGAGGATGCTCGAGTAAGTGCGCTCATGGCCGCTTTTGAGCGAGCAAGAACCGAGCGCCAGAGTCAGGCGGCCGAGCAGGCTTTTGCTCAGGCGCAATCGCTTAACCCTGAGCATCCGGCCGTTTTGGAGGAAAAAGCTCGTCGCGCGTTGAGTGCCGGTGATCCCCGGATGGCTCGCTCGTTACTTGAGCAGGCTATACAAAAAGCGCCTACGCGTCTGGCGTTGCGATTAAGCCTCGCGCGCGTCTTACGTGTCTTGTCTCTTAATGAAGAAGAGCTTGACGTACTCAACGCCGTCCTAAAAGCCGAACCGCTGCATTCTCTTGCGCTACTGTGGAAGGCTGATGCACTCGATAGAATAGGGCGGCGACGTGCTGCCGCACGAGTCTACGGGAATGCATTAGATACCTTAGGCAACACGGCTAATTGGCCCAATGATTTGCAGGATTTGGTGAGCCGTGCACGCCGCCGGGTGGCGGAGGGCAGCGAGGACTTGGCCCGCCATCTGGCGGCGCGTACCGCCGCACGTTTGGTGGATGACCCAGGTTCTACACGCCAGCGGTTTGATCGCGCTATCGATCATTTGGTGGGGCGACGAGCGGTCTACACGCCGCGGCCCACTTTCCTGCATTTTCCGTTTCTCGTTAATCACGAGTTTTATCCGCGTGCGGACTGCCCGTGGCTGTTGGAGTTGGAGGCCTCTGCGGAGGCGATCCGCGCTGAGTTTGCGGCGGTCTATGCCGAAGATCAGTCGGGATTAGAGCCTTATATCGCTTATAGAGAGGGTCTGCCATTAGGGGTCTGGAAGGATTTAAACCAGTCAGCTCGCTGGAGTGCTTACTTTCTGATGAAGGAAGGCAAGCCCATTGCCGAGCATGCTAAGCGTTGCCCGAATACGCTCGCCGCTCTGGCTAAAACTCCGCAGGTTCATATCCCGGGTTATGGCCCAACGGCCTTCTTTTCGGTACTAGATGCCCGCACGCGCATTCCGGCTCACCACGGTGTGACGAACACACGCCTGACCGTACACCTGCCACTGGTGGTGCCACAAGGCTGCGGCTTTCGGGTCGGCGGTGAGACGCGGCAATGGCAGGAAGGCACAGCCTTTGCCTTTGACGATACCATCGAGCACGAGGCCTGGAATGACTCGGATAGGTACAGGGCCGTATTGATTTTTGATGTATGGAACCCTCAGCTTTCTGTTCATGAGCGAGAGCTTGTGCGTGAAATGAGCGAGGCTTTGGCCGGTTATTACGATGCGGAGGGCGGACCTGATGTCGGACTGTAATTCGGTGATGAATTGGCCGGCAACGCTCAAAGCAGTTGTGTGTTCTAGCGTGATTATCGCGATTGGGTTGGCATCAGTGGGAACGGCTCAGGCAACGGATCCCTATGCGCCGCTACGCGGTTGCACGCGACTGTCCGTAGATGCGGAACGACTGGCCTGTTACGACCGGCTGCTGACAGCATCCGTCGGTGGCGGTGGAGGTAGTGCTGGTTCTGGTTCTGGTGGCTCGGCTTCGGCGGTGGCCGCAACGGTTTCCACCGCACCGGCGCCGACGGCCGAACAAACTTTTGGCCTTCCTACGGCTTTAGTGCTTCAGCGTGAGGCGGCAAGCGTGACGCACGCCCCGGCGCTGGAGCGACTCGAAGCGCGCGTCACGGCAATAGCAACAAACGGTGGCCGGCTTATTTTTACGCTGGATAACGGCCAAGAGTGGCGGCAATTTGCCACCAGCGGCGATCTGTTGATTAACGTCGGCGACACAGTGGTGCTCACGCCTGGTGCCGTAGGTTCTTACTGGCTCAAAGGCAGTTCCGGGCGCAAGACCAAGGTCACTCGCACCCGCTAAAAACTTAGTCGACGGCGATGCCGGCTAAGTTAAGGCGCTCTCGTACGGGTTGCAGTTCAGCGGAGAACTCACGCCAGCGATGCAGTGACGACTCGTAGAGCGGCTGTCGTACTTGCACCGAGCTTGCCGTCATGACGCTGGCCGGGTTGCGGTGAAAGTCCAGACACTGTGCCTCAAACTCTAAGCCGCAAAAATCCAGCAGGCGCCGGGTCGTGGCCTCCTGATCCGTCACCATGTCCTCGTAAGCCACATCCAGAATCTGCCCGGGCATCACGCTATGCCAGTGCGCCATCAGTTTTCGATAACCGATCATGAAATCAGCAATCTCATTTAAGTCATAGGAAAACGGATAAGCATTATTAAAGAGCGTTTTGTAGATCGCGTGCGCTGCGGCTAGAGGATGGCGCGTGACATGCACGATCCGCGCGCCGGGAAAGGCGCGACGGATAAGCCCACAGTAATAGAAATTAGGGGGCTGCTTGTCGGTAAACCGCGCCTTTTGCCCGCGCCAAGGTCGGGCACGAGCCAGGTACTCTTCCGCGATCAGCTCGTGATCCGCGCTGGGCAGCAGGTCGGCAAATTCAGCGAGGCTAAGCTCAGCCGTGGGCCTGATACGCGAGAGTGCCTCGGTGATGGCTTCGGTCAAGGCGCCTAACTCGCCGGCGGAGTGGACCTCAGAGTGAGAGCCTAGGGTGCGGTCGATGAGCGTCGTGCCGGTGCGCGGCAGGCCCACTATAAAGATGGGGCTCTCCAGCTGCGAGCTCACGGCGGGTGCTAACGCTGCCGGGAAGCCGGCCATAATCCGCTCAACCATGTCTGTGTCGTTGGCCGCGCGATAGCTGAGTCCCGCGCGTTTGAGATTGTTGCCAGCGCGCAGGTGCCGCCAGCTGGCCGGGTAGTCACCGGTGTCCTCGCATGCCTTAGCCAGCGCGAAATACAGCCCGATGCGGTCCTCGTCCTTGGTCGCGTCCTGGGCCAGGCTCGCTTCCAGCTGGGCGATGGTCTCGTTCGTTGCAGGTTCTGTGCGCAGCTCGCCACGGGCTTTGAGCACCTCGGCGTCGGTGGGGTTGTCGGCGAGGATCGCCGCGTAGTCGGCATCCGCCCCCGAAAAGTCGCCGACGTAGCGACGTACCATGGCCCGGCGCACGCGGATGTCGCGGGCTTTTGGCGCTCGTTGCACTGCGGCATCGAGATAGCGCAGTGCGCGCTTTTGATCGGCTGCAAAAACCAGAAAGGTAGCCACCGCGTCGAGTGCGCCCGGATCTTCAGGGGTCAACGCCGCTGCGGCTTCGGCTGCTGCGATGGCTTCATCCCGACGACGCAGTGCGAAAAGGCATTCCGCCCGTTGCAAGTGGGCACCGAACTCCGCCGGGTTTTTTGCAAGGCACTCGTCGCAAAGTTGCAAGGCCGACGCGGTTTCGCCTTGCATCAGCAACAGTACGCTACCCAAAATAAAGCCCAGGGGGTTATTCGGGAACTCGTTTCTAAAGGCGCTGGCAGCCTTTGCCGCGCCTTTCAAGTCTCCAGCCCCCATACGAGCACTCATCAGGCTCTGTAACTCAACGTCCCGTGAACGCGCCACCATCACAACCACCTTCGCCTGACACCCCTAGGGTTAGGGACCCTGAATAGTCGCCGGATCCCGGTCGCCCGTCAAACCGCTGCAGCAATGCGTTGTGGTTGTTTTGCAACAACGCCCTATGTCGGCGCTTCGGCCCCCGCCGATCCGCCTTACGGGGTGATGGCTAGAAGGTAAGGATTGATGTGACCTGTCTCACGCCAAATCGCTGATTCACTGCAAATATTCGCGCTATCAATGCCGCCCTTAGGCCGTCGGGCAACCGATTCGGCGGCCGGTAAAGGCAACCTGAATTTCAGGCGGGCGCAGGACAATTGTGGCTTTTTCGTTGCGCTCAGGTATATATTCGATGTCAGACTGGGCAAAACAGCCACCACCACGGCTCCTCAGCGTGTGTGCGTGAAGCGTGCGTGGAGGCCCATTGCCGGGATTTCTTTACGAGATTGATCACGTTTTATTAGGGTTTTTACGTAGATTTTATAGGCCTTACGCCTTTTAGGGAGTGGAAAAACGATGAAGAGTCAGCACTTAAACATCCAGACGGCCGTGCGCGCCGTGCTCGCCAGCAGCGCATTTGCTGCCGCGGCGGTCTATGCGCAGTCTCCGGTTGCCAAGGTCGCTACGGCGGCCGACTTAGAAGAAGTGGTAGTCACCGGTTCGCGCGTTGCGACCAAGGACTCGGTATCGGTCAGCCCCGTTGTCACGGTGAGCTCCGAAGACATCGAGCAGCGTGGTGTGGTTCGCGTTGAGGACATCTTAAGCGCGATGCCGCAGGTTTACGCCGCGCAGAACTCCGCGGTGTCCAACGGCGCAACCGGTACGGCGACGATCAGCCTGCGTGGGCTGGGTTCGAACCGTACTTTGGTGCTGATGAACGGCCACCGTCTGGCCCCAGGCGATTACTCGAGCAACGCCGCTGACTTGAACCAGATCCCGACCGCCCTGGTGGATCGCATCGACGTGCTGACGGGTGGTGCTTCTTCGGTGTACGGCGCTGACGCCGTCGCCGGCGTTGTCAACTTCGTGTTGAATGACCACTTCGAGGGCTTCAAGATCTCGGCCAATGCCGGCATCAACCAGCACACGCAGAGCAACCCTCAGGGTGTGCAGGATTCGTTGAACCAGTTCAACAGTGCCAACAACCAGAACTTCGCCTCGGCGCCGCACTCGGTCACCACCGGTGCGACCAAGGACGCTTCGGCGGTGTTTGGCTTTAACCTGCCTGATGGTCGCGGCAACGTCACCACCTACCTGACCTACCGCAACATCGCGGCTGTGCTGCAGTCGCAGTACGACTACTCGGCAGCGACCGTGTCCTCGGGTTACCTGGGCAGCAGCTATTGCCCCGGCCCATCGTGCGGCAAGTTTGGCGTATCGGGTTCCTCGACTTCGTTCCCCGGTCGCGTGCGTCTGGTGGACGGTCAAGGCCAGAACTTGCCTTCCAGCGTTGGCGGTGGCAGCAAGGTGCTCATCCCGAACGCGGATGGCTCGGGTCTGCAGAGTTTCGGTAACGCGAATCGCTACAACTACGGTCCGTTGAACTACTACCAGCGTCCAGACGAGCAGTGGACCGGTGGTGCGATGGCGCATTACGACTTCAACGACCACGTGACGGCCTACACGGAAATTTCCTACGCCTACGACCACACGCTTGCGCAGATCGCGCCATCGGGTTCGTTCTACGGCTCCGGTCCTTACACCGTGAATTGCAGCAACCCCCTGTTCAGTCAGGCAATCCTGAACCAGTACTGCGGTGGCGCGGCTTCAAACACGGATTTCCACCTGCTGATTGGTCGTCGTAACGTCGAGGGCGGACCACGTATCGATGATCTGACCCACTCGACCCTGCATTTCACGGGCGGCGCTAAGGGTCGTATCAATGACGTGTGGGATTACGATGTCTACGCTCAGAATGACATCACCCAGGTAACGGAAACCTATTTCAACGACCTGTCCACCGCGCGCGTAAAGAACGCTCTGAATGTGGTCACCGATCCGGTCACCGGCAAGCCGGTCTGTTCTTCGGTGTTGAACGGCCTCGACACGTCTTGCGTGCCCTGGAACATTTGGCAGCCGGGCGGCGTGACCAATCAGGCGATCAATTACCTGGCGATCCCGCTGGTTTCCAACGCGCGAATCACCCAGCAGCTGATCTCGGGTAACGTCACGGGCGATCTGGGCAAATACGGCGCACAATTGCCATCAGCTAAGAGCGGCCTGCGCGTGAACTTAGGTGCTGAGTGGCGTGAAGTGACGTCAAACTTCTCTCCAGATGCCGAGTTCATCTCGGGCGATGCGGCCGGTGCCGGTAGCCCAACGCTGCCAACCGCCGGTGCGATCATCTCGCGTGAGGCCTTTGCCGAAGCCCGCCTGCCGTTGGTGGACAACATGTTCTTGGCCCATTCGGCGGCTCTTGAAACAGGTTATCGCTACTCCAGCTACTCGCTGGGCTTCAACACCAATACCTATAAGTTTGGTTTGCAGTGGTCGCCTATCGAGGAAATCAACGTCCGTGGCAGTTTTGCGCGCGCCGTGCGTGCGCCGAACATCGCCGAGCTGTACACGCCGGTGCACATTGGCCTGGATGGTTCTTCCGATCTCTGCTCGGGTAAGGCACCTGGTTACTCACAAGCGGTCTGTGCTCAGGGTAGTCCGGGTGTAACCGCCGCTAACTACGGCAACATTGATGCCAACCCGGCATCTCAGTACAACGGCCAAATTGGTGGTAACCCTAACCTGACACCGGAAACGGCGATCACCAAGACTTTTGGTATCGGGTACTCGCCAATGTTCGTGCCAGGGCTGCACGTTCAGGTTGATTACTACGACATCAAGATCAACAACACGATCGCGACCGTTGGCGCTGGCACCATTCAGCAGTTGTGCTACAACCAAAGCGTGTTCTGCGATCGCATTCATCGCGATATCAACAGCTCGCTGTGGATCTCGCCAGACGGTTACATCAAGGACCCGTTGGCTAACCAGGGTGCGCTCGAAGAGAAGGGCGTGGACGTCAATCTGACGTACCGTCTCAGCTTGGGCTCGATGGGCAAGTTGAACACCACGTTTGCCGGTACGTACATCAACTCGTACTACGTCACTCCGCTTGAGTCACAGCCAGAGACGGGCTACGACTGTGCTGGCTATTACGGCAACAACTGCGGTTCGCCAACCTTCAAGTGGCGCCACAACCTGTCCGAGACTTGGGTCACCCCATGGCACGGTCTGGACGTGACGCTCGGCTGGCGCTACTTCAACTCGGTTACGCTGGATCAGCTGAGCTCGAACCCGAACTTGGCAGCTCCAACAGGTGCGACCATTGCGAACGGTGGCATCTCGAATACCGATGCTCATCTGAGTTCGCGTAGCTACTTTGATCTGTCCGGATCGTTAGATGTTTCAGATCGGGTTAATCTGCGCGTCGGTGTGAACAACGTGTTAGACAAGAACCCACCGGTGGTTGGTACGTCCAACCTGTCGGGCGGTAACGGCAACACCTTCCCATCGTATTACGATGCGTTGGGTCGCTACTTGTTCGCGACGGTCACGGCGAAGTTCTGATAAAACGTCTTACGACGTTTAAGAAGGCGGGCGTAAGCCCGCCTTTTTTTTGGGGTTTTTTTAGCCTGCGGTGCGTCGCCCACGGGTGTACCTTAAGGCTTGCTCGGTTATTCTTAAGCTCGTTGAAGCGGGACTCACCACTATGCGGTTGGACGCGGGCCCTACCTTAAGGGCGATTTCCGAAGCGCTGGACGCGCGTGATTTTGCGCGGGCCATAGCGTTAAGTGACGATGCTTTGGCAGCTGGTGTCGAGCACCCGCTCATTTTAAATCTGCTCGCGCTCAAGCACGATCAAGCCGGCCGTCATGCGCAGGCCTTGCGGTTGCTGCAGCGGGCGGTTGAACTTGCCCCGGATGATGTGGGCTCACTCAATGCACTGGGTTTATGTTTTTTAGCATTAGAGCGCGACAGCGAGGCTTTATCCGCCTTTTTGAAGGTTGTAGCCCAATTGCCCGAAGCGGCCTTCGCGCATGCCAATCTGGCCAGTGTTCAGCGCCGACTCGGTGAGTTGGATAAGGCTGATGCGGCGTATGCGATGGCCTTAAAGTTGGATCCGGTTCATCCATTGGCTCTGGCCGGACGCGGCAGCATTGCCTCGATGCGTGGCGATCATGGCAGCGCGCGAGACTTCGCACTTCGGGCGCTACAGGTGGCACCGACGCTAGCCGAGGCACACGGTTGTGTTGCCGCTGCGGATATCAGCCAGGGCCGTACCGATCAGGCGCTGGATCGTGCCAGCACACTTCTGAAAGACCCGCAGCTGCCTGCCTTAGATCGCGTGGATGCACTGGGAATACAGGGCGATGCGTGGGATCGGCAGGGCGATTACCGGCAGGCGTTTGCAGCTTATGCCAAACGCAATCAGCTCTTGCAGGATCATTATCGTTCGGGCTTTGAGGAAGGGCCTCGCGCGATGGCCTATGTGCAGGCCCTGACCGCGACCATCGAGCGTCTGCCGCACAATGGCGTGGCGCTAGGTGTTGAGCACCACGGACCCCAGCCGGTATTTCTGGTGGGTTTTCCGCGCTCGGGCACTACGCTGCTGGAGGTCGTGCTCGACGGGCACCCAAAGGTTGCCACCTTGGATGAGCAGGAGTTTCTGCTGCCCGGTGTACACCTTTATCTTTCTGATCCAGCCGACTTAGGTGCGCTATGGCGCGCCAGTGACAGCGATTTAGAGCCGTTGAGAACGGCGTATTGGGCTGCTGTGCGCGGTCGGGGGATTGATCCTGCCGAGCGGCTGGTAGTCGATAAATACCCGCTTAACCTGTTGAAGCTACCGCTGATTGCCCGATTGTTTCCCGGCGCGCGTGTCGTCTACGCCCAGCGTGATCCGCGCGATGTGGTTTTGAGTGTGTTCCGGCGCCGGTTCCGCATGAGCGCGCCGATGTACGAGCTTTTAACGCTAGACGGTGCGGCACGCTTCTACGCGGCCGTGGAGCACCTGATGCAGCAATTGCTGCCGCGCTTAGGACTTGCCGTGCATACGGTGCGCCACGAGTCAGTCGTTGCGGATCTGCCGGGTGAGGTAGGGCGTCTGTGTGACTTTTTAGGGATTGAGTGGACTGACTCGATGGCTGATTTTGCAGGGCGTAGTCGCACACGTCGCAGTGCGACGCCAAGTACCGCGCAACTGGGCGTCGGCCTGGACTCGCGTGGGATCGGCCATTGGCGGTATTATAGTTTTGCATTAGAGGCGGTTGTGCCCCATCTGCAGTCGGCCCTGAGTCGTTACGGCGAGCTTTGAGTGGATTATGTCAGTACAGACAAACCCTTACCCGCTCGGCGTTCACAGCGTTTTTGCTGAAGGGCAGGCAAGACCTAGGAGTCTTGTGGTTGACCCTCTGTGGGTGACCCCCAAGGATTTTAACTTTTAGTGGAGCAGTTCCGATGAAACGTATGATCATTTTGCTGAGTTTGTTCGTCGGTGCTTGTGCAACTCCAACGCCCGCACCGAATACGACGGCGAGTGTGGCGACACCCGTCGTCGCCGCTGCGCCGACGGCCGCGGCCACCGTAAGCGGCGTTGATGCCGACACGCAGGCGATGATTGCTAAGGCTCATGCCATGGGCTATTTCCCGCGCCAGCAAAACGGCCAGACGGTGTACTGCAAGCGCGAAACACCCATTGGTTCGCGTCTACCCGAAACGACTTGCATGACCGAGGCGGCTTTGTTGGACGTGATTCGCAACGTAGCGACCACCCAGCAAAACCTGAATCGGCCTGTCGCTTGCTCGGGCGGTCGCTGCACCACCGGCTAGATCGTCTTTGGCCGCGCGGCTCTAGGTTAATAGCCCGTGCTGGGTGGATGCGATCGCACAAGGCTTAGCCGGGTTGGTGTAGGTTGTATTACTACCGCGCCAGATACTACTCGCCGCAGCTTGGCAGGTTTTTGCAGACAGATCCTGTGGAGTACGTGGATCCTCTCGATCTATACACATAGGTTGGAAATGATCCCGTCAATAGTACGGATCCGAGTGGTCTTGCTGGATGCACTGATGCTAGCGGCTAAGGGGCTGCTGCGTGGCAATCCCGCGCCCGCCTGCCCTGATCGCTGCGCCTGCAGGCGCGAGCGTCATTCCCAGGGGTCGACGACGCCGATTCCGCAATGCTCGAAGTCGCGGACGTTATGAGTCGCCAAGGTCGCTCCTGCCACCCGGGCGATGGCCGCGATCTGGGCGTCGAACTGCGAGATGGGCCGACCGCGCCGGCGGCTCTTTAGCCCCTCGTCCAGATTCCGAATCGTGATGCTCGCCATGGCACCTCCTGATGTCAGTGATTGCATTGTGATCACTTCGGGGACCTAGGTCCAAGTCCGTTGACCAACCCGCCGCCCGGTCTCCGCATCGAATCAGCGCGACGGCCTATGTGCGATGTCGTACGGATTCTATATCGGGCAAATAGTAGGCTCGTTGCTGCGATTGAGGGTCAGTTTCGCCCGTCGACGTTAATGGATGGCTGAGAACGTCAGCGCAGTGCTGATCAACGCAAATGGACGCGGCTTATGATCAGATGCATCTTGGGGTTCGCATTCTTCACTTCAGTCGGCGCGATCATGGTTGCGCGACTCGCCGGTTCGTTTAGCCGGTCTATTCAGAACAAACTGCCTTGCTTGTCCGGCGCGGCGGTCCTGCGACGTTTACGGCTCGGCGTGGGTGGCAGCCCGCTTTTTCGTGAGCCGTGTTTGTGCTGAATGGCTTGAGCCTCGGTGTGCGCGGCGCGAGACTTCCTTAAGGCGTACAGCTTTTCCTTGGCTGTGGCGATGGCGGTCCGCTCATCAATTACCGGTGACGGATACGCTTTAGTGCCGAACTCCGGTATCCAAGCGCGTATGTACTGGCCGTTCGGATCTTGATCGCGGGCCTGCTTGGCGGGTGAATAGATGCGCAGGGTGTTAATGCCGGTGGTGCCGGATTGCATCTGCATCTGGCTCCAGTGGATGCCAGGCTCAAAGTCGAGGAATTGGCGCGCCAAAAATAAACCCGGCTCGCGCCAGTGCAACCACAGGTGGTACGCCGCGAAGCTCACCAGCATGGCGCGCATGCGAAAGTTCAGCCAGCCGGTAGCGCGCAACTGGCGCATGCAGGCGTCAACCATGGGAAAGCCGGTGCGCCCTTCGCACCAGGCTTCAAACAGTTCCCTGTCAATTGCCTGCGGATGCACACCATCGCCGGGGCGTAGGCCATCGACGCTGCGAGCCACATTGCGCCATTCGATAGCCGGTTCGTCTTCCAGCTTTTGCATGAAGTGACAGTGCCAGCGTAAGCGGCTGGCAAAGCCGCGCAGGTCATAAGCGAGGCTACGATCTGCCGTAGTGGCGATCCGCGTCTCGGTGCTCTGGTGAACGCTGCGCATGGAAATGGTGCCAAAAGCTAAATGCGCACTGAGGCGGCTACAACCATCGACCGCAGTTAGTGGGCTGGACATCGCCCGTCGGTAACCGTGCCCGCGATCGTCCAGAAAGCTTTCCAGCGTTGACCACGCGGCGCGCTCACCGGCGGCCGGAAGCGTTAAGGTAAGAGCAGAAAAGCCCAGATCTCGCAGCGTAGGTACGGCCCCGGCGGGCAGGTCTATGGCGGACCGGTTTGTCTGGGGCCGCGCATTAGGCGGGCGCGAGTTCATGCGTTGAGCCCACCGCGCGGCCCAGCCGCTACGTGAAGCCAAGCGGCGCACCACGCCGGTCTGAGGTGATTCTTTCCAGTCGATGGCATGGGCACGGCACCAGTCAGCCACCGCCAGATCGCGGCTGTAACTCCAGCCGGAGCCGGTTTCTTCGTGGCTAAACAAATGCGTGAAGGCAAACTTCGCCCGAAGGGCTTGCAGCACGTTGAGCATCGAGCCGCAACGAACTACGAGGCGTAGGCCTCGCTCTGCCAGATCCCGTTGTAACCGGGCGATACAGTCCAGCAAAAAGCCCACATGACGCGGATCACACTCCGGGCTTGCCAGCCACTCCGGCTCGATCACCACCAGGCCCAGCGCACGCTCGAATTGCAATGCTTCGATGAGGGGCGCGTGATCACGAATGCGTAGATCACGCTTAAACCAGACCAGCGCCGCCGGATGCGTCATCTTAAAAACACTCGGCGTGGTCAGAGGCAGCGGTTATGGGCATGGGGTGTATCGGGCAGTGGTCCAACGCTGGGTCTACTCGTTTTATTTCACTCGTACTATTTCACTGGTGCTATTTCACTAGCGGTCGGACGGTGGTGAAACCGCCATCGACGGCGATCACCTGCCCGGTAAGGCGTGCTGCATCGTCACTCAACAGCCAGGCCATCACATCAGCTACTTGTTCGGCGGTTTGTACACCGCCCAAGGGGTACTGTCGTGCCGCGGCCTCACGCATGGCCGGCATCTTGAGCATGCCCGCTGTCATGGGCGTGTCTGTCATCCCCGGAGCTACCGCGTTGATACGCAGGCTCTGCGCCGCGTAGGTGGCTGCGGCGCTGCGTACCAGGGCCTCTACGCCCCCTTTGGCCGCCGCGATCGCTTCGTGATTAGCCACACCGATGCGAGCAACGACGGAACTGACCAAGACGGCGGCACCCGGCGTGCCTTTTTGGCCAGCAAGCCAGGCTTGAAGCATGAACACCGCACTATCCAAGTTAACGCGCAGGACCTCGCGATAGACCTCTACACGAGTGCGATGCAGGGGCGCTATGAGCGTACTACCCACACAGTGCGCCAGAAACGCCGGCGCCGCACCGAGTGCCTGGTGGCAAGCGCTCATCGCTAATTGCGCCCCTTCGGGGGTGGTCACATCAGCAACGATGCGTGCGGCAGCCGGCACGTCATCAAGGCGGCTAGCCTCACGACCAACGGCGGCCACCAAGCACCCTCGGGCCTGAAGTCGCTGCGCCAAGGCACGGCCGACACCGCCGCTGGCACCGGTAATTAGAGCAATGGCAGACATAGGCACTACCTCAACGATGAATGGGTTCGCGCAATCAAAAGTCTTAAAAAAATCAATTGCGCCTTAAAGCGCAAACTGCCTCTAGTGGCGTTCCAGACGAAGTACCAGACGCTGTAAGGCGGGCCTACCCCGCAGGAACAACCGATAGACACGCTCCATCAGCCACGGCACACCCGGAACACGGCCCGCCAGTGCCAAGTAGCGCCACCCCGGTAAAGCAGCCCAAAGCGCCAGAAAGGCGCGCGCGCCGCTTAAGAGCTCACCCGTACCGGTCTGCACATGAAAGCGCGCCAGTAATTGCTGCTGCGTGGTACCGGGTGGCAAGTGTATCTTGGCGTCGCTAACGTCGGCATAACAGACCGGAAAGTCCGCGTTCAGCGGCCGCAGTCGGCTGTATACCCCGATCTCACGCCGGCACAGTGGGCATGCCCCGTCGTACAGTACGGTCAGGGCTGGCGGTTGAACTGGCGCGTCGCTCATCGCATAAAGTCCTTATAAAAAGCCAACCGATGAGTTTTGCAATTAACCTTATAGGCATAACGTCTATCAGGATTGCCAGACACACTAGGGCTGCTTCAAGCACAGACCCATCAAGCCCTCGCAGGCCATCATCCGCCCATGGGTATCTTCTATTAGCGACTTTAAGATTGCTTTTTGCCGGCACGGTTGGGTCTGTGTTGAGTGCTCGTGGTCGTTGAGTCTAGGCAACCCGCAGCAGGAGTCGACGCAAAGTCCCAGACCCACTGCAAGGATGTGGATCGGAAAATCCGGTGCTTATTGCGCTGCGATTTAACAGATCCTTAGCGGCGGGGCGCGGCGGATCTTGCTACTCTTTGGAGCAACTGGGGATCGGGCGCGGCCTATTGGTCTGGCCTCTCAGTGCGGCAATCGTGCCGTGGCGCGGCTTTAACGGTATGTAAATTTCCTAGGAGTTATCCATGAATAAGTTGACTTTGATGCTCGCAAGCGTGTGTCTGGTAGCCGGTTCCCTGTCGGGTCAGGCTTTAGCCGACGGTGTCACCTGTAAGGATGGCAGCACTTCGGCGTCTAGCGGTCGCGGTGCCTGCTCGGGCCACGGCGGCATTGATAAGTCGGCAGCCAAAGCCGCCACGCCAGCGGCACCTGCGGCTGCTGCTGCTCCCGCTGCCCCAGCTGCCCCGGCAGCGCCAGCAGCTAAGGCAGCCGCTCCAGCGGCTGCTGCAGCGACCACCGCGGCGGCCGGCAGTGCCAAGTCCAAGGCTAAGAATAGCGACCCTACCGGTGCTACGGCTAAGTGCAAGGACGGCACGTACAGCCATGCGGCCGATCCGCATCGCGGTGCCTGCTCGCACCACGGTGGTGTAGCTGAGTTCATGAAGTAAGCTTCAATGGCCAAGCGCCCAGGGTGCGGCCTTGTGCCCTGGGTTTTTTTTAATTGAGTTAAGCCTTATGCAGTTGGTGGGCGCGCCGTAAACGCCATTCACCATCCGGTTCTGCCTGATACACGTCTTCAAGCGTGGTCTGGGTTTCCTGAAGTTGGGTATCCAGCGCGATACGGTTATCAAACACAAAGCACTCGCCGTCCCAGTCAAGATCCGCATCCGGCATTTTTAAGAAATAGTTGAGAATCCCGCCTTCGAGTTGGTAAACCGGTATATCGAAGTCTCGCATCCATGCGCTGGTTTTTTCACAGCGAATGCCACCGGTGCAATACATCGCCACCGATTTTTGGTTTGCCTTCCATTCAGCCAGATGCGCTTTGACGTAGTTGGGGAAGTCACGAAAATTCGCGACACCCGGGTCAATGGCCCGACGAAAATGGCCCAGCCTGAATTCGAAACTGTTTCGATTGTCGAGAACAACAACGTCCTCGCGCTGGATCAACTGGCGCCACTGTTCAGGGGCGACATTGATTCCTGTGCCGCAAGTAACGTCTACGCCTGAAATCCCCAGCGGTACGATTTCGGGTTTCTTGTGCACCTTCATTCGATGAAAAGGTGGCGTTTTGCAATCGGTATGTTTAAAGGTGATTCCTTTAAACAGGTCCCACTTGACTAATTGGGTCTCAAAATTAGCGACCGCGTCTTGATGCCCGGCAACCATACCGTTGATGCCTTCGTCAGCTACGAGAATGCTGCCCTTAAGGTCGACAGTTAGACCTCTAAGGCGCGTAACTAAAGCATCCACATCACCGATTCGGACAAAGCAATAAAACGCACTGTGTATCGCAGGTTCGTGATTTTCCATGTCAACTTCTGTCTTTGGTAGCTTGCTGGCGGCGGAGGTTCATCATGTCAAAAACTTAAGGGCATCTCAAAATACAGATCATAGTGATTGGCACACAAAGGATTAAACGCGTGCTGGCACCGAGGACATTGGTGCTGGGCGCTAAGATACTGGTTGATGGTCAGTACATGGGCACACACACCGCACAGTATCGCTGGTTCGTCGTGGCTATGTTGCGGCCAGCAAGTGGCCTTATGGTCCGCGACTTCATCATGACACTGCCTGCAGGCGTAATAGGTGCGGCAGCAGTGCATGCGAATCGCGATCACATCAACGAAGCTAAAGTAATGCTTGCAGCGGGTTTGCTGATCTAGCTGCTGGCCGTGTACCGTCGGCCTAGCGGGGTTCGCGATCGGCGGTGTCGGGCGTGTTGGTGGGTATGTCATGATAGAAAAAGCTTCACGCGTAAAGTGCCCTGATATGAAAACCTCCACATCCGACGATGAGCGCTACATGGCAGCAGCGCTGGAACTGGCGCGTACCGCCGCCGCCGCCGGGGAGGTTCCGGTCGGCGCTGTCATTGTATCGGGTGGAAGCATTGTTGCTACCGGCGCTAATGCGCCCATCGCCACCCACGATCCCACGGCTCATGCAGAAATTTTGGCATTGCGGCAAGCCGGGCAGGCCTTAGGCACCTACCGTCTGGCAGATGCCACGCTGTATGTGACGCTGGAGCCCTGTGCGATGTGCGCCGCGGCCATCGTGCATGCCCGATTAAAACGCGTAGTCTTTGGTGCTTGGGACCCGCGGCAAGGTGCGGTAGACAGCGTTTTTCAGTTGCTCTACTCGGCTGATTTAAATCACCGGGTGGATGCGTTCGGTGGTGTCTTGCATGATCAATGCAGCGCGCAGCTCAAGACGTTTTTTAAACAGCGCCGTGGTTTAGATTCTTTGTCTGGGGTTTAGCCCGCGCTTTTAGCAGGGCTTGGAGTGTTTTTTGTGCCGGCTTGAACGGCGGCGGGGTCGGGGATTAACCAGTCTAACAAGTCCAGATAGGTTCGAATGTTGTCCACAAACCGAACCGCTTCCCAGCCTCGAGCATAGCCGCGCTTGGTCGTTGTGTAGTAGCGCTCTTGTGCCAGTAACGGTAGCGCGGCGCGTACATCCTGCCAGGAGTCGGGGTTTTTGCCTTGGCCTTGGGCAAGAATCCGCGCGTCCTCCAGATGTCCAAAACCCACGTTATAAGCAGCCAGAGCCAGCCAGGTGCGGTCAGGTTCCTGCACGTGTTTGGGGATCATCTCGCGTACCGAATTAAAATAGCGCGCACCGCCAAAAATACTTTGCGCCGCATCGGATCGGTTCGATACACCTAAAGCGCTGGCCGTATCGGCTTGCAGCATCATCAGGCCCTTCACGCCGGTCGGTGAGACGGCATGGGCATCCCACTGCGATTCTTGATAACCCAGCGCGGCCAGTACACGCCAGTCGGTGCCTAATTCGGCACCGGCCTTTTCAAAGTAGGGTCGGTATTGCGGTAAACGATCACCCACATGAAGCAGGAAATTACGGGTCCCGGTGTATTCGCCATACGAGTCATCATCAAGAAAATAACGCTGTAACAGCGTTAAGAGTTCACCGCGAGATTCGTTAAAAAATCGGTTAACCGATTCAGCCAGCGTTTGGTCATCACGCGGTAAGGCCCAGGCTAAATCCTCCTGGCTGGGAAGGTTGAAGGCGATTTGTAAATCCGGGTGATAACGTCTTGCCGTGGCAAACTCATTGGCATCGGCGACCGTCACATCGAGCTCGGCATAGCTGACTCGATCCAGCAGATCTAAGGCATCGGCCTTGTCAAATTGCCAAGGCGCCGGCAAGGGCGATAAGCCGGTCGCCTGTTGCAAGGCTTGTGCGTGCGCACTGTTTGTGGTGACACCGACCCGGCGCTCGGTTAGTGCGTGGGGATTGTCTGGTCGTGGAGTGTTTTTAGCGTACACCACGTGCAGCGGAGGACTTTCGTAGGGCACCGCGTAGCTGACCCAGCGGCGCCCTTCGGAGGTAATTGGCAGGGCAGCCGCGCCAATATGGGCGCGCCGGCTGCGCACCTCGGCCAGCACTGCGGCATTGGAATCACAGGTGATAAAAAGCACCCGAACCCCCAGGCGCGCGGCGTAGCGGGTGGCCAGGTCATACTCCGGACCTTCAGGCCCTTGAGCGCCTAAGTAATAGGCCAAGGGACTATTGCGTGTGGCCACGCGCAACTCGCCCAATTCGCGGATCTGAGTGAGGGTATCCGGGTAGTACTGGCAGGTTCCCAACAGGGATACGGCCAGACACGCCAGCGTCAGACGGATTCCAGTCAAAATGATAGCGATCCTCGTGCCCTAGCAGGCAGCACAGTGCCTAAGGATACGCGACAAATAAGATAGTTCCGTGTTTGCAAAGCGAAGCCGCCTTAGAGCGGTGGTTTTTAGCCGAAAAGCGGCCCTGTTTTTACCCAATGCAGCGGTTTGAGCTCTGATTTTTATGGTTTTATTGGTATAAGAAGAATTAAGGGTAAAGTTGGGGGTACGAATCGGCTTGGAGGCGTGTAAAATGCCTCGCGTTCGGAGAGGTGGCAGAGTGGTCGAATGTACCTGATTCGAAATCAGGCGAGGACTTACGTCCTCCGTGGGTTCGAATCCCACCCTCTCCGCCAGATAGTGACCTAACAAAGCCGGCTTGCGCCGGCTTTGTGCTTTTTGCGGGGATGATTCGTCAGAACATTAGGTCCGCGCGTTTGCTGCCGTTGGGGTTGGCGCTGTGGGAGCGACGAACTTATCCCCCGGCGGCCTGTTTGGGCGGGATACCGCGGCGATTGGCGGTCATGGCGTTAGAATCCTCGTTGAGCCGTACCTCCAGGTAAACCCGGTGATAATGCTCCGCAAAAGAGTGTGGCAAGCCACTGTCGTGCTGCTGCGTCAGCAGCCGGTACAAGTTACCGTACATATCCCAGTAGCGCTCCTGTTTACCGTTACCGGCCAGTGCGGATCGCTCCAACACACGGTCAAATTGTTCGCTCAAGGTTTGTGGTGCAAACAAACTAACGTAGCTGTGCAAGGCTTCGCGCATGGCTTTATGCAGTGCCTGTTCGTGGTGGCGTAGATCCGCATAGCCTTCGCGAACGGTCTCAACGGCCGGGCTTGCGCGAGGCGGTCGTCGACCGAGCAGACGAACCATAGTCTCATCCACGCTGCGGGCCGAACCCAGTGCGCTAAACGTGGTGGGTGGTGTGTCGGATAAGGTTTCTAAAAGATCCGTGCTCGCCCGCAAGGAGGCATTCAGACCCAACGTCATTTCCCTAAACAACTGACCGATCGTGGTCAGTACTTGCGCGGGGTCCGTTTCGCCTAGGTGCTTAGGTTCAAGGCCGGCACTGCGCAAAACCAGCTCCATGGCGTTTTGCAGGTGATTTGCAGCGGCTTCTTCTGGGGACACGGGCGGTGCGTGCGGGTCGGGCAGGCGCACCAGTGGCGGCGAGGGTATCTCCTCTCGGATGGAGAGAATCTGCGCTGTCTCTAGCGCCGTTAGCGAACCGTCATCGGGTAGTTCGGCAGCCTCAGGGCGCCAGGGGCGCTGAGCCGGATAAGGAAAATGGGCGGTTTGCGCGTGAGCCTGCAGATCGTCGCCCTGCATAAGGCTGGAGATCGTGAACTCTTCGCTTAGAACGCGATCAACATCTGTTGCTTGCGTTGGCGTTGCAACCGGCAGGTCGGCAGTGATGGCGACCACGATTTGGTAGTCACCAATACGGATACGATCGCCATCTTTGAGCGGTAACGGCGTGTGTGGGGTGACCGCAATAAAAGCACCGTTGATGAACGTGCCATTGGCGCTGTGATCGATCAGGGTCCAATCGCCATTTATCCGGCTGATTTTGGCGTGATGGCCCGACACGTACCGATCATCGTCCGGGAGCACCCAGTCGTTGTCCAATGCGCGCCCGATCCTGCCACCGTCGGGTTGGAAGTGGTAGCAGGTGTGGCCGTTGAGTCGTGCCGCTTGTGGGCCGACTACGCGTAGTTGCAGTCCCATACGCCCCTTCCTTAAATTGCCCGGTCGCCTCAGTGCACGCTTTTTGAGGGCGTAACCCTGCCGTAACCAACCCCAGTACGTGTACGATCACACCTTAGCTGGATTGGGAAACAGACAAGATGGCCGCGAGTCACATTTTTAAAGTAATGTTCCTTCATCAGGGCAAGGTTTTTGAGGTCTACGCGAAATCCGTAACCCAGGGGGCGCTCTTCGGATTTTTGGAGGTCGAGGGCCTGGTCTTCGGCGAGCGCTCCACGCTGGTTGTGGATCCCGGTGAGGAGCGGGTAAAAACCGAGTTTGCTGATGTCAAACGTACCTACCTGCCCCTGCATTCGGTGTTGCGCATCGATGAAGTGCCCAAGCAAGGGGTAGCCAAGGTCAGCGCCTACGAAGGCGGTAACATCACGCCATTCCCGGCGCCGTTTGGTCACAGCTCACCCGACAGCGGCCCTCGCAAGTAGCCTGGCTTGTGGCCAGAGCGCGGCCAACTTTACGACTCACCGCCGCGCAAAACGGGCCCGACAGGCGGCTGCTCGGTGTAAACTTTGGATCCCGCCGGCTCGATGTCGGGTGACAAAAATTCAGGCTACTCATGCTGACGCTTAAAGGCCCCGCCGCGCTGTCTAGTTTTCGTCTTGCGAAGCTGCTTGACAGGTTAGCGCTGGCTGATGCTCGTGTCTTGGGCGTAACCGCTCACTACAACCATTACGTGGATGTGAGCGCGCCTTTAAGTCAGGTGCACCAGCAGGTGCTAAACCAGCTTTTGGTTTACTACAGTGAGCCGGTAGCGCCATTACCGGCCGGTAGCATCGTCCATGAGTTTTTGGTTTTACCGCGCTTCGGCACGGTCTCTCCCTGGAGCAGCAAAGCCAGCGATATCGTCCGGGTCTGCGGTCTGACTAACGTGCGGCGCGTGGAGCGCGGCACGGCTTATCAGGTCAGTACCTCGGTGGCTTTAGATCCTCAGAGTCAGGCACTGCTCGCCTCACTGCTGCACGATCGGATGACCGAAGTGGTTTGTGCTGCAGACCAAGCCGCGCAGATTTTTGTGCAAGCCCAGCCGCGGCCCCTGCAGTCGGTAGCACTGACACCCACGCCCGTGGCGGCTCTACACGCCACTAACGAGCGTCTGGGCTTGGCCTTGTCAGACGATGAGATTGACTATCTGGCTAGCGCCTACGCGACTCTGGGTCGCGATCCGACGGACGTGGAGTTGATGATGTTCGCACAGGCGAACTCCGAACACTGCCGCCACAAGATATTTAACGCGCAGTGGATCGTGGATGGCACGCCGGCCGCCAAGTCGTTATTCGCGATGATTCGTAACACCTTTGCCGTGAGTCCGGGCGGTGTTTTATCCGCGTACAAGGATAACGCGGCGGTATTGGCAGGACCCACGGCCGCCTGGTTTTGGGCGGATGTCAAAACTCGCGAGTACGGCTTTCACGATGAGCCTATCGATATTGTTTGCAAGGTAGAAACGCATAACCATCCCACGGCCATTTCGCCCTTTCCAGGGGCTGCGACCGGTTCGGGCGGCGAGATTCGCGATGAGGGCGCAACGGGCCTAGGGGCGAAGCCCAAGGCAGGTTTGGTTGGGTATTGCGTGTCCAATTTACGCATCCCCGGCTTTGTGCAGCCCTGGGAAGGTACGGCAACCGATAACCCGCGTTTGGCGCCCGCGCTGGAGATCATGCGCGATGGTCCGCTAGGTGCCTGCGCTTTTAACAACGAGTTCGGACGACCCGGCATTTTGGGTTACTTCCGCACCTACGAGCAGCGGGTACTGGGTGATCAGCCCGGAGTGAGTCGGGGTTATCACAAGCCGATTATGCTGGCCGGTGGTCTGGGCAACGTGCGCCGCGAGCAGGCGTTGAAAATCGATGTCCCGGTGGGCGCCAAACTGGTGGTGCTGGGCGGTCCGGGCATGCTGATCGGTTTAGGCGGTGGGGCCGCCTCCTCGGTGGCCAGCGGGGCGTCAAATGCCGCGTTGGATTTTGCCTCGGTACAGCGGCCTAACCCGGAAATGCAACGCCGCGCTCAAGAAGTGATTGACCGTTGCTGGGCGCTGGGTGCGGATAACCCGATTCTTTTGATTCATGACGTCGGAGCCGGCGGCTTATGCAACGCAGTGCCCGAGGCGGTTGCCCACAGCAATCGGGGCAGTAGCGTGGACTTGCGTGCCGTCCCGTTGGCCGAGGAGGGCTTAAGTCCTCTGGAGATCTGGTGCAACGAATCTCAGGAGCGCTATGTCCTGTGCGTGGATCCGGCGCGTCTTTCGATGTTTGCTGACTTATGCCAACGCGAGCGCTGCCCGTACGCGGTGTTAGGCACGTTAACTGACGAGGCACAGCTGCGAGTTACCGACGATTATTTTCACAATACGCCGGTGGATCTGCCGTTGGATGTCTTGCTGGGCAAGCCGCCGCGCATGACGCGAGTCGCTAAGGCGGTAGCGCGACCCGTGCAGCGGCTGGCAACCGAGAGTATCGACGCCGATGAGGCCGCGCTACGCCTGTTACGTCTGCCCACGATTGCCGATAAAAGCTTTTTGATCACTATTGGGGATCGGACCGTCACCGGTTTAATCAGCCGTGACCCGTTCGTTGGCCCTTGGCAGGTACCCGTCTCGGACGTGGCCGTAACCTTAGCTGGGCATACGACCCATCAGGGTGAAGCCATGGCTATGGGTGAGCGTCCGCCGGTTGCCTTGCTCAGTGGTGCAGCCTCCGCGCGCCTGGCCGTGACGGAGGCGATTACTAACATCGCGGCCGCCGACGTCGCCGTGATCAGTGATGTGAAACTATCCGCTAACTGGATGGCCGCCTGCGGTGATCCGGCCGAAGATGCGATCCTCTATGAGGCTGTGAAAGCCTTAGGCGAGGAGTTGTGCCCGGCCTTAGGCATTGCTGTGCCGGTGGGTAAGGACTCGCTGTCCATGCGCTCTGCCTGGCAGTCGGATGAGGGTGATCGTGCGGTGTGTTCACCGGTCTCGGTGGTGGTCAGCGCGTTTGCACCGGTAGGTGATGTGCGTCGAACCCTAACGCCGCAACTGCGTTTAGATCAGAGCGCCAGCACGCTGCTGCATATTGATTTGTCCTTTGGCCGCCGCCGCGTGGGTGGCTCGTGTTTGGCTCAGGTCTATGGGGCACTGGGCGACGTGCCGGCAGATTTGGATGACCCGCAGCGCTTGCGCGGGTTCTTTAAGGCCATACGTCAGCTGGCCAACGACGATTTGATTCACAGCTATCACGATATTTCAGATGGCGGGTTGTTCGTCACCCTGGTTGAGATGGCGTTTTGTTCGCACGCGGGTCTGCAGATTGATTTAGGTGCGCAGCCCGATCCGGTGGCAGCCCTGTACGCTGAAGAACCTGGTGCGGTGGTACAACTGCGTAGCGCGGATCTGCCTTCTGTGCGCGCCGTACTGGCTGCCCACGGCTTGACAGACGGCCTGTTTATTCTCGGCCACCCAACGGCTGACGGCATGATTCATGTGCAGGCGCAGGGCAAGACCTTGATCCAACGCCCGCGCGTGGAGTTGCATCGTATCTGGTCAGAAACCAGCTTTAAGATGCGTGAACTGCGTGATGATGCGCAGTGTGCCCGCGAAGAGTTTGAGGCGCTCAACGACGTCGCTGATCCCGGCCTGTCGGCGCATTTAAGTTTTGATCGCAACAACGATGTAGCGGCGGCCTACCTCAACCTAGGGGCCCGACCGCGTGTAGCGGTTTTGCGCGAACAGGGCGTTAACGGCCATATAGAAATGGCAGCCGCGTTTGTGCGTGCCGGTTTTGCGGCCGACGATGTGCACATGACGGATATTCTTTCCGGTTTGGTATCGCTGGATGAGTATCAGGGTCTGGTGGCATGTGGTGGATTTTCCTATGGCGATGTCTTAGGCGCAGGTGCCGGCTGGGCTAAATCTATCTTGCACCACGAGGCAGGACGCGCCGCACTGGCGGCCTTCTTTGCCCGTGAGTCCACCTTTACCTTGGGCATTTGCAACGGCTGTCAGATGCTCGCTGAATTAAAAAGTTTGATCCCCGGAACGGCGCATTGGCCTACATTTGTCCGTAACCGGTCCGAACAATTTGAAGCACGACTGGTGATGGTTGAAGTCCGCCAATCCCCGTCGATTTTCTATCAGGGAATGACCGGATCTCGCTTACCCATTGCGATCGCGCACGGCGAAGGGCGAGCCTTGTTTGCCGATGAGCGGCAGGCCGATCACTTAGTGCAGGCTAACCAGGTTGCCTTGTCCTACGTAGACCATTACGGTCAGCCGGCAACTCGCTATCCGGCCAACCCGAACGGTTCACCGTTAGCCATTGCCGGTGTGACCAGCGTCGACGGGCGGGTCACTATCGCCATGCCTCACCCGGAGCGGGTGGTTCGTGCGGCGCAGTGCTCCTGGCGTCCCCGTGACTGGGACGACGTGGGCGGATGGTTACGCATGTTCCAGAATGCGCGTAAAGCCGTAGGCTGATTGAGACGAGCGGCCTGAGTTTTCAGGAAGCTTTGTTGATTTGAGTGATCGTTGCGGTTAAGGCATCTTCTGCCGAGTGTCGCCGTACCATGAGGGCTTGCTGTAATTGCCCACGACGCACGTAGGCCTCATAAAGCAGATCGCGTATCACTTCGAGTAACACGCCGGCTTGATACTGGGTTACCGACGGCATGTTAGGACGCGGTTCATTGTCGTTGCCAAATAGAATCTTGCGCACCACGTTGAAGGTGTCGGTATCCAGCTCGGTGAATTCGCGGATGGTATTTAACTCGTCGAACAGTTGCAGCTTGCCGTTATCACCTAAGTCTGAGAATACCGCCTGAAAGGTGCGACGACACATGGAGGCAAACGCATTGAAGGCACCCGCACTAAAGCAGATGAGCGCCTCACGTAACAGCAGTTCAGGTTCTTCTGACAGGTGCGAAAAGTACGGAAAATCCTCGGGCGAACGTTCCAGCTCAGTGTAATCAGCTCCCAGATCAACGCGGTTGTTGGAGTACAGCTTGACCGGGAATTTTAAAAATACCGGCGCGTTACACGAGTCGCATCGAAAAACCAGACCCACGTGGCTGGGTTTATAGGTTTGCAGTGACGCATAACCCGGTAGAGAGACCGGACTCATGTGGGCTAGGACCTGGCAATGCGGGCAGGTCAGCGCAAATTTCGCGCCCTGATCGTGATGAAAGTTGCCGCCCGAATCGATGCACAGCGTCATTCGGATTCCCCTGATCCTGACTCTTCAGATGAGAGCCTTGAGTCACGTCGGCAGTCCGACGCGTTATCCCAAGTGTATCGTCTGCGCGGCTGATTGCCGCGCAGAGTCAACATAAGGCACTAACGAGGCGTACGGCGTCAGCCGCCTAAGCGCTTGTAGCGAATGCGGCTGGGTTGATCCGCATGCTCGCCCTTGCGTTTACGCAGGTCTTCAACATATTCCTGATAATTCCCCTCAAACCAGACGGCCTCGGAATTACCCTCGAAGGCCAGAATATGCGTGGCGACACGATCCAAAAACCAACGGTCATGGGAGATCACCACGGCGCAACCCGGGAAGGCGAGCAGCGCTTCTTCCAAAGCCCGCAGGGTTTCAACATCCAGATCGTTGGTCGGTTCGTCGAGTAACAGCACGTTACCGCCTTCCTTGAGAACCTTCGCTAAATGCACGCGATTGCGTTCACCGCCGGACAGATCACCAATGCGCTGGCTTTGATTGGTGCCTGAGAAATTAAACCGACCGCAGTAGGCGCGTGAGGAGGTCTCGTAATTGCCGACTTTAATGATATCCAAGCCGTTGGAGATTTCCGCCCACACTGACTTGTTGTCATCCAGACTTTGACGTGACTGATCAACGTAGGCCAGTTGCACGCTAGGGCCAATACGGATCTCGCCTTCGTCGGGCTTTTCCTGGCCGGTGAGCATTTTAAACAGCGTGGTTTTACCTGCGCCGTTGGGGCCGATAATGCCAACAATGCCACCCTGGGGCAGCGAGAACGAGAAGTTATCCAGCAACAGCTTTTCGCCAAAGGCTTTGCGTAAGCCTTTGGCTTCAATCACCAGTTCGCCTAAACGCTCACCGGGTGGAATGTAGATTTCGTTGGTTTCGTTACGCTTCTGAAATTCCGTGTTTTGCAGTTCTTCAAAGCGCTGCAGTCGGGCTTTGGATTTGGCCTGACGGGCTTTGGGGTTTTGTCGTACCCACTCCAGTTCCTGAGCCAGCATCTTGCGCAGGCCCTCTTGTTGCTTTTCTTCGGTGGCCAGGCGTTTTTCTTTCTGATCCAACCACGAGGAATAGTTACCCTGCCAGGGAATACCGTGGCCGCGGTCTAACTCTAAAATCCAGCCGGCGACGTTATCGAGGAAGTAGCGATCGTGAGTAACGGCGATCACCGTACTTTGGTACTCCTCCAAGAATCGCTCCAGCCAGGCCACGGACTCCGCATCCAGATGGTTGGTCGGTTCGTCTAGCAGCAGCATGTCGGGCTTGGACAGCAGCAGTCGACACAGCGCGACCCGGCGCTTCTCACCACCGGAGAGGTGCTTGACCTGCGTAGACCACTCAGGAAGTCGCAGAGCATCGGCCGCCACGTCCAAGGTGCGCTCTAGGTTGTGGCCATCGACGGTGGCCAGAAAGGCCTCCAGATCCGCCTGTTGAGCCGCCAGCTTGTCGAAATCCGCGTCTTCGGCCGAGTAGGCGGCATAGACCGCTTCAAGCTGAGTCAGCGCATCTTTGATGGGCTTAACGCCTTCTTCAACAATCTCGCGCACCGTCTGCTCGGGGTTGAGTTCGGGCTCTTGCTCCAAGAACCCGATCTTGATGCCGGGTTGCGGGCGCGCCTCACCGTCAATTTCCTTATCAAGCCCTGCCATGATTTTCAGCAGCGTGCTTTTACCCGAACCGTTCAAACCTAAGACGCCAATCTTGGCGCCTGGAAAAAAGGACAGGGAAATATCCCGCAGGATGGTCCGCTTGGGCGGAATAACCTTAGAGACCCGGTTCATCGTGTAAATAAATTGCGCCATGGGATCCTAGAAAGCATCGGTACGTAGGAATCGGGATTATCGGCTGTAAAGGTGGCCGGAGCCAACGGCAATCCGCAAAAATCCGGTTCTTCACACCCGTCATGCGGGCTGGCACGGATAGCTGTTAGGCTTAAAGTCATGACAGTGACGCGAAATACCGCCCTGGTAGCCGGCGAGCGGATCGCCCGTTACGGTTTTGGTAACGGTCATCCCTTTGGCTACGATCGGCACGAAGTCTTCATTCGTGAGGTGGAGCGCGAGGGTTTGCGCGATCAGCTAGCCTGGTTGGCGCCCCGTGAGGCCACTTACGAGGAGCTAGCCTCTTTTCATACCAAAGACTATCTGGCTCGGGTACAGGTTTTGAGTGCGCGCGGTGAGGGGTACTTAGATGCCGGCGATACCCCGGCCTTTCGCGGAGTTTATGAGGCGGCGGCGGCGGTCGTCGGTGCCAGTTTGGTGGCCACCGAGGCTTTGATGGCCGGCGAAGTGCAGGCTGCTTTTGTGCCGATCGCGGGTCTGCACCACGCCAGACGCGATGCGGCGGCCGGGTTCTGCGTCTTCAACGACTGTGGGGTGGTGATCGAGCAACTACGCCGGCGCTTTGGTTTAACCCGCATTGCGTATGTGGATATCGATGCTCATCACGGTGACGGGGTGTTTTACGCCTTCGAAGACGATCCGAACCTGCTGTTTGCTGACCTGCACGAGGACGGTCGATTTCTCTATCCCGGCACGGGCGCCGCCGAGGAGACGGGTCGGGGTCTGGCAGCAGGCACGAAACTCAACATTCCCTTACCGCCTGGCGCAGACGATGCGCAGTTTTACGCACAGTGGGAACGAGTGGAAGCGTATTTGCGTGCAGGCCAGCCGGAATTCATTTTGTTGCAGTGCGGCGCGGACTCCCTCAAGGGCGATCCTATTACCCATTTGTCCTTGACCGAGGCGGCACACGCTCATGCGGCCACTCGGTTGCGGCACTTATCGCGCGAGTGCTGTGCTGGACGACTGCTGGCTTTAGGTGGCGGTGGCTACAACCGCCACAATATTGCTCGGGCCTGGGTACGTGTGCTGCAGGCTTTCATCGAGGTGAGATAAACCTTCAGCTTTCGTCGGTGGAAGCTGTTCGCTTTAGCACTCAGCGGTCGTCTCATCCGCTACAATTGCATCTCTACTTTCATCTTCACGTTTTTGCGGAGTCGCCCGAATGTTTGATCAGAAAATGACGATTGCTGGTTTTGATCCTGAGTTATCGGCCTCGATGGAGCATGAACGCACGCGTCAGGAAGACCACATCGAACTGATCGCCTCCGAAAACTATGCCAGCCCCCGCGTGCTGGAGGCTCAGGGTTCGGTGCTGACGAATAAGTACGCCGAAGGCTATCCTGGTAAGCGCTACTACGGTGGCTGCGAGAACGTGGACGTTGCCGAGCAACTGGCCATTGATCGTCTGAAGAAGCTCTACGGCGTGTCTTACGCGAACGTGCAACCGCACTCGGGTGCCCAGGCGAATGCTGCGGTGTTTCTGGCGTTATTACAGCCCGGCGATCTGCTGTTGGGCATGAGCCTGGATCATGGCGGTCATCTCACCCACGGCGCAAAAATCAACTTCTCTGGGCGCGTTTATAACAGCGTGCAGTACGGCATCATCCCAGAGACCGGTGAGATTGATTACGAGCAGATGGAAGCGTTGGCTCGCCAGCACAAGCCGAAACTCATCATTGCCGGCTTTAGCGCGTATTCGCGCGTGCTGGATTTTGCGCGTTTCCGCCGTGTTGCCGATGAGATTGGTGCGGTATTCATGGTGGATATGGCGCACGTATCCGGTTTGGTGGCTTGTGGTGTGTACCCCAGTCCCTTCCCGCACGCGCACGTGGTCACCTCAACCACGCACAAGACCCTGCGCGGTCCGCGCGGCGGCATCATCCTGTCGAATGAGCCCGAAGAGTTCACCAAGAAGTTCCAGTGGGCGGTATTCCCTGGCATGCAGGGTGGCCCGTTGATGCACGTGATTGCCGCAAAGGCCGTGGCTTTCCTAGAAGCGCTGCAGCCAGAGTTTGCGCTGTACCAGCAGCAGACCGTTGCTAACGCGCGCACGATGGCGGCGGCGTTGATGAAGCGCGGTTATGACGTGGTGTCCGGGGGCACGGATAACCATATGTTCTTGTTAAGTCTCGTCTCCAAGAACGTGACCGGCAAGGATGCCGATGCCGCTTTAGGTCAGGCACACATCACGGTAAACAAAAACTCCGTGCCCAACGATCCGCGTCCACCGATGATCACCAGCGGCCTGCGCTTGGGTTCACCGGCGATCACCACGCGTGGCTTTAAGGCACCGGAAGTAGAAATCCTGGCTGGGTTGATTGCCGACGTGCTGGATAACCTGTCGTCGCGTGCTCACTTAGGCTCACCCGACGGTAAGGGTGGTGTGGAGGCCGACCCGGCGGTCTTAGAGCGCGTACGCTCGGAAGTTACCGCACTGTGCCGTCGGTTCCCGGTTTACCGGGCCTAATCGACAGCTTTTCGTGTATTGCCCTTTTTGCGGTCATACCGAAACGAAAGTGATCGACTCTCGCCTTGCCGGCGAGGGTCGACAGATTCGCCGGCGCCGCGAGTGTTTGGAGTGCGAGGAGCGATTCACGACCTTTGAGGCGGCCGAGCTTTTAATGCCTCAAGTGGTCAAAAGCGACCAGACCCGCGAACCCTTTGATGCCGCGAAGTTGCACTCGGGTATGCGTAAGGCGCTGGAAAAGCGCCCGGTTAGCACCGATGGAATTGATGCGGCGGTTAATCGTATCTGTCATCAGCTGCGTGGCTTAGGCGAGCGGGAAGTGCCCTCGCGTCTGGTGGGTGAAATGGTGATGGAAGAGCTACGACATTTAGATGAAGTAGCCTACGTGCGCTTTGCCTCGGTGTACCGTAGTTTTCAAGATATTGATGCGTTTCATGCCGAGATCGATAGACTGCGCAGCGATCGCGGTAGTGACCGTGGTCCTGAGCGTAAGGAAGGTCAGTTGTCTTTCCTCGCCGAGGGAACCCTGCCACCGACTCGGCTCACCAAGTTAGGGAAAAAATGAGTTTTAGTGCGGCCGACCATGCCTTCATGAGCCGCGCCGTGCAGTTGGCTGCGCGCGGCTTGTATTCGACCGATCCGAACCCACGCGTAGGCTGTGTGCTGGTGCGTCGTGGTGAGGTTGTCGGTGAAGGTTGGCACGAGCGGGCCGGTGATTTGCATGCGGAGCCGCGCGCCCTGCGCGCGGCCGGCGAGCGCGCTAAAGGTGCAACGGCCTACGTCACTTTAGAGCCGTGCGCGCATTTTGGGCGCACCTCACCTTGCACCCATGCCCTGATTGAAGCCGGCGTTGCGCGCGTGATCTTTGGCAGTGCAGATCCCGATCCGCGCGTCAATGGTGCCGGTGCCGCTGCTTTGAGTGCAGCTGGAATTGAGGTGCTCGGTGGATGCCTGAAGGCGCAGTGTGACGAGTTAAACCCGGGTTTTTTCTCGCGGCTGATTCGTGGCATTCCGTTCGTGCGTTTGAAGCTGGCTGCCAGCCTTGATGGGCGTACGGCCCTGCACAACGGCGAGAGTCGCTGGATAACCAGTGAGGCGGCGCGTAACGATGTGCAGCGCTTGCGGGCGCGAAGTTCCGCGATTTTGGCCGGTGGCGGTACGGTGCGTACTGATGATCCGCGACTGACCGTGCGTGACTCCGGTCTGCCGATGGCAGGCCGAATTCCGTTGCGGGTGGTGATTGCCGGCACCCAGCCGCTGCGGCCCGATGCACGTCTTTTTAGCGAGGCGGGCAGCAGCCTTTTGTTCACGACAGATCCCACGCAGACCTGGCTGGAGCCAATCCGCCATCTGGGAGTAGAAGTGATCACCGTTGAGCGTGAAGGGGGGCTTAATCGACCTTCGTTGGGTGAGGTTTTGCGTGAGCTCGCCCATCGCGGTGTGAACGAGTTACTCGTGGAGTGCGGGCCTGAGTTGGCCGGTGCTTTTCTCAACGCTGATTTAGTTGATGAGTTGGTGCTGTACCAAGCCTTAACGTTGCTGGGGCCGGACGCCTCACCGTTAGCGACGCTGCCACGCTTGGAGTCCTTAGAGCGGCGCCTGAATTTTAAATTATTGGATTCGCGTCAGGTGGGCACGGATCTACGCTTAACGTTAGCGCCCCGTCGCGCTTAGGAAGGACGCATGTTTACCGGTATTGTCCAGGCCATAGGTCGTATTGCAGCCACGAACCCTAAAGGTGGCGATGTGGAATTAGTGATTGACACCGGTCAGCTGGATCTATCGCGGGCCACCTTAGGCGACAGCATCAGCGTGGCCGGTGCTTGTTTGACAGTAACGGCGTTGGGCTCATCGAGCTTTAGTGCGGATGTGTCGAATGAAACGCTGGCTAAAACCACGCTGGGGAATCTGGTGCCGGGCTCGTCGGTTAATCTGGAGCCGGCCCTGAGGGTGGGTGATGCCCTGGGCGGTCATTACGTGACCGGTCATGTGGACGGCGTGGCAACCGTGATTTCTACCAGCGATGACGCGCGTTCCTGGCGCGTGGTGTTTGAGGTGCCAGGGCCATTGGCCCGCTACATTGCACCTAAAGGCTCGGTCACCGTGGAAGGGGTCAGCCTGACCGTCAACGAAGTGGAGGGCAACCGCTTTGGAGTCAATCTGATTCCGCACACTCGGGTAGTAACCACCTTAGGTGCGTTGGTGTCAGGTTCGCGCGTCAATATCGAGATTGACGTGATTAGCCGTTACGTAGACCGCTTGGTCAGTCAGTCCAGACTCGACTGACGCCATAGGCTTGCCACTTTCGTTGAGCCTCTAGTGCATATCGACTGGCGATCGCGTGAAAGCGGATGTTGGTGCGCTGCAGTATCTGGCGCGGCCAGCTCACTTGCTGCAGCGCAAAAATTAAATCCCGTCAGATTGATTAGCCGGCAACTTAAGTCTCATGGTAGATTCAAAAATGAAAGCGCTTTCTCAAAGCGCATTCATCATCCGCTTGCCTAGAGGCAAGCGACTGCTGGATCGGCAAGATGAAGGGTTCTTTGGCCCTATCGGTCGTAACGGGTTGAGCATTTAAGGCGTGTCTCCTAAGGAGTCTTTTACATCATGAATATTCTTCGGCGGTTTCGTCTGTTCGCGCTTCTTGCGTGTTCGGGTTTGGCATTAGCCGCGTGCGGTGGCGGTAGTAGTGGTTCATCCACCCCCGTTACTCCCACGCTCTCATCGATCTCCGTAGCGGCCTCGCCCACGTCGCTTACGCCGCCGGAGACCTCAACGCTGACCGTTACCGGCACGTACAGTGACGGCAGCACGCAAAACGTTACATCGACGTCGACCTTCGCCAGTTCAGCTTCGGGCGTAGCCACCGTGAGTTCGGCGGGTATTGTGACGGCTGTTGCCGCCGGCAGCGCGACGATCACGGCAACCAATGGTTCGGCCACCGCGACGGTTGCGATCACCGTTAGCGCACCGGTGCCGACCTTGTCGTCAGTTGCAGTTACCCCAGCCACAGTCAACCTGCTCTTCGGTGCCACACAGCAGCTAACGCTGACGGGTACTTACAGTGATAGCTCGACTCAGGATCTGACGGCCAATGCGACATTTAGTGTGGTCACTAATGCCGGTGTGACCGTCAGCGCCGGCGGTCTAGTCACAGCAGGCAGCGTTGCGGGCTCAGCGATAGTCACTGCCACGGATACGGTCAGTGGCAAGTCGGCTAACGCTGCTGTGACGGTTTCAGCTCCTCCTCCACCCGTACTGATGTCGATGGAAGTAGCTCCGGCTAACCCAACGGTTGCCGTAGGCGCGACGCAGCAGCTAACGGTTACGGGTCATTACAGTGATAGCTCCTCGAAGGATCTAACAACCACTGTGGGCTACCTGTCATCCGATACGACGGTGGCCTCGGTAAGCGCAGGTGGCCTGGTAACCGCAGCTCACTCTGGCATCACGACCGTGACTGCAAGCCTCGGCGCGGTGTCTGCACAGTCGACGATCAATGTGCCAGTACCGGCAGCCACGTATACCATCGCTAACTTTAACGAGTCGGGCGTGACGTATTCGTTTGCTGCATTTGGCGGTGGCTCGGGCACGACAACCAGCACCGGCGTGCCGGCTGGTGGGCCAGCGGGTCCGTTAGTGGCAAGCGTTACTAAGCCGCAGGTGGGTGCGCAATGCTACGCAGGCGCTACGATTGCTATCGGCTATAACAACTCCATTCCGCAGGTGCCGTTCTCAGCAACGGCCACGACAGTGACTGCCGTAGTGTATGCGCCAGTAGCGGGCGTAGATTTCAAACTGAAGTTTGAGGACGCAAACGACCCTACGCATACCGTGGAAACTGATGTCGTGGTTCCAACTACCGGTTGGCAGACTTTGACCTTCGACATGTCGAAGCAGGCTCCAGGTACGGCAGCGCTGAATCCGGCCTATACCTTCAACAAAATGTCGGTCTTCCCGGACTTTACGTGCGGTAACAGCGGCGCAGCACCGGCTGCAGACGAGACGTTCTTTGTGGGGCCGATAACCTTTATCGGTGCCTCGGCGCCGTCAGCACCAGCGCTGTCTGCACCGCCGCCGCCAGCGGCGCCAACGGCTTTGGCAGCGACGCCCTCGCATCCATCCGCGAATGTTCTGTCTCTTTACAACAGCAGCGGTGTATACACAGATCAGACTGGCACCAACTTCAATCCGTTCGGTGACAGCCTATCCGTGTCACAGGTCAGCATCGGCGCAGGCTCACAGAAGGTGTGGGAATACGCCAGCATGAACTACCAGGGTTGGCAGTTCGCTACCATCGACATCACGTCCTACACCACCATGCACGTTGATGTGTGGACGCCTGATACGACCCAGTTTGGAGTCATTCTTGTAAATGGTCCGACAAACCAAGTGCAGGGTCAGGTGAACTTCAATGCAACGACGACCCCGGCGATCACCAAGGGTGCCTGGGTGAGTCTCGACATCCCGCTGTCGTCGTTTACGGGAAGCGGACTGCAAGGAACTACTTCCATCTACCAGTTGTTATTCATCGACAACGTTGGTGGAAATCAGAATGGTACGTTCTACATCGATAACGTGTATTTCTGGAAATAACATCTAGCTCCAAGCGGTCCTTGGTAACAAGGACCGCGATGCCCGAAGCGCTTGCGCTTTCGAGATGGAGCTGTTCGATGCCGGGGGTGATTGCTTGCAATCACCCCTTTTTTTATGGGTTCGATTATTAAACTTTAGGCGCGGACGATGCCTGATCAATCGGCTCTATGGCGGGCTGATAAAAAACGGCGCCTCTCTGGCGCCGTTTTCTTTAGGGGACAGGCGATTGCCTGCCTTAAGCCAACGATGTTGGCGTCACTTCAATGACCGTGGGTCCACGTAGTTGCAAGGCCTGCTTGACGGCCGCACTGAGTTCATTGGGTGTTGTGACATGAATAGCGTGCGCACCATACGCGCGCGCAAGCGCCTGAAAATCGGGGTTCTGGCCAATCACGCCGATGGGCGGAATGTCAGCGCCCAGCATGTCATCTCGAATTTGTCCCAACGCGGAGTTGTTCCATACCACGATCGGAATCGACAACTGGTGCTCGACGGCTGTCATGAGTTCGTGCAGCGTGAACTGCAAACCAAAGTCACCGGCTAACGCCACCACCGGTGATTCCGGGCAGGCGAACTTCGCACCTACGGCCGCCGGTAAGGCGTAACCCAGTGTTCCGTACCCCGAGGGATGGAACCAGGTAAGCGGCTGGTTGGTGCTAAAGCCATAAGTGCCTGCGTAGGCTATCTGCGTCATGTCGGTAAACAACGCCGCATCGGTCGGTAGTCCCTGACGCAGCCCGCTCAATAGAGCATGCAGATGCGCGGTGGGTGCATCGCACGACGCCGTGATGCTGGCCCGCGCGGCTTTAACGTCAGATTGGGCATTGCGACTGGGCTGATGCCCGGCTAATTGGGTGACCAAGGTTGCCAGCGCTTGCTGCGAATCGCCCAAGATGGCCACGTCGTTGGCGTATTGGTCCGACAATTTGATCGGATCTACGTCGACCCGAATCATCGTGCCATGGATCGGCAGCTTGACGATGTAGTGATCGGTTTCGGCTAATTCCGAACCAACCACCAGGACAACGTCCGCGTCACGAATCAGTGCTTGGCTGGCTGCATAAGGCAGCGAGGCACCGACGTTCAGGGGGTGGGCCTCCGGTAAGACGCCCTTGGAGGCTGCCGTCAGAAAGCACGGGGCTCCCAGTAGCTCCACTAACGCGGTGAGTTCAGCTCCTGCGTGCTTGGCGCCGCCGCCGGCAATGATGACCGGTGCTTTGGCGGCGCGCAGTCGTTGGGCGGCGTGCGCCAGCGTGTTAGCCGGAGCCTCCGGGAAGGCCGGTGCGTCGGTAAAGCGCTCCGGGCTAATACCCGCTGGAAGGCTTAACACGTCCAGAGGGATTTCCAGGTAAGCCGGTCGGGCGCGCGCGGCGCGCATGACACAAAAGGCATGCTTTAGATGCGCTCTGACGTCTTCAGCGCTTTGCGCATGTCCGGCATGTCCGGTCACCGTTGCAGCGATATCACGCTGATTGCGCAGTTCGTGCAGCGCGCCCCACTGTTTGCCGAGCGAATGGCGCGCCGCCGTGCTGGCCACCACGAGCAGGGGCACAGAGTCGGTATAGGCCTGACCCAGCGCGGTCAACACATTGGTAAAGCCAGGGCCTGATATGACGTAGGCGGCGGCTGGCTTGCCGCTTAATCTCGCGTAGCCGTCAGCGGCAAATCCCGCCCCCTGTTCGTGGCGCACCAGGACGTGCTTTAGATTCGCGCGTGCGATTCCTCGGTAAAGCTCTAGCGTGTGCACGCCCGGTATACCAAACACCGTATCAATGCCATTGAGCGCCAGCGTCGCGGATAAATACTCGCCTACAGTCAATTCGGTGGGGCTGGTCATAAAAAATCCTTGGCGTGGTTGAGTGGCGCCTCATTTGCAATCTGAAGCGGCCCGAGCGGGGCGTCGGCTGCGTTATCATAGCGACAGACAAACGGTAACGAATGTTACCCAAAATCAATTGGTTTAAGGAATGTCTATGAAGCTCTCGGCGCTGGTGGATAGGATTTCGGGTGAGGGTGCGGATGCCTGGTTGACGCACTATGCGGCTCAAGCGGCAGTAGCGCGGGGCGAGAGCGCCGTTGTTTTAAGCGTCGGTGATCCGGATTTGGACACGCCCGTGGCGGTAGTGGATCGGGCTATTGAAGCCTTGCGGGGCGGTGATACCCATTACACGTCGGCTGGCGGGCGAGACACGTTGCGCGCGGCTATTGCGGATCTGCATACCCGCCGAACCGGTCAGCACGTGGAGGCGAACCAAGTGGCCGTGCTCAGCGGCGCGCAGAACGCGCTTTTTGTAGCCTCGTTGTGCTTGGGTGGCGCTGGTGACGAGGTCATTGCTCTGGATCCAATGTACACCACGTACCCAGCCACTATGGAGGTCTGTGGCGCCAAGCTGGTTCGTGTGCAGCAGCGTGCCGATCAGGATTTTCGGTTTAACGCCCAAGCCTTCCGCGAGGCGGTATCACCACGCACGCGGGTGGCACTCATCACCACGCCGAACAATCCTACCGGCGTTACGCTCACCGCTGATGACTGGGCGGTCATCGGTGAGTTGGCTGAAAAACACGATTTTTGGATTGTGGCTGATGAGGTGTATGCCGGCATTGCCCAGCACGGCCACGTGCCGGGTGTTGCGGCCACGTTGAGTCATCGCGTGATTACTGTGGGGAGTTTGTCGAAGTCACACGCGATGACCGGCTGGCGGGTGGGTTGGTTGGTCGCGCCGCGCGAGGTCATTGTTGCGGTAGAGGCGCTGACTCTGTGCATGCTGTTTGGCCTGCCAGGGTTTATACAAGAGGCGGCTGTAAAGGCCATTGGTATGAGCGATATGGCTGAGAACACCATGCGTCAGTACTGCACGCAGCGCGCGCAACTGATGGCCTCTTTATTGAGCGATTTGCCGAACATTCAGTTTAAGCTGCCCGACGCGGGTATGTTTTTGCTTTTGGATGTTCGCCAGACGGGGCTATCCAGCGGTGACTTTATGCGTGGCCTTTACGCCCAGGAAAAAGTCTCCGTGGTGGATGGCGCGGCCTTTGGCCGCGCGACCGAGGGCTTTGTGCGCTTAAGCTTTGCAACCACACCCGAATTAATTCGTGAGGGATGTCTGCGCATTCGGCGTTTTTGCGCGGGGCTTAGCCACTCGTAGAACGCATCCTAATTTAGGCCTGACCCTGTTGAGCTATGCCCCTGCTCGCCGATTGGCGCGCAGGGCGCACTTTTTAGCTTCAGGCCTGCAAGGTGCGATATCTATCGAAAACCGCTGATGATTGCGCGCAAACCTTAGCTGTCTTTGAGTTTTGAATGCTTACGTCCGTAGCTGAAATAAACCACAAACCCCAACCCTAGCCAGACCGCTAAGCGTATCCAAGTGTCGGTGGGCAGGCTGTACATGAGAATGGCGCAAGTCAGGATGCCCAGTAAGGGCACCGCCGGCACGAACGGTGTTCTAAACGGACGATGTTGATTCGGGGCGATCTTGCGCAGGATCAAAATGCCAGTGCAGACCATGGCAAAGGCCAGCAAAGTGCCTATCGAAATTAATTCACCCAGCAGACCCAGGGGCAACAGGCCCGCGGTGATCGCTGCAACCACCCCGGTGATGAGTGTTCCTAAAACCGGCGTGTTAGTTTTCGGGTTAATAGCTCCGATCGACGCGGGCAGTAAGCCATCCCGGCTCATGGCATAAAAGATTCGAACCTGACCGATGATGCTTGCCAGCACAACCGAGACCAAACCTAAGATAGCCACCAGACCCACCACAACCTTAAGCCAGCCCAAGGGCAGTGCGGAGGCCGACAGTGCCTGATACAGCGGATCGGCAACCCCTAAGGTCCGGTAATCGGCCAGGCCGGTGATGGATAAGCTCACGCCCACGTAGAGAAACGTACAAATCAACAACGAGAAGAACAGCGCCAACGGGACCGTGCGTTGCGGGTTACGCGTCTCTTCGGCTAGCGTCGACACACCGTCAAAGCCTATGTAGGCGAAGAATAAAGTACCCGCGCCACTGGCCACACCGGACCAGCCGAACTGACCAAAAGCCCCCTGGTTCACCGGCACGAACGGGTGCCAGTAGCTGACGTTCACGTGGGTCAGGCCTACCCAAATGATGGCCAGTAGCGCCAGAACTTTAGCCACCACAATGACGTTATTAATCAGGCTGGAGGTTTTTAAGCCGTAAATGCAGATGGCGGTACAGCCCAGCACGACCAGCATGGCCGGTAAATCCACCAGCGTTCCGGAGCTAATGATGTGGCCGGCGGCATCTAAGGTTAAAGGCGACGAGGACAGCGCTGCGGGCAGGGCCATGCCTAAATCCTTAAGCGCTGCTGAGACATACCCAGACCAGCTGATAGCCACCACCGACGCGGCGAATAGCCACTCTAAGATTAAGCTCCAGCCGATAATCCAAGCCACACCCTCACCTAACGTGGCATAGGAGTAGGAGTAAGCACTGCCGGCGATAGGCACCATGGCTGCAAACTCGGCGTAGCACAGTCCGGCAAAAAAACACGCGATGCTCGCTGCAAGGAAAGACAACGTAACGGCCGGGCCTGCCTGATGGGCAGCCACATCGCCGGTCATCGAGAAAATACCGGCACCGACCGTGGAGCCTACCCCAAAGGCTGTCAGGCTCCAGACTCCCAAGGATCGTTTGAAGCGATGGCCCGTGGTGCCAAAGGCCTCTTCGGTTAGGGCGGCGACGGATTTTCGGGACCAGATACCCATAGTTCACTCACGCAACGGTTAGATGACGTGCACACTGGCACAATCGAACCTTAAGGCAAAGCTTGAATTGACGGCGGTAAGAGGCGTGGCTCAACCGTGCAGCGCAGCAATTGGGCTCTACAGGGATCTTGACAAATATAGAGACATTGAGTTGGGAACCTGTTAGTCTCAACCTCGATCGTTGACCATCCGTCCTGTTCTATGCGCGCTTAAGCGCACCGACCTAGCCGAATTGACCTCGATCAGGTGACAGGAGTCGTCGCCACGGATCGCTAGCAGGCTAGTCCTCTTCGCCCCTAAACGTCGTCCTCCTGCTGTGTGGGCCCTTGTGCGCATTTTGCGTAGCTTGGGCAGATTGTTTGGAGTTTTTTTTACTCATGGCGAAGATTTACGTAGGCAACTTGCCTTTCTCGGCCGACGAAGAAGCGGTCCGTGCTCTGTTCTCAGCTCACGGTACTGTTGAGTCGGTTTCCCTGCCAATGGATCGCGAGACGGGTCGTCCGCGCGGCTTTGGTTTCGTTGAAATGTCACAGGCTGACTCGGCCCGCGCTATCGCAGCGCTGAACGGTCACTCGATGGGCGGTCGTCCACTGCGCGTTAACGAAGCGCAGGACAAGCCACGCACCGGTGGCGGTGGTGGTCGTCCAGGCGGCGGCGGCGGCGGCAATCGCTTCGGCGGTGGTGGCGGCGGCGGTGGTGGTGGCGGTCGCTGGTAATACAGCGGTCGTAGCGGAATAGGGTGCGTATAAGCACTCGAGTCTCCTCCGCGCTGAACCCCAAAATTCGGTGAATTGAGACCGGCCCCGCGGGCTTTGCCCGCGGGGCTTTTTTGTTTTTAAGCCGGTGGTTTTGATGCGTAACAGCACGACCAAAAGGTCCAAGTCAGGGACTGTTCGGCGTGTTTTTTATGTGCATAAAATGCACGTATCGTCTGCAACCAGCAGACTCTAGGGAAGGCTCATAACAATGCGTATTTACGGTAAGGCTTCTTGGGCACTGGTCGGTGTGCTCGGTGCCACTTTGGCTTTAGCAGCTGCTGATTCGGTGAAATCCGGTGTTGAACTCGCCGGTTTCGCTAACTCGGTTCGAGCGCAGGATGATTTTTTTGCGCACGTCAACGGCGGTTGGCTTGCTAAAAACGAGATCCCAGCGGATCGTGCGCGCTGGGGCAGCTTTGATGAGTTAAACGAGAAAGCCCGCGCCGAAGTGCGAGCCATTCTCGAGGCTCCTACGCTAGCCGGTGCTAAGGTTGACGCCGATCAAGCTAAGCTAAAAACGTTTTATGCCTCGTTCATGGATGAAGCCGCAGTTGAAGCAGCTGGCATCAAGCCACTAGCCGCGGAGTTCGCGCATATTGCTGCGATCAAAACCAAGGCACAGGTAACCGGTGAGTTCGGTCACCTGGATCGCATCTCGGTGAGTTCGCCGGTGGACTTTGGAATTCATCAAGATAATAAAGATTCCACTCGTTACATCGTTGATATCAGTCAGGCGGGTCTGGGCATGCCGGATCGTGACTATTATTTAAGTGATGACGCACGTTTAGCGGGTATTCGTGGGAAGTACCAGACCTACATAGCCTCCATGCTGACCCTGGCCGGCGAGTCCAATGCCGCTGACAAAGCAGCACAAATCGTCGCGTTAGAAAAGAAAATCGCTGAGGCACAGTGGACCAAGGTCGAGAATCGGGATCCGCTTAAGACCTACAATCTGATGCCGGTGGCCAAATTATCCGCACTCGCACCAGAAATGGATTGGACGGCGTTTCTGACCCAAGCGGGTGTTGCCAGCAAAATTAAAGATTTAACGGTCAGTCAGCCTAGTTATCTGCAGAAGCTAGGCGCGATTGTGGCGGCAACTCCGGTGGAGCAATGGCAGAACTACTTTAAGTGGCATGTGCTGAATCATGCCGCACCGTATCTGCCTAAAGCTTATGTGGACACGCGCTTTGCTTTCTACGGCACGGCTTTGCGTGAGGTTCCGCAGAACGAGCCACGCTGGAAACGAGCGGTATCGGTAACCGAAGGCGCCATGGGTGAGGCGCTAGGGCGTCAGTACGTGGCTCGCAACTTCTCGCCACAGGCCAAAGCACGCGCTGAGGCGTTGGTCGCCAATCTGCTGGCGGCGTTCCGTAGCAGCATCGACACGTTGGATTGGATGAGCCCTGAAACCAAACGTGAGGCTCAAGCCAAACTTGCGCTGTTTACACCTAAAATCGGCTACCCCAAGAAGTGGCGCGATTACAGCAAGCTGGTGGTAAAGCCGGGTGATTTGTACGGCAACGTCGAGCGTGCCGAAGCGTTTGAGGCCGAGCGCAACATCGCCAAGCTCGGTAAGCCTATTGATCGTGACGAGTGGGGCATGACTCCGCAGACCGTCAATGCGTACTACAACCCTGAGCTCAACGAAATCGTGTTCCCTGCGGCCATCTTGCAGCCACCGTTCTTCTCAGCCGATGCTGACGATGCCGTAAATTACGGCGGCATTGGTGCGGTGATCGGCCATGAGATCAGTCATGGTTTTGATGATCAGGGCGCCCAGTTTGACGGTAAGGGTAATCTGCGTGACTGGTGGACCGCTGCCGATCACGAGAAGTTTGCCCAGAAGACCAAAGCGCTGGTTGCTCAGTATTCAGGCTATGAGGTTGTTAAAGGTTACTTCGGTAACGGTGAACTGACCCTGGGCGAAAACATCGCCGATAATTCCGGTTTAGCCGTCGCTTATAAGGCTTACCAGATCTCCTTAAGTGGCAAGCCGGCTCTGGTGCTGGACGGACTTACTGGTGATCAGCGTTTCTATGCCGGCTTTACTCAGATTTGGCGTGGCAAGGCCCGTGACAGCGAGAGCATTCGATTAAACAAAATCGATCCGCACTCCCCAGCGCAGTTCCGCGTGCGCGGTACTTTGGCAAACCAAGACGGGTTCTTTGCAGCCTATGGCATTAAGCCCGGTGATGGCATGTACACGGCGCCTGAGACGCGGGTGCATATCTGGTAATGCTTATTGAGTAATGGCGCTTTGAAAAGCGCTTAATTTAAGTTAAATAAGCTTAAGTTGATCAGCCGCCGCAGTCAGTCACTGCGGCGGCTTTTTCATGGCCTGCGCCATCCTTCTTATCAAACGTGCTAAAGGCTTATCGCTGGATACTTAGCGGGAATTTTCGGTCTCTGACGTTAGTTCAGATTGAAGTCGCGCTAAGTCTAAATCGCCTTCCCAGCGGGAGATCACAATGGCCGCGACACCGTTGCCAATAAAATTAGTTAAGGCCCGGGCCTCTGACATGAAGCGATCGATGCCAAAAATCAAGGCAAGCCCGGCCACCGGTATTTTAGGAACGGCGATGAGCGTGGCGGCGAGCGTCACAAAACCACTGCCTGAGACGCCAGCCGCCCCTTTAGAGGTCAGCATGGCGATGCCAATGATGGCTAATTGCTCGGTCAGCGTTAATTCGATACCCAGCGCTTGAGCAACGAACAAGGTGGCCAGCGTCATGTAGATGTTGGTGCCATCCAAATTAAACGAGTACCCAGCCGGTACCACTAAGGCCACCGTGCGCTTGCCGCAGCCGAGTTGTTCTAGTTTTTGCATCAGCGGTGCCAGTACGGTCTCGCTGGACGAAGTCCCTAACAACGTGAGTAGTTCCGCGCGCATGTAGCGCAGGTATCGAAAAATCGAGAAGCCCACCCAAGAGGCAATAAGGCCTAAAACCACGACAACAAACATCGCGCAGGTGGCGTAGAAAAGCAGCACAAACTGCAAAAGATCACGCAGCGCGCCGGCGCCGTATTTTCCTATCGTAAATGCCATGGCCGCGCCGGCGCCCAAAGGCGCTAAAAACATCACCAGGCGTATGGCACTGAACAAGACATGGCTGGTTGAGCGCAGTACTGCCCGAAAAGGCTCTGCCGCCGGACCGCTTTGTGAGAGCGCTAAGCCTATTAAGATGGCCACCAGCAGGACTTGCAGCAGATCACCTTGGCCGGTGAACGCATCCACAAAGGTCGTTGGGATTAAATGCTGCAGATACCCAACCAGGGTTAGGTCTGCAGCCCGATGCGTAAAGCCATCCACGGCTGCGGTGTCCAGTATTAAACCCGGATGGTTAAGAGCCGCCCCGGGTTTAAAAAGATTGCCAACCACAAGGCCGATGACCAGGGCCAAGGTGCTCACTACCTCAAAGTAGACTAACGTGCGGCCGGCCACACGGCCCAGACGAGTGGCGCCACCGGCTCCACCAACACCTTCCACCACCGTGCAGAAAATCAGCGGCGCGATGAGTAGTTTGATGAGGGCTAAAAAGCTGTCACCCAGTGGCTTCAGGGCTACCGCGCTGACCGGTGAGACAACGCCGAGTAGTGCGCCGGCGGCTATGCCGATCAAGACCCAAAGGTAGAGTGAACCGGCACGTTTCATGGGCGTGGACCTTCAGCTGGGAGGACAACCCGCGCAGAATGGCATCGCCTAGGCTCCGGCGCTAGCGCCGGCTCACAGTTCATCGCGAGGAATCGGGCGCGCCTGCTACACTAAAGGCCTGATTTACTTTAAAACCGGATAGCGGATATCGCGTTATGGCAGGCCTAAGCAGCATTGATGAGATTTTAGAGGACCTGCGCCAAGGGCGCATGGTCGTCATCATGGACGATGAGGACCGTGAGAACGAAGGCGACCTCGTCATGGCGGCCAGTAGCGTGCGTGCCGAGGACGTGAATTTCATGGCCCGTTACGGCCGTGGCTTGATTTGTCTGACCTTGACGCGAGATCGCTGCAAAGCCCTGCGCTTGCCGTTAATGGTCAGCGAGACCAACGCCGACCATCGCACCAATTTCACCCTGTCTATCGAGGCGGCTGAAGGCGTAACCACCGGCATCTCAGCCCATGACCGAGCACAAACCATCCGTGCGGCAGTCAATCCCGATGCCAAACCCGAAGACCTGCGCCAGCCTGGACATATTTTCCCGTTGATGGCACAGCCGGGTGGGGTGCTCACACGCGCAGGCCACACCGAAGCCGGTTGTGATCTGGCACGACTCGCCGGTTTTGAGCCAGCGGCGGTCATTGTTGAGATTCTCAACGACGACGGAACGATGGCCAGGCGCGGTGATTTGGAGACCTTTGCGGCCAAGCACGGCCTGAAGATTGGCACTATTGCTGATCTGATTCGCTACCGCCTGGAAAAGGAACGTAGTGTTGAGTGTGTGTATGAGCGCACCGTAGATACTGAGTTCGGGCCTTTTCAATTGCGCTGTTATGAAGATCACGTACACCGTGCGGTGCATCTGGCATTGATTCGCGGCGAGATCACTCCAGAATCCACGCCCTTAGTGCGGGTCCACGTCAAAGATACCCTGCGCGATAATCTGGGCATCCTATCCGATCCGCCCGGCTGGACGCTGCGCGCCGCGATGGCGCGAGTGGCTCAAGAAGATCATGGCATTGTGATTGTGTTGCGCTGGGACGAAACGCCGGGCGATCTGATCGATGCGGTTCAGTCGGTGGGGCGTGCGCGTGCGCATCGTACCAGTGGCCCCATACTGCGTACCTACGGTATCGGCGCACAGATCTTGCAGGACTTAGGGATCAAGCGCATGCGCGTATTATCGGCTCCTAAGCAAATGCACGGCTTGTCGGCATTTGGTTTAGAAGTAGCCTCTTACGTGGATGTGCCTAAGGAATAATTGGGCAGCTTTTTTAGGAGTTTTTCATGACGGCCTCCGTACGTGTATTTGAAGGCGATCTGTTGGCGCGTGATCTGCGTTTTGCCTTGCTAGTGTCGCGGTTTAATTCTTTAGTGGTTGATCGTCTGGTCGAAGGTGCGATCGATGCACTCGTGCGGCATGGCGCGAGCGAGAAGCAACTGGAAATCGTGCGCGTTCCCGGCGCCTATGACATGCCGCCGGTAGCGGTGCGTCTGGCGCAGTCCAAACGCTACGATGGCATTGTTGCTCTGGGTGCTGTTGTTGAAGGTGACACGGCTCACTTTGAGTTCGTTGCCGGACAGTGTGCTGCTGGACTGGCGCGCGTAGCGCACGAGCACGCCTTGCCCGTAGGCTTTGGCGTGCTGACCTGTAGCACGATGGAACAGGCCTTGGATCGGGCCGGCGGAAAAGCCGGTAATAAGGGCGCCGAGGCCGCCTTGGCCGTGCTGGAAACAGCCAACCTATTAAAGCGGTTGGATGCTTAAGGTGTCACGTGGCAGCGAAGTTCGCCAAGTCTCTCGGGCACGTCGCGCGGCTCGTAAGAGCTTGGCGCAGGCACTGTACCAGTTGCAGATAGGCGGCCACGCCTGGCAGGACGTGCATCAGCAGTTTGTCGTCGATCCAGAATTTGCCGATGCGGATGCTGAGTATTTTCGTGAAGCCTTAATGGGAATCGCCGATCATCGCGATAGTTTGGATGAACAGTTGGCGCGCTTCTCGGATGTGGATTTAGATCGCTTAGATCCTGTCGAGCACGGTATTTTGTGGCTGGGTTTTTACGAATTGATGCAGCGTGCTGACGTTCCTTACCGAGTCATCATCAACGAAGCGGTGGAGTTAACCAAGCGCTTTGGTGCTACCGATGGCCATAAGTACGTCAATGCAGTGTTGGACCGCGCGGCGGCCCAGTTACGCCGAGCCGAGCACGGCGCTGATTGAGATGGCTGGTGAGTTCGAACTCATCGATCGCTATTTCACGCACAGTGGGGCGCAACGTTCCGACGTAGTCTTAGGTGTGGGTGACGACGGCGCTATCGTCAACATCCCCGAGGGCCATGAGCTGGTGGTGGTGGCCGATACCGTGGTGTGCGGCGTGCACTTTCCAACCGATGCCGAGCCTGCTGATGTTGCCTACCGGGCGCTGGCTGTAAACTTAAGTGATCTAGCGGCCATGGGTGCGCAGCCGGCCTGGGCTACGCTGGCTTTGACTCTGCCAACGGCGGATGAGATGTGGGTAGAGACCTTTGCTGGCGCCTTCAGTGCGCTGGCGCGTAAATTTGAAGTGGCGCTCATTGGTGGCGATACCACCCGTGGACCTTTGAGCGTTACCGTGCAAGCGATGGGACTGGTGCCGCGCGGCAGCGCTTTGCGCCGCTCTGGCGCAAGGCCGGGTGATCTGGTGTACGTGACCGGTTGGCCGGGTGACGCGGCGGCAGGGTTAGCCTTGTTACAGGGTCGGCTCGGTGGCCAGGGGGCTGACAGAGGCTGGTTGATTCGCCGCTTCCAGCGGCCTGAGCCTCGCGTCGACTGGGGTTTGCGCCTGCGCGGTGTGGCCAGTGCCTGCATCGATGTCTCAGACGGATTGGCTGCTGATTTGGGGCAACTGGTGAGCGTTAGCGGTGTTGGTGCGGTGCTACGTGTGGAGAGCGTGCCCTTATCGCGGGCACTGTATGCTTGCGCCGGTGAAGAACGAGCCCGAGAGTTCGCGCTGTGCGGAGGTGATGACTATGAATTGCTTTTCACTGTGCCTGAAAGTCGGCGTTCGGAGTTGGCCGCGCTGATGGCATTACCCGGCGCACCGGCTGTGCACTGTATTGGCGAAATTGTCGCCGGGTCGGGTGTGCGCGTACGGCTGGGTAGCCGTGAATTAGCCGTCCGTGGTTTCGATCACTTTCGCCCATGAAACCGCCTAAAGATCCGAAGAATTCTAAGAATCGCCCGCCCATGGTTCCCGTGGAGCAAACCGCGAGTCACTTCACAGTTGATGTGGAAGCGGCAGATTATGCTCGTACTGTCGATTTATCCGACCCATCTGATGCCGTACTGGAACCGATTGTTGTGAACTCGTTGCTCGCCGCTCGCCTTCTCCCGAGGGCTGACTTTAACGCTCGGCAGGTCCCTGAGCGGGTGGGTAAGTACGAGATCATCAAGCCGGTAGGTCGTGGTAGCACCGGTAATGTCTACCTTTCTCACGATCCGTACTACGGTCGTGATGTCGCTATTAAAGTCTATAACGCAACGGTCGACGACAGCGAGCCTAAGGCACAGGCCGCCCGAAAAATGTTTTTGTCCGAAGCGCACATGGTTGGCATGTTGCAGCACCCCAATATCTTGCCCATTTATGACGCCGGTGAAGAGGCGGGGCAAAAGTACGTTGTCACGGAATTTATTCATGGTGCGCGCACGCTGGCTAATTACAGCTTGCCCGATAATTTACTGCGCACCACGGATCTCATTGAAATTGTTTATAAGTGCGCTAAAGCGCTTAGCTATTCGCACAGTCGAGGTGTGATTCACCGCGATATCAAGCCGTCGAATATCATGCTCACGCTAGATAATGATGTACGAATCATTGATTTTGGCATTGCCCTTGTGGATGGCTCGGACGTCTCGCAGATTCAGGGTATTGCGGGTAGTCCGTCTTACATGTCACCCGAACAAGTGCAGTCGCTTGAGATCACTAATCGCTCGGATATCTATGCACTGGGCGCGGTTTTGTACGAACTTCTCACGGGTCACCGCCCGTTTCGAGCCAGCAATCTGTCGAAGCTGCTGCACCAGATTGTCTACGCAACGCCACCTCCCATTCATACGCTAGTCGCTGATGTTCCCGAGGAGCTCGAGGCGTTAGTTGCGCGCGCTATGCATAAAGACCCGGAGCGCAGGCCGCGTTCAGGGCATGAGTTGGCTGTAGAGTTGACGCGCATCCACCAACAGTTGCGAACGGTTGCTCCGCGCGCCAGTGACCAAGAAAATTTTGCTTTGCTGCGTCGCTTGAAGTTCTTCCATGACTTCGGGCATTCCGAAATTGCTGAGCTGCTGCGCGCCGCGCAGTGGACTGAACACGGTCCTGGTGATCAGATCGTCAAAGAAGGCGACAGCGACGATCGCTTTTATGTGATCGTCTCGGGCGAGGTGCTGGTAGAGCGCGGCGGTGGAACCTTAGGCGTCTTAGGGCAGGGCGAATGCTTTGGTGAGACGAGCTATGTGCGCGGAGCTCGTCGCATGGCGACCGTCAGAGCGCGCGGCCCGGTAACGGTGATGAGATTAAGCTCCACGCTTTTAGAGCAGGTATCCACGTCCTGCCAGCTGCGCTTCAATAAAGCCTTTCTGCACTCGCTTATTGCCAGGCTTCAAAACACGCAATAAGAATTTTAGCCTTACTGGCTTTTTTTACGCTCAATGAGAGCGTACGCCGAGTGGTTGTGGATCGACTCTAAGTTTTCAACTTCCACCACGTACGAGTCAATGCGCTCATCGGCATTCAGCCGAATGGCCAGATCCCGCGCCATGTCCTCAACAAACTTCGGATTGTCGTAAGCGCGCTCGGTCACGTATTTCTCATCCGGCCGCTTGAGTATGGCGTAGACCTCGCAGGAAGCCTCTTGCTCGGCAATGTCGATCAGATCTTCCAGCCAGAGATTCGATTGGCTTTGTGCGCTGATCGTGACATGCGAGCGCTGATTGTGAGCGCCGTAGTCGGATATTTTTTTCGAGCAAGGGCACAGGCTGGTTACGGGGACCACCACTTTCATGGAGACCACCGGTGTGCCGTTGACACACGACCCGATCAACGTGGCCTGATAGTTCATTAGACTTTTAACACCAGAAACTGGCGCTGTTTTCATTACAAAGTATGGAAACGAGGCTTCGACATAGCCTTCGCTGGAGTCGAGTCGCTGAGTCATATCTTTTAAGAGTTGTCGGAACGAGGGTATCGACAGGTCAGGCTCATGGAGATTTAAAATCTCCACAAAGCGCGACATGTGGGTGCCCTTGAACTGCTCGGGCAAAAACACCGTCATGCAAAAGTTAGCTACCGTGTGCTGTACCTGACCGTCACGGCCGTGTATCCGCACGGGATGTGAAATGTCTTTGATGCCCACTTTGTTGATCGCGATATGACGCGAATCCACGCGACTTTGCACATCCTCGATCAGTGCAGCCGGATGGCTATTGGCCGGTGTGGTCGTCGTCGTCATGAACGTTTAATCCTCAACACGTCTAATCTGATCAGTGAATGTCGGCAGCCAGGCCTTATGCGCCTGGCGTGATCTCGTTTTTAAGTCCGAAGGGCAATTTTAAGGCAGTGCTACTCGTACGGCTATGCCAACTTAGCGAGCCAACGCGCCGATGGGTTTGCCGTGGTTAGCCCAGAAACTGCGAATGGCCGCGCTGATGCTGTCTGAGTCCAGCCCCGCCTCGCGCAGGTTTTCAGACCGCGAGCCATGTTCAATAAAATAATCAGGCAGGCCGAGTTGTAATACGGCCGGGTGCATGCCGTGCTGCTGCAATAGCTCCAGTACGCCACTACCGGCACCGCCAGCCAGCACGTTTTCTTCCACCGTAACTAAACTTGAATGACCAGAAGCGATCTGCAGCACGACAGTCTCATCCAGCGGCTTCACAAAGCGCATGTTGACCAAGGTTGCATCGAGCTCCTCGGCAACGGCCACACAATCATTTAGCGGTGTCCCAAAGGCCAGAATGGCCAGACCGGAGTGTCCGGTTCGTCGTATGAGCGCTTGGCCTACGGGTAGACTTTCCATCTGCGCGACCGGCGCGACACCCGGTCCGGTACCACGCGGGTAGCGAACCACCGCAGGCGCATCCAGTTTGACGGCGGTATAAAGCATCTGCCGACACTCGTTCTCATCGGCCGGAGCCATGATCGTCAGCTGCGGAATACAACGCAAAAAGGACAGATCGAAGGCGCCCTGATGAGTAGCCCCATCGCCACCCACGAGTCCCGCGCGATCCACCGCAAAAGTGACGGGCAGATTCTGCAAGGCCACATCATGAATCAGTTGATCGTAGCCGCGTTGTAGAAACGACGAATAAATAGCCACTACCGGACGTAAGCCTTCACAGGCCAGACCGGCTGCGAAGGTGACGGCGTGCTGTTCTGCGATGGCTACGTCAAAATAACGATCGGGGAAACGCTTTTCGAACTCAATGAGACCCGAGCCCTCGCGCATCGCTGGCGTGATGGCCACTAAGCGTGGCTCGATCTGCGCCATGTCGCATGCCCAGGTACCAAACACCTGGCTGTAGGTGGGGCCTGAGGCGATCTCCTTGTGAATGACGCCTGATGCGGGGTCAAAAGGCCCCGGTCCGTGCCAGCGTATGGGGTCCGCTTCAGCCGGCGCGTAGCCCTTACCTTTTTGCGTAACCACGTGTAAAAACTGCGGTCCGCGCCGGGCCTTAAGATTAGACAAGGTCGCCAGCAGAGCATCCAGATCGTGTCCATCAACCGGGCCAATGTAGTTGAAGCCCATTTCTTCAAACATCGTGCCGGGCAGAACCATCCCTTTGACGTGTTCTTCCGAGCGACGTGCCAGCTCCCAGGCTGACGGTATGCGGCGTAAGACACGTTTACTGCCTTCGCGTAGTCCTGAGTAGAGCCGACCCGACAGCACACGAGCAAAGTAGTTGGACAGGGCGCCTACGTTTTCAGAGATAGACATGTCGTTGTCATTGAGGACCACTAACAGATCTACATCCAAAGACCCGGCATGATTGAGTGCTTCAAAGGCTAACCCGGCGCTCATCGCGCCGTCGCCAATGATGGCTACCGTTCGACGGTTATGGGCGGGACCCTGCAGTTGACTGGCGATCGCCATACCCAGAGCGGCTGAGATGGATGTGCTGGAGTGCCCCACGCCGAACGTGTCGTACGGGCTTTCGCTGCGCGATGGAAACGGTGCCAGGCCGCCTTTATCTTTAATGGTGTGGAGTTGATCACGCCGCCCCGTTAAGACCTTGTGCGGATAGGCTTGATGGCCTACATCCCAAACCAAACGATCGTGTGGCGTATTGAAAACGTAGTGTAAGGCGAGAGTCAGTTCTACGGTGCCCAGGCCTGCCGCGAAGTGCCCACCGCGCTGGCTGACCGTGTTGATCAAAAACTCGCGCAGTTCTTTGGCAAGCGCCGGCAATTGGCCGGCAGGCAGCTGGCGCAGGTCGATCGGAGAGGCGATCGCATTTAGCAGGGGCAGGCCATCACCGTCTCGCATAGCCGATAAGTTTACCTCAGCGGCTTGAGATTCGCTCGCGTGCTCAGGCGTTTCGGTTTGTAAGAAAATGCGCTAAGGCTCGCAAGGGGTCGGCTTGCGCGCCAAACGCGGATAACTCTTGTAGAGCCAGGGTGTGCAATTCTTGTGCTTTGAGCCTAGCGGCAGGAACGCCCACTATCGCCGGGTAGGTTGGCTTACCGCGAGCTTGGTCCATGCCGGTTGCTTTGCCCAGCAGGGCCGGATCACCTTCAATGTCCAGTAAATCATCAACAATTTGAAAGGCCAGGCCTAAGGCTTGCCCGAATCGCGCCAGGCAGCCGCGCAGCGAGGCGTCGACTTCAGCTTTTGCCGCCGGCAGCAGGACGGAAGCTTGAAGTAAGGCCCCGGTTTTGGCCTTGTGCATCTCTTCCAGCTCAATCAAGGTCAAAACTCGGCCGGCGGCAGCCAGATCGACCGCCTGCCCGCCCGCCATGCCGGCGGTGCCACTGGCACGCGCCAGGATTTGGATCATCGCCAGTTTCTGCTCGGCGGAGCCGGGGCCCTCGGCCAGGGTTTGAAAGGCCAATACTTGCAGCGCATCACCGGCCAGGATGGCGGTTGCCTCATCGTATTGGCGATGGCACGTCAGGCGGCCACGCCGAAACTCATCGTCGTCCATGGCTGGCAAGTCGTCGTGAACCAGCGAGTAAACATGAATCATCTCGATTGCTGCTGCACTGGCGTCCAGTTCAGTCGGTGCAATTCCCAACAGTTCACCGGTGGCATAAATAAGCGCGGGACGCACCCGCTTGCCGCCATTCAGCGTGCTGTAGCGCATAGCCTGATGCAGGCGGGCAGGCTCTGCGTCCGGCAGCGGTAGCGCCGCGTCCAGTGCCTTTTCCACGCGCTCCGCCCAAACTAAGAGCCGCTGGTCAATGGTCACCGTGTCCGCCATGGCTTTAGTGGTCTGCGTCCGAGTCATCAGCCTCGGCAGGCGAGTTACTGAAGGGGACAACGCTGTCCTCTTGGCCGGGTCGCTTCAGCAGTTGCTCGACTTTCTGTTCGGCGTCGCTGAGTGCCGACTGACAGGTGCGGGTAAGGGCAACGCCCCGTTCAAAGGCGCGAAGCGACTCTTCCAGCGGAAGCTCGCCGCGCTCCAACTGTTCAACCACGCTCTCCAGCTCGGACATAGACTTTTCAAAATCAATGGGTTGGTGCGTACGTGCTTTTGCCATAAGGATAATCCGAGGAGAGAGAAGGCCAGACTTAAAGCGTACAGTACCGGCGCAAAGAAAGAACCGTCAACGGATCGTCATCCGCGGGTGGTGCAATGGCGTTGACCGGGCTTAGGCAAGCGCATAGAGTCCGGTTCTGGAATCGTTCTAAAATAACCGGTTTCAGATCTAATGTGTTGTCGCGTATGTTCTAAGGAGACGTTGATGAGCCTCAAAGGCAGCAAGACTGAGCAGAATCTTAAGGACGCGTTTGCCGGCGAATCGCAGGCTAACCGTCGTTACCTGTACTTCGCATCGAAAGCCGACGTAGAAGGCTACAACGATGTGTCGACCGTGTTCCGTTCGACCGCTGAGGGCGAGACGGGCCATGCACACGGCCACTTGGAGTACCTTGAAGCTGTTGGCGATCCAGCAACTGGCCTGCCAATCGGTTCGACCAGCAACAACTTGAAGGCAGCGATCGCTGGCGAGACCCACGAGTACACCGATATGTACCCTGGTATGGCCAAGACCGCGCGTGAGGAAGGTTTCAGCGAAATCGCTGATTGGTTTGAGACGCTGGCTAAGGCCGAGCGTTCACACGCCAACCGCTTCCAGAAGGCGCTGGACTCGATGTAAGCATCGAGCGGAGTGGGTCTTCAGTCCACTTCGTGAAAGGCAGGCTGTCTTAAGACAGCCTGCCCGTTTTAATGCCGAACGCCGCTAGGCGCTCGGCTTTTTCACTAAAGGGCGTACGTTGTGAGCAATACACCGATGAACTCCTCCCGTGAGGGTAGCCTGGAGGCGCCAACGCGCCACGCGATTGACTGGAAAAGCGCGGATTTCCTAGATGAGACATCGTTGTTTAAGGAGCTAGAGCGCGTATTTGATATTTGCCACGGCTGTCGTCGTTGCTTCAATCTTTGCAACTCGTTCCCCACTTTGTTTGATGCCGTCGATGAAAGCCCGACGAGTGAATTAGACGGAGTGGAAAAGGCCGCCTACTGGGGTGTCGTCGATAATTGCTACTTGTGTGACATGTGCTACATGACCAAGTGCCCCTACGTACCTCCACATCCCTTTAATCTGGATTTTCCGCACCTGATGCTGCGCGCGAAAGCGTTCAAGCATGAGACTCAGCCGACGCGCCTGCGCGACAAGATTTTATCCTCCACGGATTTGGTCGGTAACCTCGCCGGTATTCCCGTGGTTGCCGAGGTGGTTAACGCAGTGAATGCCAGTGCCTGGGGGCGTAAGGCGCTGCAAAAGACCTTAGGCGTGCATGTCGATGCTCCGGTGCCTGAATATCACAGTAAGACGTTTCGCTCAGAACACGCCAAGCGTAAGGCTCCGGCCTTAAGCGTTGTGCCTGTAGGCGTAACGCGGGGTAAGGTCGCGCTGTTCACCACCTGTTATTGCAACCGAAATGAACCGGATATCGCCCAGGATTTGCGCGCGGTATACGAGCATAACGGCATTCCCGTTGCCATCGCCTCTCGCGAGAAGTGCTGCGGTATGCCTAAGTTAGAACTGGGTGATTTGAAAGCCGTCGAAGCGCTCAAAGATATCAATGTCCCTGAGTTGGCCCGGATGATCGATGACGGTTTTGATATCGTCTCGCCGATACCGTCATGCGTGCTGATGTTCAAACAAGAATTGCCGCTGCTATTTCCTAACGATGAGTTAGTACGCAAGGTCCAGGCTCATATTTTTGATCCGTTTGAATACCTCATGCTGCGTCATAAGGAAGGCAAGCTTCGTACGGATTTTAAGAATGAACTGGGCCGCGTGTCTTATCACGTCCCCTGCCACCTGCGCGTGCAGAACATTGGCTTAAAAACTCGCGATCTGTTGAGCCTTATACCGAACACCACCATCGATACGATTGAGCGGTGCTCAGGGCACAACGGCACTTATGCTGTGAAGGAAGAGTTTCACGCCATATCGATGAAGATTGGTAAGCCAGTGATGAAACGCGTTGAGGATGCCAAGCCTGATTTTTATTCCAGTGACTGCCCGATGGCCGGACATCAGATTGAAAATGGCATTGTTGGAACAGCGCCGCCGCGCCACCCGTGGGCCTTGTTGCGTCTTGCTTATGGAATTGAGGAGAACTCGTAAATGACCACTACAGCTACTTATGCTCTGACCCCTGCGGATCTAATGCCATTAGAGCAATACTCACGCGAACGTGCTGAGTTTCGCGATCGAGTCATAGCGCATAAAAAGCTGCGCACCGTCGGTGTAGGGCCGAATATGACCTGGCTTTTTGAAGATCGATTGACCATCCAGTATCAAGTGCAGGAAATGTTACGCATCGAGCGCATTTTTGAGGCTGATGCGATTGCTGATGAATTGGCTGCCTACAACCCTCTGATTCCTAACGGATCTAATTTCAAGGCCACCCTTTTAATTGAGTTTCCTGATGTGGTCGAAAGGCATGAGGCACTGGCTAAGCTCAAGGGCGTTGAGGATCGCGCTTACGTCGCTGTAGGCGATCTGGGTCGCGTGTTTGCGCATGCAGATGAAGATTTAGAGCGTGAAAATGCGACTAAAACTTCCGCCGTGCACTTTTTGCGCCTGGAGTTACCCGCGGCCCTGTGCGTCGCCCTGCATCACGGTGCGAGCTTGTCTTTCGGCGTGGACCACCCGGCCTACACCCACGAAGTGACGGTCGAAGGCGCCGCACGCGCGACCTTGCTGGCGGATCTGGCGCCTCTTTAATCGATCCACAGGGAGCCCACCCGGGCTCCCTGTATCTACGCCGCACCCCGCCATAGTGCCCAACGCCGTGTCGGCTGATTGCAGTCGGGCGGGGTGATTCTATAGACTGTTAATATATACAGTAACCTATTGGCTGTTTCGTAACCTATGCGCCCGACTTATAACGCGTCTGACATTGAAGTTCTCTCCGGATTGGACCCGGTTCGCCGGCGTCCCGGCATGTACACCGATACCACCCGACCGAACCATTTGGTTCACGAAGTGATCGACAACAGCGTTGACGAGGCTTTGTCCGGTCACGGCAAGTACATTGGCGTGACGCTGCACAAAGACAACTCTGTCACGGTCAGTGATGAGGGTCGCGGTATGCCGGTGGATATTCATCCGCAAGAGAAGATGCCCGGAGTGGAGTTGATTCTCACCCGCCTGCACGCCGGCGGTAAATTTTCTGAAGGAAACTATCAGCATTCCGGCGGTCTGCACGGTGTGGGTGTGTCGGTAGTCAATGCGCTGTCCACTCGACTCGAGTGTCGGGTACGGCGCGAGGGCGCCGAACATCTCATCACCTTTAAAGACGGGCACATTGATCAGCGTCTGAAAGTGATTGGAAAAGTCCCACCGAAGACCACCGGCACCACGGTTCACTTCTGGCCAGATCCGAAATACTTTGATTCAGAGAAAGTATCGGTATCGAAAATCAAGCACGCCCTGCGCGCTAAGGCCGTGCTGTGCCCGGGCCTCAAAGTGGTGTTGGATGTTGAGGCAACGGGTGAGCACGAAGAATGGCTTTATGCCGGTGGTTTAAGCGCTTATTTACTGGAGTCTCTGGATAAACTGGAGCGTTTGCCGGATGAACCGTTCAGTGCCAGCTTGAGCGGTGGTACTGAAGTCGCTGAGTGGGCGTTTTGTTGGGTGCCCGACGGCACTGAACTCATCGGCGAGTCTTACGTCAACTTAATTCCAACCGTGGAGGGCGGCACCCACGTCAATGGCTTGCGGGCTGGCATCACGGATGCCGTACGTGAGTTTTGCGAATACCGAAATCTGCTCCCGCGAGGCCTGAAGCTGGCGCCTGAGGATGTCTGGGATCGCTTGGCTTATGTGTTGTCGGTCAAGATGCGTGATCCTCAGTTTGCGGGTCAAACTAAAGAGCGCCTTTCTTCACGAGAATCCGCCCCCTTCGTTTCAGGCTTGGTTAAAGATGCCTTTGGCGTCTGGCTTAACCAGCATGCCGAGCAGGGCGAGCGTATTGCGCAATTAGCGATTGGCAATGCGCAAGCGCGACTGAAAGCTTCGCAGAAAGTGATTCGTAAGCGCGTAGCAACCGGACCTGCTTTGCCGGGTAAGTTGGCTGATTGCACCTCGCAAGAGCCGGAGCGTAGTGAGCTGTTTTTGGTGGAGGGTGACTCTGCCGGTGGTAGCGCTAAGCAGGCCCGCGATCGTGAGACTCAGGCCGTGATGGCTTTGCGTGGCAAGATATTAAACACTTGGGAAGTCGATGTGGGTGAGATCCTGGCATCCCAAGAAGTTCACGATATCGCGGTGGCTATTGGCGTTGATCCTGGAACCGCTTCGTTTAAAGGGTTGCGCTATCACAAGATCTGTATTTTAGCGGACGCTGACTCCGACGGTCTGCACATTGCGACGTTGCTGTGCGCCTTGTTCCTGCGGCATTTTAGGCCGATTGTGGAGAGCGGCCATGTCTTTGTGGCTATGCCACCTTTGTATCGCATTGATGTGGCCAAAAACGTTTATTACGCGCTCGATGATGCGGAACGGCGCGGAATTCTTGATCGTATTGCTGCTGAGAATCAGCGTGGCAAAGTCACCGTAACCCGCTTCAAGGGATTGGGTGAAATGAATCCTCTGCAGTTGCGTGAAACCACGATGGCTCCGCAGACCCGGCGCCTAGTGCAGTTAACCGTCGATGCGCAAGATGAGACGGATCAGTTGATGGATATGTTGCTGGCCAAAAAACGTGCGGCCGATCGGCGCAGTTGGTTGGAGTCTAAAGGTGATTTGGCTGAGGTTGCGCCATGAAGTCGGGTGAACTGAATTTTGAAGGCGTAGAGCAGCGCCCGCTGCGCGCCTTTACTGAGAAGGCTTATCTGGATTATTCCATGTACGTCATCTTGGATCGTGCATTACCCATGCTCGCCGATGGGTTAAAGCCGGTGCAGCGACGAATCATTTATGCGATGAGCGAATTAAGCCTTGGCAATAACGCGAAGCATAAAAAAAGCGCGCGTACGGTTGGTGACGTGTTGGGTAAATATCATCCACACGGTGACAGCGCCTGTTATGAGGCCATGGTGCACATGGCGCAGCCGTTTTCTTATCGCTACCCGATTGTTGATGGTCAGGGAAACTGGGGATCCACGGATGATCCTAAGTCGTTTGCGGCCATGCGTTATACCGAAGCCCGGCTGCAGCCCTACGCAGATACACTGCTCTCAGAGTTAGGCCAAGGGACGGTTGACTGGGTACCTAACTTTGATGGAACCATGGATGAGCCGGCGCTGCTGCCAGCCCGCTTGCCCAACCTGTTGCTGAATGGCACCACGGGCATCGCGGTGGGTATGGCCACCGATGTTCCGCCGCATAATCTTAAAGAGGTCGTTAATGCTTGCGTAAGGCTACTTGATGAGCCGGATGTGGGTATCCGTGAGCTGATCAAGTTGATGCCGGGTCCGGATTTGCCTACTGGTGCTGAAATCATCACACCTAAGGCTGACCTGCGCAGCATTTACGAAACCGGAAACGGAACCTATCGCGCCCGGGCCATTTACGAGCTTGGAGACGGTGAGATCATCATTACCGCCCTGCCGTATCAAGTCTCCGGTTCACGCGTTCAAGAGCAGATTGCCCAACAAATACGCGCTAAAAAGCTGCCGATGTTGGAAAACATTCGTGATGAGTCTGATCACGAAGATCCTATCCGTATTGTGCTTGAGCTGAAATCAAACCGGGTTGATGCCGAGCAGTTGATGACGCATTTGTTCGCGACTACCGACTTGGAGCGCACTTATCGCGTTAACTTGAACGTGATCGCCCTTGATGGCCGACCGCGCGTCATGGACTTGAAGGCAATCTTGAGCGAGTGGCTGCAGTTCCGTGAGGCTACGGTCCGTCGCCGTCTTGAATACCGATTAGGTAAAGTCCTCTCGCGTCTGCACATCTTAGACGGATTACTGATTGCGTTTCTGAATCTGGATGAAGTGATTCGGATCGTCCGTACGGAAGATGAGCCTCGCGCTGTGCTGATGGCGCGGTTTTCGCTCAGTCACGAGCAGGCTGAGGCCATCTTAGAGACCCGTTTGCGCCATTTGGCGCGTCTGGAGGAGATGAAGATCCGCGGCGAGCAAGCCGAGCTTGCCGCCGAGCGTGATGAGCTACAGGGTAAGTTGTCGGATCGCTCGCAACTTATCGCCTTGATTCGGTCTGAACTGATAGCCGACGCTGAGAAATACGGCGACAAGCGGCGTACCAAGTTAGTGGAACGTAGCGCGGCACAGGCCATTGATGAGACAGAGCTGTTGGTGAGTGAGCCGGTGACCGTCGTGCTCTCCACCGCAGGCTGGGTGCGTCAGGCTAAAGGTCATGAAATTGATCCGAAGAGTCTGTCCTACAAGAGTGGCGACGGTTTTCAGTCAGCGGCACGCGGCAAGAGCACTCAACAGGCGGTGTTTCTGGACTCCACCGGACGCACGTACTGTGTGCCTGCCCATCAACTGCCCTCGGCACGCGGGCAGGGCGAACCTCTGTCAGGTCGTGTCGATCCGCCGGATGGTGCAACTTTTGCGGGTGTCTTGCTCGGTGAGCCGGAAGATCGATGGTTACTGGCCTCTGATGTGGGCTATGGATTTGTGACCAAGCTAAGCGACCTGTACAGCCGCAACAAGGCGGGTAAGGCGGTGCTCAGCGTGCCTGAAGGCGCGCGTGCTCTCGCCCCTACGGCCGTGCCGTCGTCGGACCAGGCCTTGGTTGTCGTAGTGAACACGGAAGGACGGTTACTCGCCTTTCTGGTGAGCGAATTGCCGGAATTGACGAAGGGCCGTGGCAACAAGCTTTTCAATATCCCAACCGCCAAAGCTGAATCCCGCGAGGAGTTGTTGGTGGGTCTGGCGGTGGTTGTACCGGGCAATAAGCTTAAAGTGATCTGTAACGATCGGCACATGACTTTGAGTTTTGCCGATCTGAAGGAGTATCGCGGTGAGCGTGCGCAGCGCGGTGCGATGCTGCCTAAAAATTACCGCAAAGTAACGGCGCTGGAGCTGGCCGACGCCGCGGGCTGAACTTCGGGTGCCTCTACTTGGCTTAGGGGAGGGCGTTTAACCCTCCAAAGCCGTCAGCACGGCCGTGCCCAGGAGTGTTAGCACCAGACATGCGGTATAGGCGCCGGCCAGTAAGATGTACTTAAAAGCAGTTAAGCGCCGGCTCTGACCGTAGTAGCGGCGCAGTGATTTATAGGGATACCAAGCCAGATAGAAAGGCACCAGCAATGCCCAGGCGTCTTCCAGCACGCCTAAGGGTGACCATAATTTGCTGAGTAGACCCAGCAGCGTCACCAGTGAAAAAGCCAGAAAAACCGCGCAGTGATTGTGTAACAGATAGATCAGATGCTCGACGTAATAGCGCTTGGGCCTGTGATACAAAAGCAGCATAAAGACCGCGAGCACCGGTAGGAACACAAACATCATTTTCGGAATGTTGTGTATCAACAGCTTGGAAAAGCTCGACCCCTGATCAGGTTCAATTTTCGCGCACACCGTTTTGAACGCCTGATCAACCAGACCAAAACCCGTAGGACTCATCTGGCAGCTGCCACCAGGCGTACTGATATCAACCGGGGCTTGCTTTGTGTCTGAATGAGTCTCGGAACTTGGGTTGCTGAGCGTGAAGCTAAAAAAGATCAGACTTAGCACCAGGTAGAGTCGCACCGGTGGCAGATAGCGCGCGCGCTTTTCTTGAAAGTAATCTGCCGTTAGTCGGCCGGGCTGGATGAGCAACAGCACCAGCGTGTGCCAGAGTCGCCCGTCTAAATGTGTGACGTCATGCCACAGGTCGTGAATAACCGCAGCTAGGTTGCGGGCGCTGGTGTGGGCATGCTGACCGCACTGTGCGCAATAAGGGCCGGTAAGGATCGCCTCACAATTGCCACAGGTCTTGGGTTGGTTGAGGCTGTGCGTAGGGTTTTGAGTGGTCACGATGGTGCGGCTTCCCAGCAAGAGACGGATTATTGCGCCGTAAATAACCCAAACAGCCTGCCATGTTTGCCATCAAATTTGAATCGTCCCGCGAGGGTTGCAGTTTGAGTCCTGACCGCACGGGATGCTCGGTGCCCAATCAGCCCAACGTGACGGTCTCCGGCTTGTGCACGAGATAACCCTGAATAAACTCAATACCGAGTTGCCACATCACAGCCATGGTGTTGGCATCTTCTACGCGTTCAGCGATGGTTACCGCGTTCACCGTTTTGGCCAGATCAACCAGTGTGCGCACCCGTTGCTGTAGCGCAAGGTCATTAATAATGCCTTGCATGAGCGCACCGTCGATTTTTACGAAGTCGGGTTTGATCTGTTCAATCAGTTCAGCACCGCTGGAGCCAGAGCCAAAGCGCTCAATGGCAAACCCAAAGCCCTGAGCAGCCACGGCTTGTCGGAATTCAATGCCCTGAGTCAGGGAGCGTCCTAAGACCTCTTCGGTTACCTGAAAGCACAGGCGCTGCGGTTCAATTTTAAACGCTTTAAGCTGGTTGCTCAGCCAGATAGGTAACGAGCGATCCGTTACGCTGTCTCGGGCCAGGCGCACAAAGACGGTCTCGGGCTTACGTGACGCACAAAAGGCCATAGAGGCACCAATCACCCAGCGATCGATGCTTTTCATTAAATCGTTACGTTCGGCGGCCGGTATGAATTCGGAAGGCAGAACTTCCTGATTTTGTTCATCCAGCATACGCACCAGCACGTCGTAGAGCGTTTTGTCATCACCTAACAGGCTGGCAATAGGCTGCTGGACTAGGCGGAAACGGTTGCTCATCAAAGCTGCTTTGATGTGGTGCACCCAGACGGCATCACCATTTAAGATTCGCGTGTCTTCTTCAGCGTGTGCGAATGAGTAGACTTGGTTTCCACCTTTTTCACCGGCTTCTCGGGCCGCATGATAAGCATCTTGAATCGCTGAATTAGGCTCGGGGTGTGAAGTATTTAAAAGGCTTAGACCCACAGTGGCTGTAGGCGTGATCACGATGCCGTCAATAGTAAAGCGGTGGGTAGCTACTTTGTTGACGATATGCTTTGCCCAGGCAATCACGTCACGGCCGTTGCCCCGCTCCAGCAGAAGAATAAAGCTGGAATCATTGAATCGCCCAGCCAGATCTTGACCTTGAATCTGCGAGTGAACGAGCTGACCAAACTGCATCATCACATCATCAATACAAACCGCGCCCACCTGGTTGAGTATTGCCTCGTATTTATCCAGGCGAATCAGCGCAACTTGGCGTAAGCCGCCCTTGATCGGCAGATTGAGGCGTTCGTGCATTTGTTCTAAAAAAAATCGACGATGAAGCAAGCCGGTTGTGGGGTCTGTTTGCACGGCGTCGCGCAGTTGTCGTTCCACCTGGGCATCGTCCCGGCGGGCGGCTGACACCACAAACCGCACAGAGGGTTCACCCTCAAACTGTGTACGCAGTAGCGAAAAATCCATCGCTTGTGATGTGCCGTTTGCCAATCGTGTGCCGGCCCGTAGTGTATGGTCGGCCCACTTGCCCTGCAGGCACGCGACCAACGCCCCGCGAACGGCCGATTGGGACTCCGCGTCAAAGAAATCCATGAGCGGCTGGCCGTTGAGAACTTCTGATGAATCGAGCCCGAGCAGGGTGAGCCAGGCAGGGTTGGTGTTAAACACGATGCCTTCCTGCACTTCGATAACCGCATCGGCCGAGCCTTTCAAAAAAAGCTCCAGGGCGTTTTGTGAGTCTTGCGCCGCATTTATCGTGCGATTTAACGCTCGCTCCAGACGAAAGCTATGCAACTCCCGCTCACATACAAAACGCAGCCGCTCCGGTGCGCTAAGACTTACCAAATCTTGCGCGCCTTGGGCCAGTGCCTGGGTGATATGGGCCTCGTCACAGGGATCACCCACTAAAATGATGGGTACGGGTGGCGAAGTCTGCTTACGTAATAGGGGTAGGGCCTGCATCTCAATGAGCTTGTCTCGGGTAAAGATCAGCAGCGCCTGGGGATTAATCTGAATCAGCGCATCGCTTAAGTCCGCCGCGTTGGGCAGCCAGGTGCAATGCACGGCGTGCCCGGCCTTGCGCATGATCGTATTAATCGCCTCGCTGCCCTCGGGGTGGCGGCTTAGCACCAGCAGTGGGATGGCGAGGTTTTCGGTGGAACTGAGCGGGGCCATGGGCGTACCTGAGGCTAAGCCGGCTAAATCCGCCGGCGTGATGGCATAAAACAGTGGTTGAGCCTAACAAAACACCGTTTTTACAGCTGAACGCACTCCACACTTTGTCAAACCTAGGCTGCGAATGGGGCCTTTTCGTCGCGTCTTAAGACGCGGTTATGCGCCCCCCTTGGCCTGCCCGTGCGGGTCTTTAGCCTTATTTGCCACCGCCGGTACCCTTGTCTGGCTTGTAAGGCTGTCTCGGGCTATCATTCGCGGCAGTTTTTCGTCTCAACCTTAGTGTCGCGTCCAAAATCTCGGGTGCGGCTCGGAGCAGGCAAGCATGGCCACGTACAGCACCAACGAATTTAAGAGCGGACTGAAGATTTTGATCGACGGTGAGCCCTACTCGATCGTCGATAACGAGATGGTCAAACCGGGTAAGGGTCAGGCCTTTAACCGCGTCAAAATCCGTAACTTGAAGAACGGGCGCGTGGTCGAGCGCACGTGGAAGTCGGGTGATACCGTCGATGCCGCTGACGTGGTCGATGTCGACATGCAGTACCTGTACACCGACGGTGAGTTCTGGACTTTCATGCTCACCGATACGTTTGAGCAGCACATCGCCGGTAAGGCGGCCATGGGCGATGCGGCCCAGTGGATTAAGGACGGCACCAGTTGCATCGTCACACTCTGGAACGGAACCCCACTGACGGTGGCACCACCGGCCCACGTGGAATTGAAGATTGTTGAGACCGATCCGGGTGTGCGCGGCGACACGGTTACCGGTGGTCAGAAGCCTGCCAAGCTGGAATCCGGTGCCACGGTGCGTGTGCCGTTGTTCTTGAACGAAGGCGAGATGATCCGCGTCGATACGCGCACCGGCGAGTACATTTCTCGCGCCAAGTAAGCGTGTAGCTTGGGTCGTGCAGCGGTTACCCGTTGCACGGCCTTAATCTGGCGGGTTCGCCGCCTAGAGTCTGGTGCTACCTTAAGCGCATTCGATGGGGAAGCTCAGCACGTCCGGCAGTGCTACTGCCCCACAGGCGAGCATCAGCACACGATCAAAGCCTAAAGCCACGCCAGCACACTCCGGCAATCCATGCTCTAGTGCGGCTAACAATCGTCCATCCATACCCAAGGCGGGTAAACCGGCGTGTTCACGCGCCTTCTGATCTTGCTGGAATCGGACTTTTTGCTCGCCGGGGTCGGTCAGTTCGTAAAAGCCGTTGCACAATTCGATCCCGCCTAAGTAGGCCTCAAAGCGGGCGGCAGTGCGCGCATCGTGAGGGCTCAGGCGCGCCAGAGCTGCCTGGCTTGCTGGGTAGCTATGCACAAAAAGCAGGTGATCACGGCCTAGCTGCGGTCCCAGCAAAGCTGCCATGAGTAAATCCAAACAACTATCACGCTCGGCGCCGACCCCCGCAGGCAGTGGTCCTAAATGCGCCTGTGCGATCTGGGCTAACGCTGGGGTGGAGATGGTCAACGGATCGATGTTCAGTTCACGTTGCAGCAAGGCCTGATAACTGATGCGCTCAACAACGCCGAGGTTTTCACGACCTAAGATATCGGTTAATAAAGCTTCTACTTCATCCATCAAAGCGTGCATATCGAAGCCGTGGCGGTACCACTCGACTAACGTGAATTCGGGGTTATGGTGCCGGCCGCCAGGCTCATCGCGAAACGCTTTGCAGATCTGGTAGATGTCCGGTGCGCCGGCGGCTAACAGGCGTTTCATCGCGTATTCGGGTGAAGTCTGCAGGTAGTAGGGACCAGGATGCTGAGCCAGTCGTGCCGTGATGGAACTGACGTGCAGGTCTGTCACGCCGCTGCGTCCTAGCAGCGGTGTTTCTACCTCTAAAACACCGCGCTGAGCAAAAAAATGCCGCACCCTCGCCAGACACTGCGCGCGCTGCTTTAAAGCCTCTAGCGAGGCTGTTGGCCGCCAGGACGATTCCGTCATGAGGATAAGCCCTGTGCTCGAAGGCTTTGATGTCCCAGCGCCTGACCCATGCGCACCGGGCTACCGCAGCCTAGGCTGCTATCCCAAGTCCAAGTATGGGGTGGCAACAGCACGATCACAGTAGAGCCTAGGTTAAATCGCCCAATTTCATCACCGGCACGAAAGCGTGTCGTTGGCACGGGCAGAGATTGGGGCACGCTTAATCGGCCTGCTGAGGCTTTGACGTCACCGTGCCAGGCTAAGTTCATGCTGCCGACGTTTAAGGCGCCGACCATGATAAGTGCCATCGGTCCTAAGTCGGTTTCAAAGGTCATAACAATTCGTTCGTTGCGAGCAAATAAGCCGGGCACGTAGCGGGCGGTGGCTTCGTTGACGCTAAAAAGGCTACCCGGAACGTGTTGCGCACTGCGTAGTTGTCCGGCCAGTGGCATGTGTACGCGATGATAATCGTGCGGTGCTAGGTAAAGGCAGGCAAAAGAGCCACCGATAAAGGGCACAGCGCGCGTTTCACTGGCCATTAACGCGGCAAGACCGTAGGTGTGACGCTTAGCCTTCAGGGTCGCTTGTAGCAGTTGATCTAACTCCAGTTGGCCGATTTGGCTGATGCGACCGTCACAGGGAGAAACCAGAGCCTGTGGATGGGCTGCTATTGGTCTGGCGTCGGGTTTCAGCGCGCGGGTAAAAAAGTCATTGAAGCAACGGTACTGCTGCGGTGTTTCGCGCACAGCCTCACTTAACGTCACACCATACAGTCGCATGAAACCACGAATCAGAGTCTGAGCCACTAGGGTAGATTCCAGGCGCGCGATTTTGTGCATCAGGGCGCTAAGACCGTGCAGAGGTAGTACGTACTGCAAGGCCACAAAAGCCCTGGCTTTAAGGCTCATGGGGTAGATCGCGGGCTGACGATTTGACGGTAGTCACTGCTTAAGACCGGCACCTGATGCGGGGCCGGTAAGACCGCAGCAAGCTCGGCATTCGGGTTGAGCAGTAATATCGCCGCCGAATGGTCAACGATGTAGTTGCCATTGATGGGTGCTTGAAATACCACCGGGATACCCAGACTGCGGGTGAATGCCTCCATCGCATCCGGCGAACCCGTCATGGCATGAAAGTCCGGCGAGAAAAACCGCACGTAGTCGTGCAGCACGGCTGCCGTATCGCGCTTGGGGTCTACGCCCACCAGCCAGACCATGGGCATGAGCGAAGGCTTCAGGTCAGCCAGAGCTTTTTTCAGTTGGGCTAGCTGGGTGAGTGTGGCGGGGCAGGCATCCGGACAGTGGGTGTAACCAAAGAACAACAGTGACCACTGACCTTTAAGGCGATCGCGCGTCAGCCGCTGGCCCTCGTCATCGGTTAATTCGAAGTCTGGTAACGGCTTGGGCACCTGATAAACCAAAGCACTTTGGGTCACCGGTGCGGCCGTGGGCGGCGGGGTGGGAGGAGTCATCCAAAGCTGGCGCGCGACCAGACTGCCAGCCAGTACGGCGCATAAACCCAAGACCATCAGGCCGATGGGAGCATTTTTGGGGGGGGTGGGGGTATTTGGCATTATTTTAAGATTATCCCATGCCGAAGCCTCGGGCGTCGCTTAAGCTAAACTTATACCTATGGCTACTACGACTATCGTTCGAAAAATAAATGCGCGCCGACGTGGCGTCTCATCGCGAGCGCCTACGGTGGCTGAAATGATGAAGTTGACCGCACGCCGGTTGCAGCGTGCGCGGCTTTGTTACGGGCACGGCACGGATAACCCTGCGGATGAAGCAGCATCTTTGGTCTTTCATGCTGCTGATTACGCCCATGAGGATGCGCCGGCCGCTTACCAGTGGCCGCTGTCGCCCGAGGCCTGTGAGCGCCTGGAGTCGTTGGTCGCCAGACGCATCACCGAGCGTATTCCAGCGCCTTATTTGACCGGTAGAGTTTGGTTTGCTGGCTTAGAAATGCGGGTGGATTCACGCGTCCTGGTGCCGCGCTCGCCGCTGGCGGAGTTTATCGTGGCACGCGGCGAGCCCTTTTTGCGGCCTGGGCCGGTACGCCGCGTGCTGGACTTGGGCACCGGTTCGGGCTGTATCGCGATCGCTGCGGCTTACGCTTTTCCAAATGCCAGAGTAGATGCTTCGGATGTGAGCCTAGATGCGCTGGCCGTTGCGGCACAAAACGTCGCGCAGCACGGGTTGCAAAAGCGCCTACAGCTCGTTCATTCGGATGTGTATCGCGCTTTAGGCAAACATCGCTACGATATGATTTTGTCGAACCCGCCTTACGTGCCCGAGGCGATCGTGGATGCCTTACCCGCAGAGTACGCGCACGAGCCGCGAGGTGGATTGGTGGCCGGTCAGGATGGATTGACGATCGTGCGCGATATTTTAGCGGGTGCGGCTGAACGTCTGCATCCGCAGGGTTTGTTGGTTGTCGAGGTCGGTGACTCGGATGTCAGGGTCCAGGAGACTTGGCCGGATGTGCCATTTTTATGGCTGGAATTTGCCAATGGCGGTGGTGGTGTCTTTTTATTGACCCGCGAAGATTTAATTGAATATGCCGACGCTCTTTCGCGTCCGTCCCGCTCTCATACGAAGGATTCGTACAGTGTCCGGTAATACGTTTGGTAAGTTGTTTACTCTAACGACCTTTGGCGAAAGCCACGGTCCGGCGCTGGGCGCCATCATCGATGGTTGTCCGCCGGGGCTGGCTTTAACGGAAACGGATCTGATGGCGGATGTAGAGCGGCGCCGTTCAGGCACCTCCCATCACACCAGTCAGCGTCGTGAGCCGGATCAGGTGCGCATTTTGTCGGGAGTCTTTGAGGGCGTAACTACCGGTGCACCGATTGGTTTGCTCATAGAAAACACCGATCAGCGCAGCCGCGACTACGACAAGATCAAAGATCGTTTCCGCCCGGGCCACGCCGATTACACCTACGAGCACAAGTACGGCCGCCGCGATTACCGTGGTGGCGGACGATCCTCGGCACGTGAAACGGTCATGCGCGTGGCGGGTGGGGCTATTGCGCGCAAGTATCTACGTGAACGGCTGGGTGTACACATCCAAGGCTATTTATCGCAGCTGGGGCCGTTAGTGTTATCCCCCGTGGCGCCCGAAACAGCTTACGACAACCCCTTTTTCTGCCCGGATCCGAGCCGAGTGGCGGAACTGGAAGATTTTATGTGGAAGCTGCGCGCTTCCGGCGACTCGATCGGTGCAAGGCTCACCGTGCTTGCGCAGGGTCTACCGGTGGGTTTGGGTGAACCGGTGTTCGACCGATTAGACGCTGATATTGCCTATGCCATGATGGGCATTAACGCCGTGAAAGGTGTGGAAATTGGCGATGGTTTCGCCAGTGTCGCCAGCCGCGGCAGTGAGCATCGCGATGAGCTGACGCCACACGGCTTTGCCAGCAACCACGCGGGTGGCGTGCTCGGTGGTATTTCTACAGGACAAGACCTGTTGGTGTCGGTCGCGTTAAAGCCAACCTCGTCGATCACCATTTCGGGTGCAACGATCAACCTTTCCGGTGAGCCTGTCGACGTCATCACCACCGGGCGCCACGATCCTTGTGTGGGATTGCGGGCAACTCCGATTGCCGAGGCGATGCTCGCCTTGGTTCTGATGGATCACTACCTACGGCATCGTGCCCAAAATGCCGATGTGGTGTGCGCTACTCCCGACATCGAAGCCCGACGCCGCGCCCAGTGACGGGGGCTGCACGTGCGCTGAAGGCCGGATACTTTACGTATTTCGCGGCTATCGGGGTCTTTCAGCCCTATTGGCCTATAGCGCTGGCGGCGCAGGGTTTTCTGCCGCAGCGTATTGGCGTGCTGATGGCGGCGGTAAATGCCATGCGAATCATCGCGCCACTCGCCCAGGAGCGCTTTGGGCGATGGGTTGGTAACCGAGTTTTGGGTGTTGCACTGACCGCGTTGATGGCCGCCTTAGTGGTACCGGGCCTTGCTGTTAGTCATCAGTTTGTCAGCGAGCTGCTGGGGATGATGTTTTTTAGCCTGTGTTTGAACGGCTTGATGCCCCTATACGATGCAATTGCTGTGGATCTCTTGCAAGGCGATGGCCACCGTTACGGGCGTGTACGCCTGTGGGGTAGTCTGGGCTTTATCGTTGGCTCCGCTGTCGTGGGTGCCTTATTAGCCAGATCGGGTACGGTGGTTGTTGCCGTCATGTTGGGCGGATTTTTGCTGGCCACCGCACTGGCCTGTTGGGGTTTGCCGGCCAGCGCAACGCCCAGTGCTCCCGTGCGGCTGGACTTTGCGGCGCAAGGGTGGCCTCGCAGTTCGGGACGTTGGTTATTGGTCGTTTGTTTTTTGCAGTTGGCCAGCTTTGGTGGTTACTACAGCTTCTATTCTTTGTACCTGCAGCGCTTTGGATTTACAGAGCAGAGCATCGGTTTGTACTGGTCGCTGGGTGTCATCGCTGAGATTGCTGTGTTCTATGCCGGTGGCTGGCTGGTTCGTTCCTGGTCATTGACTGCTTTGTTGCAGGTGGCCCTAGCGGGCACCGTGGTACGTTGGGTGCTCATCGCCGGCTGGCCGGATAGCGCCTGGGTCTTAGGTTGTGCGCAGCTTTTACATTTGTTTGGCTTTGGCCTGTTCCACACCGTGTGCGTCTTGTTGGCGCCACGATTGCTGGCGGTGGACTCCGCTCGGGCGTTGGCCTACGTCTCCAGCATTGGTTGGGGTGCCGGCGGAGTCGCTGGTAGCTTGTTGGCCGGTAGGGTGTGGGCCGTGTGGGGCCCGCAGGCCGTTTTTCGGGTTTCTACAGGCTTAGCGTTAACCGCTTTGTTGGTGGCGGGGATTTTTCTGCGTCGTCCACAGCGGGCGTGATACGCAGGTTAAGGCACTTCAAAAGGACGATTTGATGAATAAGGGTGTACGAGTTGCGGTGGTCGGGGCGACCGGTGTTTACGGTGAGACCTTAATGCGGGTGTTAGAAGCACGTGACACGCCGGTCAGTGATTTTCATGCCGTAGCCAGTGATCGCTCGGTGGGTCGGTCGTTGGAGTTTCGTGGCGATGATTACCCGGTGCAGGCGTTAGAAAGTTTCGACTTTTCGCAGGTGGATGTCGCCTTGTTCGCGCTACCCCCTGACCTTGCATCCGACTATGCCAGCGTGGCGGCCGAGGCCGGCGCGGTCATCATCGATTCCTCTTCGGCCTTTAGTTTGGATCCGGATGTCCCCTTGGTGATGGCTGATGTGAATGAGGCTGCACTCGATGATTTTCGTTTGCGCAACATTGTTCGCAGTCCGTCGGGTGCTGTGTTGTCGCTGATTACTGTTCTTCGGGAAGTCGAGCGATCCGCGGGCCTGAGTGCGGTTGTTGTAGCCGGCTACCACGCGGTGGTCGGAGCGGGGCGCGCCGCCTTAGATGAGTTGGCCGCTCAGTGCGGCTTACTGCTCAATGCTAAGCCTGTGCCGGCGCCAGGGCCGGTCTTTGCCAGTCGTATCGCGTTTAACAGCATTGCCTTAGCCGGTGCCAGCTTGGCCGATGGTCGATCCGAACAGGAATTGGCGGTGGAGAATGATGTGCGTGCCTTATTAGGTCGCCCCGACCTCACGTTGGCCTATACCGCCGTCTGGGTCCCGGTGTTCTATGGCGACGGGTTGGCCGTGAACTTCACTACGGTTGATGGCATCGAAACGCAGGCCTTGGAGACGGTTCTGGCCCAGACGGCGGCCGTAGCACCGGCGCATACAGCCGCAGTTCCTACGCCTGCCGCCGAGGGAGCTGATCAGGATTTTGTGCATTGGGGACGGCTTCGCGCGACCGGTCAGACTGGCCAAGAGCATGCGCTGTGGTTGGTCGCCGACCATGTGCGGTCCAGCGCGGTCAACAGTGTGAAGCTCGTCGAAATTTTGGTGCGTGACCATTTCTAAGCTATATTCCGTCAAATAGCATTGGGCTCTTGATAATCAGTGAGTTGTGATGCAAGTCACGCTCGGTCGGCCAGTCTGAGCAGCCCGTCGCGCCGTCTAGGTGAGCTTGGGGTTAAGCTCGGTTTGAAAGACTTTTTGATGAAACGCATGACTGTGGGGGCCTAAGCGCCTTCTCTGGAGCGGAGATGACATATCGATTCCACCGGTTCGCGCCGGTTCTGTTCCTTTCCTTGCCGAGTGCGGCGTTCGCGCTGGGTTTGGGGGAAATTCACGTAAATTCCGCTCTCAATCAGCCCCTGGTGGCGCAGATTGAACTGGTCGGTCCGACGCCGGAGGAACTCACCCAGTTGCGTGCCTCGGTGGCCGGACGCGAAACCTTCCAACGGTATGGCGTCGATCGACCCTCGTTCCTGTCGAGTATTTCCTTCAAAGTCGGCACCGATTCAGCCGGTCGTCCGGTGCTGGTGGTTCGTTCGGCGGACGTTGTCACCGAACCGTTTGTCACATTTCTGATCGATGTGTCGTGGGCCAAGGGCAAACTGACTCGCGAATACACGTTACTTTTAGATCCGCCGGTGTTCGCCACACCCGCCAACACCACCGCACCTGCGGTGATTCGTGCCCCTCAGACCGGTGGCACAACAGCGCAGCAGCCTGAGCCTATCCGGCGTCGCGCTGAAGCCGTTGCCACCACGCCGTCCACTGATTCGGGCAATGCCCAGACGTATCGTGTGATGCCTAACGACACGTTGCTGGGTATTGCTCGCCGTACCTCAGCCGGTAACGGAGTAGCCGTCAATCGGACCATGACGGGGATTTTTAAAGCCAATACTGCAGCATTCGTTGGGAACATCAATCGCCTGCGTAGCGGCGCTCAATTAGCAATCCCGGGTACTGCTGACTTGGCGGCGATTTCGCAGGCTGATATCGAACAAACCCTGCAAGGCCAATTTACATCGCGTAAGGCGAACTCGACAGCGGCGTCGACGCCTAAGAGCACTGAGGCGACGGCCGGCGCTGCGCCGGCCGCCACGGGTGCTCGTCTGCGTCTGGTATCACCCACCGCCGCTGCGGACAATGCGGCCGCGACGGCCGTGCTGCAAGGTAAGGTCGAGTCGCTGGAATCCGAGCTGGGCGAAATCAAGCGCATGCTGGCGCTCAAGGACAGTGAGCTTGCACGTCTGCAGCAGGCGGCGGGCAAACCGGTGCCTGGCGCTGCGCCACCGGCGGCGGCTAACGCACCCGCGGTACCCGAAGTAGCGCCAGCACCGGTTGTCGCTCCGGCCACCCCGCCGGCCAGTGTTAACCCGACCCCGGTCACGCCGCCAGTGGCCGCGAAGCCTGTAGGGGTCAAAGCGCCGGTGACGGTACCGGCCTCAGGTATTTGGGATACGTTGCAGGGTCTGTGGCTGCCGGTAGGTGGTGCGCTGGCTGTAGTGGCCGCTGCGTTGGCCGCTTGGGCGCTGCGCAAGCGTCGCGCCCCGGATTTTGCAGAAACCATGGATCGCTTTGAGGCCCTGCAGGCGCAGGACACCGCCGCTGATGTCGAGACACAGGCCCATTCGCCGGTGCACTACGCGGTACCGGAACTGCAGGACACGCCCGTCGTTGCAGACTCTGTGTTTGTCGCCGCACCGATGTCGGCGCCGGTCGCGCCCGCGGCTGCTGTGTCGGCGGCGGTGAGTTCACCGGCCGCAGTCACGCCGGTCACTGACTCCGCGCTGACCATGTCGAACTTGACCTCGCTGAACCTGGAGTACACCGGGCCCTTGGCGGAGGCTGATTTTCATATGGCCTATGGTCTGTATGATCAGGCCGCTGACATTGTGAAGATGGCGCTTGAGCACAATCCGGAGAGACGCGATCTGCGCTTGAAACTGCTGGAGGTATATTTTGTATCCGGCAATAAGGCAGGCTTTGTGGAACTTGCCCACGGTCTGCACGCCGATGCTCAACACGCTGATCCTAGTGAATGGGAAAAGATCGCCATCATGGGGCGACAGATCGCACCTGAGGATGCCTTGTTTGCAGACGGGCAGACGGCCGGTGATACGGGCGCGGTCGATCTGGACTTAGCGGATGAGGGACATGACCAGGTCGCCGGCATGGATCTGGAATTTATTGATGAGGATGACGGCTCACTCAGTGATTCCATGGATCTGGATTTAGAGCACGCCTTTGCCGGACATCTGCAGGATGAAACGGCCACTCATGCGGCTGTGAATGAACTGGACTTTCACCTCGATGCAGCCGGTAGCCCGGCCTCGGGTGGGGTGCCTGCGACCCATCGGGATGAAATGGATCCGATGGAAAACACGCACACCTTGGATGTGACGTCTTTGTCGGCGGCGTTGCCGCGCCAGCCTGTAGACGCTGGTCTGCCTGATCCAGAGGCCATCACCAGCAGCACTGTTATTGACCGTATCAAGCCTGAAGATCGTGCTCGATTGGAAGCGGCGGCGTTGGCACCGACAACGGACGATCTCAGTGCGGTCATTGAGAAGCTCAATGCGAGCACTACATCGGCTAAAACGCCGGATCTTAAGGGTCTGATGGAGCTGGCCAGTGAGACTTTGAATGCGACTCAGGCCGGTGAGACCACGGTCGTTAATCCCGTCGAGTCCGCCGTCAAGGTGCAGCCGGAGTCATCGGATACCCGGTTAGTACCGCAACTGGATCTGGGTGCCGCCTCGCCAGCGAACGGGTTGCATGAAATTGATTTTGATTTAGAGCAGCTGGCAGCTTCCTTGGACCAAGAGTCGGCTCACTCCAGCATCAACAGCGACGGGGATCTGGATCGTGATTTTGGCTTCCTGCCCGATGAGAGCTATGTTGATGAAGCGCAGACCGCGCGGCATAAAACGTTGGACTCCATGGATCTGGATTTACAGGATCTAGAGCCGGTGACGCTGTCTGAAGTGGGCACAAAGATTGATTTGGCACGAGCCTACATCGATATGGGTGATCCGGACGGTGCGCGCAGTATCCTTAATGAAGTAGTCGATGAAGGTAGCGCCTCGCAACGCGCCGAGGCCCAACGCTTGCTTGCGGATCTCGCAGGCTAAGTAGCCTGCGATGCTTGCGTGCGAATTGCCCTAGCGATCGAGTATAACGGGACCCGTTATGCGGGTTGGCAGCGGCAACCGCACGCGGATTCCGTGCAGGCCCGGGTGGAGGCAAGCTTAAGTCGGGTCGCGGATCATCCGGTCTTAGTGACCTGTGCAGGTCGCACCGATGCTGGCGTGCATGCTTGGGCGCAGGTCGTGCATTTTGACACCACCGCGCTGCGTCCTATGCGCAGTTGGGTACTCGGTGCCAACGCGAATCTGCCCAACGATGTAGTCGTCCGCTGGGCCGCCCACGTGAGCGACGAGTTTCATGCTCGCTATTCGGCTTTGTCTCGCACCTACCGCTACGTGGTGTTAAACCGCTCCACACGGCCGGCTATTGACGCAGGCCGGGTCGGTTGGATACTCGCGCCGTTGAATGTCGAGCGTATGCAGGAGGCGGCAATTTATTTGATTGGTGAGCACGATTTTTCGGCGTTTCGCGCCGCGCAGTGCCAGTCCAAGAGTCCCGTACGCCGGCTGTTAGCCTTGTCGGTGACCCGTCAGGGTGATCGCGTGGAATTTGTGGTAACGGCAAACGCTTTTTTGCACCATATGGTGCGCAATCTGGTCGGCACTTTACTAGCGGTCGGTCTAGGCACGCGGCAGGCAAGTTGGGTTGCTGACGTGTTGGCGGCGGGTATTCGCGCTGAGGCGGGCATCACCGCACCCGCCGGTGGCCTTTATTTTGAGTCGGTGCGCTATCCCGATCACTTTGGTTTGTTGTCCGCGGCACCATCAGCAGATTCGGCTATGATGCACAACTGGCCGGACCCGCGCTTTGCCGTGGACTCCTGGCCTCCTTTTTCTGACGCGCAGGGGTTCCGATGACCTGGTTTGAAAAAATCATACCGTCCCGAATTAAAACTGAACGGCGCACCCGCTCCGTGCCAGAGGGTTTGTGGATCAAGTGTGAGGCCTGTGATGCCGTGCTTTATCGGGCCGAATTGGAGCGCAACCTCAATGTCTGCCCTAAGTGCAGTCATCACATGCGCATCGGTGCGCGTGATCGGTTAACCCGATTTTTAGATCCAGGCTCGTCGGTGGAAATCGCGGTGGGCATTGAAGCGGAGGATCCGCTGCGGTTTCGGGACACCAAACGCTATAAAGATCGCCTGCTGGCAGCACAAAAAGTCACCGGCGAACGGGATGCTTTGATTGTCATGACCGGCACCTTGTTAGGGCTGGAATTGGTCGCTGCCGCTTTTGAGTTCCGGTTCATGGGCGGTTCTATGGGCTCTGTCGTGGGCGAGCGCTTCGCTCGTGCGGCGAGCCACTGCGTTAAGCATCGCATGCCCCTGGTGTGTTTTTCCGCCAGCGGTGGTGCTCGTATGCAGGAGGGATTGTTCTCGTTGCTGCAAATGGCTAAGACCAGTGCAGCGATTGCTGAGTTAGGTCGCGAGAAGTTGCCGTTTATATCGGTATTGACTGATCCCACGACCGGCGGCGTTTCCGCGAGTTTAGCGACGCTAGGTGATCTCAATATCGCCGAGCCACGCGCTTTGATTGGTTTTGCGGGTCCCCGCGTGATTCATCAAACAGTGCGCGAGACACTGCCTGAAGGGTTTCAGCGAGCGGAGTTTTTGCTCGAGCACGGTGCGGTGGACATGATCGTTGATCGGCGTGAGCAACGTGAGCGTATTGCCGCGGTGTTGCGCATGCTCATGCACGTGGCCACGCCGGCGAACTGATGGAGCGCTCGCTCGCGCAGTGGTTGGATTGGCAGGGGCGTATCCACCCGCAGACCATTGAGTTGGGCCTGCGCCGTATGCAGGTTCTGCTGCGGCAGTTGGCCGTGCCCAGGCCTCGCGGTCCGGTGATTGTGGTAGCCGGCACCAACGGAAAGGGATCAGTCTGTGCGCATCTGGAGGCCTTGCTGTCCGTGGCAGGCTTTAAGGTGGGGCTTTACACCTCACCTCATCTCATCACCTACAACGAGCGTATCCGCATCCATCGGCAGTCGATCAGTGATGAGGCTTTATGCGAGGCTTTTAGCAAAGTTGAAGAGGCCCGCGGCGATCTGCCTTTGACCGTTTTTGAGTACGGCACGGCCGCCGCCCTGCTGGCTTTCTCGCAGGCGTCGTGTGATGCATGGGTATTAGAGATCGGACTGGGTGGCCGACTCGATGCGGTGAATGCCGTGGATGCTGATGCGTCGGTGGTCGTGTCTATAGGGCTGGATCACACCGATTGGCTGGGACCGGATTTGGACAGCATTGGGCGCGAGAAGGCCGGTGTTTTTCGCAAGGGCTGCCCGGCGGTTCTGGGTTCAGCCACGATGCCAGGTTCGGTACGGCAGGTGGCTGCCGATTGCGGCGCGGTCTTGTGGCAACCGGGACTGCAATACACCATTGAGGATGTCGATCCGGTAACTGCGCGATGGGCGTTTGTGGCCGGTTCCATACGACGAGACGATTTACCTTCTTCGGCGCTGCCAGGCGCTATTCAGCGTCAAAATGCTGCCACGGCTTTAGCGGCTCTCGCGGCCTTGGACAGCTTACCGTCGCAAGCGGTTATTGCTCAGGCCTTAACTGAAGTCAGCTTGCCGGGACGCTTTCAACGGGTCATGCATGGCGGCGTAGAGTGGGTCTTGGATGTTTCGCACAATCCCGCAGCAGCATTAGTGCTGGCGGCGAATTTACGCGCGATGCCGGTGGTGGGACGTACCTACGCGGTGATCGGTTTGCTGGCCGACAAAGATGCTGCGGGTGTTGCTGCCGCGCTGTCGGGTCTGCTGGACGGTTACGTGGCGGTGGGCTTAGCGGGCCAACGAGCTCGTGATGGACTTACACTGAGTCAGGCGCTGCGCGCCTCGCTAGGTGAAGCTGATTGGGTGGGGGATGATCCGGTTGAAGGGCTTGGTTTTGCCAGGCAAGCCGCGCAACCTGGCGATCGTGTCGTCGTGTTGGGCTCGTTTCATATGGTTGGACCCGCGTTGGAGTGGCTTCGACTATACTTTGCGGGCCAAAAATAACCCTTCCTCAAGGTAGTCACAAAGCCCATGGAAGCGCGCGTCAAAGAACGTCTGACCGGTGCTGTCGTGCTGGTAGCGATAGTGGTAGGTGTGGTTCCGGAGTTGTTGTCCGGTCCTAAGCGTGTGGTTAGCGCATCGCCCGGTTCGCAAACCGTAAAAATTGATTTGACCGGTGCGCACCGCATCGCGCCACCGACACCGGTGGCAACCGGGGTGACACCGACGCCGGACCCAGCGGCCACCGAAGCAGGCCAGACGGTGCAGCTGCGCCCGGATTCACCGGCGGTAGTCACGGCGAGCGAGCCGCCCGTGGCCGCTGAGCCGGCCCCTACGCTGCCTGTCCGGACACCCGAGCCGCCCCCGGTCGTGGAGTCGATCCCAGCGGCGGGGGTTAAGTCGCCCGACAGCGTTGTTGCGGACGTGCCGGCTAAGTCGAAGACTGCCTCCAGCAGTTCACGACCCGAGCCCATCCACCCGCCGCCAAAGGCCGCGACGCCCGCGCTCCCGCCCCGAACGGCCGCTGCGCAACCCGCAGCGCCGGTTGCCATGACCACGCCTAGCGTGGTCAGCGGCTGGGTCGTGCAGTTAGGTAGCTTTGCCAAGCGTGAAAACGCACAGACGCTGGTGCAAGAGTTGCACCATAAGGGTTATCGGGCCTTTGTTTCGGAGTATCGCGGCAAGACCCAGACCCTGTTTAGGGTCCGCGTCGGACCCGAGCAGGATCACGGGCGGGCCGATGCCTTGAAGTTGCGCTTAGGTCACGACGGGTACACCGGTTCGGTAGCTCCCCACCCGTGATCGGTGACGGTTCCAACTTCAGGTCAGGATTGGGCTAAACTGCGCCCCTCTCGGCAACCGGTCTGACACCCTATGCAAGGCGCTGACTACATCATCGTTGCGGTTCTGGCATTTTCGATCATTCTGGGCGCCGTGCGCGGTTTTGTTCGCGAAGTGGTGGGGGTTTTGGCCTGGGTGCTGGGCATCTGGTTTGCGTGGCGATTCTCCAGCTTCCTCTACCCGTACCTGGGCGGCGTGCTGGATGAGCCCGCGCAAAAAGCTTGGGCGGCGCGCGTTATTGTCTTATTCGGCGTATTGCTCTTAGGCCACATCGTGGGTGCGTTGCTGGCGTGGCTCCTGCATACGGCGGCTGGGTTGGGGCTGATGGACCGACTGATCGGGGCTTTGTTTGGTTTCGCGCGTGGCTGCGTGCTGCTCGGCTTTTTGGTGATGGTCGGCCATGCGCTGGAATTGGATCGTGAGGGTTGGTGGCGTCATGCGCGCCTGATGCCTTATACCGAGGCCGTCGGTCGCTGGTTGGAGGTAGTCTCCGGCCATCGTTACGATATACAGCACCGCTTTGAGTTGCCGGCCTTGCCTGTTTTACCTGAAGAGCACTAAACCTTATGTGTGGCATTGTTGGCATTGTGGCTCGCGGGCCTGTTAACCAATCGATCTACGATGCACTCACGGTGCTGCAGCATCGTGGCCAAGATGCCGCCGGCATCATGACCGTAGATGAAGATCAGTTGTCCTTACGTAAAGAGTCGGGCTTGGTGCGCGATGTGTTTCAGCAAAAACACATGCTGATGCTTAAGGGCAATATGGGCATCGGGCATGTGCGCTATCCGACCGCTGGCTGCGATGCGGCCGCTGAGGCTCAGCCTTTTTATGTCAACGCACCCTACGGTATTGGCCTTGCGCATAACGGCAACCTTACCAATGCCGATGAGTTGAGTGCGACGTTATGGCGCGAGGAGCGACGCCATCTCAACACCAGTTCGGATTCCGAGGTGTTGCTCAACATATTGGCCAGTGAGTTGCAGCGAGTCGACTCTAGCAGCTTGCAAGCGGCAGATATTTTTGCTGCCTTAAGCCGGCTATACCCGCGTTTACGCGGTGGCTATGCAGTTGTGATTGTGATAGTCGGATACGGTGTAGTTGGCTTTCGTGATCCGAACGGTATTCGCCCTCTGGTCTTAGGTCGCCGCGCAAACTCACAAGGTGAGGAGTGGATGCTGGCCTCGGAATCGGTCGCGCTGGATCTGGTGGGCTTTGATTTGGTGCACGATATCGCCCCGGGTGAGGCGGTCTTTTTAAGCAAAGACGGCGGCATGCAAACGGCGATGATTGACGGCGATCAACGCCACACGCCCTGCATTTTTGAGTATGTATATTTTGCCCGTCCGGATTCCATTATCGACAATATTTCCGTGCACAAGGCGCGTATGCGCATGGGCGAAAAACTAGCCGATAAGATCCGGCGCGTGCGCGGTAGCGACGAGATTGATGTTGTGATTCCGATTCCGGATACCAGTCGCACCAGTGCTATGCAGCTGGCGATGGCATTGGGTGTGGAGTATCGAGAGGGTTTTGTGAAAAACCGCTATATCGGTCGCACGTTCATCATGCCAGGTCAGCAGCTGCGCCAAAAATCGGTACGCTCCAAGCTTAATGCGATTCCTTTGGAGTTTCGTGGCCGAAACGTGCTGTTGGTGGATGATTCGATCGTGCGCGGTACAACCTCGGCACAGATTATCGATCTTGCTCGCGAAGCCGGCGCTCGTAAGGTGTTTTTCGCCTCAGCAGCTCCGCCGGTGCGCTTCCCGAATGTCTATGGCATCGATATGGCGTCAGCCAGTGAATTAGTAGCTTCGGGTCACACCGAAGAGGAAGTCGCGCGCTTAATTGGTGCTGATTGGCTGGTATACCAAGATCTTGAAGACCTGGTGGCGGCGGTGCGCCACGACAAGGCCAGTGTCTCTGAGTTCGACACGTCCTGTTTCTCCGGTACTTACGTGACAGATGATGTGACGCCGGCGTACTTGGCGAAAATCGAAGAGCGCCGCGCCGATTCAGCTCTTGCGCGACGACGTGCCGTGCTGGAATCCGGGGCCGGTGCGGCCCCGTCCGGTGCGGTCTTTCAGTCGCGAGCTCCCATCTAACCCATCGTTACGATACGCCGCGCCTTAACTCCTTGAGGTTTTGCGCTGCCGTTTAGGGAAATGCCGATGCAGAGGATTCTGCTAATTGAAGAAAACGAGGTGTATCGGCGCCTGCTGAAGCAACACATCAATGTGATCGATCCGTTAGCTCAGGTCGTGGATCATTGTCCGGTGCGTGACGGGCTGTTGCCCTACGAATTCGCCGGCAGCAGTTATGACTACGTCGTGCTTGGTTCGCTCGCCGATCCTAGCCAGGGCCCGCGTTGGCTGGATGATTTAACGCGACGAGTGAATTTTCCACCGGTGATATACGTCACCGACATCAAGGCGATTGATCAGTTGCCAGCACCGGCTGAATCACGGGCTCTGGGTGTGCTGTATAAAGACAAGATTGACCATTCGCGCCTGCGCGAACTAATGCATCAGGCGCACGAGCGGCGGCGCGCAGAAATTCGCCGGCAACGCCAATCCCCGAACGGTGATCGCTTATACCGTTTTGGTGATGTGCTCATCCGTGGTGAGCGCTGCATTCGACAGTTGGCCGTCTCGGCCCTATCGAAAGTCTATTTGGCAGAGAGCGAGAAAGTTGGCCGGCTGGTGGTTTTAAAGATCTTTGCGCACGTGCCGGATGTAGCCGAGAAGCACGCGACCTTCGATCGGTTTTTGCAGGAATATCAAATCATCGCTGGCATTAACCATCCGAACGTGGTGCGTATTTATGATTTAGGCGTCGCTGACGATCATGCCTACATCACGATGGAGTATTTCCCGGCGGGTGATTTGCGCGCGCGTATCCGTCGCGGGATGGATCCAGGACAGGCACCGCAGATCGTGCGACAAATGGCCCAGGCGCTGGCAGCCGTGCACGAGGCGGGTGTACTGCATCGAGACTTGAAACCCGGTAACGTCATGTTGCGTCAGGATGGCACCATAGTTTTGATCGACTTTGGCTTAGCCAAACAGGTGGCTTTGGAGGCTGAAATTACCGCCAATGGTGAGATCTTTGGTACGCCTTACTACATGAGTCCTGAGCAGGGCCACGGTCGTGAGGTGGAAAAAAGCAGCGATATTTACAGCTTAGGTGTGATTTTTTACGAAATGCTAACCGGACAAAAGCCCTTTGTTGCCAGCACGCCGATGGCAGTTATTTATAAACACACGCACGACCCGATCCCGCAGTTACCCGCAGAGCAGGCTCACTGGCAACCGATGCTGGAGTTGATGCTGGCTAAGAATCCTAAAGATCGTTATGCCGATGCGCTGCAGGTGGTTGAGGCTTTAGACCGGGTATTGGCACTACCAGTGGGCCCACAGACACCCGCGATAGCAGGCAACGTATGAGCGCACACTCGGGTATTTTGCTGGCCGCCACACCTTCGGCCTGGTTTGTGACAGCAGCGCAACGCTGGCAGGAGTTGTTGGTAGACCACGCCACCTGCGAAAAAAAAGCGGCCTCCACGGCCTTAAGTTTGTTGTTTGCCTACCCTGAGGATCTGGAGTTTGGTAAGGCTCTTTCGCGATTAGCGCGCGAGGAGTTGCGCCACTACGAGCAGGTCTTAGCACGCATGGCTAGCCTGGGGGTGAGTTACGAGCGGCGCCCACCGTCGCGTTATGCGACCGGTTTGCGTCGAGGCTTATCCGATCGCGAGCCACGTCGTCGGCTAGATCTGATGTTGTGCGGTGCTTTGATTGAGGCGCGTTCGGCCGAACGTTTTGAGGGCCTGGTGCAGTGCTTGCAGCCTGAGCTTGCCGAGTTTTATGAGAGCCTGCACGCAGCGGAGATGCGTCATCAAGGACTGTATTTAAATTTGGCGGAACGGCATGCGCAGCGCGAGGGGCTGGACTGGAAAGAGCATTTAGCCAAGCTGGCCGCTATAGAGGCCGACTTAGCAACCAGTCCTGACCCGGGTTTCGCGTTTCATTCCGGCTTGCCAATTCCTGATTAATCGCCTGCTGATTAATCCCGTGGCAGGCTGATTAACTCGAAGCCGTCACCGTCTAGCTGCAGGTAACTGCCTCGATGATGCCAGTCACCTAAGACTATACGGGTGCGGGCGATGCCGTCGACTACTAATGGGTGGACGGCGGGTCGGTGCGTGTGGCCGTGCACCATCACATCGACTTGCGCCCGGCGAAAAAGTTGGCTCACGGCCTGTTCATTGACATCCATCAAGGCCATCGCCTGGGTCGCGGTATGGGCTTTGCTGCCCTGTCGAGCCTCGCCGGCGAGGTTGTCACGTGTTTTTAAACTCAGCGCACGAAAGCGTCGTTGCAGACTGGGATTGCGCACCAGCGCGCGCAGTTTTTGATAAGGGATGTCGTCGGTGCAAAGGGCATCACCGTGAGTGAGCAGGACGCGCTGGCCTTGAGTCTGGATTAACGTGGGGTCATCAATGAGCTGCCCACCGCTGCGTTTGCAGAAGTCCGCGCCCAATAAAAAGTCACGATTGCCGTGCATGAAGTACAGGGCGACTCCATCTCGGGATAGATCGGCGAAGGCCTGGGTGACCTTCGCTTTGTGCGCACAGGTGTCGTCATCGCCCAGCCATACCTCAAACAGGTCACCCAACACGTAAAGCGCGCTAGCGGTACGCGCCTGCTCGTTCAGAAAGCGCAGGAAGTGCGCGGTAATTTCCGGGTGCGCACGATCCAGATGCAGATCAGAGACGATGAGTACGGCCATTGCTAAGTCCGCCGTGCCTGCTTGCCGGGCTAGGGTGCCGGGCTGGCTGTGACGGCGGGTGCCGGTGGGGCACCCAAAAGCTCGACGTGGCGAATCACAATGGGTTGCACCGGCGCGTCTTTGGGGAATGGGCCGGCGGCGCCGGTGGAGGTCTGACTGATCTTGTCCACCACGTCTAGACCCTCGACCACTTTGCCAAACACCGCGTAGCCCCAGCGCAGCGGCTGGGGGTCTAAGTCTTCGTTATCATTGATATTCACGTAAAACTGGCAGTTGCCTGAGTGCGGCTGGTCGCTGCGCGCCAGGCCAACGGTGCCGCGCTTGTTGCTCAAACCATTACCGGCTTCATTCGCAACAGCCGCACGGGTTGTTTTGGGTTTGTAGGCAGTATCTAAGCCACCGCCTTGAATAATGAAATTACCGATAACACGATGGAAGATGGTGCCGTCGTACTGGTTGGTTTTGACGTAGTCGAGAAAATTGGCGGCCGTTAAGGGTGCGCGTTCGGTGTTGATCTCGATCACGAAATTGCCTAGCGAAGTTTCAACGCGTACGCGTGGCAGGTCGGCGGCCGCAGCGCTGGTGAGAAGTCCACCTAAGCTTAGGCAGGCGACGCCCACAAGGGTGGACCAAAGGCGGAAAGGGGCTGCTTGAGTGGTCATTGAATTAAGGACTCCATCGTCGGTGACGCCTACGCATTATACTGCTCCACCATGGTAACCCTTACAGTCAGTCGTTTCGCCCCCAGTCCTACTGGGCTCTTACATTTGGGCAATGCCCGAACCGCTTTTTTTAGCTGGTTGTATGCCAGGCACCGGGGTGGGCGCTTTGTTTTGCGTATCGAGGATACGGACGCCAGCCGGTCGCGCCCAGAGCACGTGGAGGCTCTTCTGGCGGATATGGCCTGGTTGGGCCTCGATTTCGACGCCGGACCCGGTAAAGACACCCCGGAGGGCCCTTACTGGCAGTCTCAGCGGGCCGGGATCTACGAGCAGGCCTTCAACCAATTACAGGCGATGGGTCGAGCCTATCCCTGCTACTGCACCGCTTTGGAGCTGGAGCTGGCGCGTAAAATGCAGTTGTCGCGCGGCCAGGCGCCCCGATACGCGGGCACGTGCCGGGATTTAACCTTGGATCAGCGCGCTGCCCGTGAAGCCGAAGGCCGCCAAGGCGCGCTGCGTTTTCAGGTGCCGGGTGGCCGGGAGCTGCGCTATCAGGATCTGGTTCGCGGCGAGCAGGTGTTTTCGTCCGATGCGTTGGGCGACTTCATTATTCAGCGCGCGGATGGATCCGCTTCGTTTCTCGCCTCTAACGCCATCGACGACGCCTTGATGGGTGTAACCGATGTGCTGCGCGGTGAAGACCACGTTGCCAACACCCCGCGACAGTTGCTGCTGCTAGAGGTGTTAGAGCATCGCTTACCGCGTTACGGTCATTTACCCCTGTTGGTTGGCGACGATGGCGCGCCACTGGCCAAGCGCCATGGCGCGACCAGTGTTTCGGAGTTACGCGGGCTGGGTTACCGGCCGGAGGCCGTGTTGAATTTGCTGTTCCGTTTAGGGCACTCCGCTGCGGTAGAGGGTTGGGCCACTAACGCGGGCATGATTGAAGGGTTTAGGCCCGAGCATTTAGGGCGTGCGCCGGCGCGATTGGATATGGCTCAGCTCACCCACTGGCAGAAAGAGGCGGTGAAGTTGGCTCACGCCGATCAACTGGCCGACTGGGTACCGGCAACGGTGCCGGCTGATGATAAGGCGGCTTTCATCGCCGCGGTACGCGCCAATCTCACCTTACCAGCCGACGCGAAAGCCATGGCTGACATGATTTACGAGGATCTGCCGCCACTGACGCCTGAGCTGGAGGCGATCGTGCGCGCAGCAGGTGCGGCGACGTTCGAAGCGGCTGTGCTGGCGCTGGACTCCGGTGCGGACTGGTCGGGCTTGACCCGATCGGTGCGCGAGGCGACCGGTCGTAAAGGCCGGGATCTGTTTCAGCCGCTGCGCGCGGCCCTGACTCACGCGCTGGAGGGCCCAGAAATGGCACCCTTACTGGCTTTGATGGGCCCGCTTCGCGCGCGGGCTCGATTTGAGCAAGCCCTAACAGCCTGTCAGTGAGCAAGGCTCATTGGCGAGTCGGTAAGTGGTGTTTCGATAGTGGTGTTTTTTGTCTAGAGACGGCGTGCACATGATCCAAATCCATAATTCACTCAGCGGTGTGAAAGAGCCTCTCGTGCCTATTGAGCCGGGGCACGTGCGCATGTACGTCTGCGGTATGACCGTCTACGACTTTTGTCATGTAGGTCACGCCCGTTCCCTGGTGGTCTTTGATGTGGTGCGTCGTTATCTGCGCTACCGCGGGTTTCGGGTCACGCACGTGCGTAACATCACGGATATCGACGACAAGATTATCGAGCGGGCCTCGGCCAATGGTGAATCCATTGAGTCGCTAACCGATCGATTCATAAAGGCAATGCATGAGGATTGTCAGGCGCTAGGAGTGGAGTCTCCTGAGCATGAGCCTCGAGCCACGCATTACATTGCCGAAATCATCAGCATGACTGCGCGACTCATCGAGCGCGGATATGCGTACGTCTCCAGCAGTGGTGATGTGCTGTATTCGGTTAGCCACTTTGCCAATTACGGACGTTTGTCCGGACGTAAGCTAGCCGATCTGCGTGCCGGCGCGCGCGTGGAGGTTGATGAGGCCAAGCGTGATCCTCTGGACTTCGTGTTGTGGAAAAAGGCCAAACCCGGTGAGCCACACTGGGCCTCGCCCTGGGGCGACGGTAGGCCTGGCTGGCATATCGAATGCTCCGCGATGTCGGTGGCTTTGCTGGGCGAGCATTTCGATCTGCACGGCGGTGGCATGGATTTGAAGTTCCCGCACCATGAGAACGAGATTGCGCAGTCCTGCGCGGCTTGCGATTCAACCTTTGTAAATCAGTGGATGCACAACGGCTTTGTGCGCGTCAATGACGAAAAAATGTCCAAGTCGCTGGGTAACTTTTTCACGGTGCGTGAGGTGTTGCCGCGGTTGCGACCTGAGGTGATGCGAACCTTCGTGCTTTCCAGTCATTACCGTGGGCCGATCAACTACAGCGAAGAGAACCTGCGTCTGGCCGACGGGTTGTTGGAGCGCTGGTACCTCGCGTTACGTGATGTCAGCCCAGAGCCGAACTTCGCACCAGGACCGGCGACGCAGCGCTTTATTGCCGCAATGGACGATGATTTTAATACCCCGGAGGCTCTGGCTGTGCTCTCGGGTCTGGCTCGAGAGTTAAATGCGGCGAAAGTCTCTGATCCGCAGCAGGCGCCGCGCCTGGCCGCTGAATTAAAATCCTTGGCGGCGGTGGTCGGTTTGCTGACGGTGGATGCCTCAAGTTGGCTGCAATGCCGACCGGCGGGTGATTCGCTGACGGCCCCAGTCACTTCCGATCAACCGTCGTTGTCGGTCGCTGACATCGAAGCGCTGGTCGATGCCCGTCGGCAAGCCCGTGCCGCACGCGACTGGGCACTGTCGGATCGCCTGCGCGATGAGTTGTTGAGTATGGGTGTGATTGTCGAGGACGGTGCGAAGGGCACGGGCTGGCGTTACCGGTAGTAACGCCAGCCACCACAGGCTTTTGAGTCTTAGGCGCTAAGTAGCCGCCGTTGCGCTGATTCCAGCGTGTTTTGCATGAGGGCTGCAATGGTCATAGGACCCACGCCACCGGGAACGGGCGTGATGAACGCGGCGCGTTCTTTAGCCGCTGCAAACTCCACGTCACCGACCAGACGACCGTCCGGCAAACGATTGGTGCCTACATCAATAACGATGGCGCCCTCACGAATCCAGGCGCCTGGCACGAAACCGGGTTTGCCAACGGCGACCACCAACAGTTCGGCACGCCGCACATGCGACTCCAAATCGCGGGTCGCGCTGTGGCAGATCGTCACTGTTGCCCCCAGCATTAATAGCTCTAAAGCCATGGGACGACCGACAATGTTGGATTGACCGATCACCACCGCATCTAGACCGCGTACGGGCATAGACGTTGCAGCTAACAGTTTGACAATGCCAAACGGCGTGCAGGGGCGCGTTAGCGGGTTCTTTAAGGCGAGTCGGCCGACGTTGTAGGGGTGAAAGCCGTCGACGTCCTTATCGGCGTGAATGCGCTCTAGCACTGCCTGCGGGTCGATGTGAGCCGGTAGCGGTAACTGCACCAAAATGCCATCGATGTGGCCGTCGTTATTCAGCGCATCGATTAGCGCCAGTAATTCGGCCTGTGTGGTGCTTGCCGGTAAATCGTGGGCAACCGAGGTGATCCCGGTTTCTGCGCAACTGCGACGCTTGTTACGTACGTACACGGCGGAGGCAGGATCCTCACCAACCATGATCACAGCCAGGCCAGGGGCACGTAGGCCGCGCGCCTGCAGGGCGGTGGTTCCGGCCAGAACCTCCTTATGCAGCTGTTGTGCTACCGCTTTGCCATCAATAATTTGTCCGGTCACAGGCTCTCCTTAGGCAGATTAGTTGTCGTGAATGACGGGATTCTCTCATGCTTAGCTTGCTTTCGGCAGTGCGGGGTTTGACGGGAAGCCCTAGGGTCACTATCATCCGCAGTCCCGTTGTTACCGCAGTCGGGACGCCGTCAGGCGAAGCGCGTTAGAAGCGCTTTTCGGTTCTCGGCAATTGGCGGGGCGTAGCGCAGTCTGGTAGCGCATCTGGTTTGGGACCAGAGGGTCGGAGGTTCAAATCCTCTCGCCCCGACCATCCGAGAAAGTTCAACTCCGGTATGCGCCCGTAGCTCAACCGGATAGAGTACCGGCCTTCTAAGCCGGTGGTTGCAGGTTCGATTCCTGCCGGGCGCGCCAACTCGGCCCAACCGGTTGGGATGTAGGCGACAGAGTTTGTTTGGTCAGTCAATGGTGGGCGTAGCTCAGCTGGTAGAGCCCCGGATTGTGATTCCGGCCGTCGTGGGTTCGAGTCCCATCGTCCACCCCATCTGAAGTGTCGATGACAGTCGGGCGCCACACATCGCGCCTTAAATGTTTTTGAAACAAAAGCCGCAGCCTGCTAATCTGCGCGCTCGTTTGAGTAGATGAATTTTTTTAAAGCGAAGGTACTGAGGATTTCATTACCTTGCACAACGTCGATTTGGGCCGTTAGCTCAGCTGGTAGAGCAGTTGACTCTTAATCAATTGGTCGTAGGTTCGATCCCTACACGGCCCACCAATTCTCCTCACCTCCTGAGTAGCTCGGGTCTGTCAAAAGCTAGCGCTGTTTAGCGCTGTCGCCGTCGGCTGACCGGTTGCCAATTGTGTAACCAAACGATTACACTCAATATTATGTATTCCGTCCGAACATTGCCGGAATTCGATGCGTGGCTAAGAGGCTTGGCAGATAAGACCGTGCAGCGAAGGCTTGTTGTGAGACTTAAGAAGGCCGCCTTGGGTAATTTGGGTGATGTGAAGTCGGTCGGTCATAGCATCTAGGAGATGCGCGAACATTTTGGCGCGGGTTGGCGCATGTACTTTGCCGTGCGGGACGGTCAACTCGTCGTGATGCTTGGCGGAGGCACTAAATCATCGCAAGCCAGAGATATTGCGACGGCACGCCAACGGGCTCAAAGAATTGCTTGGGAGTGATGTCATGAAGCGCAAAACAGTTAAAGCGGCCCAGCTTCCAGAGTTCGACGCAGCGGAATATCTAGATTCCGATGAAGCAATTGCCGACTACCTTACGCAGGTGTTAGCGCAGAATGATGGCGCGCTTCTGGCTGCTGCGCTTGGGGATATCGCGCGGGCCCGTGGTATGAGCCAGATCGCAGCATCAACCGGGTTAGCGCGAGAAGCGCTTTATAAAGCCTTACGACCCGGTGCACAGCCGCGTTTCGATACGGTTAGCCGGGTTTGTGCAGCGCTTGGCGTGCGGTTGGTTGCTGAAACGGCTTAGCGCTTGCATGCGTGGCTACACGCCGCGCGATCGTGTCGCTGACGCATTTAGATAAAGGCGTCTTGGAGAGCCTAATGAATTCTTTGAGCCACTGGTCGTAGGTTCGATCCCTACACGGCCACCAATTTCCTATGATGCTTAATCTACAGGCGGCTTCGGATCCGTACTTTGGATGCTCTCCGGAGCCACACCCTCGGCTGCCGGTTCCGCGTCGGATAGACCACGCACGGATTCCGCCAAGCTTTGCAGTTTGCTGCGCTCTTCGGGAAGGCGGAACGAGGTTACCAGTACATTCACGTAAGCCAACTCCTTATCGCCGTTAATCAGCGTGGTCATGTGAGTGCGCTCTTTCGCGAAAAGCCCAGGCGGCGTGAAGGTGGTCTCCCATCGCTGGGCCGCTAGCCCGTGTATGGTCAGATTTTCAACGGGTGTCTGTAGCGCCTTGTTCCACTTCAGCTGTGATTCCCGAACGATCTGCGCGTATTTTTCAAAGCTAATAGTATTTTTGCGGTTATAGCCGTAAACAAAAAAAGCGATCAGGCGATCCTTGCTGGTGCCTTTGAGGCGCGCTCCATCAAAGCGGTCCTTGTTCGTTAACGGCTCGGTCACAAAGCCCGTCGGCAACTCCACCGACAGCGTGGATTGAAAGTTTTCAGCCGGTACCAGATCTACTTCGGCAAGAAGAGGGGTGTTCTTGTCCTTGCACATGGCCGATTTGCCAACGATCTTGGTGACTAACATGCGGTCGCCGTTGATGCCGGCTTTAGACTGACCCACTTCGGCGCCGGGTCCTAAGCAAACGTTGTCAAGATTAGGCTTTTGTCCTGGGACCACGATGAAGGTGGGAATCCGAACGGTCGTGCCGGCCGAGCATGGCGATGCCGTGATGACCATCAAAACGGTTGAAAGCACCGTAGCGTATAGGGCCGTTGCTCTTTGAGGTCTCATCGCTGCTCCAGGGTAAAAAGGCGAAGACGGTAGCTTAACAATCCATAGCGCCTAGGTTAAGTCTCGCGCCTATGGCGTCCTCGGCGTAGTATCACCTCGTAGATTAATGTGAGGTTGCAGTCCGTGGATGAAGTATTTGCACGCCGTGATGTCTTGAAGTCTCAAACCTTAAAGCGTTTGTGCGTGACGTCCGATTGGCGTGGTGCGCTGCAGCTTTCCTCCCACGTAGGTGCCATTTTTCTAACCGGCTGGTGGTTGGCCCAGAGCATGGGCAGCTTTTGGGTGGTGCCGGCCTTTATGTTGCACGGTACGCTGATTAATTTTTTATATGCCGGCCAACATGAACTCAGCCACTGGACGGTCTTCAGAACTCGTGGCTTGAACGAGTTCTTCGGCCGGATCTTGGGCTTTGTTTTGTTCTACCCACGCACCTTTGATTTAGTGCAGCACGTGGCGCATCACCGTTTCACTCAGGATTGGCAGCGTGACGGAGAACTTGCGCGCGAGCGTTACACCCTAAAATCCTATTTGCTTTGGTTCTCAGGCATCACCTATTGGTATACCCGGTGGCGGCGCATCATTCGATTCTCCTTTGGAATTGTGACCGAGCCTTACCTGCCGGCCAGCCGAAAAGCTGATTTTGTTTTGGAAGCAAGATTGCATTTGGCAGGTTACGTTTTGATCGCCGTGTTAAGTGCGTGGTTTAACACAGGGGCGGCCGTGACGTTTTGGTTGGCGCCCATGTTGGTCATGAAGTTTATGCAGCAACTGCAAAATACCATTGAGCATCTGGGGCTCCCACATAGCGACAACGTTCTGCAAAATACGCGCAGCACTCGTACTAACGCCTTTATGCGCTGGATGGGCTGGCAAATGCAGTACCACACGGCGCATCACGCCTTTCCGGGTGTCCCGTTTCACCGACTGGCCGAGCTTGATCAAGAGATCTTCGCGCAACGTGGCTCTCAGCCACCGTCCATGACCTATTGGGGTTTCCAATGGGCCGTTGTTAAGGCCTTCTGGGCCGGTAAAACAGAAAAAGATTACCCAGACGACCAGACCTGGATTCACGATCAGTCCGACGCATAGCGCGTTAGTGGCTTAAAACCCAGCCCGCCTTAAGCAAGAAGCGAGGTCTTCCCGTGGCTTTATTGTGCTCGCGGGCTTTGCTGTGGCCGTTCTCAATGCAACTCCCTACGTCGGATTAGGGGAGATCTTTCTTCCCCTTCAGCCAGAGCATGACAGGCCGTTACCCGGTCTAGGCAGAGCCGATTGGTAGTAGCCGTCGATGAACTTAATCCATCGACCTGCGGCCCGGTTCACAGTCTTTAGGGCGCGCAAGGTATTAATTTAATCCACGGACTGCGATCACATAAATCCTCGCAATCCGCGACAACAAACCCGCGCAAGCGCGGGGATTGTTGAACTAGATGACTTTTGAACTGGCCGATTCGGGAAAAGCGATGACTATGAGCACTTTCAAATCCAGACAACTTGCCTTAACCGCCCTGGTGTTGTTGCTGGGCTCTTCGGGGATCAGTCTTGCGTCAGCTACTGAGTCGTTGGTCGGTGGCGTTCGCTTGGAGGTTCTGCCGCAGGCATGGCAGGACGAAAGCGGACATGCATTCGCGCTGACCAACTGGCCGGGGCAGCGAGTCGTGATGACGATGTCCTATGCCAATTGCCATCTGATCTGCCCCATGACCATTAACGGGCTAAAGCAGATGCAGGCTGCGCTTGACGCCAAGCATGAAACCGCTCAGTTCGTGATCGTTGGTTACGATCCTGAAAATGAAGATGCGGCAGCTTGGCGCAATTACCGCAAAACGCATCACATCACACGCAGTAATTGGCATTTCGTCACCGGGTCTGTCGCAGACACGGTGCGATTTGCAAGTCAGTTGAAATTCGAGCGATGGAAGTATGACGAGCATGTCATGCACGACTCGAAAGTTGTTTTGTTTGGCGCTAATGGAGTGTTGTCGCGTGAACTGGGCTCGGATACCGAGACTTGGGCTGCAGCACTGTGATGAAACACGGACTATTAATGAGAGGCACTATGTCTAAACTGATTCAAAGAAACGTTCGCGCGCTGTGCCTGGGCGCACTTTTAGCCACCGCACCGGCCTTAAGCTATGCCGATGATGTCAACTCTGACGCAGTCAAACAGCTTCAAATGAAGCTCGACCAGAGTCTTAAAATGATTGACGCGCTTGCCAATCGCGTGCGTGAGCTGGAGTCTAAGCAGACCAGTGTCACGAGCGCGGCCACCGCACCGACAGCCTCGTCAGCGCAAAGCGTACCGAGTGCTGATGAAGTCTCTCGCCTGCAGGCGGTTGAGCAAAAAGTCAGTCAGATCGAGGTCGCTAACGCTTCGCATACCAGCGATGATACCGGTCTGCCCATTCACGGGTTCGCCGACGTCAATATTGGCAACCACAACCCGTTCCACCCTTATGAGAAGGGCGCCAGCCTCAATAACTTTGACATGTACTTAACGCCAAAACTGGGCGGCAAGTGGTTAGCCTTGTTCGAGCTGGACTTTGAGGTCGATGGCGAGGGCAGTGTTGGCGTTGATATTGAGCGCGGTCAAATCGGTTACCAGTTTAGCGATGCAGCTACCCTTTGGGTCGGTCGGTTCCATACCCCTTACGGTTACGTGAACACGGCCCTGCACCACGGTGTTTGGCTCAACGATGCCTTACGGCGTCCGAGCTTCCTGATGTTTGAAGACCAGGGTGGCGTGATGCCGGCACATACGGTCGGTGCTCTACTTTCGGGCGGCGTACGCGCCGGTGACGGCAAGGTGCTCTATGACGCTTTTGTCGGCAATGGACAAAAACTGATTGGCGGGATCTTGGATATGCGCGTGGGTGGTTCTGATTCTGGCCGAGCCATCTACGGTGGGCGTGCCGGTTATCAATGGACCTCAGGCTTCGCTGAAGGCCTCACCTTGGGTGCCAGCGCCCTGGATACGCACATCGACGATGATCAGAACCCGCAGAGCATGACCGAGGTGCGTATCGGCGGAGTTTATGGGGTGTATGACACCGATAATTGGGAAGTGCTTGCCGAAGGCTATATCTTTAGCAACCTGGATGTGACTGGCAGTAGCGGCACCCATCGCAGCAACGCCTATTTCGCTCAAGCCGGCTACCGCTTGCCGGGTTTAATTCCGTACGTACGCTACGAGCATGCCCGTCTTGATCAGACGGATCAGTATTTCGCTCAGATGCTGAACGGTGGCTCCTACCACCGCAGTGCAGTAGGCTTACGGCACGACATCAATCCGAAAATCGCACTGAAGTTTGAGGTGGCTCAAACTCACTACACGGATCGCGTTGTCGGGCAATTCAATGAATTCCTGTCGCAGCTTGCGATTCGCTTCTAGGCGATCAAAGGACATGATGCCGATGCGCACCAACGACAAAGCACTTCCCTCCCTGGCCGTCTGTAACGCGAGCGCGTTGCCGACGGTACGAGTTGGGGTTCGCCATTTTGCTTACAGGCAGGATCTTCCTATGCAAAGTCACTTAATTTCTCGCTTTTCACTGGGCCTGCGCGGTGCCCTGATATTGGCCACCCTGGGACTCACCGCCTGGATTCCCACCGCTCAGGCAGGCGATATCTACATTGCCTGCAGTGCCGGCGTGGCACTGACCGTGCCGGAGATGCGTGACGTCTTCTTAGGCGAAAAGCAGTTTGCCGGTACAGTTAAGCTGGTTCCGGTCGATAACAGCTCTATTCAGGCCGATTTTCTGGATAAGGTCATGAAGATGGATGCGACGAAGTACTCCACCGCTTGGACGAAAAAGTCGTTTCGTGACGGTGCTACAGCACCAACAGTCAAGGGTAGCGATGGGGAAGTGGTTGAGTTTCTGAAACATACGGCCGGTGCTTGTGGCTATCTGGGTTCAGCACCGCCGGCTGGTCTATCGGCCATCGGCAAAGTTTAAAGTTCGCATTGATGCGTTAATAAAGGTTTAGCACGTGAATACACCTAAAACAGATCGACTGGTTGCCCTGCAGTTTCTGGCTGTCGTCTTGCCGGTGGTGATCGTGCTGCTTGTGCAAATGTGGGCCGATACCCGACGCGCCGATGCGCTAGGGCATTCGCGTCCATTGCACGAGTTGGCTCAGCAGGCACGTACTGAGTTCAAAACGTTTATGAACGGCGTGGCGGATGCGGTTGATACGGGTACTTTGTCTGGGCCTGCGGCTGAGGCACTCAGTACCTCCGCAGACAAACTGGCGCAATTATCGGCCAAAGGCGAGGCAACCCTGGTCGGTGATACGCAGGCGGCGGTAAAAACGTTGGCCGGTGCGCTGCCCAAAGGGGCAGCACTGGGTGCGATCTTGCCGCTGCGTGAGAAAATCAAGTTGGCTGATAAAAAGACCAAAGAAGTTGATGACGAGCTGGCGCGCATTGACGCGGCTGTGGTCACCGATGCAGTGGCCTCGGCGCAGCGCCAACAAGTACTGGTGGTGGTTGCCTTGTTGGTCACCGTACTGGTGACGTCTGCGTTTGTGATGATGACTCAGCGCCGCTTACGCAAGCAGCTAGAAGCTGATCGCAAGGGCGCTGAAGAGGGGTTGCGCGTGCGCAATGCTCTGGACAATTGTTCTATGGGTATTTTAGTCGCTGACGCCAGCGGTGCTGTGGTTTATGCCAATCGTGCTGTAGCAACCCAGCTAGCCGCCGTGGATCGAGTGCTACGCGGTCGTGGATTTGCCCAGGGCAGCAGCCAGCTGCAGGGTGGACGTTTAGATGATCTGCTGGGGCAGCCGGGCCTGACACGTGGGTTAACCAAGCGTCATTTGGCCGCAGTCGATATGGACGGACGGACATTTCGTGCTGCCGTGGATCCGATCGTGGACGACCGCGGTCAGCGGGTGGGTTATGTCGTGGAATGGGCGGATCGGACGGCGGAAATTGGACTTGAGCGAGAAGTGGGTACCGTGGTTGCCGCAGCTGCTAAGGGCGACTTTAGTGTACGAATCAGCAATGCCGGTGCCGGTGCTGGCAACAACGACTTTAACCAACAGCTGGCGCAAGGCATCAATCGCCTGCTAGAGACCAGTCAGGTCGGTTTGGAAGATATCGCTCGCGTCCTCGAGGCCTTTGCTCAGGGTAACCTCACCGCTCGCATCGAGCGTGATTACGAGGGAACCTTTGGCAAGGTTAAGGATTACTCGAACTTGACCGCGAAGAAACTCGAAGAAATGATCGGCAAGATCAAAGCGGCCTCTGACGCGATTGCTTCGGCAACTCGTGAGATCGCCCGTGGCAACGAGCATTTGTCGCAGCGTACCGAGCAACAGGCTGCGGGTCTGGAGGAGACGGTCAGTTCAATTGCCGACATTACTGGTGTGGTGCGTAAGAATTCGCAGGGCGCCCAAGCGGCCAGTAACCATGCAGATGGAGCCCTTAGTGTCGCTCGTCAGGGCGGGCAGATCGTCGATCATCTGGTTAACACGATGACCGGTATTACGGCCTCCTCGGCAAAAATCAACGACATCATTGGCGTCATTGACGGAATTGCGTTCCAGACTAATATCCTGGCTCTCAATGCGGCTGTTGAAGCCGCTCGCGCCGGTGAGCAGGGTCGTGGGTTCTCGGTGGTAGCCAGCGAAGTGCGAACGCTCGCGCAGCGCAGCGCCAGCGCGGCTAAAGAGATCAGCACACTGATCAGTCATTCGGTGGAACAAGTACGGGCCGGCTCGGAATTGGTTAATACCGCCGGGCGTACGATGTCAGAGATCGTGGAAGCCGTAGAGCGGGTCACCGGCATTATCAATGAGATCTCTGATGCCTCGCGTGCACAGACGGTGAGCATTGAACATATCAATACGGCGGTGGCAGAAATTGATGAAACCACCCAGCAAAATGCGGCATTGGTAGAGGAGGCCACCTCAGCGGCGGCTTCTCTTGAAGATCAGGCAAGCCTGCTGGTCAACTCGGTGGCGGCGTTCCGCTTAAGCCAGCCTTCGGCAGGGGCCTCCGGCACTCGTCGCGCCAACGCCGCGTGAGTAGTGCCGGGCTATCCCGTGGCGCTGTCGATCGGCAATAGGATCGGTTGTTTTTTAACTACTTAAGATTTTCGCAAGAATTTGACAATCCGCTCAGACTCTTTTTCTCTAGTCGATTCGCAGTGGGCGAAATTAAGAACTAGGGTAACACGGTGACCGGATTTCAAGACTCGACGCTAAGCATAGACCAACGACTGGCGCAGGCGCGCCAGTTGTTAGGTAGCAATCCTGCGCAAGCGATGGCTCAGGCAGAAGTCGTGCTTAGCCAAATTCCAGATCACCCCATGGGCTTACTGATCCGGGGTGTGTCGTTGCGGATCTTAGGTCAGACCAGCGAGGCGTTGAGCGTCCTCGAGCCACTGGCGCTTGGACAATCCCACGCAGGACCCGTGTGGCTGGAGTTGGGCATCGCGCGCGGTGAGGCCGGTCAGGCTAAGTCCGCGCTCATCGCTCTGAAAACGGCGGCTCAATTAATGCCTCAGTCGCCTGACGTCTGGCGCTATCTTGCCGATCAATTGGAGTCTGCCGGCGAATCCGCTGCTGCAGAAGCCGCTCGTTCACGTTACCTGCTCGCGGCCAGTCGCGATCCCGCACTGATCGCTGCTGCCAACGCGCTGGTTGATAACAATCTGCCAGTGGCGGACAGTCGGTTATTGCAGCATCTGGCAATGCACCCGAAGGATGTTGCTGCTTTACGCATGCGCGCTGAGATTGCGGCACGTCTACGTCGCTATACCGACGCTCAGCAACTTTTAGAGGAGTGCCTGGCGCTGGCTCCTAGCTTTGATGCAGCTCGTTATAACTACGCCGTGGTGTTGAACCGCCAAGGCAAGGCGGCCACGGCGCTGCAAGAGGTGAATAGGCTGCTCGCATCAGAGCCGCGCAATCCGGGCTATCAAAATCTCAAGGCTGCGGTGTTGGCGCATCTGGGCGACTTTGCCGAGTCGATCGAAGTCTATGAGTCGGTGCTGCGCGATTACAACGGACAACCCAAAGTATGGATGAGCTATGGGCACGCCCTAAAGACGGCCGGACGCGTGGAGGAATCCATTAACGCTTACCGGGAGTCCATTCGCCAGGAGCCTAGCCTGGGCGAGGCGTATTGGAGTCTGGCTAATTTAAAGACCTTTCGCTTTACCGATGCCGATGTGGAGGCGATGCAAGGTCAATTGTCAGTTAAGGATTTAGACGCCGATGATCGTCTACATTTTGAGTTTGCGTTAGGCAAGGCGCGCGAGGATTCCAAAGCCTATGCGCAGGCCTTTGGCCACTATCAATCGGGTAATGAATTACGCCGTGCCACCTATCCCTACAGTGCAGCAGAGCACAGCGCTTATATTGATCGGACGATAGCGCTTTTTACACCGGAGTTTTTAGCGGCTCGCGCCAACCAAGGCGTGTCTAACGCCGACTCTATATTTATTGTGGGGTTGCCGCGGGCCGGGTCAACTTTGATCGAGCAGATTCTGGCCAGTCATTCCCAGGTGGAGGGCACGATGGAGTTGCCGCACCTGCCGCAACTGGCCATGGAGTTGGTAAGTCAAGCCGAAAAAGCACAACCCGCCCAGTCCTTTGAGCATCTGCTCAGTGCCTTAATTCAATCGCAATGGGCGGACTTGGGCGAGCGCTACTTGCAAAGCACCAAAGCCCATCGTAAGACCGCGGCGCCTTATTTTATCGACAAGATGCCTAACAACTGCCTGTACCTGGGACTGATTAGCGTGATGTTGCCTCGCGCCAAAATTATTGATGCGCGGCGGCACCCGTTAGGCTGTTGCTTCTCCGCCTACAAGCAGCACTTTGCTCGAGGGCAGAACTTCACCTACGACTTAGCGGATGTGGGGTGGTACTACCGAGACTACGTACGCCTCATGGCCCACTTTGATGCCCTACTGCCCGGGCGCGTGCACCGAGTGTTCTACGAACAATTAGTCGATGATACCGACAGCCAAGTACGCAGCTTGCTGGCGTACTGCGGGTTACCCTTTGAAGAGGGCTGTTTGCGCTTTTACGACAATGATCGTGCCGTGCGTACAGCCAGCTCGGAACAAGTACGCCAGCCGATCTTCCGTTCAGGCCTCGAGCAATGGCAACACTTCGATCCCTGGCTAGCTCCCTTGAAGGAAGCTTTAGGGTCTGTATTGGAGAGCTATCCGTTGATTCCACATACCTTTTGACAAATAGCGCAGATACAGTACTGTACGCGATGGAGTGGACTCTCTATCACACTGCGGAGAAGAATGTATGACACGTGTTTCGCAACGAAAGAATAATTCTAATCAACGAGTTGGGGCCTCAAACGCAGTGCACAAAAGCCTGCCTGTTGCGTCCGCACTACTCATGGCAATGCAGGCCGCCTACGGCGCGGATTCTGCTCCTGTCGGTGGTTTAGACGAGATTGTAGTCACGGCGCAGAAGCGCACTGAGAACCTGCAGGATGTTCCGGTTGCGATCCAGGCGTTTGACACCGCGAAGCTTGAAAAGCTCAACATTGCCAGCCTCGATGACTACGTAAAGTACTCGCCGAGTGTGGCCCAGGTGCGTGGACAGGGTCAGGGCGGTAACGGTCAACCCGGTTCGTCGCACGTCTACATGCGCGGTGTGGTCACCGGCGGTGACGGCAACCACTCCGGTTCGCAGCCTAGCGTGGGTACGTACCTCGATGAGCAGCCGGTAACTACGATCGACGGCACCGTTGATGTGCACGTCTATGACATCCAGCGTATCGAAGTGCTGGAAGGCCCGCAGGGCACGCTGTACGGCGCCAGCTCGCAGGCCGGCACGATCCGCATCATTACCAACAAGCCCGACCCCAGCGGTTTTTCCGCCGGCTACGATTTGGATTTGAATCGCGTCAAGAACGGCAACGGCACCGGCTATCAGGTACAGGGTTTTGTGAACATTCCCCTGTCGCCGATTGCAGCGGTGCGTTTAGTGGGCTGGGATGAAAAGGATGCAGGGTTCATCAACAACGTCCAGGGTACGAACGCCAGCGCGTGTATCCAAAACGGCGTCAGAACGTTTAACAACTGGGGTAATCCAAACCCAGCGGGCAACGCCAACTACCCTGTGCCAAGCCCATGTCCTGCCAAGGGCACTGTCGGCGTGAATGCCATCAGCAACGCCCCCTGGGCGGCGAATGGGTACAACACGGTCGACACCAAGGGTGGTCGCGGCGCGTTGAAACTAGACCTCGGCGACTGGAGCGTGACTCCAACGTTTATGGGTCAGAAGGTTGATACCAACGGCTTCTTTGGTTACGACCCGGCTATGGGCGATTTGCAGCTGGCGCATTTTGGACCGGAGTACTCGACGGACTCTTGGTATCAGGCTGCCCTTACCGTAAACGGAAAAGTCAGCAACTTTGATATCACCTATGCCGGTGGTTATCTGAAGCGCAATACGACATCGCTCGCAGACTACAGCGATTACTCAAGCTTCTACGATCGCGTGTTTGGTTCCGGTGCTTCTTGGACCAACAACGTCGGCACGCCGATCATGCCGCAGGAGTTCGTGTTCTCGCGCAACTACTTCACAAAGTACAGCCACGAGCTGCGCATCTCCTCGCCTAAGGATCTGCCATTTAAGGTAACCGCGGGTGCCTTTATGCAGCGTCAGCTGCATGATATTTGGGAACAGTACACGATGCCGGGTTACGGCTTTACTGATGCGACTGCGCAGACCGAGCAGCCTAACGGCTTTGGTTCGGACTATTCCATTCCCGGTCTCCACAACACGATTTGGTTGACCGATGAGAAGCGTGAGGATAAGGATCAGGCGCTGTTTGCTAATGCCACCTGGGACATCACCGATCATTGGCAGTTGAACGGCGGATACCGCTACTTTAAGTACGATAACTCGCTGCAGGGCTATTACGGGTACGCCGGAGCATTTGCTCCTAGTGGCCCGGGTCAAGGTGCACCATCCAGTGCCGGCAACGGTAAGACGTGCTACGCGGCAGATGGTACGTACCGTCCGCCATTAGCGGGTTACTCGCCTTGCAGTAACCTGGATAAGACGGTTAAGGACACTGGCAACGTGCCACGCCTAAACGTGACCTACAAGTTCAGCCCAGACGCTTTGGTGTACGCGACCTACTCCAAGGGCTTCCGCCCCGGTGGCGTAAACCGTACGGCGGTCGCTGGCATCGGTCCGTATCAGGCCGACTACCTCACCAACTACGAGCTGGGCTGGAAGACTCAGTGGCTGGATCATCGCGTGCGCTTTAATGGTGCGCTGTTCTGGGAAGATTGGAAGAATTTCCAGTACTCGTTCTTAGGACCTAACTCGCTGACGATCATTGAGAACGGCGGCAATGCCCGTATTCGTGGTCTTGAGTCGGAAGTGGAGTTTAAGGCGACTAACGCGTTGACCTTGTCATCCGGTCTGACTTGGTTGCAGGCAGTGACTACGACCAACGTGTGTAAGGAGCTGGGCGATTCGGCAGCGGCTTGCGCGACGCAGACTTACAACGAGCCATGGGGCTTTGAGAACGCCGGTTACCAGTACACCGGCGCGTTGGCACGTTCCGGCACCGATATGCCGGTAGCGCCGAAGTTCAAGGCCAACGTGATTGCACGCTATGCGTTTGAGGAAGTGTCAGGCTGGCAGCCATTTGGTCAGTTCGCGGCGGTCTATCAGACGCAGACCGCACCGGTTCTGCGTGCGGACACAACTCAAGTCGTGGGTATGATGCCAGCCTATGCCCTGATGGATCTGTCCATGGGCGCAAGCCAGCACGGCACGCAGTTCCAGGTGGTTGTCACCAACCTAATGGATCGACGCGCGCAGTATTCGCGGTTTGTGCAGTCGGCTAACGCCGGTCAGCCGTACATCATCCCGGCGCAGCCGCGGACGATTACGCTGAAGTTTGGTCAGAAGTTCTAAGCGTTTCGCACCGACAGGGGTCTTACCCTGCCGGTGCTCGTTTTAGACCCAGAAGAAAAAAGCCACGCTCAGTCGAGCGTGGCTTTTTGCTGTGTGCAGGATGAGTGACTACGCGTGGTGGGCGAAGCTAATCGACAAAGAACCTCGCTAAGCCGGCTGCCCATTCACCGCCTAAAAATCCTAGAACGCCCAAGCTTAGGCCCGCTAAAGCGGCGATCAGTCCTGCGATAGGGAACAATCGTTGACGTCCCATAAAGTAGAGCGAGGACAGCACCAGTCCTAACTCTAAAAAACCCTCGCCTAAGTCAAAGGCCAACGCTTTGTGTTCAGCTTCTTCAGTACGATGAATTTTATCGTCCGCCTGCTTTTTGATCTCTTCAGCGTCCTTGGTGTATTTGCCAGACATAGAGTTAAAGCTGTCTACAGCGGCGCTGACTTTCTCAGGGTCTGTGCCTAACGCTTGAGTGAGAGTTTTGGCGACCTCGGCCGTGTGCTGGCGGATTTTCTTGGCCTGATAATAAGCCCAGTCGTCATTGGCTTCCGTGCGATGTACCACGGCCGCGGTATGCGCTCGATGCGATGAGATGGTGACTACCGCCAGCAAAATGCCCAGCAACCCCACCATCACGCCGACCCGTCGTCCCAGGGTATCGGTGTGATCCACGTGATGAACTTCTACTTCCGACATAAGCAAACCTCAAAAAAGTCTAAAGATTGAGTCACGCGATCGCTTAATCAGGCCGATGCATGGACGGAAATGCGTCACAGTTGTGACTTCCCACAGGTTTTGTCATCGGACTGCCACATCGCTATCCTTATTATCCCTGTAGGCATTTTGATATACGAGTGAGTGGCTTGGCGATGGTTGTACTGAACAATAGGATAGTTGCCGGGTGTCTGGTTGGTCTAGGCCTTATCTTGTCCGCTAACTCAGCCGCCGCGCGTGATCATATCCAAGTCACCGGCTCCTCAACGGTCTACCCATTTGCTTCGGTGGTCGCCGAAACCCTGGGCAAATCGGGCAAGTTCAAAACCCCCGTAGTTGAATCGAACGGCACTGGAGCCGGGATTGCGGCGTTTTGCGCCAGCGTGGCGACCTCCACACCGGACATCGCCGATGCCTCCAGGCCAATGACGCCCGCCGAGCGGGCTCGTTGCCGGGCTAATGGCGTGGGGGATATTGCTGAAATCAAAATTGGCTTTGACGGAATAATCTTGGCGGGCGATGCGCATCAGCCGGGTTTTAACGTGACTCAAGAACAACTGTGGCGCGCGGTAGCTAAGCGGGTGCCAGTGGCCGGGCGTTGGGTCAACAACCCGTATAAAAATTGGTCGGATATCGACAAACGTTTGCCAAACCGGCCGCTGTCGGTGTTTGGTCCAGGCCCTAATCACGGCACGCGCGATGCTTTTATGGAGCTAGTGGTGGAGCCTATCTGTTTGAGCCTGCCCGAAGCCAAGCTATTGCCAGAAGCCACTCGCGGGCAGGTATGCGGTCAGATCCGTGATGACGGGGTGTGGATTAACGTAACGGAGGACTACGCGCTGGTGGTAGGTAAGCTAAGCGCTAATCCGACTGCGATGGCGATCTTCACCTACGCTTACTTGGAGGCTAATCGTGACAAATTGCGCGCGGCCACGATTGATGGCTTAGCGGCGAGTCCGGAATCGATTGCCGATGGGCGCTACCCGATATCCCGCACCCTGTATGTTTATGTAAAAAAAGCCCATATCGCGGTGATTCCGGGCTTGACTGAGTTTTTGGGCGAATTTGTCAGCGAACGGGCAGCCGGTGAAGAGGGCTATTTGACTGACAAGGGACTGGTGCCTTTGCCTACGGCCGCACGAGCCCAGCAGCGCGCGTTGGTGCGCTCGCTGTCGGTGCCCGCCGCGCCGACAACGACGGCCGCTTCCCGGTAGGGCCCCAATCCTCTTTGTCCAGTACGAAACCGACGAAGCGACCGCAGTATGGGCAGTTTTGTGAGCCACGCGTTGCAGATAGCACCCCCTGCAAGCGCGTCAGACCCGCTATAATGAACGACCCCCTCGGCGTGAACCGATGGGGCAGCCCGAGCGAAAGTGGCGAAATTGGTAGACGCACTGGGTTTAGGTCCCAGCGGGGTAACACTCGTGAGAGTTCGAGTCTCTCCTTTCGCACCAAACTCCCCAGAGGAGCGGGACTGAAAGTCCTTAGGGCCACGGGATTGGACTGGACACTTAAACCAAGTGTCCAGCGTTAGGTTTTTTTAATCGGCAGAGGGCCCGCTGGGGCCCGTAGAGGACGGATGTGGTCATGAGAGTATCAGTGCAGTCAACGGGTGGTTTGCAGCGTCGCGTGGAAGTTGCTCTACCGTCTGAACGGGTCGAGCAGATGTTCAAGACGCGGATGACGCATTTTGCGCGCACGGCTCGCCTTAAAGGTTTTCGTCCCGGCAAAGTTCCGATGAAAGTCGTTGAGCAGCAGTTTGGTGCGCAGTTGCGTCAAGACCTGGTCAGTGAGTTGGTGCGCTCCAGTTTTGATGAAGCGATCGCCCAGGAGAAACTCGAACCGGTCGGTGGTCCACGCATTGAGACGCTGAGCGCTAACGTCGGCGAAGAACTGACTTACGCGGCCGTTTTTGAGGTTTACCCTACGGTCGTTCTTACGGGTCTGGATTCTTTGAGTGTTGAGAAGCCAGAGGCCGAAGTCACCAGTGCGGATGTGGACGCGATGATTGAGAACCTGCGTCGCCAACGCGTGAGCTACAACAAGGTCGATCGCGCCGCGACGAGCGGTGATCGCGTCACCGTGGATTTTGAAGGCAAGCTCGATGACGTGGCTTTCGAGGGTGGTAAAGGCGAGAACACCGCCGTTATCCTGGGTGCTGGACGCATGCTGCCAGACTTTGAAAAAGGACTAGAGGGCGCTACCGCAGGTGCTACGGTCACCTTCCCTGTGAATTTCCCTGTCGATTACGGTCAGCCTGCGCTGGCCGGTCGCACGGCGCAGTTCACTGCAACCGTGTCTGAAGTTGCCGAAGAAGAGATGCCGACCATTGACGATGAGTTCTGTCTAGCCTTTGGTGTTGCCGAGGGTGGCGTGGAGCAACTGCGGCGCGAAGTCGAAGAAAACATGCGTCGCGAATTGGCCTCGACCGTTAAGGGGCGACTGAAGAACCAGTTGTTTGAAGCGATGCTGGCCGCTAACCCGATTGAAGTTCCAGCCACTTCGCTCGAGTCACAGATCCAGCGTTTACAGGTGGATTGGTTGCGTCGCATGGGCGTTAGCCCGGATCAGATCAAGGAGGCCCCACCGCGTGAGCCGTTTGAGGCTACCGCGCGCCGTCGAGTGGCGCTAGGCATCTTGATCGATGAGATTGCCAAGGGTCAGCAGATGCAGCCGGACGCCGCGAAGATTGAAGAGCATATCGAGATCGCGGCTATGGGGTATGGCGATCCTGAAGATGCCGCCCGCCAGATCCGCGACAACGCTCAATTGATGAGCCAGGTGCATGCCTCGGTTATTGAGGAGCAGGTCGGTGAGTGGTTGCTGGCTAAGGCTCAGGTCACCTCCAAACCCTCATCATTTAAAGAAGTAATGAATTTCGGCGCCTAAAGCGCAGCTTGCGTGGCCATCGTCACAGCGGAGTGAACAGTAATGATTGAGACAGCCTTGAACTTAGTGCCCATGGTGGTTGAACAAACCTCTCGTGGAGAGCGTGCCTATGACATTTACTCGCGACTGCTTAAAGAGCGGGTGATTTTTATCGTCGGCCCTATCGAAGATCACATGGCCAACTTGGTCGTCGCGCAGTTGTTGTACTTGGAGTCGGAGAATCCGGATAAAGACATCGCCTTGTACATCAACTCACCCGGTGGAGTTGTAACTTCGGGTCTGGCCATCTACGACACCATGCAATTTATCAAGCCAAACGTAAGCACGATCTGCGTGGGTCAGGCGGCTAGCATGGGAGCGGTGTTGCTCGCCGCCGGTGAGAAAGGTAAGCGTTACAGCCTGCCTCACTCGCGCGTCATGATTCATCAACCGTTGGGCGGCTTCCAGGGTCAAGCCACGGACATCGAGATTCATACGCGCGAAATTTTGGATACCCGAGTGCGTCTGAATCGCATTTTGGCTAAGCACACCGGGCAGACCATCGAGCAGATTGGCTTAGACACCGACCGTGACAACTTCATGAGCTCGGACGCGGCCAAGAACTACGGTTTGATTGATCACGTCTTAGAGTCGCGCGCTGAATTGCCGCTCATCAAAAAAGACTGAGTTAGGGTAATCAGGCTTTGGCCGAATATGTGAGTTTCACCAACGGGTTATGACACGTAGGCCGCGGCGTTTTTTGCGCTCGAAGCTAGGCCCGTGTTATATACCTTGCATGCCAGCGGCAAGTGTCCGCAGGCTTTTGATCAGGGGTGGTGCATGAGTGACGATCTGAAGGGTAAGCATGACGACGGCAAGCTGTTGTACTGCTCTTTCTGCGGTAAGAGCCAGCACGAGGTTCGCAAGCTGATTGCGGGTCCTTCCGTGTTTGTTTGCGACGAGTGCGTCGAGTTGTGCAACGACATCATTCGTGAGGAGCTCGAAGAAAAAGCCGAGCGTACCCGCGAGAAGCTCCCTAAGCCCCAGGAAATTAAAAAGGTTTTAGACGAATACGTGATCGGTCAGGAGCGAGCCAAGAAAGTGCTCGCCGTGGCGGTTTACAATCACTACAAGCGACTGCAAAACCGTACCGGGGATCGCAAGCCGGGCATGCGTGATGAAGTCGAGCTGGCTAAGAGCAACATTTTGCTGATCGGTCCTACCGGTTCGGGTAAGACGTTACTCGCTGAGACCTTGGCGCGACTGTTAAACGTACCGTTCACGATTGCCGATGCCACCACGCTGACCGAAGCCGGTTACGTGGGTGAAGATGTGGAAAACATCATTCAAAAACTTCTGCAAAAGTGCGACTACGATGTCGAAAAGGCTCAGACGGGCATCGTTTACATCGATGAAATCGACAAGATTTCGCGTAAGTCCGACAATCCGTCCATCACCCGCGACGTGTCCGGTGAGGGCGTGCAGCAGGCCTTGCTGAAATTAATTGAAGGTACGGTAGCCTCGGTTCCTCCGCAGGGTGGACGTAAACACCCGCAGCAGGAGTTCCTGCAGGTTGATACCACTAACATTCTGTTTATCGTGGGTGGTGCCTTTGCGGGCCTGGAGAAGATTATCTCCAATCGCACGACCAAGGGCGGCATTGGCTTTACCAGTCACGTGAAGCCATCGGCTGAAACCGGTAAGCCAGCCACCGACCTTTACAAGGATGTGGAGCCCGAGGATTTGATGAAGTTTGGCCTGATCCCAGAGTTTGTGGGTCGGCTACCTGTCGTGGCTACCCTTGAAGAACTCGACGAGGACGCCTTGATCTCTATTCTGATGGCGCCGCGCAACGCTCTGACTAAACAGTACCGCAAGCTGTTTGACATGGAAGGCGTGGAGCTGGAGTTCGCAGAAGCGGCGTTGCGCGCGGTGGCCCGCAAAGCTATGCAGCGCAAAACCGGCGCTCGCGGTCTGCGCACCATTTTGGAAAACACCTTGTTAGACACGATGTATGACCTGCCAGGTCTGCGTAATGTCGCCAAGGTGGTGATTGATGAGCCGGTGATCGCTGGGGAGAATAAACCCTACATCGTCTACCGCCCCGAGGAGCCGAAGCTGGCGCCGGTAGAAGAGCGACGTACCGGGTCGGACTGAGTCGCCTGCCGGTGGCCTTAGCTTTAAGGTCACCGGCATCGTTGGACGGCGGTCTGTGACTGTCGACCCGCCGTGCCGCCAGGCGTGGCCGTGACCTTTATTATTTTAAGGGTGAATCCTAGTGGCAGGGCACGGCTTGCCGCGTAGCCTTAAGGTATGGCGTGGGTTATTGATAACCGGTGCACCCTTGCAACCCAGATTACCGACCCCATTGAGTTACTATTGCGAAGGTCGATTTGGGATCGATCCAGCCTTGCACTAGGCCTTAGGGCCGCGCCAGGCATGAGGTCATCCTCTTACTTTTATGTTTTAAGGACCGCCTGTGAACGAAGCCACACCTGTCTTGACTGCCAGCCCATCTGCCACCGTCGTGCCGGTTTTGCCGCTTCGCGATGTCGTGGTGTATCCACACATGGTGATACCGCTGTTCGTGGGCCGCGAAAAAAGCATTCTTGCCTTGGAACAGGCCATGAAGGGCGACAAACAGATTTTGTTGCTGGCACAAAAACAGGCCGAAGTAGACGACCCGAAGGCGGATGATTTGTATCGGGTCGGCACGATGGCGACGATCCTGCAATTACTGAAGTTGCCCGACGGGACGGTCAAAGTTTTGGTCGAAGGCGTCTCCAGAGCCGTGGTTGATCAGCTAATCACCACCGATGCTTTTGTCGCGGAAGTCACCGCGATGCCGGATGTCGAGGTCTATGAAGAGCGAGAGTTGGACGTACTCACCCGATCGGTGATCAGCCAGTTCGAGCAGTACGTGAAAATGAACAAGAAAGTGCCGCCGGAGGTTTTAACCTCGTTGGCGGGCATTGAACAGGCGGGACGGCTGGCCGATACGGTCGCGGCGCACATGGCGCTGAAACTGGCCGAAAAGCAAAAAGTTTTGGAAATTCAGGACGTTCGTCAGCGGCTTGAACACATGCTTGCCTTGGTGGAAGGTGAGATGGAAGTGCTGCAGATTGAAAAGCGCATCCGTGGTCGCGTGAAGCAGCAGATGGAGAAGAGTCAGCGCGAGTACTACCTGAACGAGCAAATGAAGGCGATACAACGCGAGTTGGGTGAGCTTGAGGATGCACCCAACGAAATTAGCGAGATCGAAAAGCGTATCAAGAAGGCCGGTATGCCGCGCGAAGCGCGTGAGAAGGCCAACGCCGAACTGAACAAGTTAAAGATGATGTCGCCGATGAGTGCTGAGGCGACCGTGGTGCGTAACTACATCGACTGGTTAGTGAAGGCGCCGTGGAAGAAACGCACCAAGGTGCACTTGGATATTGAATCCGCACAACAGGTGCTGGACGAGGATCACTTTGGTCTGGAGAAGGTCAAAGAGCGAATCGTGGAGTATCTGGCTGTACAGCAGCGCGTGCAGAAGTTGAAAGGTCCGATTCTGTGTCTGGTTGGCCCGCCTGGTGTGGGTAAGACCTCTTTAGGTCAGAGTATTGCCAAGGCGACCAATCGCAAGTTCGTACGCATGTCGCTGGGTGGCGTGCGCGATGAGGCTGAGATTCGTGGTCATCGCCGCACCTACATCGGGTCCATGCCAGGCAAGATTTTGCAGAACATGGCCAAGACCGGCGTGCGCAACCCGTTATTCCTGCTTGATGAAATCGACAAAATGTCGATGGATTTTCGGGGTGATCCTTCGTCTGCGCTGCTGGAGGTTTTAGATCCCGAGCAAAATGCGACTTTTAACGACCATTACCTGGAGGTCGATTTCGACTTATCCGATGTGATGTTCGTATGTACTGCCAACACGCTGAACATTCCAGCGCCGCTGCTGGATCGTATGGAAGTGATCCGTTTAGCCGGCTACACCGAAGATGAAAAGCTAAATATTGCCCGCCGTTACTTAGTGCCTAAACAAGCCAAACAAAACGGTTTGCAAGACGGCGAGCTGCAAATTGCTGACGCCGCGTTGACGGATATTGTTCGCTATTACACGCGAGAGGCGGGCGTTCGTAATCTCGAGCGTGAAGTCTCCAAGATCTGTCGTAAGGCGGTCAAACAGCTGCTGCTCAAGCCAAAGAGTAAGCCGCTGCAGGTGACAGCTAAGAACCTGAATGATTATCTGGGCGTACAACGGCACCGTTACGGTCGCGCCGAAGAGTCGAACCGGGTGGGCCAAGTCACCGGCCTGGCCTGGACCGAAGTGGGCGGCGAGTTGCTGACCATTGAGGCAGCCGTGGTGCCGGGTAAGGGCAAGCTGTCCTACACCGGTCAGCTCGGTGAGGTCATGCAAGAGTCGATTCAGGCGGCTATGACGGTGGTTCGCAGTCGCCAGGATCTGTTGGGCCTGGATCCGGAGTTTCATGCCAAGCACGATGTGCACGTGCACGTCCCTGAGGGCGCCACGCCTAAAGACGGACCGAGTGCCGGTATTGGTATGTGTACTGCGTTGATTTCGGCGCTAACCAAGATTCCGGTGCGTGCGGAGGTGGCGATGACCGGTGAGATCACGCTGCGTGGTGAGGTATTACCGATCGGCGGGCTGAAAGAAAAGCTACTGGCGGCTCATCGAGGTGGGATCACCACGGTACTCATCCCTGCAGACAACGAGAAGGATTTGGTCGAGATTCCGCAGAACATCAAGGCGTCCCTTAAAATCCATCCGGTGAAATGGATTGATGAGGTGCTGGAAGTCGCTCTGGAGCGCTCCGCGCTGGTGACCTTGGCGGCTGATGCACAGGCTGAGGGTACGGCCGCGGCGAAGCCTAAATCGGTCGCCCGTGCCCGCAAGGCTAAAAAGCCCGGTAAATCCATTCGCGCGCACTAAAAAGGCGTAGCCGGCTGGCCAAAGCCACCTCGGCTAGACCGGGGTGGCCCACCGAATAGGATGTTTTTAACCAAGGGACTTGGCTTAGACCCTGTGTATCGCGTAGACTTCGGCGCCCTTAGGGTGCCTGTGTAGTCTTTTTAGGGTCGTAGGACCTTTAGATCTCTCGGGTGCTTAGCTCAGCTGGTAGAGCGGCGCCCTTACAAGGCGTAGGTCACAGGTTCGATCCCTGTAGCACCCACCAATTTGGCGGGCGTCCTTAAGGAGTCAGTGACCGTAATGCCGTAGGGCGTTTGGGATCACAACAGGTTAAGATGAGCCACCCGGGCTTAAGCTAGGGTGGGATTTGCTGACAAAGCCCTGGGTCGCTGAACGCCCAAGGTCAAGTCGGGTCCGACAGACACTAAAAGGTCGGTCGGTTGAGGGTCTCGGTGCCGAGACGAGTTTAAGGAGTGGTAGTTCAGCTGGTTAGAATACCGGCCTGTCACGCCGGGGGTCGCGGGTTCAAGTCCCGTCCACTCCGCCAACCTTCGGCCGCGGCTTAAAGCCGCGGCCGTTGTTTTTTTGGGGACTTAAAATGCTGCAGTGGATCAATGATCGCTTTAAGCACTTCGGCTGGATTCTGCTCGCGCCGCTGGCCCTGAGCTTTGCGCTATGGGGCGTGCATGGTCTGGTCGATTTCAGCAGCAAGCTCGACAAGGGCCTGAAAGTGAATGGCGAAGAACTCAGCGTGGATGCGCTGCGTAATTCCTACCAAGACCAGGTCACACAGCTGCACCGCATGATTCCTGATGGAGAGATTCCCGCAAGCCTACTTGAGGGTGCGCGACGCTCGTTGCTGGACCGCTACGTGGGTGCGGCACTGCTTAATCAGCAGGTGACCAAACAGCACTTTGTGGTCACTGACCAGCAGGTCGTTGAATCGATCCGGGAGATCCCGGCCTTTCAGGTGGGAGGTCACTTTGATCGCGATGCCTACGAGGGTCTGTTGCGCCAGCAGGGCTTAAGTCCTCAGCGCTTTGAGGCTGAGGAGCGCCAATCGCTGCGCTCGCGCCAACTGGAAGGCGGCCTGGTGGTTTCGGCGTTTGTGACGCCCCAGGAGTTCAACCGCACCATCGCGTTAGAGAAAGAATCGCGTGACGCCGGTTATGTGTTGATTCCGCAAGCCAAGTACCTGGCCCAGATGAACCCCGATGCTGCGGCTTTAAGCGCCTACTACAACGCGCACAAGCAGGACTTCCTCACGCCAGACACGGTCAGTGTGGACTATGTCGAGCTGACCCTCGACAGCGTCACGGCCGGTGTGACCGTGACCGATGAGGCGCTGCGTGGTTATTACGATCAGCTTAAGGATCGCTACGTAGAGCCTGAGAAGCGACGGGCGCGGCATATTTTGATTCAAAGCGGTACGGACGATGCGAAGGCGAAAGCCCGGGCCGAAGAACTCTACAAGCAGGCCAGCGCAGCCAATGCCGATTTTGCTGCACTAGCCAAAGCTAACTCCCAAGACACCGTCTCAGCCGCTGAGGGCGGTGACTTGGGCTGGGCCGAAAAGACGTTCTTCGTTGCGCCTTTTGCTGATGCGCTGTTTGCTATGAAAACCGGTGAAATTCATCCGCCGGTGAAGACGCAGTTCGGTTGGCACATCATCAAACTCGATGGCGTTCAGGAAGGTCATCAAAAGAGCTTTGACGAAGTTCGCGCGACGCTGGAGCCTGAGTTCAGGCGCAACGAAGCGGAAAAACTGTTCGGCGAACAACAAGAAAAGATCGATACGCTGGCCTTTGAAAATGCAGGCAGCTTAGAGCCCCTTGCTAAGGCGCTGAAGCTCAACGTGAAGTCGATTGCCGACTTTACCCGAGCCAACGGCGGCCCGGGTTTGCCCGCCGATCCGAAGGTCGTGGCGGCGGCGTTCTCCACTGACGTCTTGGCTGGCCAGAACAGCCGAGCCATTGAGATTAAGCCGGGTGATGTGGTGGTGCTACGGGCATCCAACCACCGCGCGCCCACCGAGCAGACCGAAGCTTCGGTGCACGATCAAGTCCTGGCTCAGGTGAAGCTGCAGATGGCTGCCAAAGCCGCCCAGAGTGCTGCACAAGCCCTCATGGGTAGCCTCTCGCAGGGTATGCCATTAGCTCAAGCGATAGCCTCTCTGGGCAGCACGCAGGGCGTGGATGTCAGCCCCGCCGCACCAAGCCTGGTCCGTTACCAGCCGATCAAGAGTCTGGGACGCCGCGAAAAGGGTGTGCCCACCGCGCTAATTGAGGCTTTGTTCAAAGCGCCTGCGCCGGCTGTGGGTAAGACGGGCAGCGGTGTTGTGGCCCTAGGCGACACCGTGGGGGTTTATTCGCTCTTAGCGGTCAAACCTGGCGTGGTCGACGACAAGGACGGCACGGACATGCGGCCGGTGATGCGCGCGCAGGGTAGCAGCGAGGTCGCCGCCTATATCGCCACGCTGAAGGCTAAGTCCGACATTAAGATCGATCCGAAGCTCTTCGACTAGCGTCTACCGTTTAACGTCAGAGTATTGCGATGCGAAAGGTTTTGATGCCTTCGGTCGTTGGCGACAACTACCGGTAGTAGAAGTCTTACGTTGCCTTACAAGCCCACGGTCCTAGGCGTGGGCTTTAAGTCTCTAGGTGGCGGCCTACTCGCCGTCCGGAAAGCTCATGCCTACGCTGGAGTAGCCGGCATCCACGTAGACCACCTCACCGGTGATACCAGTGGCCAGATCCGAGCACAAAAACGCCGCGGCATTACCGACTTCCAGTTGAGTCACGTTTTTACGCAGCGGCGCCACGTGGGCGGCGTGGGCGAGCATCTTACGCACGCCAGCAATGCCGGCTGAGGCTAAGGTTTTGATGGGACCGGCGGATATGGCGTTGACCCGTATCCCTCGCGGACCGAGATCTGCCGCCAGAAAACGCACGTTTGCTTCTAAGCTTGCTTTAGCCAGTCCCATGACGTTGTAGTTGGGCAAGGAGCGTACGGCGCCTAGATAGGACAGCGTCAGAATAGCCCCCGGTCTACCCTCCATCAGGGGTAGGGCCGCGCGGGTAAGCGCGGTTAGGCTGTAGCTGGAGATATCGTGAGCGACTCTAAAGGCTTCACGCGAGGTGTTTTCTACAAACGAGCCCGCAATCGCTTCACGCGGTGCAAAGGCCACCGAGTGAATCAAAATATCCAGACTGTCCCAGTGGTTTTTGAGTTGTGCAAAACCGTTGTCGATCTGTGAGTCAGAGGCTACGTCCATCTCAAAGACCCGATCCGAGCCAAAGCTCTGTGCCATCTCAACAACGCGATCTTTGAAGCGATCACCGACGTAGGAAAACGCCAACTCAGCCCCTTCGCGATGCATCGCTTCAGCGATGCCGTGGGCGATGGACCGATCGCTGGCCAGTCCTACAATCAACGCGCGTTTGCCGTTTAAAAATCCCATGACGAATCCTTCAAATGGTGTTGCAACTAATCACGGTGCAAAAGTCCAAGCTTTAGCCACCGACATCGTGTTTGTGATCCAGATAAACCACCAGCTTCTGGCCCGGATGCACCAGACTTCCCGGCAGGCTGTTCCACTGCTTGAGTTGCGCGACGGACACCTCAAAATGTTCCGAGATGCGCGCCAGGGAGTCGCCGTTACGCACGGTGTACTGAAGCTTTTTAGGGGTCTTTGCGGCGGTTTTCTTCGGGTTTTTGCTGTTGGTTGAGCGCTTTGCCGGTTTGCCGGCGGCTTTTTTGCCGGCCGCTGGGGTGTGAACACCTAAGGTGGGCTCGTTGCTGGCTAACAGTACCGGTGCTTCTGTGCGAGCGCTGCGCGCTTTGGGTTCTTCGGGCTTTGCGTGTTCGCTGAGCTTGAGTTTAGCACCGGCTGACAGCGAGGATCGCGAGCCGCGCATGCCATTCATCGCCGCCAGTTGCTTGACGTCCATATGATGTCGCTGGGCGATCGACCACAAGGTATCTCCGTGACGAACCACATAAACGCGCAGCCGCTCCGGGCCGGCTTTAGCGATGCGAGCAGCATGGCCCTCACCTTCGATTATCAATCCTGCGCGCAGTGGTGCGATGTTGCTGGCTGGCAGTAGCACCTCAGTTCCTGGTGAGAGCACCGAGCCTAAGGTCGGATTCAGCATGCTGATGGTGGCTGGCGGAAAGTCGCGGGCACGTGCCAGCGTACTCATCGTCTCACCATTTAAAATTACGTGACGCTCTAAAGGCATCCGTACTTCAGGCGCCAGTTGATTGACGTTGTTGAGAAAGTCTGGCGCCGATTCGTAAGGCACCAGTAAGGCGTAAGAGCCACCCGGATCCGTCGCCCAACGGTTAAAGGCCGGGTTTAGTGCATGCAACTCTGCGGTGCTAACTCCGGCTAGTTCAGCCGCCACCCGCAGATCAATTTGGCCAGGCAACTCCACCCGGGCAAAGTAGGGCTTATTGGGGATCGGGCTGAACGCTAGTCCATACCAATCGGGATGCTCCACGATTCGCGCGATAGCCAGTAGCTCGGGTACGTAACCACGCGTTTCAGTCGGTAGCTTTAAGCTCCAAAAATCGATGGGCAATCCAGCGGCACGGTTGCGATCCACAGCGCGCTGCACGGCCATTTCGCCGCAATTGTAGGCAGCAATAGCCAGCAGCCAATCGCCGAAGCGGTCGTGCAAGACTTGCAGATAGTCTAAAGCGGCGCGCGTGGAATCGGTGATATCCCGCCGACCGTCCTGCCACCAGTTCACGCGCACCTGATAACGGGTGGCGGTCGGCGCAATGAATTGCCAGATACCCGCGGCACGCGCACGCGAGTAAGCGTAAGGGTTATAGGAGCTTTCAATCACCGGCAACATGGCCAGCTCCGCCGGCATGTGCCTGGCTTCCAGCTCGGTGGTGATGTAGTAAAGGTAACGCTCGGCACGCTCAAAGGTGCGATTTAAAGACGCCGGTCGATTCACAAAGAAAGCGATTTGCGAGTTGATGGCCGGGCGGTCTTCAGGATCGAGCCGGTAACTGGACCTTAGTCGCGCAAACAGATCCGGGTATTGTTCGGGCGGTAGCGACTCATCCGCGCTGTCCATGGCCGAGTCATCCGCATCGCCTACGCCATAAGTTGCATTGGTTTTATGATTGGGATTGTTCGGGTTTTTGCCCGTGCCACCGCGTTGCGCGGGGACCATCGCAAATTCATTGGCATGCGGATCACTGGGCGTGGTGCTGCAAGCGCCTAATATCAGCGTCAAGCTCACGGCCAGGCAAAACCCGCGCAGGCGCGAGCCGGGAATAGTATTCAGGTTCATCCGCGAAATTCATCCTTCCAACGCCTAAGCGTGGCAAAAACTTCCATGGGATCGACGATCGCCCGTCCGGCATGAGCTTGGACCGCGGCACGCACCGAGGGTTCACGGCTGCGCAAGAACGGATTGTAGGCCCGTTCTTTAGACAGCCGCACCGGCAGAGTGGGCACGCCTTTTGCTCGTAATTCCAAGACTTGCGCCGTGCGTTCGACCCGTGCTTCGTTGAGCGGTTCCACAACCGCGGCAAAACGCAGGTTGGAGGCGGTGTATTCGTGGGTGCAGCAGACCTGCGTAGAGCCGGGCAAGGAGCCTAGGCGGTCCAGTGAGTGCAGCATTTGCGCGGCGGTTCCCTCAAACAGGCGGCCGCAGCCAGCGCTGAACAGAGTGTCCCCGCTAAAAAGTGTGTTGTGGCCGTAATAGGCAAGGTGTCCTAAGGTATGTCCGGGTACGCTGATCACCGCGAAGGTGAGCCCCAACCGCGTAAGGTTTATCGTTTCTCCGCCGCTTAAGGCCACACTACGGCCGGGAATCGATTCGCTGGCCGGCCCGAACACCGGCACATCCTCACCCGGGCGGCGGCTCAGGAGGGCTTCAATTCCGCCCACGTGGTCGGCGTGGTGATGGGTGATTAGGATGCTGTCGAGTATCCACTGATGCTGCGCTAGCGCCTGTTCAACGACCGTGGCGTCACCCGGATCCACCACAGCCACCCGGCGTTCATCGAGCAGCCCGCGCACCACCCAGACGTAGTTATCCTGAAAAGCCGGCAAGGCGCTAACGGACAGGTCGGCGTCGTAATCAATGGGCATCGGGTTTGGTCAGCGGACTCTGGCAAATCAGCGTGGGATTAACACAAGGAGTGCCCGTCACATGGCGATCAGGCAGGAGCGTATTTAACCTTGATTGATCAGGGATTTCCACCCTAATACGCGGCCATATGCTAAGGCGAGTCGTCCTGCCAATGAAAGCCTCGCCGGTAGCTGTTCTGCGGCGGCACCGGTATTCTTCGGATGATGTCAGCTCCACCCACGTCGGTCTGTGATTGGTTTGCCAGCCCACTGGGCCGGGCGCTGTTGGTGCGTGAGCAAATCGCCGTGCGGCAAGCGCTGGGCGACGTCTTTGGGGCCTATTTGCTGCAGGTAGGCAGTTGGGGTGCCAGCGATGCCTTTTTAGCCTTTGCACGCACGCAGCGCAGCGCACTGCTCGCCGAGCCCGGCGGTCAGGGTGATCTGATGAGCCACGCGTCAGCTCTGGCGGTGAGTACGGCTTCTGTGGATGGGCTGCTGCTGCCCCATACGTTGGAATTTGAGCCAGAGCCGCACGCGGTGCTGCGCGAGGCTGAACGCGTTTTAGTGGGCGAAGGCCACCTGATCATCGTAGGTTTTGCCCCCGGTAGTCCCTGGGATTTGGCGCATCGGCTGTGGCCTGCCAGTCTGCCGCCGGGCATGACCCGTCTATGGTCCGCCCGTCGCGTCACCGATTGGCTGGAGGTCTTAGGCTTTGAAGTGCAGTCAGTGCATCCGTATCTGGGCCTGTGGCCTAGCCAGCGTTTGGTCGATTCCAGTGTAAGTCTGGCCATGGAGGGTGTTGCCGGTCGGGTGGGCGCTTTGACCCGACCCGGCAGTCGCTTGGCGCAGTATCCTTGGCCGCTGGCCGGTGCTTATCTGCTAAAGGCGCGTAAGCGGTTGTATACACTGACCCGGGTAGTGCGCACACGGCGTCGAGCGGCGCGCCTGAGTACGGCGATGGCCCGCCCGGTGGCGCGTATCAGTGAGAGTTGCCCGCTGGGCGCTGTAAGGGATGAAAGTTCAAGACATGAGCAATGATAGGGATGTCGTGACGATCTATACGGATGGCGCGTGTCGCGGTAACCCAGGGCCGGGTGGCTGGGGGGCCTATTTGACTTCGCGTGGACATGAACGCGAGCTGTGGGGCGGCGAGTCCACGACCACCAATAATCGCATGGAACTCACTGCGGCGATTCGCGCGCTAGAGGCTCTGTCACGTCCGTGCCAAGTCAGCGTTTACACCGATTCCAAGTACGTCATGCAGGGCCTTCAAGATTGGTTGCCTGGGTGGAAAAAACGCGGTTGGAAAACAGCCGATAAAAAACCGGTCAAGAACCAGGATTTATGGCAGTTGCTGGATGCGCTCAACGCCGGTCACGAGGTGGCGTGGTTTTGGGTTAAAGGTCACAGCGGTGATCCGGGTAACGAGCGAGCCGATGCGTTAGCCAACCGTGGCATTGATGAAATGATGGCAGGCTTACAGGCTTAAACCTTATGCGACAAATCGTCTTAGATACTGAAACCACGGGTCTTGAGCCCGGCCAGGGCCATCGGGTCATCGAGATTGGTGCGGTGGAGCTGATTAACCGGCGGGCTACCGGTAAAACCTTTCATCGTTATCTCAATCCGGATCGGGACAGTGACGAGGGAGCCTTGCAGGTACATGGACTGACCCGAGAGTTCTTGGAGGGACATCCGCGTTTTGCGGATGTGGCGACTGAGTTTGAGGCATTTATCCAGGATGCGCAGTTAGTCATACACAACGCCGCCTTTGATTTAGGCTTTTTAGACGCTGAACTGGGGCGCTTAACAGACGATGTCGCGCGCGCGCCGCTGGCGAGTCGGTTTATGGTTTTGGATACGTTGTTGTTAGCTCGACAGATTCATCCGGGTCAGCGTAACGGTCTGGATGCGCTGTGTAAGCGCTACTCGGTGGACAACTCAGCGCGTGAGTTGCACGGCGCGCTACTCGACGCGAAATTGCTCTCCGAAGTGTATCTGGCCATGACCGGCGGGCAGGCGACCTTGGTTTTGGATGGCGATCATGGCCCCAGCGAGGACCGATCGGTCTCTGGAGGGCGCCGTACGACACGAGAGCCTATCGCTGTTCGCGTGATTGCGCCCACCGAGGCGGAGTTGGCGGCGCACGAACTGAGTTTGGAGCAGTTAGCCAAGGCTTCCGGGGGGCGCTGCCTGTTTCGATCTGTCTAGGTAATACGGCGTACGCGGTTGTGACCTGTGTCCGGTGTTTGGCCAAAAGCTACACTATACTTCGCGACATTATGGTGATTGGAAACCGCTCATGGCGCAGAAAAAGCATCGCTTTAGTTTGACTCACACCCGTTTAGGCATCATCGGCTTAGGCTACGTGGGACTGCCCTTGGCTGTTGAGTTTGGCCGGCGTTACCCTACGTTAGGTTTTGATATCAATGCCGATCGGGTAGCCAGCCTTAAACAAGGGCACGACGCCACACTAGAGGTTAGTGCTCAGGAGTTAGCGCAGGCCACGCAGTTGGACTACACCGCCACACTTAGCGATCTGGCACGTTGCAACGTGTATGTGGTGACGGTACCCACGCCTATCGATCAGTACAAACGTCCTGATCTGACGCCGCTGGAAAAAGCCAGTGAGTCGGTCGGTCGGGTGTTGTCTAAGGGCGATACGGTAGTCTATGAGTCGACTGTGTATCCCGGGTGCACTGAGGAGATCTGCGTACCGATCTTAGAGAAGTTCTCGAATCTCAAATTCAACGAAGACTTTTTTGTCGGTTACAGCCCGGAGCGCATTAATCCAGGCGATAAGACTCATCGACTGACCAGCATTGTTAAAATTACGGCAGGCTCCACGCCTGCCGCTGCCGCTTACGTGGATCTACTGTACGGCAGTGTAGTCAGTGCCGGAACCCATCCAGCCTCCAGTATTCGCGTGGCTGAAGCCGCCAAGGTCATTGAAAACACGCAGCGCGATGTGAATATTGCTCTGATCAATGAACTGGCATTGATTTTCAAAAGGCTGGGCATCGACACCGAAGAGGTGTTGAAAGCGGCGGGAACAAAGTGGAACTTTTTACCGTTCAGGCCCGGTTTGGTCGGCGGCCATTGCATCGGGGTGGACCCTTATTACCTGACGCACAAGGCTCAAGAGATTGGCTATCACCCGGAGATGATTCTGGCCGGGCGGCGTATTAACGATAACATGGGCCTGTACATAGCCGGTGAAGTGGTCAAGCTGCTGTCGGATCATCGATTGCCGGTTAAAGGCTCGCGTGTGCTGGTCATGGGCTTAACGTTCAAAGAAAACTGCCCGGACCTGCGTAACTCAAAAGTCGTCGACGTGATCGCCGAGCTACAGCGTTATGGCGCGAAGGTGGATGTCTGTGATCCGTGGACTAACGCCAAAGACACCCAGCACGAGTACGGACTGAAATTGGTCAACAAGCCGCGCGCCGGCACGTATGATGCCATCGTATTGGCGGTCGCCCATTCAGCCTTTAAGGAGATGGGACTACCGGCTATTCGTCGGCTGGCCAAGAAAAAGCACGTGGTATACGACATTAAGTATTTGTTTGGGCGTGACGCAACGGATGCAAGGCTCTAAAACCTTATGAAGATTCTGGTTACAGGGACGGCGGGGTTTATAGGCTTTCACGCCGCCGAGCGACTGCTAGAGCGCGGTGATCAAGTGGTGGGGTTAGATAACCTCAACGCCTATTACGATCCAAAGCTCAAGCAAGCGCGTCTGGATAAACTGAGCGCCTACCCGGGATTTTCCTTCATAAAAATGGATTTAGCGGACCGAGTGGGTATACCCGAACTGTTTGCGCGTGAGGGGTTTTCGCGCGTGGTGCACTTAGGTGCTCAGGCTGGCGTGCGCTATTCGATGGAAAATCCGCTGGCTTACGTGGATAGCAACATCGTCGGCACCACCAATATTTTAGAAGGTTGCCGCCATACCGGGGTGGAGCATCTGGTGTATGCCTCAACCAGTTCGGTGTACGGCTCCAACACCTCCATGCCGTTTTCCACCCACCAAAGTGTGGATCACCCTTTGTCCTTTTATGCCGCTACCAAGAAAGCCAATGAGCTGATGGCGCACACGTATTCAACGTTGTACCGTCTACCCACCACAGGGTTACGGTTTTTTACGGTCTATGGTCCGTGGGGCCGGCCGGATATGGCCCTGTTTATATTTGCTAAAAACATGCTGGCGGGTCTTCCGATCGACGTTTTTAATCACGGCCAACACCGCCGAGACTTCACCTACATTGACGATATTGTCACCGGCATCGTTGGTGCCTTGGATCGACCACCGAGCCCGAATCCTCAATTTGACCCGGCATCCCCTGATCCCAGCTCTAGCCTCGCGCCCTATAAGATCTACAACATCGGTAATCATCGCTCGGTGGAGCTGATGCGTTACATCGGTTTGTTGGAAGAGTGCTTAGGCATCAAGGCGCAAATGAACCTGTTGCCGCTGCAAAACGGCGATGTGCCGGCGACCTGGGCGGATATTGAGGACCTGTCGCGCGATACCGGTTATTCGCCTACCACGCCGGTCGAAGTGGGTGTGGAGCGCTTTGTGCGCTGGTATTTGCAGTATTACGGGCGTCCCTGAGCTCGCAACGGCCTAAACTAAATCCCCTTACGGCAACAACCAGATACCCGCGTTTTCGCTGGTCAGGCCAGTGGTTGGGTAAGGCGGGCTTGTATTCAATTTAAGTCATTGAATTTAAATATTTAATTTATTTATTTTCTGACAATCGCTTATCGCCTCGCGCGACCGGCTCGTACAAAGTTTAGAGCGATGCGGCTTACGGTGGCTTGTCTGGCCCTTAAGGCTTCAGTTCATGGCATAGCCTCACCTCACCTTTACCGGCACCTGAACGCCAGCGCAGCAACCTCGCCCAAACCCACCGCCCAGTGCCTTTGGACCCACTCGGGTAGATCAGGCTGGGTGCATCGAGCCGTGACCCGCGTGGTTGACAGGCCGGCGCCTTCAGCCGTGTTTGCCTTAAGATCCGCCGCACGCAGGGCCTTGAAACGGCGATAATGGCAGCACCTTGCGGAGCGGACTTGATGACACACCAATCCTTGCCCCTGATTAGCACTGACCTAAACCACGCCCTGCGCGCGCATGCCAGCCGTTTAACGAGTGGCCCGATGCGGCATCTCCTCGATGCACGATCGCTCGCCGATACGACGGGCTTAGTGTTGGATATGCCGGGCTTAAGCTTAGAAGCCCTGCGCCAGCGACTGGATTCGGCAGCCTTAGCGGATTTGCATCGGGCCGCTGATGAGTCGGGGTTGCCACAGGCCATTGAAGCGATGTTCAGTGGGCAACTCGTGAACAACACGGAGAAACGTCCGGCCTTGCACACGGCCCTGCGTGACCCTACCGATGAACCTTTGCTGGTCGACGGTCAGGATGTGCGGCCGTGGATCGCTGCCGAGCGGGCGCGTTGTCGGCAATTTGCCGGCTCGCTATCGGCGGGCCTGCGCAAAGGGGCTACCGGTCAGCGCATTACGGACGTGGTGAATATCGGTATTGGTGGTTCAGATCTTGGGCCGGTTATGGCCCTGGAGGCCTTAAAAGGCTACGTCAATCCGCGCCTGCGTATGCATTTTATCTCCAATGTGGATGGCACGCAGTTTGCGGATGTCGCGGCGCAATTAGAGCCGGCATGCACGCTGTTTATTATTTGCTCTAAGACTTTTTCCACTCAAGAAACGCTGGCTAATGCAGCGCTTGCGCGGCAGTGGATTGTCGAAAAACTCGGCGTAGCTGCCGTGGCAAAACACTTTGCGGCCGTGTCTGTTAATCATGCGGCCATGGATGAGTTTGGGTTGGCCTTAGATGCCCGCTTCACCATGTGGGACTGGGTAGGGGGTCGCTATTCGATTTGGTCTGCCATTGGTTTAATACTGGAGATCGGTATTGGTACCACGCACTTTGAGGAGTTTCTCAACGGTGCGCAGGCCATGGATGCGCATTTTCGCACGCAACCGCTGCAATCTAATTTGCCCGTGCTGCACGGCTTGTTGGGTGTGTGGAACCGTAATTTCCTGAATCTGGACAGCCTGGCGGTATTGCCCTACGACCAGCGACTGCACCGGTTTCCCGCTTACCTGCAGCAATTGATGATGGAAAGCAGTGGCAAGTCCGTACGCCGAAACGGTGAACCGGTGAGTTGTCAGACCGGTGCTGTCATTTGGGGTGAGCCTGGCTCTAATGGCCAACACTCGTTCTTCCAGTTGTTGCACCAAGGCACTTCACGCTATGCGATGGATTTTTTAATAGCGGCCCGCTCGTCGGTTTCATTGCCCGACTCGCATCAGTTGGCGGTAGCTAACGGCCTGGCGCAGGCTGAAGCCTTTGCTCGCGGCTATACTTTGGAGGAAGCCCGCGCGGAGCTTCACGCCCGTGGACTTAACGCCGAGCAGATTGAGGCCTTGGCGGTACATAAGGTCCATGCCGGCGACCGCCCCAGCTCGCTGCTGTTATTCGCTCAGCTGGATCCGCATACGCTAGGTGCTTTGGTAGCGCTGTATGAGCACTCCGTTTTTGTGCAAAGCGTGCTCTGGGATATCAACCCGTTCGATCAATGGGGTGTAGAGCTGGGTAAGAAGATGGCCTTGTCGCTGCTGCCCATGGTTCGCGGTCAGGCACCCAACAGTTCGGGTGTAAGTGCGGCTTTGTCCAGGCTGCAAGAATGGAGCCGTTAGGGACGGCCGTGAATTTGAAGGGTGTTTAGGGTACCGATTGGTATGTCTGTCATTATGGTGGCCAAGACGGCTGAGAGCTCGGCTGGCGGCATGGTTTGTGCGAGTGAATGGATACTGGGGAATTTCTTTGTCTAGTTACGGCTTACGATTTCTGCTCTGCGCCTTGCAGACACTGCTCTTGTACTCGCTGCTTAACGGTGTAGCGAGCGCTCAGGGTTTGCCTTTTCTCCCGGCGGGCGACTCAAGGCTGCGCCATGAGGTTGAGCTTAATCGCGATGAGGAACGCGTGCCGTTGTCGACGACCTGGCCTATTCCGCTTGATGACATCCCTGAGCGTTATCGGGAGACGACGCGCTCGGTTGATCAGCCGGGTTCGGCCACCGATGCGGGGTGGTTCCTACAGGGCGGGGCGAATCCGACCAAGCTGCGGGTGTATGAACAAACTCCGCGCGAAAGTGCCGAAGCTGGAGTGCGGGCGGGCTGGGCAGCGGGTGATTATTCCGGTGGCGTCGTACGCTTTAGCTACGCGTTACATCCTAGCGATCAGATGCACTACCGGCTCGACGGTACCTATGCCTCCTGGAAGCTTGGTAACTGGTGGGCCACCCTGGGTGCTCAAGAGCGCTGGTGGGGCCCGGGCTGGGATGGCAGCTTAATCTTTGGCAACAATGCCCGCCCCATGCCTGGAGTCACTCTAGAGCGTGCAAGTTCGATTGCGCCCCAGTCCAAGTGGTTATCGTGGATAGGGCCGTGGCGTTTAGTGACGTTTTTAGACCGTATGGAGACTTCGCGGCCTGACTACGGGAAGATTAACTTCTGGGGTGCGCGAGTCACGTTTGCGCCCATCACCGGGGTAGAGATCGGCTTAACGCGCACCGCACAGCTCTGTGGCGTGGGCAGGCCTTGCGGTTTGCGCACCTACTTTGACATGTTGACGGCTCGTAAGAATTTAATTGTTGATGAGTCAGGGAATCCGGACATCAACTCTAAGCCTGCCGGCAATCACTCCGCGATCGACGTGCGTTGGCACATCGGTCACTCGCCTGTATCTATTTACTGGCAGGAAGATGGTGAGGCCATTTATTCAACGAATTATGGCCCCACCCAAACCCTGCAGTTAGCGGGTATTGAGCTGGCTGGCCGTAGCATCAACGAGGGTCGTACTCGGACCTTCTTAGAATATGCAGATACCGCGTGCGAGGGTTCGGCGATTGGTCAGCCTTACGCGGTCAATTTCGGTTGTGCCTATGAAAAAGACACCTACCTCGCTGGTTATCGATTCAGAGGACGCTCGATCGGTGACGCTATGGATCGTGATGGTCGTCGCTTCACCCTCGGCCATATGTATACCGACGAGGCCGGACGATTTTGGCAGCTGCGGTTGCGTCGCTTAGAAATCAACCGAGGTGGCGTTGCTGAACCGGGTCTAGTTCCGCATACCTTATCAACCGTGCCGAGGCTGTATTGGACTATAGAGCCCTCGGTCGGTGGCCAGTTCCATCAGTTCAACTACACAGTGGGCGGTGCGCTAGACCAGACCAACACCTTTGTGTACGGCCCTGGGGGCGACACGGGATTTGGGCATAAAATTGGGTACAGCGGGCACTTCTTCGCCAGCATAAGTGCCAGTTGGTAGAGCGTGCTGAAACCTCGGACGGGTGGTATTTTTCTGCAACTGATTAGTAAGGTTGGCGAGCGCTAGGCGGTCTCCTCTTGGTTCTGTCGATGGATTGCGTTGTGACTCAGGGCCTGCCGGTGGAGTTTTCGGCTGATCAGTTGAAACTGTTTCAATCCTTGCCGCAGGATGCACGCGATTCACTGATGTCACAGTTTAAGTTTGGCCTGGCCGGTCAGCGAGGCAGCAGTGGCTCTACATCGCGTGGAGGCTAAGGTTCGAATGATCCTACGGTGAGCACTGCGCCTTCAATGACCGACCCAACCACTCTGCCTAGTCAGAGTAAGGTGACCGATTTAGGAACCCGGCGCGCACGGCAATCGCCTCAGGAAATTCGAAAATAGTCCCTGATCGGGGTGACTGGGGACTCTGCGTAGCCTTCAACAGCGCAATCCTGTGACGTGCCTGCTTTGACCGCGGGTGGCTCTGCGGTTAGCCTTGATCATCTGTTTTTTCGAACTCTGACCCGTAGGTAGCTTGATGCGTATCACTATTTTTGGTTCCGGTTATGTCGGTCTGGTGACCGGTGCTTGCTTGGCGGATGCGGGCAACCACGTAGTTTGCGTGGACGTTGACGTCAGCAAAACCGAGCGACTTAATCGCGGCGAAGTCCCGATTCATGAGCCGGGGTTGGACGAATTGATCGCGCGCAATGTGGCTAAAGGTCGCCTGAAGTTCACCACGGATGCGGCCTACGGTGTCGAGCACGGGCTGTTTCAGATGATCGCGGTGGGCACGCCTCCGGATGAGGACGGCTCGGCGGATCTGCGGCACGTGCTATCCGTGGCTCGCACGATCGGCACGCACATTCGGGAATACCGTGTGGTTATCACCAAATCCACGGTTCCGGTGGGCACTGCCGATAAGGTCCGTGCCGCGCTTAACGAGACCTTAAGTGCCAGACCCGAGTCGGTAGAGTTTGATGTGGTATCCAACCCGGAATTTCTCAAGGAGGGTGCGGCTATTGGCGATTTCATGCGGCCTGACCGTGTGGTGGTCGGTGTGGATAACGCCAAAGTCACGGACTTAATGCGCGCCTTGTACGAGCCGTTTACCCGCAATCGGGATAGGCTCATTGTGATGGATGTGCGCTCGGCCGAGCTTACCAAGTACGCCGCTAATGCCATGCTGGCCACGAAAATCTCTTTTATGAATGAGATTGCTAATCTCGCCGAACGGGTCGGTGCGGACGTAGAAAAAGTCCGTGTCGGTATTGGTTCAGATACCCGTATAGGCTACAGCTTTATTTATCCGGGCGTGGGCTATGGCGGATCCTGTTTTCCCAAGGACGTCCAGGCACTGGAGCGATCGGCTAAGGCTGTGGGCTATGAGCCATTAATTCTCTCGGCCGTCGAGGCTGTTAACGCTCGTCAGAAACGAGTCTTGTTTGAGAAGATTTCAGCGCATTTTTCGGGAAATTTGCGCGGGAAAACGATCGCTCTTTGGGGCTTGGCTTTCAAACCCAATACCGATGACATGCGCGAGGCTCCCAGCCGTGTGCTGATGGAAGCCTTGTGGGAGGCTGGGGTCGCGGTTCGTGCCTACGATCCGGTGGCGATGACTGAGGCGGCCCGGCTCTACGGGCAGCGTACGGATCTGGCGCTGTGCCATCGTATGGAAGAGGCACTCACCGGTGCCGACGCATTGGTCATTGTCACGGAGTGGCAGGAGTTTCGCAGCCCGGACTTCAGTGCGATTCGTCAGTCACTTAAAACTCCAGTGATCTTCGATGGACGCAATCTTTATGACCCAGCGCTGGTCAGTCGCTCAGGCTTGACTTATTACGCGATTGGTCGAGGTGTGACGCAGGCTTCAGATCTCTAAACCCCAATGCCTCTAGACTCACGCAGCCGAAAAACCTCCCTATTTTTGAAGGAATGTTGCCTGTCATGCTGATTCCAGTGATTTTGTCCGGTGGCTCGGGTACCCGCCTGTGGCCTTTGTCGCGTGACCTGTATCCCAAGCAGTTTCTCCCCCTGGTTGGTGAGAAAACCTTATTTCAGGATACCGTCATCCGCCTGAAGGGACTTAAGGCCGAGGCCCCGGTCGTGGTGTGTAACGAACACCACCGCTTTATTGTGGCCGAGCAGTTGCGCCAGTTGGACTCCCGGGCCGGTTCCATCGTTTTGGAACCCATCGGGCGCAACACGGCACCGGCCGTGGCGGTTGCCGCGATGGCCGCCTTGCGCTTAGCTGGTGATTCTGTTGTGGATCCGCTTTTGCTGGTGATGCCAGCTGACCATGTGCTGCGTGATGTGCCGGCTTTCCAGGCCGCCGTCCTGGCGGGCGCGACCGCCGCAGCCGCCGGTAAGCTGGTGACTTTTGGCATCGTGCCGACCAAACCAGAAACCGGCTACGGCTATATCCGTCGCGGAAGCAGTGAAGGGCAGGTGCATGCCGTGGCGGCTTTCGTTGAAAAGCCCGATCGCGCCCGAGCGGAAGGCTACATCGCCTCCGGTGAATATTTTTGGAATAGCGGCATGTTCTTATTCGGTGCCAAGCGGTATCTGGCCGAACTGGCCAAGCACGCTCCCCAGATGCTGAGTGCCTGTGAGGCGGCTTTTGCGGCCTCCGGTGAGGATTTGGACTTCACGCGACTGTCTAAAGAGTTGTTTGGCCAGTGTCCTAGCGATTCGATTGACTATGCGGTGATGGAAAAAACCGACAGTGCGGTGATGGTAGCGTTGGATGCTGGCTGGAGTGACGTAGGGTCGTGGTCGGCGCTGCACGAGACTTGTGAGGCCGATGCCAACGGTAACGTTACTCATGGCGATGTGGTGGCTGAGGATACGCGCGGCTCTTATGTGTATTCATCAGGGCGGTTAGTGGCCACCGTGGGTTTGGATGATATGGTGGTGGTAGAAACCAAAGACGCCATCATGGTGGCACCCAAGCACAAAGTTCAGGATGTTAAAAATCTGGTCAACCGCCTTAAAGCCTTGGGTCGAACGCATACCCAGATTCATCGCGAAGTGTTTCGTCCCTGGGGTAGTTACGACAGTATTGATGCGGGTGAGCGCTACCAGGTTAAGCGTCTGACGGTGAACCCAGGTGGGGTGCTGTCCTTGCAGATGCATCATCACCGGGCTGAACACTGGATCGTGGTGTCAGGCACCGCAGAAATTACCTGCGATGAGAAGGTGTTTTTGTTGACTGAAAATCAGTCTACCTACATACCGCTAGGAGCCACCCATCGCATTGTGAATCCGGGCAAGGTGCCTTTGCACATTATTGAAGTTCAGTCAGGCTCTTATCTGGGCGAGGACGATATTGTGCGCTTTCAGGATAATTACGGGCGCAAGGGCACTACGACCTGAACCTACGGCTTGCGCATCAGGGTGGTGTCATGCGGGCGTCATCAATTCGCGCCACGCTATGCGGCTTAGTAACAAAATAAAGCGTTATAAGGTGTGGAATGACGAATAAAGTAGCCTTGCTCACGGGCGTCACGGGTCAGGATGGCGCTTATCTGGCCGAGTTTTTGTTGGGCAAGGGTTATGCTGTGCACGGCATCAAGCGACGCAGCTCGTCATTTAATACCGATCGTGTCGACCATCTGTATCAAGACCCTCACGCGACAGATCGGCGCTTTGTGTTACATCACGGTGATCTGACCGATTCCACTAACCTGATTCGTATCATCCAGACCGTACAGCCGGATGAGATCTATAACCTCGGCGCGCAGAGTCACGTGGCGGTGTCCTTTGAGACGCCCGAGTACACGGCCAATGCCGATGCGGTGGGTGCGTTGCGGATTTTAGAGGCCCTACGCATCTTGGGTATGGAAAAGAAAGTGCGGTTCTATCAGGCCGGGACCTCCGAAATGTTCGGTAAGGTACAAGAGATTCCGCAAAAAGAGACCACCCCGTTCTATCCACGCTCACCCTACGGTGTGGCTAAACTCTATGCCTACTGGATCACGGTGAACTACCGCGAGTCCTACGGTATGTTTGCCACTAACGGTATTTTGTTTAATCACGAGTCACCGTTACGCGGTGAGACTTTTGTCTCGCGTAAAATTACACGGGCTCTGTCGCGGATTTCCGTGGGGCTAGAGCAGACCCTTTATCTGGGTAATCTGGATGCCCGTCGTGATTGGGGCCATGCCCGTGACTACGTGGAAGCCCAATGGATGATGCTGCAGCAGGACACTCCGTCTGATTACGTCATCGCTACGGGCGTGCAGTATTCGGTACGCGACTTTGTGGTCAAGTCCGGTGCGCGATTAGGGATGGATATTCAGTTTTCGGGAAGCGGCACCGACGAAGTGGGCGTGGATCGCGTCACGGGTCGTACCCTGGTGCGTGTGGACCCGCGTTATTTCCGCCCGGCAGAAGTGGAAACTTTGTTAGGCGATGCCAGCAAGGCCCACCGTGAGTTGGGATGGTCGCCGCGCATTAGCTTCGATGAGTTGGTGGCGGAGATGGTGGCTAACGATTTAGAGATTGCCCGGCGCGATGCAATGAACCTGCGCGAGGGCTATAAAATCACGAACTCACGCGAATGACCCCCGATTCCAAGATTTACGTCGCCGGGCATCGGGGACTGGTCGGTGGTGCTGTGGTTCGCCAGTTGGTAACCGCAGGTTTCCACAATCTGGTGTTGCGTACGCATGCGGATTTGGATCTGACCGATCGGGTGGCGGTGCGTGATTTTTTTAACGACGAGCGACCCACTCACGTGGTGTTAGCCGCGGCTAAAGTCGGTGGCATTTATGCCAACGACACCTATCCGGCTGACTTTATTCGCGAGAATCTCGAAATTCAGACCAATGTCATCGATGCGGCCTATCGCTCGGGTGTGTCTAAGTTTTGCTTTCTGGGCTCTAGCTGTATTTATCCGCGCATGGCGCAACAGCCCATCCGTGAGGATCAGTTACTCACCGGGCCTTTAGAAAAAACTAACGAGTGGTACGCGATTGCTAAAATCGCCGGAATTCGTATGGTGCAGGCTTACCGTCGGCAGCACGGCTTTGACGGTATTTCGTTGATGCCCACTAATTTGTACGGCCCCGGGGATAATTTCCACCCCGAGAACAGCCACGTGATGCCTGCCCTGATTCGACGCTTTCACGAGGCCAAGCTTGCGGTTGCCCCTGAAGTGGTGGTGTGGGGTACGGGAACGCCTAAGCGTGAGTTCTTATTCGTTGAAGACTTAGGTCTGGCGGTCTGCCACTTTCTGGCCCATTACTCGGGTGATGAACACGTCAACGTAGGTACCGGGGTGGATGTGACGATCGCCGAACTGGCACAGACCGTGCGCCGGGTGGTTGGCTATACCGGTGAGCTGCGGTTTGATACGACTAAACCGGATGGCACGCCACGCAAGGTCTTGGATGTCTCCAGGGCTACGGCTTTGGGATGGCAGGCTAAAGTGACGCTGGAGCAGGGGTTGGCATTGACCTACCGCTGGTTTTTAGAGCACGAGGATACTTATCGGGGCTAGACCCGTGATGGGGATGTTCCTGTCAACGAGCCTGCTTCGAATCATCAACCGTTCTTACGCATTGCCGAGGCACCATGACTGTCATCACCGGATTTAAAGCCTATGACCTGCGCGGTCGAATTCCTAACGAGCTCAACGAGGACGTGGCTTATCGCGTCGGGCGAGGTTATGCAGAGTTCCTAAAGCCGCAGCGGGTTTGTGTGGGGCGGGATATCCGCCTGTCCAGTGACACCCTGTCCGCGGCGTTAATTCATGGGCTGACCGATGCCGGCGTGGATGTCGTTGATATTGGCTTGTGCGGTACGGAAGGCGTGTACTTTGCGACCTCTCACCTAAAACTCGATGGCGGCATCATGGTTACTGCCAGCCACAATCCGCCTGACTACAACGGTATGAAGTTTGTACGAGAGGGCTCACGCCCGATCTCCGGTGATTCAGGATTGAAGGAGATCCGCACCTTTGCCGAAGCGGCCACGGCGATGCCCGTGCAGAACCGGGGCATTATTGAACATGTCGATGTGAGTGAGGCGTACACCCAACATCTGTTGAGCTACATTGATCGATCCCGCTTAAAGCCGTTAAAGATCGTTACTAACGCCGGCAATGGCGGCGCTGGGTTGTTTTTAGATCGCCTTGAGCCGCACTTACCGTTGTCTTTTGTGAAGCTGGCCAATAACCCCGATGGCAACTTTCCTCACGGTGTGCCCAACCCCATGCTAGAGCCGAATAGGGCTCCGGTGGTGGAGGCAGTGCAAGCCCATAAGGCTGATCTGGGTATTGCCTGGGATGGTGATTTTGATCGCTGCTTTTTCTTTGATGAAAAAGGCACTTTCATTGAGGGCTATTACATCGTCGGGCTGCTTGCTTCGGTGTTTTTGGCGCGTGAACCGGGAGCGCGTATCGTTCATGACCCACGTTTGGTATGGAACACGTTAGATATCGTTCAAGCCGCCGGCGGTGTGCCGGTGTTGTGTAAGTCAGGGCATGCCTTTATCAAGGCGCGTATGCGCGAAGTCGATGCGGCCTATGGCGGTGAGATGAGCGCACATCATTACTTCCGTGAGTTTGCCTATTGCGACAGCGGCATGGTGCCCTGGCTGGTCATGGCGCAGATTTTGGCCGACACCGGTAAACCGTTATCGGCGCTGGTAGAGGAGCGGATGCGTCTGTATCCGGCGTCAGGTGAAATCAACCGCCGGGTCCCGGATGTGCCTGCGGCCATCGCGGCGGTACGCGAGCGTTATCTCGCGGCGGCTCTTGGTGAGGACCACACCGATGGTTTGTCACTGGAGTTTGCCCAGTGGCGTCTGAACCTGCGAGGTTCTAATACCGAGCCGTTGATCCGGCTGAACGTGGAAAGTCGGGCCGATCAGGCGTTGATGCAGGATAAGACTCACGAAGTCTTGGATTTCCTCGCGACCCTAGGCGCGCAGATCGCCGACCACTAGAGTCCACCTAAAGGCCGCGTTAAGCGGCCTTTAAGTTTCAGCCTCACGGCTTGCAAATGAGATTGGTTCTCATTACGATTTCAGCATGAACACGCAATCTTCGATCCGCGCGTCTTTGCCGTTGCTGGAACTGGGTCTGCATCAGCCGGCTACCGTGAGCGGCTTTGCTTTGAACGCCGATACACAGGATCAAGAATTGATCCTGCGGTTGTCGGAACTGGGCTTTCTGGCCGGTGAGCGTGTCGAAGTTATTGCCAAAGCGGCTTTTGGCGGGCCTCTGGCGGTACGGGTGGGCACCGCGACCTTCGCCTTACGCAGACCGGAGGCGGCGGGTGTACTCGTCTGCCCCAGGGGCTAGCCGTGACCAGCGAGTCTGTCACTGATCGGGTAATCCCCGGTTCGCCCCTCATCGCTTTGGTCGGTAACCCCAACTGCGGCAAAACGGCGTTATTTAATCTGCTGACCGGTAGCCGGCAAAAAATCGCCAACTACGCCGGTGTCACGGTCGAGCGCAAGGAAGGACGACTGCTGACCAGTAACGGTCGGGACGTGCGCATCCTGGATCTGCCGGGGGCCTACTCCTTAACCCCACGCACGCCCGATGAACGTATCACCTGTGATGTTTTGCGCGGCAAAGTCACTGGTGAGCCGCGTCCCGATGCGGTGGTTGCCGTAGTCGATGCCACTAACCTGCGCCAGAACTTGCGCTTGGTGCTGGCCTTAAAACGACTGAACCTGCCGGTTGTGGTGGCACTCAACATGGTGGATTTGGCTACCCGGCGTGGTTTGCCCGTATCGGCGCCAGCCTTGAGTCAGGCCCTTGGGGTCCCGGTCGTTGAGACGGTGGGGATCAAGGCTCAGGGGGCTTTGGGATTAACCCGACTGATTGAGGGACTGCCGGTAGGCTGTGTTGAGGTGGCAGCGCTGGCGCCGCCGGCGGATGCCGCGCAGTTAGCCTTGGATGCTCGCGAGGTGGATCGTTTGCTGCTGGCTTTGGGGCTGGATCCGCACGCGCGCCTAGCCTGGGGCGATCGTATTGATCGGGTGGTTTTACATCCAGTCTGGGGCCCGGTGCTGTTGGCGCTGATTTTATTTTTGATGTTTCAGGGGGTATTTGCCTGGGCCCGTCCGTTGATGGATGGCCTGCAATCGCTGATTACTCTGTTATCGACGGGTGTGCGTCAGGTGATGCCAGCGGGTCCTTTGCAGAGTCTGCTCGTGGATGGCGTGCTGGCAGGTGCCGGCCAGGTGCTGGTATTTCTGCCGCAGATTTTGATTTTGTTTTTCTTCATCTTGTTATTGGAAGACTCTGGCTATCTGCCTCGTGCGGCTTTCTTATTGGATCGTCTGATGGGTAGCGTGGGTCTGTCAGGACGTTCGTTCATCCCGTTGTTATCCTCGTTTGCCTGTGCCATTCCCGGCATCATGGCAACGCGCACCATTCCCAATGCGCGGGATCGCTTGATCACGATCATGATCGCACCGCTGATGACCTGCTCGGCGCGCTTGCCCGTCTATGCCTTACTGATTGCTGCCTTTATTCCCTCTCGTTTGGTAGGCGGCTGGTTTGAGTTGCAGGGCTTAGTGCTGTTTGCGCTGTATGTGGCCGGGGTGGGCTCGGCCTTTTTGGTGGCGTGGGTGCTGAAGTTTTTTGGTCAGCGTGGGGCAATACACCCGCTGCAAATGGAGTTACCCGCTTATCACTGGCCGTCGCTACGCAACTTACGACTCGGGTTGTTTCAACGCGCGCAGATTTTTGTGGGCCGGGTCGGTGGCATTATCCTGGCCTTGACGGTGCTTCTTTGGGCACTAAGCTCCTATCCTGCACCGCCATTAGGTGCCAGTGAGCCGGCTATTACCTACAGTCTGGCCGGACATTTGGGCCGCTGGCTCAGTGTGGTGTTTGCACCTATAGGCTTTAATTGGCAGATCTCACTGGCTCTGGTGCCTGGACTGGCGGCTCGAGAGGTAGCCATCGGGGCCTTAGGCACTGTGTACTCGTTGTCGGCGGGAGGTAAGGACGTCGCTGAGGCCCTGACACCGTTAATCCAGGCCTCCTGGAGCTTGGCAACGGCGCTGTCGCTGCTGGCTTGGTACGTGTTTGCGCCCCAGTGCTTATCCACGTTAGCGGTGGTGCGTCGCGAGACCAACTCCTGGCGCTATCCGTTGATCATGGCCGGCTATCAATTTGCTTTAGCGTATATCGCAGCCGGGGTGACCTACCATGTGGCTGTACGTTTGGGTGGCGGCTGATGGCCGTCTTTGGCCTAGTTGAGCCTGCCATCGTTTCGGTGGGAATCACGCTGGCCTTGGTTTATGCGCTGAATGCGCTGATCCCGTCGATCATCAAACAGCGCTTATTACTGCGATTTGGTGATCGATTGCCGGCGTGGTTAAGGCACCGCCTGCGCCCCTCAGCCGGGTGTGATGCCTGTCCGGCGCAGGCGCGCGTTAAAACACCTCGAGCTTAGTCGGCTCTGCAGGCCGGCTTAGGCCGGTCCCGCGCAACAGACGTGGGTAGATCCCGTGCTTTTGTATCCACTGATGGTAATCCCGGTAGTCGGAATCGGTCTTTAGGTGACGCTCCTCGGTTAGAGCGCGCAGCGCATAAATCGCATTCAGGCCCAGTAAGCACAGACAATGCCTGAGCGCTTCTAAGGTGGAGTCCGTCACTAAAAACGGCACGGAGATCATCCACCACGACAGGTTTTTCGCCCAATACGCGGGATGACACAGGTAGCGATACGGACCGTTAGTAATGATGCCGCGATGGGTCAGGTTAGAAAAACGCGCACCAAAACTCACGGTTGCCCAAACATAAATGCCGGTGAGCAGCAGAATTAAGCTACCCCACAGCGTGTAGAGCCAAGGATGAGCGGCCAGCCACCAACCCCAAGGATGGCCAGATCCGTAGGCCAGATAGCGATCGCCTATCAGTGACCAAAACGGCTCGTAACACACCAGAGTCACCGCCCAGCCCGATACGGTGGACTCCGCCGAGCGCAGATGCGTATCGGTCAGACGCAGCGCGAGCAGGTAACCCATCGAAACCAAACCCACATCGACGAAGTACATGCTGTCGTACAAAAAATTGTAGACGGCCGTAAAGTCGCTGAGAGTGGGCGTGGGGCGCGCGATTAATCTTTCAAGGTCGTTGCAAAAGTAAGTAAACATTAACGGCAGGAAAAAAGCTTTGATCAGCCAACCCAGCGCATGTTGCTTTAAGGCGGGTTGTGCAGCCTTCGTATATCGCCCTAAGAAAAATTGACCGGCGTAAAAATAGCCATCAACAGGCTCGCGCTGATATCGGTCAATGAAATAGATATAAGGCACGGCCGCGATTAAGGCTAAAGGCACGATCGCGCGCATCAAAGCAAAGTAACGACCGTAAAAGGTCCCGTGGTACTCGGGTAGTAGCCAGTAGCCAAGCCCAATCACCGCGCCGGTGCCCGCCAGTCCTAGCCATTTGATCGACGTGCGTTCCCATGAGGGGTTGGACTTCGCAAAATCCAGTCCGGTAGAGCGACGCCGATGCACGCGGCCCCAGCCCAAATCGGTGAGCATCACGGCCAATGCCGTGAGCGCCATGATTAGGCTGGCGCTGAGCACAACAGAGCCACCCACAAGCCCTGCGTGACGGACCCAGGCCGTGGCTAAGCCAAAGCTCAGTACCGCCATCAGGGCGACCGCCCCGTGCGTGGCTGATGCCGGTGGATTGTGCAGGTCAGGGTTTGTTGGGCAATTAAGCGTGTTTGACAAAGTAAGGTCCTGACTCAAAGCGGGCTGATCGGCTGCCCCATCATACTTAAAGCTCTGGTTCTGGTGAGAGACGGCATGACGGCGGCATCCCTTCAAAGCCCAGTCCTAGTCTAAGGGCGGCAGATAGTGCTTTTCTATCAGGTTTTAGTCCCTACGTAGACCTCACGATAAGGTAATGCGTACAAACGGAGTACCGTGTGGACTGATGCATACGGTCTCAAAGCTGTCGATTAAAGCCTCTTGGGGACTACCGGATCGCCGTGCGTGGCGTAATTACGGTGGCGCGCTGGGGCTGCTGATTGGCGTGGCCACCTTGCAGGGGGTTTTACTGCCGGTGGCAGACGCCGCGGCCTATGTTTTGCTATACCCCCTCATTGTGGTTATTTCTTGGTGGTTTGGCGCAGGCCCCGGGCTTTTGGTGCTGCTATTGAGCGCGTGGTTAGGTCACGCCGTTTTTGTTTCAAATCCTTGGTTGGCTCTAGATCACCACGGCAGTGAGGCGATTGCCGCGTTGTTTCTGGTTAATGGCTTGATAGTCATCGCCTTTGTCGTCAGTCAGAGGCGAACAACGGCGATGCTCAAGGCCAGTCACCACGCCTTGCAGGCCAGTCAGCTGCAACTACAAAGGATGGCCGATGAGGTTCCCGCACCTATTGTCGTCTATGGTTTGGATGGCCTGATCTTCTTTAGTAATCAGGCTTTCAAGGAGCTGCTGCGAACAACCAGTACCGCCAGTGAGTTTACTGAGGCGTCCTATCTAAACGAGCCTTGGTATATCAACACCCGCGAGTACCAAGTGCGCGCTATGAGCGGCGAAACCGTCCGCTTTACCCTAGATCTTCCTGGTGAGCCGAACGGGCGTACCCACGATATCTGCTACGCCCCGTATTACGATGCGCAGGGGGTGATTAAGGGGGTGTATGGAACTCGAACCGACGTGACCCTAAGGCAGCGACTGCACGTGGGATTAGAGCAGTCACACCACAGTCTTAAGCACTTGCTCCAAGAGTTACCGGGTCGAGTGTCTTTTTGGGGACCGGATCTAACGCTGCGCTACGCCAATGCCACGGCTATGGATGAGTTTAGGGGGCTTGGCGACAAAGCCTACGGTTTGCATTGGCGAGTGGTGTTGGGTGAGGGGTCGTGGTTGACCCAAGAACCTTATCTAAGGCTAGCGCTTGATGGAGTGGCGCAGTCGCTGCAGATACTCACACCCGATGCGGATGCGACAGGTTGTGTAACGCTGCGTTGTGCGCACGTGCTCTACGTGCCGGAGCGGGTCAATGGCGTGCTGATGGGATTGTATGCGATGGCAGTGGATATCACCGCGCTGCATGACAGTCATAACAAGATCCGCGCACTGGCCCAGCGTTTGGAGTTTACCCGTGAACAGGATCGGCAACACACTGCGCAGGTATTGCACGAGGGCGTAGCACAGGATTTATTTGCGGCCACGATGACGATGCGCTCGGCAGAACGGGCGGGGGGCTCTACCGATGCCAGCGATGCCTTGCGAACCAGCATTAAAGCAGTTCGCCAGATCGCTGATGGGTTGCGGCCTGCGGGTCTGGGTCAGTTAGGTTTGACGGCGGTGTTAATTGATCTGGCTGATCGTGTGCAGCGCCTAACGGGGCTTTTAGTGCAAGTTCAGACCGAGCTTGAGGCACAAGCATTCCTCGATACATTGACTGTATCAACCGGGCTGTTGTTGTTTCGCGCGGCCGAAGAGTTGCTCACGAATGTCCATGATCATGCTCAGGCCAAAAACGTCGCAATAACCTTGAGACACGACGGTGATTTCATAGTGATGTGCATCACTGATGATGGGATGGGAATGATGCCTAACGCCCTACATAAGCCGCAGGCGCTGGGGTTACTGGGTCTGCAGGAGCGATTGCGTCACCACGGGGGAGCGCTGACGATATCCGCACACATGTCGCACGGCACTGTCGTTCAATGTAGCCTACCCTGGTTGAGTGATGAGGCAGGCGCAGGTCGTGCCAGCTCCTAGCAACAGCGACTCATCCCCTCATAGCGCTTTAAGCGGATGCATTTTTCGTACTCGGCGCGATCCAGCGCCGGTCGCTCAGGATGACAATCTCTTTGGTGAGCCTGATAGGCCTCAAAGGCGTACTGACCATTAGCGCCGGCGCAAATCTGGCGCACGATCTGCCAAAGTTTTTGTAGGCCGGACTGCTTAACCACGCGCGGCCTCCGGGAAGTGACTCATTACGTACGGTGCTTCGGTGCTCCTTACTGCCTCGTGGCGTGGCCGACGCAAGACTCGCATCAAATCAAGTAACATCACCCAAAGCACGAGCGCAAAGAACGCGGCTAAGGCGGCATCCAGGCGTTGATTAAAGATCAGTTGGGGTGCGACGGCGGCTTTATCTGCCGGTAAAGTGCCAGCCGCTAACTTCATTGCCAGATCATTGGCTCCGGCTAAAAAACCAATCTTAGGGTTGGCGCTGAAGAGTTTTTGCCAGACGGCGGTCGTTGTTACTACGGTGAGTCCGAGTAGCGGCAGGCCAGTGACCCACAGATAGCCTCGTGGACGGCTGCGCGCCAGGGCAGCCGTGGCCACGCACAGGGCAATGGCCGCCAGCATTTGATTGGCGATTCCAAACAAAGGCCAGAGAATATTGATGCCGCCATTGGGGTCTAACACGCCCACATAAAGAAAGTAGCCCCAGGCCGCGACCACTAAACCGGAGGATAAGCAAGCCGACGCATAACTGTTACGTGCCCCTAAAGGTGCCCACAGGTGGCTGAGAATGTCTTGCATCATAAATCGACCCACGCGGGTACCCGCATCCAGGGTCGTTAAAATGAAAACGGCTTCGAACATAATCGCAAAGTGATACCAGATCGATAACATCATCGAACCGAACAGCCCATTTAAAATGCTCGCAATACCTACAGCCAGTGAAGGCGCCCCGCCTGTACGAGCAAACAGCGAGGACTCACCCACCGAATGGGCGAGCGTTTGCATCTGCTCTAGTGATACCGAATATCCTAGGCTGGTTAGGTGCTCAACCACCGTCGTTTCGCTACCGCCTAGGGCTGCTAGCGGGCTATTGATCGCGAAATAAACCCCAGGATCGAGCAGCGCTGCGCTGATCATGGCCATGATAGCCACCATCGATTCCAATGCCATGGCGCCGTAACCCACCAAACGTATGTCACGCTCATTGCGTATCAGTCGCGGTGAGGTGCCGGAAGAGATCAGGGCATGAAAGCCGGAAATGGCACCGCAGGCAATGGTGATGAACATGAACGGAAACACCGCGCCTTTGAACACGGGGCCACTGCCGTCAATAAAGTGACTCAACGCCGGCATCTTCAGTTGGGGGTGAATCACCACAATGGCGATCGCCAGAACCACAACCACGCCAAGTTTTAGATACGTGGACAGATAATCGCGTGGCGCGAGCAGCAGCCATACGGGCGCTATAGCGGCCATGAAACCATAGACCATCACAAACCAGGCCAAAGACTTAGCATCCCAATTAAAGGCGGACTGCAATAGAGGTTGCGTCTCAATCCAGCCGCCTCCCACGACGGCTAAAGCCATTAAGATGAGCCCCACTAAGGAGGCCTCACCCACCTTTCCTGGGCGAAAGCGGCGCATGTACAGGCCGATAAACATCGCGATAGGAATCGTGGCAAAGACGGTGGAGGTCGCCCAGGCGCTGTGCTTCATGGCGTTCACCACAACCAGCCCTAAGACGGCAATTAAAATCACCATGATGGCCAGCGTGCCGGCTTGGGCGGCGGCCCCGCCGAAAACGCCGAGTTCTTCTTGAGCCATACGGCCCAGGCTTTTACCGTCCCGGCGGGTCGATAAGAACAAAATGACCATGTCTTGAACGCATCCGCCCACCACGCTGCCCACTAAAATCCACAGGGTGCCGGGCAGGTAGCCAAATTGAGCGGCTAATGTCGGCCCGATGAGGGGCCCGGGTCCGGCAATGGCCGCAAAGTGATGACCAAAAAGCACCCAACGCGGTGTAGGCACGTAGTCGCGGCCATCCTGCAGTCGCTCGGCGGGCGTGGCTCTGGTGCTGTCCACACACAGCACCTTCGCCGCGATAAAGGCTGCATAAAAGCGATAACCCAGGGTATAGACACACAGGGCCGCTACCACCAGCCAGATCGCGTTGACGGGTTCGCCGCGGCTAAGCGCAATCACCGCAATGCAGGCCGTCGCGACGCAGCCTAAGGCCAAAGCCAGCCAATTTTTATGCATACTCTTTCATCCAAAAGACCTACCCATTGGATCTGATCAATCAGCTCAGGGGTTTTGGTAGTAGGTCAACAGCACCAGGCCGGAGAGCCCCACGCAGTAGTAACCAAACCAGGACCAGCGACCGTTCTCTAGCCAGTTCGATAGCAGTCGCAATGCAACCAGACCGGCTAAAAAGGCTAGCACCATACCGGCCGTGCACAGCAATAACGTGTTTTGTACCGAGTCCGAGGCCAGAGCCGAGTGCTCGCGCCAGAAACGCAAGGCCTCACGTACCAGTACGGCCGGAGTCAGCACCACCGCCAACGCAAAACTAAACTCCTCAGCGGTGCTACGACGAACGCCGTTTAACAGAGCCGTGGATATGGTGGCGCCGGAGCGTGAAAAGCCTCGCAGCGGCAGGCATAGGCCTTGAATCGCACCGATAAAAAGTGCCGAGCCGGTCGAGATCGGTCGATTGCTGCGTCGTTCTTTTTGTCCGGAAATCACAATCATGATGCCCACGGCGAACAGACTTAAAGCCACTAGAGGGAGGTTGCCAAACAGTTGCTCCACAGCCGCATGCGGAGAGCCCTTGAGCAGTACTTTTTCGATCAGAAAGAGTAAGGCACCACCCACGACACCGGTCGCTGCGGTAGCCAAAAACACGGCACCCAAAAACTGGCGGCGGTCCCCGGAAAACAGACGACGGCGCCAGGCGTGCCAGAAATAGACGATGACCGCGAACATGGTGCCGGTATGCAGCATGACTAACAGCAAGGTCATCGCCGGCGTGGTTGGGTCTAAGCCTAGCCAGTGCTCGACCAGAATGACGTGGGCGCTGGAGGACACTGGCAGCAGCTCGGCGGCCCCTTGAACGACGGCGAGCAGCAAAATGATCAACAAAGAGGGCATGGCAGTACTCACATAAACTAACAAATGTCCCTCCAAGTCGGATGGAAGGGTGACAACCGTCCCGACTGTAACTGGCTACACACCGATGCACTAGGGGGGTCTGGTGTCAGCGCTAAAAGCGCAGATGACCCTGCTTGCCGTTACACTAGCTTAGATTAAGTGCTATGCCAGTGACGGTCGGCAGGCCAGTCAGGGCAGGCAAGCCGGTTTTGACCTTAAGTGAGGGAGGAGTCATGACGCACGCGGCGATTACCGGCTGGGGGAAGTGCCTGCCGCCTAACATTCTGACGAACGACGATCTGTCGACGTTTTTACCCACCGACGATGCCTGGATTACTTCGCGTACGGGCATGAAGGAGCGGCGGATCTCGCACGTGCCGGGCATCGAGTTAGCTATTGTGGCGGCGCGCCGTGCCATAGCCTGTGCAGGGCTAAGCGGTGCGGACATCGATCTGGTGATTTACGGTAGTTGCAGTAACGACGAGACCGTACCCAACAGCGCATCCGGTGTGCAGGCCCGAATAGGCGCGACGCGCGCAGCAGCTTTTGATGTGAACACAGCCTGCACGAGTTTTATGTACGGGCTGACGATTGGGACCTCCCTGATTAGAAGTGGGGTCATGAAAAACGTGCTGGTCATTGGTGTGGAGCTCATCTCCCAGTACATGGACTGGGATAACCGCAATGTGGCCGTTTTGTTTGGTGATGGCGCCGGCGCGGTGGTCTTGCAGGCCAGTGATCAAGAGTCCGGGGTGCTGTGCGAAAAGTTGCAGTGCTACGCCGACTCACGGTCCATTTTGCGCGTGCGGGGTATGGGGACGATGTATGCCAATTTAGGCGTACCGTTTGGTCAAACGCGCTGGGACTTTGATGGGCAGGAGATTTTTCGGCGCGCAGTGGAGGGCATGAGTGAGGCAAGTCTGGATGTCATGTCTCGTGCTGATGTGACCATGGATGACATTGATCTGGTGGTGCCGCATCAGGCCAATCTTCGCATTATTGAGGCGGTCGCCAAACGGGCGGGTGCTACCCCGGACAAAGTGTTTCTGACCGTAGCCAAGTACGGCAACATGAGTTCAGCCACCACGCCCGTTGCTTTAGTTGAAGCGGTGGAGGTCGGTCGGGTGAAACCTAAGAGCTTGATTCTGATGCCGGCGTTCGGCGGCGGACTTACCCTCTCGGCGCACCTCTTGCGGTGGGGTGATCGCGTGACTCCGATCAACATCAGTGACGCAGAATTGCCACCGTCGCCTAAAACGGCGCTGCAAATCGTCATGGATATCCGTGAGCAAAAACGGGTAGGTGCAGAGGTTGTGGAGAGATTTTTAGAGCTAGGCTACGCCGAAGATGCCCGCTAAAGCGTGACCGCCAGAGTAGTCTTTGCGGTGTTGCTTAAGCGCCAGGCGATGCTTTGCTTTGAGCCGGGTTGCTCGCGCGTGAGGTAACTCAAAGTTCTTCGGTAAGCATTAAATTTTGCCGGACACCTCTTTCACGTGCGAGACTGGTCCACATGGTGTTTCAAGAACATATCCTGCGAAGAGACCTCATCGCAGAATTGAACGCCCGGCCGACCGAACTTCTGTGGTCGCCGGTGCGGATCTCCTACCTTGCCTTAGTGTCTAGCGGCTCTGCAAAAGCCGATGAATGGAACCATCTGTGTGCACTGTTGCAGGCCTACGGCGTTGCAACATCGCCCACGCCGCTCTCGCACGCCAGTCACGATCTGGGGCCATTCCGCATAAAATACGAACGACATAGTGAGTTCGCTCGGTATCTGTTTATCGCACCCTTGGCCGCAGAGCGTCCGTTTGATGAGGTGGCTTTAGCACAGGTGCCTAGAGAGTGGCTGGACGGGCTGGTCGGCGAGGTGATCACGGCTATGCACGTAGAGGTGCGTCAGCATGTGTCCTTTGAGGAGGATTTCACCTTAGCGCTAGCCGCATTTGATGGTGAACCGCTGGTGGGTGCTGAGATCGGTGACGGGATGGCGCGTGCTATGACGCACTGCCGTATTGAGGATGATGGCTTTGGGCGTCTTCTTTTTTTCGATCGGGGTTTGACGCCGCGACAGACCGGACGGATGGTCCAACGGCTACTTGAAGTTGATACTTACCGAATGATGGCATTGTTGGCGCTGCCCATTGCTCGCGACCTGTCACCCTTTTTGAGCGAATGTGACAAAGAACTGGCCGAGGTCACCTCGCTGCTCGCTACAGCGACTTCTAAAGATGAGAGCGCCTTACTCTATCGGTTGACCACCCTTGAGGCGTCTATCGAGAACCGCATCACTGGCAATGAGTTTCGATTCGGCGCTGCCATGGCGTACAACGATTTGGTCTCTCGAAGGATCGATGAACTTCGTGAGCAACGAATCAAAGGCTATGCGCCTTTCAAGGAATTCAACGACCGAAGGCTTGCGCCTGCCATGGCCACCTGCCAAACGGTCGTTCGCCGGCAGGAGTCTTTATCGGCGCGGGTTGCCCGGGCGAATGAACTCTTGGCAACTCGTATCAACGTGACCCTTGCCGAGCAGAATCAAGAATTACTGACCTCGCTGAATCAGCGCGCCAGCACGCAGCTGCGGCTGCAGCAAACTGTGGAGGGCTTGTCGGTGGTGGCAATTACCTACTACGCCGTTAATTTGATTGGCGACGTGGCCAGGGCAATGGCCACGAGCGTTCGTTATCTGCAGCCTGACGTGGTGATGGGGTTGAGTGTGCCACTGGTCATGGTACTGGTGGCTTTTGCGGTTCGTCGTATCCGCCGTTCGGTCAATCACCACTGATTACTAGGGCCTTAGACGTACTGGCACATCGTCAGACAGCAACCACTGAGCTCTAGGTGGGCAAGATTTTCTCAAAAATGGTTTCGGCTGTGTTCTCACCATGATTGCTGTCGAGACTGATGAAGCGCGTTGTGGAGTGTGGCGCCACACGCTACAATGTGGCGCATGATCCATGACTTTCGCCACAAAGGGGTCGAACGATTTTTCCGAACTGGGAGCAAAGCGGGCATTCAGGCTGCGCATGCATCGCGGTTGTCGAGGCAATTGGCGGCTCTAGATGCGGCCAAGGTGCCGGCGGACATGAACGTGCCGGGCTGGGGGCTCCACGCGCTGAAAGGCCAATTGGCCAATCAATGGAGTGTGAGCGTCAACGGAAATTGGCGTCTGACTTTTTGCTTTGAGAACGGCGACGCGGTTCTTGTCGATTATCAGGATTACCACTGAGGAATGTGAAATGCGAATGTTCGATCCACCGCATCCTGGCGAGACCCTCCGAGAGGATGTATTGCCGGCATTGGGTTTGACCGTAGGGGCGGCCGCGCTTGCATTAGGGGTAGACCGGACGACGCTGTCAAAGGTGCTGAATGGCCGGGCGGGCATCAGTCCGATGATGGCGCTTCGGATCGAGCAGTGGCTGGGAGTCGAGCGCGGTGGTTCCGCCGAGCGCTGGCTATCGCAGCAACTGGCTTACGACCTCTGGCAGGCTCGGGATGAAGCCAAGCGTGGCAAAGTACTCAGGAAGATTCGCACGGCAGGGTGATTTCGTCGCAACGACTTCCTCGCCTTCAGGCGCCCAAAACGATGCATCGAGCTGTCAGGACTTCTCCTAAAGCCTGTCCAAATCGTTGGCAACCAACTGAAAAATCAGGGGGATTTGGTGGGCGGTACAGGATTTGAACCTGTGACCCCTGCCGTGTGAAGGCAGTGCTCTACCACTGAGCTAACCGCCCGATTGGGAGTCGATCCCCGGCTACTAAGCCGTATCGGAGCCGAGCACTTTAAAAGGCTGCCGATTCGCCGTCAACAAACTTCGGCTTAACGGTGCTATTCGCGTGCGCGAGAATTTCCTTAAGAGTGTCGCGGTTAACATCTTGCTCTATTCGCATGGAGCCGTGCCCCTAAACTGCGTAAGGTTGCAGATTGTTAAGTTTTCACTTTGAGGTGTCTGAGTCTCGTGTTACGCGCAGTTGCCGGTTCTGTGTTGGGCCCTGTAGCCCGTCAGTTGACGGGTGCACAGCCTCGCATTGTGTTTTATCACCGTTTCGGGGAGCTCAGCGCTCGTAGGCTCACGGCACCGCTATTTGCCCAGCAGTTGCGTTACCTGCGTCGTCATTTTAATCCGCTGTCTCTTTCTGATGTGGTGCAGGCGCAGGCAACTGATAAGCCGTTGCCACCTCGCACAATCGTGTTGACCGTCGACGACGGTTATCAAGATTTTGCTGAGGTTGCTTACCCGTTGCTTTTGCAATACCAAGTACCCGTCACGTTGTATGCGGTGAGTCGTTTTGCATCCGGTGAGCTTTGGCTGTGGTTTGACCGGCTGCGTTACGTGTGTGAGCAGGCGGTGAGTCAAAAGCTTACGGTGGAATGGTCTGAAGGGTTGATATCCGTAAACCTGCAAACTCCCGTTCAACGTGAGCAGGCCTGGGATCTGCTGTCTACCCGCTGCCTGACGCTGCCGACGGTGGCCCGAGAAAGCCTTATCGCCACGTTTGCCCGGTGCGCTAAGGTAGTGATTCCGGCTCAAGCGCCGGCGCTCTTCGCTGCCATGGATTGGACAACGTTACGGTCCTTAGATCCGGCACTCATTGAAATCGGCGCCCACACGCAGACCCATCCGATTTTATCGATGTGTACCGACAGTGAACTGGTGACTGAAATCACGGCCAGCAAGCTAGAAATCGAATCAGCGTTGCAGCGTTCCGTGGTGTCGTTTTGTTATCCGAACGGACGTGACTGTGACTTTGATGAGCGTAGCGTGTGCGCTGTACGTGCGGCTGGTTTTCATTCAGCGGTAACGTCCTCGGGCATGCTGCTTCCTCCAGGATCGGATCCCTTCAGGCTGCCTCGCTTTGGTGTGGATTCACACTTTGGGACATTTTGTAATGAGGTGAACGGGCTTACCTACCTGCGGCAACGTTGGAGTGGCGCTATTGCTGCGCCAAAACCCGGCGAAATCCCCGGCAGCCGTGCGTCGCTCGCGATGCCATGACGCTACGCGTTGAGACCTACGAATCGCTGTCAGCCGTAGGCCGTGCAACCTGGTTAGGCCTGGAGGAGAAAGCGCTGGGTGCGAGCGTGTTTCAGTCCTGGTGGTGGTTAAATGCCTGGTGGCCCATTTGGGGCGAGGGCCAGGCGCTGGTGATCGCAGTTTTTGAGCACGACCAGGCGGTGGGCTTAGGCGCGTTCATGATCACGCCGCGGGGCCGGCTCGCCTTTATGGGCGAGGAGCACGCGGATTACGGCAACGTCTTGTTGAGCGATGATCGCCCGGATGTGGCTGGTGCTTTGGTCGCGGCGTTATATGCAAAGCGCGGATTGTGGCGGCGGCTGGACCTTAAAGATGTGCCTGTGGGCTGCCCTTTGGCCCAAGCGCTGACTCTGCACAGCGGCCTACAGGGTCCTGTCGTTGCCTGTCCTCGCGTGCAGTTTTCACAGCGTCCCCTAAAGACCCTGCTGGCTAAAGAGTCGTTGCGTCGGCACGAGCGCAAGGTGGCCCAACTGGGCACCGTGGAGTTTTTGCATCTCGATTCAGCCGAGGAGATTACGCCCTGGCTGCCCCGTTTTTTTGCGCAACACATACAGCGCTGGGCGCCAACCCCCACCCCGAGTCTGTTTGTGCGTCCCCGTAACTGCGAGTTGTACAGTGAACTGGCGCAGACGGCTGAGCCCGGTGGACCCTTATTGTTTACCGTGGTGCAAGCCGGCGGTGAGCCGGTAGCTATGCATTTTGGTTTTCGTTCGCAGAACGATGTGATCTGGTACAAGCCTACCTTTGATCTGAAGCACGCAGCGACGGGTGCCGGTGAGGTACTTTTGATGGAACTACTGCGCCGTGCTGACAAAGAGGGCGCACAGGGCTTGGATTTTAGCCGCGGTGATGAGGCTTTTAAGCTGCGATTTGCCAGCGAGATTCGCGCGGTGGCCGACTTTGAAGACTGGCCCGGACCCCTGCGACGCTCGTTGACACAGGCTACCCGTGCGGCGCGGGCCTTAACCGTGAAAGGGCTTACTACCCTTGGCTTAAAGCCGCTTATTCGCCGATGGGTGGGGTAGGCACTCAGCTCGCCTTGATCCGGTTGGTGGCTGATCAATGCTAAACTAGTGTTTTAGCCGCAAAGTTTTCCCATGACTGTCAGAACCCGTTTTGCTCCCAGTCCCACCGGCCTTTTGCACATTGGTGGTGTACGCACGGCTTTGTACTGTTGGCTGTATGCGCGCCGACATGGCGGTACGTTTGTGCTGCGCATCGAGGACACCGATCGTGAGCGATCCACGGATGAAGCCATGCAGGTTATTTTAGACGGTATGAAATGGTTGGGTCTGAATCCGGACGAAGGGCCGTTTTATCAGACGCGTCGCTACGATCGGTACCGGGAAGTACTGCAGCAGTTTATCGAGCAGGGCCATGCTTACCGCTGTTATTGCAGTAAGGATGAGCTCGAGCAAATGCGCAACGCGCAGATTGCTGCCAAACTTAAACCCCGTTACGACGGCCGTTGCCGGCACATCAAAGAGCAGCGCGATGACGTGCCATTTGTAGTGCGTTTCCGCAACCCGGACGACGGGGTCGTAGTGGTTGACGATGCCGTGCATGGCAAAGTGGCGTTTCAGAATAGCGAACTTGATGACTTGATTATTGAGCGGTCGGATAAAAACCCGACCTATAACTTCTGCGTCGTGGTCGATGACTACGATATGAAGATTACCCATGTCATTCGCGGCGATGACCACCTCAACAACACGCCCCGCCAGATCAATATGCTTCGGGCTATGGGAGCCACACCGCCAACCTACGCGCATTTGCCGATGATTCTAGGGGCCGATGGCGCCAAATTATCCAAGCGTCACGGGGCGGTCAGCGTGTTGGAGTACCAACAGGAGGGGTTCCTGCCGGAAGCGTTGCT
>CAIKMS010000020.1 GCA_903828595.1 uncultured Pseudomonadota bacterium | reverse complement strand
TCCGGTATATAACGGATACTGGATCGCTGGATGCCCAACGCCCGACAGATGCGGCGCTCGGAGTACGGGTGCGCTAAGCGCACCCGATCGACCGCCTGTCGTCGTCGCGTTGGGCTTAGAATTTTCCCTCAGCGATCTCCTTCAAGATGATCTTGTCGATGGTCAGCTCGGCCACCGCCTTCTTGAGCCGTGCGTTCTCTGACTCCAGCTCCTTCATCCGCTTGGCCTGGTCAATGCGTAAACCCCCGTGGGTCTTGCGCCACCGAAAGTAGGTCTTATCGGTAACCCCTAACTGCTTGCAGACCTCGGCTACCGTCTTGCCTTGACCTGACAGAACGTCAGCCTCGCGCAGCTTGTGGATGATCTCTTCCGTCGTAAACCGTTGTTTTGGCATGATCCTTAACCCTCCGTTCCTCTATTTTAGGGAACATCAGGCTGGACCAGTTATCTCAAGGCAGGTCAATATCGAATGAAACTTGTCAACTCGGAGGATGCAATCACTTTGCATGACAACCGTAGTGCTCTGAGTATCAACGTCATGAAAGACCCACGAGAAATCCCATTGCTCAGGCCGAGCACTGGTTTTCACAGGCAAGCGTGGACTGCAGGCTGCGTCATGGTTTGATTCGTCATACTTTTCGGGCACCGTGATGGCATAACTGAGCACGCTAATCGCATTTCGAGTGGTTGCCATGAAGACACCCGTTCCCGCCATCGATACCTTAGAGAACGTCATTGAGGCCACCTTACTGGTGGTGGACACGCACGGCGAAGACAAACTCAATTTAGAACGGGTAGCGGAGCGATCCGGCTACGCAAAATCCACGCTGTATCGCTTTTGGCCCAATAAAAACGCGCTTCTCAAAGCCCTCTCCGATCGCGAGATGACCAAGTTCTCGAACTCGGTAGTGGCTGGATTAAAAGATTACCAGCCTAAGAGCATTGAAGACGTAGAGCACGGCGTGCGTTTTATCGTGCGATGCTATGCGTCGATGTTTAGCCAACGACTGTGGCTACGCCGGCTCATTGTAAAAACATTTATGGCCTCTGGCTTACCTGAAGATGTGCTTAAGCACTACGACTTGGTCGGCTACTCAACCTTGCATTATTTGATTTCGAATAGTTCGCCGTGGGTGCGTTCCTTAAGTCGTCCGCAGATTTTTATTCTGGTGCGAGCGATCATGGCCAATGTTCGCACTTGGCACATGTTTGATTACGTGAAGCAAAATATTCCAAGCCTGGAAGATGAGTTGGTCACGTTTATCATGAGCCAGCTTCGAGCACCTGATCTTAAGCACTTAGTGGCCGTCAAAGAATCTTGATTTTAGATAGGCCGATAACCGCTTCTAGCGTCTTCGTGCGGTTTGAGTTTAGACGACTTAGGTGTGCGCTCGGAACGTGGAGCGTCAGAGTGGGCTCGTCGGGCGATCGTAATGTTGAACAAAAGGACTCTACGCACGTCTGCGATCATAGCCTTCGGCTTTTACTCAATCCCGCCCGCCAATTTGATCGATCAACGCTCGGCCTACCAGGCTTAACAGAGGTCTGGGTGCGCGGGCCTAGGGCGCAGCAAATACAGCCATCCAGTGCGAGATAGCTCTTTGCCTTGTGCAATCCAACTGACTCCCCCGATCGGCGGTCGTATGACGACTAAAAAAGTTTCTCATGGACGCCGAACGCTTGCGATGAAAAAGCCGCCCTCGCGGGCGGCACAGAATGCAAAGAGCCAGGGTGAGCAATCAACCAGAATCAAATGAAAACTAAACGGCCCGACGACGGCTTATTCCCACCAAGCCCAGCAGGCCGCTGCCCAAAAGCCACGCGGATGCTGGAACCGGCACTGCAGGGGGGGTGTATTGAGCAACGGCGAGAGAGCCAATGGTGGCAGCGGGGTTATAGGCATCATAAGCCTTCAACCCATCGGTGTTGTTGTTTGACCCCACATTAGGATCACCCCAAGGTGAAGCGCTCGTCGTGCTCAGGAAGTAGTATTGCGCTGTGAAGCCTAAGGTATTCATCTGGCTTACACTGCCCGCGGCGGCTGCAAGCAAATTGTACTGAGTGAAAGTGCCCAGACTCCACGAGCCTGCCGATAGCGAACTTTGGGTCAATCCTGCCGACCAACTAGTGGCATTTGCCCAATTGCGGTTCGTGCCGTCGGTGTACCACAACAGATTGTTGACGTTATCAAGAATCACGCCACCACCTTCATTGACTAAAGCCGCTTGTGCGCCTGCGGCCATGGAGAACATGGCAAGGCTTACCGCAAGTCGAGTTAGTTGTTTCATCGTTATCCCCTAAATTTTGTGTGTTTGTGTAGTCAGCGGCGCGTCAGGAGCGCCATGCTTTGTTCAACACCTGTATTACAAGTCAAATCCGGGAGTAGCACGAGACGCGCATTGTTTACATTACATAAAGGTGCGCTATTTATCTAAGTGCCTGATCATTCAATGATTCATCAAACTGCAGCAATGTCGTTCAACAAATGATCATGTTGTCAAGCCAACGTCGTATGCCGTTGTCGCTACATATGTCAATGCGATGTCATGCGTCCGTACACACGACTCACACCGATCGATCAACGACGCTCAACGGCACTGTGCCCCTGGATTGGGTGCAATCGGATAAGGAGCTGGGTATCTGTTGGTGACTACGCAAAGTTGAACCGGGCTTTTCATCAACAGAGGCGCTGTTGTGCTTTTGATGTCCTCAACACTCTGTGGGTAAGAGTCTCTGCTTGGGCATTCCTACCCGTTAGAGTTGATTTGGTTTGTTAGATTGGATGGGCGTGCTGTAGTTAAAGCGCCATGAGCGACTGCCGATTGCAACGGTATGCCAGTGATCGGTGAGTCGATCAGGCAAGGCGGTTATTAACTAGGCCTACCAAACCCATGGGTCTACGCGTAAAGCCTGCCAGGCGTTTAGCGTGAACTGACTCAGCCACTTTAAACAATGATCCATGACTTCAGTCTGTGCACGTGGTGATCGACCCACAGCACGCACACGCCGCGTACGTTGATAAGCGCCGTACCGATGGTGAAGATTTTGAGCGCGCAGACCGGTTGAAGGTCTGCTTGAGGCAGCTGCAAATCATGGCTTTCCAAGACGCCAAGCGACTGATGACTTCTTGATCTTTAAGGAATGCGGATCTGCGGTTCGTACCACTCAACCTTACGATGAATAAACGCCCTTAGGCGATACATCCGATTGAATGGTGGGCCGTGTTGGATTCGAACCAACGACCAACTAGTTAAAAGCCAGCTGCTCTACCGACTGAGCTAACGGCCCGATGCTGTCATAGGCCAGACCCCAAGCCCACATAGGCCGTTGCGTCTGCCCGAACTCGGGAAGCGCAAGAGTATACCTAAAGAAACAAACTCTGCATCAATGAAAGTGCTGGGATAGCACTTAACGCGATCGTCGGCCTCGCGCGTGCAGTACACCCAGAACTCCGAGCAACGCCAGGGCCAGCGTACCTGGCTCAGGCACCGGGATAGGCCCACTGCTGCTACCCGAGGCACCGCTACTGCTGCCAGAACCACCGCTACCCGAGGCACCACTACTACTGCCCGAACTGCTGCTAGCACCTGAGCTAGCGCCACCCGACGAACCACTGCTAGAGCCGCTGCCAGAGCCGCTACCACCGGATCCACTGCCGCTGGAACCGCTGGTGCCCGAACTACTCCCGCCACTCGACCCGGTGTCACCCGAGGACGAGCCCGCCGGCGGAATGTTGGGACCCGAGGGAGTCAGCGTGCCGCAAGGAGCATCGGCACAAGGATCGACGTACGGAGAAACCATCCGCAAGCCCGGATCACTGAAATGCTCGACCTCAGGCTCTGGATCTAAGGTATCCGTATCAAAGGGGGGTAAACCGGCCAACTCCAAGGCCGATGGCGGCACGGGTTGATGGCAGTTCTGGCGCACGCGCGAGACCAAGCTGGGCTTGGGGCGAACGCTGTGATGAAAACTCGGCTTTTTAACCGGCTTGGCTAGCACCGGCAAAACGACCTTAGGTTTGGGTTTGGCGGCCGGCAGACTCTGTCGGAAGGCGTCCACTTTCTTGGGGGCCTTGTGCGTTACGGGCTTGGCTAAGGGCGGTGCCGGATCGCACTCGATCTGGGGGTCAGCCGTATCCACGACCCCACGGGCCTTGTTAACCACGCTCGCATCAAAGGCCACCGCACTCACCGTAGGCACCTGCCAGGCAAGAGCCGTGATCAGCCCAAGGAGCGCGAGTTTGATCAATGACTTTTCGTTCATAGCCCAACCTTACCCATGACATCACCATAGCATGCAAAGCCAATGCCACCGACGTGCATGCTAAGACACCACGACCGCATTAGCGGCACGGCGCATCAAATACGTGACCTAAGTCTGGCCATTAAGTTCAATAAGAACGATAACTTACGAGAGGGTTTTGATTTAACCTTTGGAATAGGACCGCGGGCCCTAGCGCAGGTGTAAAAGTCTCCGACGGACATAATACGGCATCGTCAGGCCGCCTGATAGCGCGTGGGATCCGCAATTCCTGCCGCTTTAAAGCCGTCCTGACGCAGCCGGCAGGAGTCGCACGCCCCGCAGCCACGCCCCTGCTCATCGGCTTGGTAGCAGGAGACCGTCATGGAGTAATCCACCCCTAGGGCGATTCCCGCTTGAATAATTTGCGCTTTACTCATCGCAATCAGCGGTGCCTCAATGCGCATCGTGCGACCCTCAACACCGGCCTTGGTGGCCACCTGGGCTAGCCTTGCAAACGCGTCAATAAAGGCCGGACGACAATCCGGGTAGCCCGAATAGTCCACGGCGTTGACTCCCACCACAATGCAGGTCGATTCAAGCACCTCGGCCCAGCCGAGGGCTAAGGACAACATCAAGGTGTTGCGCGCGGGCACATAGGTAATCGGAATGCCCGTGCTGGCTACCGTGGGTACGTTAAGCGTACGGTCAGTCAAAGCGGAGCCACCGATGCCGGCGAGATCTACCCGCATGACACGATGCTCTACCGCGCCTAAAGCCGCGGCTACTCGGGTAGCCGCTTGCAACTCGGCATGATGACGCTGGCCATAATCAATCGATAGAGCGTAGGGTGCATAGCCTTTCGAACGGGTCATGGCCAGCGTGGTAGCCGAATCCAACCCGCCGGACAGTAAGACCACAGCGCGCGCCGTTGATGTCATCGTCCGGCCTCGTTACCCCAAAGAATCTTATGCAACTGCAACTGCAGGCGCACCGGTAGGCGGGATTGCAAAATCCAATCGGCCAAATCCCGCGGTGCTAATTCATCCGCTACCGGAGAAAACAGCACCTGAGCCTGCAGGTTGAGCGCGTAGCGCTCAACCACCTGGCAAGACCAATCAAAATCAGCCCTATCGGCAATCACAAATTTGATGCAATCGTTAGGCCGAAGGTTTTGCAGGTTAGCCCATTCGTTGCGACCGACCTCGCCTGAGCCTGGCGTTTTGACATCGATGACCCGCTGCACGCGGCTATCCACGAGACGACAATCCAGCGCCCCACTAGTCTCTAACGACACGTGTAAGCCTGCATCACACAGGCGAGACAACAACACCAGAACATTAGGCTGCGCTAGGGGCTCACCGCCGGTGACGCACACGTGACGCACGCCAAAGGTTTGAACTTGCGCTACCAACGCATCAATCTCTCGCCACGCACCGCCGCCAAAGGCATAGGCCGTATCGCACCATCGACAACGCAGCGGACAACCGGTGAGACGCACAAACACGGTCGGCCAGCCGACCGTGTCCGCCTCGCCCTGCAGCGAGTAAAAGACTTCTGTGATCTTTAGCCGTTGATCGGAGGCGATGGCATCGCGCGCTACAGCGTTCATGGGATAAGGCTTAATGCCCTTCGGCCGCCATGTGCCGCAAACGCTCGCGTGCTTCGGTGGCGGCGTTAGAATCCGGGTACTGTTTCAGCAGGCGATTTAAAAACTCTTTGGAGTCTTTGTAGCGCTTTAACTCATAAACGGAGTAGCCGGCCTTTAACAAGGCATCGGGTACCTTACGTGAGTCCGGATGATCGTGAATCACACGTTGAAAAGCGCTAAGCGCTTCTTCATAACGTTTTTCCACGTAGTAAGTCTCGCCCAGCCAGTACTTCGCGTTATCGGCCAGCGCACTGTCCGGATACTTGGCGATCATATCCACAAAGGATTTTTCAGCACCCGGGTAATCCCGACCTTTGAGTCGGTCTAGCGCCGCGGCATAGGCATCCCTGTCTAAAACCACGACCGCAGCCGAAGCAACGCTAGCGGCTTGCACGCGAGTTTCCAGCGCACTCGTGCGCTTTTCCAGATCCGCGTACAAGTCCCTGTTCTGCGCTTTAGCATTATCGCGATCGTGGCTTAACTGTTCGATCTGACCGCGCACATCCCGCAGTTGCTTATCCAGGGTGTCGATTTGTCTTTGCAGCTCGAGCATGGCTTCGGCGCGAGTCTCTAACACCCCTACCCGGTTATCCAACACGGTAGTCTTCACCACCATGGGATCCGGCTCCGAACGAGTCAGCGAGCAGCCGCTTAAGACCAAGCCGGCCGCTACCGCCAATCCCCACTGCAAGCCTACGCGCATACTCATGATTTAAGGCGTACCACCCAAAGCCACCACATCGACCCGACGGTTCTTTGACCAGGCCGACTCGTCATGACCTTCTACTGCCGGGCGCTCCGCACCGTAGCTGACCGTGAGCAGTTGCGACTCCGGCGCGCCGGCTAAGACCAGCGCACGCTTAACAGTCTGCGCACGACGCTCACCCAGCGCAATGTTGTACTCCGCCGCACCCCGCTCATCGGTGTTGCCCTCCAGCCGCAGACGCATGCTGCCAGACTGTGTCAGGCGCCGAGCGGCAGAGTTAATCGCATCGTTGTACTGAGAGGCAATTTCCGAACTGTCATAGGCAAAGTACACCGTGGCCAGAGACGTACCCGCATCCGAGGCAGAGGTCGATAAACTCACGCCCGGCAGCGGCAGTGAGCGACCCGGTGTGGTGCCGTCGCTACCCACCTTATTGGTGGTCGTGCCATCGCTGACGACTTGGCCACCGTTGGGCGTAGGCTGGGTGTTCTGTCGTTTGGCGCAGCCACCGACCCCAAAGGCCAAGACCACACCTAAAACCAACAACGAAAGTCGCTTCATGCCGTCACTCCTAAAAAAATCGCCTGTTAACGTATTGTACGCACCAATGCGCGTCGCCGCAGCAGCTGCTGACAAATCAGTCCCTACCCGGCCCGGTGTTTAAGCCGAACTAAAACGGCGACCAGGCCGGATCGCGGATGTCCCCTTCAGGGGCCGACAGTCGACTGCTGATGCTGCCATCCACCGACACCGTGGCCAGCACCCCTCGACCCCGTTCGCGGGTGGAGTAAATCAAGGACTGGCCGTTCGGTGCAAAGCTCGGTGAGAGGTCTAAAGTTCCTCGGGTGATGACCCGACCCTGGCCTGACTTAGCATCCACCGCAGCCAACCGGTAGGCGCCCTGATCTTGGGTGATGACCGCCAACTGACTGCCGTCAGAAGATACCCGCGCCCGCGCGTTATAAGGCCCTTCAAACGTGACACGTGCCGGCTTTTGTCCGGCCACTAACGGGGACAACAGGTAAATCTGCGGGCGCCCGGATCGATCGGACGTAAAGTAAAGACCCCGACCATCGACAGTCCAGACCGGTTCGGTATCAATCGCCGGATCATCGGTGATGCGCTGTATCTGCCCACTGGACACAGTGCAGACGTACACATCGACGTTGCCGTCACGGGTGGATCCGGTGAAAGCCAGTTTCAGTCCATCCGGCGACCAGGCAGGCGCGCCGTTAATCCCCTCACGAGCAGCAACGCGGTGCCGCTCGCCGGTCGCTAGGGTTTGCACGTAAATCGCTGAGAACCGCGATTCAAAGGACACGTAGGCCAGCGAGGTTCCATCCGGCGACCACGCCGGACTCATCAAGGGTTCGCGCGATTCGGCGACGACATGGGTGTTTTCACCATCGGCATCCGCAACGATCAATCGATAACGCCGGTTAGGGATCTGACCTTCCACCAGCACGTAGGCAATACGGGTTGCAAACGCGCCTTTGACGCCAATAATGTTTTCGTAGATTAAATCCGCGGCACGATGCGCCGCTGCACGGACATTGGTGTTCCCAGCCGGCAGACTTAAACCCAGCAAACGCGCACCGGTCAGCACGCTGTACAACTCAAATTCCACCGCCGGCGTATTGGCCGTGCCTATTACCTGGCGACCAATCACCAGGTAATCCACTTTGACCATGCGCCAGGAGGCAAAATCAATCGATGAGGCGGTGCTGGGGCTTTGCAGAAATGAGCCGTGCGCTAACGGTGCGAAGCGCCCGCTGCGGGCAAGGTCTGCTTCGATGACGGAGGCGGCATCCACCGGCCACGGCCCTTGGCTTTGGGCAAAGGGAACCACCGCAATGGCAATAGGCGCGGTCACCCCTTGAGTGATCTGTATAGACAGATCGGCTCTGGCCGGTAAGGCGGCTAACAGCAGCAACATCAGGCTAGCCCCACTCAAAAGACTCCAGCGGCGGGATAGCGATCGCACAAACAGTTCATTCATCGGGTGCAAATTCCAGGTTGAGATTACGATCAAACAGGGCCGGATCCGACGGCAAAGGCAACGGTGAAGCCCGATACACTGCCGCCTCAATAGACTGTCGAACCGCCGCATCGGCATTACACTCTGCCACACGCACACCGGTGACGGTACCGGTCGGTAACTGCGTGACACGCACCGAGCATTTTAAGCCCGTACGCACGCCCGGTGGACGAATCCACGCTCGCTGTACCCGCCCGGTGAGTTCAGCTTTATAGCGGGCTAACAATCCTGCCTGTGCCGCGGACAGCGCATCAGCATGCTCCTCACCGGCTAGTTGCCGCGCCAGGTCGGCCTCCCGCTGTTTGCGACTGGCCAGATCAGCCTTTTCGGCTGCGGCTTTTTCAGCAAGTGCTGCTTGCGCGCGGTGTTTATCGGCGAGCGCTTGCTCAGCCGCCTTCTTATCTGCGGCTGCCTTCAAAGCCTTGGCCTTCTCGTCAGCTGCCTTTATCTCAGCGGCCTGCTTTTCCTTGGCTTTTTTTTCGGCTTCTTTTTCACTTTTGGCTTTCTCGGCGGCTTTTAACGCAGCGGCTTTATCTTGTTGGGCGGCCAGTGCCTGTTCAGCCTTGGCCTTCTGCAGGGCGAGTGCCTTTTCCTTTTCCTGTGCCTGAGCGGCTTGCTCTTTTATCAGATCAGCGGCTTTTTGCTGCGCAGCCTTTTGCGCTTGTTCTAACGCGGCATTATCCGGCTTCACCGGTTCTGGCTCAGAAGCCGTAGGCTCGGATGCCTTATCCGGACTGTCCGCTACGGGCGGGGCCAAAGCTTGTGCTTTAGGTTGCGCAAGATCATTCGCGTGTACCACGTAGGCGGCCACTGAGTGCACGGCCTCGGGTTTGGCGTGCCAACTTAAACTGCCCAGCGCCAGCAGTCCTACCAGTACGGCGTGCAAAGCCAGTGAAGCGGCAGCGCCACCCCATCGCGACTGACGTGACTGGGCCGCGCTTAAAGTCACCGCGATAGGCTTAATGCGCGGTGTTTCCATCGTTTTCCGTGATGAACCCAATACGACCCGCACCCGCGCCGTCCAACAAGCTGAGTACCTTAACCACCTTACCGTAGGCCACCGCTTGATCGGCTTTGATCAGCACCGGCGTCTTCGGGTCACGCTCTAAAACTATGTGCACACGGCGGGCGATTTCATTAGCCGGCACCGCACTCATGGGTGAGCCACCCACACTGACATAGAGCAACCCGGCCCGATCGACACTGACGACTAAAGGCTCACGCGTCTGATCATCTAAAGGCTTCGCGGAGGCTTTAGGCAAATCCACCTGCACGCCTTGAGTCAGCAACGGCGCGGTCACCATAAAAATGATCAGCAGCACCAGCATCACGTCGATATACGGTACGACGTTGATATCGCTTTGCAGCCGACGCTTACGTCCGTTAGCGGCCATGATTAGCTGCCGGTCCGAGCGGAAGTCGCATGGCGTTGCAAAATAGTGCTTAACTCTTCGACGAAGGTATCAAAACGCAACTCAATACGATTGACCTCGTTAGAGTAGCGGTTGTAGGCAATCACCGCGGGAATCGCCGCGAACAAACCAATCGCGGTAGCCACTAGCGCCTCGGAAATACCCGGGGCGACCATCTGCAAGGTAGCTTGCTGCACATTACCCAGGCCATGAAAGGCATTCATGATGCCCCAAACGGTACCAAAAAGACCCACGTAAGGACTGGTGGAACCCACGGTAGCCAGTGTGGCTAGATTGGCCTCCAGCCGATCCAGTTCGCGCAACTGCGCGATCCGCATGGAGCGGCGGGCACCCTCCATTAACTGCGCCGCATCGATGCCCGGCTGCTGGCGCAGACGACTGAACTCTCTAAAGCCAAACTGGAAGATGGTCTCCATGCCGGTCCCGGGATTTTTCTTCGCCTCCACCGTGCGATACAGCGCACCTAAATCCCCACCGCTCCAAAAAGCAGCCTCAAACTCATCCGTCTCGCGACGCGCCTTTCGCAACACCGACCAGCGACTAAAAATGATGCCCCAAGAGGCAACGGATGCGGCAATCAAGATGGCTAACACCAACTGCACCACCAGGCTTGCATCCAAAATCAAACGGATAATCGACAAATCTTGGTTCATGAAAGATCCACTTCTTTAGTTCACTAACTCTAATCTGGACGTTAAGGCCTTAACCGCCGACGCGAAGGACACTTAATACGGCTGCCGGTATACGCACGGGGCGAAAATGAAGCGCATCAATGACAGCCACTCGGACTTGCGCACGCATCAGCAACTCACCGGCTCGACAGATACCCTGCTCAAATAACACCGTAGCACCCTTAACGTTAACCGCACCGATGCTGGCGGCTAACAGATCATCAAACCGCGCAGGCTTAATCCACTGGATCGTCATATCGACCACCACAAACAGGATTTGTTCCTTTTCCCGTAAGCGGACCTGATCCAAGCCTAAATGACGCAACCATTCGCTGCGCGCGCGCTCCAAAAAGTTCAAATAGACCGAGTGATAAACCACGCCACCGGCATCGGTATCCTCCCAGTAGACCCGAATAGGGATCGAAAACTCACCCGCTGTTTTAGCTTGCCTGGTCGCAGTCGCAGCCGCATCACTCATCCGGGCATGTCCTGTACGCCGCTTAAAGCCTGGGTCAGCGAATCCGGAGGCGTCAGCCCAAAATGCTGATAAGCCTGCAAGGTGGCCATACGACCTCGAGCGGTACGGTACAAAAATCCCTGCTGAATCAGATACGGCTCAATGACATCTTCAATCGTGCCGCGTTCTTCACCGATGGCCGCGGCCAAACTCTCCACACCCACCGGCCCGCCGTTGAACTTATCCAGGATCGTACGCAGCAAGCGGCGATCCTGCACATCAAAGCCACAGACATCCACATCCAGCATATCCAAGGCACCGGCCGCCACCGCCTCGGTGATGCGACCATCGGCGCGTACTTCCGCGTAATCACGCACTCGTCGCAACAAACGATTGGCGATACGCGGTGTGCCGCGTGAGCGCTGCGCAATGCGAACAGCACCGGGAAGCTCCATGTGAAGACCTAACAGCTGCGCGGAACGACACACAATCTGTGTCAACTCCTCCACACTGTAAAACTCTAGGCGCTGCACGATGCCAAAACGATCGCGCAGTGGTGAAGTCAAAAGCCCTGCTCGGGTGGTCGCACCGATGAGCGTAAACGGTGGCAAATCAATCTTGATTGAACGCGCCGCCGGGCCCTCGCCGATCATGATGTCTAGCTGAAAGTCTTCCATCGCCGGATAGAGCACTTCCTCGACGACGGCACTTAATCGATGAATCTCATCAACGAACAGCACATCCTGCGGCTGTAAGTTCGTCAGAATAGCCGCCAGATCGCCGGGCCGTTCCAGAACCGGCCCTGAAGTCTGTTTTAGGTTGACGCCTAATTCGTTGGCCACGATCGCCGCTAGGGTCGTCTTACCCAGCCCCGGCGGCCCGAAGATCAGCACGTGATCCAACGGCTCTGCGCGTCGACGCGCGGCCTCGATGAATACGCCCATCTGCTCTTTAACCGCACGCTGGCCTATATAGTCATCGAGCGCTTTGGGACGAACCGCTCGATCCAGTCGATCCTCGTCTCGCTCCGGTCGGCCACTCACCAGTCGATCCTGTTCAATCACGACAACTCCTCAGGGCCACGTTTGGGCCACTCAACTGCCCAGCGACTGCAACGCGCGGCGGATCAAATCCTCGGTAGAGGCGCCCTCAATGCTGACCGCTTTGAGTAATTTCACCACCTCAGCCGGCTTGTAGCCTAAAGCCACCAAGGCGCTGTAGGCCTCGCCCTGAGCAGCCGTTGCCTGCGGCATGGCCAAGCTGGTGGTGGCGTCAGATCCGGTGGCTAAGTCTTTCAGGCGATCGCGCAGGTCAATCAACAATCGCTCCGCCGTTTTACGCCCCACGCCGGGAATCCGCACCAGCGGATTGGGATCCTGCGCCTCCACGCAAAGCACAAAGGCATCAATACTGATACCGGATAAAATGCCCAGCGCCATCTTAGGCCCCACACCGGAGACTTTAAGCAAACTGCGAAACACGCGGCGCTCTTGGTCCGAGCCAAAGGCATAGAGCATGTGCGCATCCTCACGCACCACCAGATGCGTGAACAACGCAACGTCATGACCGGTGCCGGGCAGATTGTAGAAAGTGGATAACGGCGCTTCACACTCATAGCCCACCCCGCCGACATCAACCACCAGCGCAGGCGGTTGGCGGGCGACTAACTTGCCGCGCAGAAAGCCGATCATCGGCGACGGCCTAAGGCTAGGGCCAGGCGCGCGGCACGACCGTGCGCGTGACACAGCGCGATGGCTAACGCATCAGCCGCGTCGGTCTGCAATCGTCCCTGTAAACCCAATAATGTTTTTACCATCTGCGCTACCTGCGGTTTATCGGCAGCACCGCTCCCGGTCACTGCCAGCTTGACCTCACGCGGGGTGTACTCCGCGGTCGATCGGTTCTCCTGAAATGTTGCGCAGATCGCTGCACCCCGCGCTTGCCCGAGTTTCAGGGCACTGTCGGGATTCACGTGCACAAAGACCTTCTCAATGGCAACCTCACCTGGCCTGTATTGCGCCATGACCTGGGCAACCCCTTGGTAGATCTCGTGCAGTCGTAGCGTGAAGTCATCGGAACTGGCACGGATAGCGCCGGAGGCTACGTAGCTGATCTGGCGGCCCTCCACGTCTAACACCCCAAAGCCGGTCACCCGCGAACCCGGATCCAACCCCAGCACCCGCACCGCCGAACTGTCCACCCGCGGCATGACCCCATCCTTGCCCGGCATACCCGACACATCAGGCACATCAGGCACACCAGGCTTAAAGCTACGCCACGAACTGCGACGACGAGTGGCCATCAGGGCAGAGTCTGCAAGGTCAACATCCCCTCTTACACGCGAAACGGCTCGCCCCCACAGCGTGAGGCGCATCACCGTTGACGTCTATCGCCGATGGTTAGACTAGCCCAACTATTAGAGTACGTCGGCGCCCTACGCCGCGAGTATGATAGCGTTAAACGCGTATAAAGCGCATGGCACCTTGAACCCCGGAACGCTTTGGAAACCACCGCCTTTTCTGCAGAAACCGATATCGCAGACCTGCTCGTGCGCTGCGAGACGCAGGTGCTGGCGGTGTTGCCCGAGGAAATACGCGACCAAGCCAGCTGCCAGTCAGCACTCCATGACGGCCGCGCGGTAGCGCAAATCGTGGCGGCCTACGATCAGGACCCGGCGGTGCTCTCAGCGGTGCTGTTACGGCCCCTGTTAAGCGCAAGCCTGGTGGTCAGTGAACAGTTGGTGGGACGACTACCCACCGACATCCTCGATCAAGCCAAGGCCTTAGAGCGCCTGCGCTCTTTTGAATTAAGCGCCCAAGCCCTGCGCGGCGCTGAAGTTTCTACGCCCCTGCCCGGTAATCAAGCGGAAGGCCTGCGCCGCATGCTGCTGTCTTTGGTCACCGATCCACGCTTGGTCTTAGCGCGCATCGCCGAGCAGTTACACACCATGCGCTTAGCGCGCCAGGCGCCCGAATCGATTCAGCGGCATTTAGCTGAACAGTCCACCGCGCTGTATAGCCCACTGGCTAACCGCCTAGGCCTTGGCGCCTTGAAGTGGGAACTCGAGGATTTGTCCTTTCGTTATCGCGAGCCTGCCGAATACCGCCGCATCGCCGCCTCTTTGAACGAGCGACGCACGGCTCGCGAGGCCTATATCGCCGCAGTGTGTTCGCGACTCGACCAAGAGCTTAGCGCCGCTGGCGTTACCGCCAGCGTTGCCGGCAGGCCGAAGCACATCTATAGCATCTGGCGAAAAATGACCGCGAAGAAGCTTGCCTTCGAGCAAGTTTATGACGTGCGCGCAGTGCGTATTTTAGTCACCAGCGTCGCGGACTGTTACGCCGCTTTAGGTGTGGTGCACGGTTTATGGCCATACATCGCCGGTGAGTTTGACGATTACGTGGCTACGCCTAAGTCCAACGGCTACCGGTCCATCCATACCGCCGTCCACGGCCCGGATGAGCGCACCTTAGAGGTGCAGATTCGCACCCATGATATGCACCAAAGCTCTGAACTGGGCGTGGCCGCTCACTGGCGCTACAAGGAAGGCAGTGGTCGCGACGTGTCCTATGAGCGCAAGCTGGAAACCCTGCGTGCGCTGTTAGCGCCACAACCGCAGGCCGATGAACCGGCGGACTTTTTAAGCACCGTCAGCAAAAGTTTATTTGCCGAAAAAGTCTACGCCTTCACGCCTCGCGGCGATGTCGCCGAACTGGATGCAGGCTCCACGCCCATTGATTTTGCCTACGACCTGCACACCAACCTCGGGCATCGCTGCCGCGGCGCGCGCGTCAACGGCCGGATGGTCTCGCTGGATTACCGCCTCAAAAACGGTGATTCGGTGGAGATCATCACCGCCAAACAAGCCACCCCCAGCCGCGACTGGCTGGTTGAAAGCCTGGGCTTTTTGGCTACTCGTTCAGCACGCTCGAAGGTACGCACCTTTTTCAGGCGTGAAGACGGCGAGCTGAATACCGCGCACGGTAAAGAAATCTATGAACGAGAGATGGCCAAACTCGCCCACGATGAGCAGATCTCGATCCCGGAGTTACTCGCCGAATTAAACCAACCGAATCTAGAGCACCTGCACCTGCTCTTAGGCGAGGGTGAAATCAGTGTGGGCCAACTCAACGGCGCATTAGGACGGCTTCTTAAGCGTACCCACGTGCCTGAGCCCGAGCCCGTAGCCCCTGTTGAGATCCGCGATAATACCGCCACGGGTATTCAAGTGATGGGCATCGGGGATCTGCTAACGACGTATGCTCGCTGCTGCAGACCGGTCCCACCCGAGGCCATCAGTGGTTACGTCACGGTGGGTCGCGGTGTAACGATCCATCGCAGCAGTTGCGCAAACTTAACGCGCCTGAAACTAAAAAACCCCGAGCGCATCATTCCGGTGGATTGGGGACAGGCTCCGGATCGGCTGTTTTATGCCGAGTTCACCGTACATGCCAGTGATCGGCGCGGACTGGTACGCGACGTCAGCGCCCTACTGGCGGATGCCAAGCTGTCCATCGAGCGTATGAACACAGTCACCGACGCCAGCGGTCAGACCGCTGACATGACCATTAGTGTTCAGGTACACGCGCTGGATGAACTCGAACGAGTACTGACGCGCATCGCGGGCTTGCCGGATGTTCTTAGCGTCAGACGACGCTAAGAACATCCTCGTTGCTACCGATTAATAAAATCAATAGCGCGTTTGTCAGCTGACAAAGCCGCTTCGTGCAGTGCCTCTGACAGCGTGGGATGAGCATGCATCGTCAGCTGCAGATCCTCGGTCGTAGCCGAGTACTCCATAGCCAGAACCGCCTCCCCGATCAACTCACCGGCCATGGGGCCTATGATGTGAACGCCTAAAATTTCGTCCGTCTCCACATCCGCAATCAGCTTACAAAAACCCGCGGTGGATTCCATGGCGCGGGCTCGGCCACTGGCCATGAACGGAAAGTTGCCCACTTTGTAGGCACGACCATTTGCCTTAACTTGTTCTTCGGTCTGACCCACCCAGGCAATCTCTGGCGCGGTGTAAATCACCGACGGGATCGTGTGGTAATTGACCTGTGCATGGTGCCCGGCGATACGCTCAGCCACCATCACGCCCTCTTCCTTGCCCTTGTGCGCCAGCATAGGCCCACGCACCACATCGCCAACCGCCCACACGTTTTCAACCCCGGTATGGCAATACTCATCAACCTCAATGAAGCCGCGTGCATCGGTCATTACGCCCGTGCCCTGCGCCAACAGCCCGGCCGTATTAGGACGTCTGCCAATCGCAACCACCAGTTTATCCACCACTAAAGACTGCTCACCCGAGGCATCCTGATAGGCCACGGTCACCCCATCGCTACCTACCGTGGCAGAGCTGACCTTAGCGCCTAAACGAATATTCAAGCCCTGCTTGTTAAAGTGCTTCAATGCTTCTTTCGCCAGCTGTTGATCAGCCAAGGCCAGAAACGTATCACTGGCCTCAAGGATGACGACCTCAGAACCCAGGCGGCGCCAAACGCTACCCAGCTCAACGCCAATGACACCCGCGCCGATGACGCCTAGCCGCTTAGGCGTTTCTGTCAAGTCCAAGGCATCCCAGGAATCCATAATGTGTTTGCCATCAAACACCGCGGTCGGCAGGCTCGTGGGATTTGAGCCACTGGCTAAGACCACATGGTTCGCCGACAGCACCTTTTGGCTGCCATCGGCGGCCGTAAACTCGACTTGTCGACCCGGTAGCAGGCGCCCGTGCCCTGTGAGCGCAGTCACTTTAGCGCCTTTAAAAAGCGCCATGATGCCCTGTGTTGAGCCCTTAACAATCTGCTCTTTGCGCTTTTGCATTTTCGCGATATCGATCGATACCGGGCCGGTGGATATACCGTGCAGGGCAAACTCTTCATGCGCACGATGCAGTAGTTCGGAGGACTCCAGCAGGGCCTTAGACGGGATACAACCGGCATTCAGGCAAGTGCCACCAAAGGCATAAGTGCCATCGCGGTTCTTCCACCCGTCTATACAGGCGACACTCAAACCCAATTGCCCAGCCCGTATCGCTGCCGGGTAACCCGCCGGCCCTCCGCCAATGACGATGACGTCAAAATGATCGCTCATAAAAGCCAGCCTTTAACCCAGTAAAAAGAAGTTGCTTAGACCTGCAGTAACAAACGCGCCGGATCTTCCAGCGAATCTTTAATCGATACCAGGAACTGCACCGCTTCACGGCCATCAATAATGCGATGATCGTAAGTCAGCGCCAGATACATCATCGGACGGATCACCACCTGACCATCAACG
>CAIKMS010000019.1 GCA_903828595.1 uncultured Pseudomonadota bacterium | reverse complement strand
TGTCCCTAGTACGAGAGGACCGGGATGGACGAACCGATGGTGTTCCAGTTGTCGCGCCAGCGGCATAGCTGGGTAGCTACGTTCGGAAGGGATAACCGCTGAAAGCATCTAAGCGGGAAGCCCCCCCCAAGATTAGTTCTCCCTGGGTTCTAGAAACCCCTAAAGGGCCGTCGAAGACTACGACGTTGATAGGCTGGGTGTGTAAGCGCAGTAATGCGTTCAGCTAACCAGTACTAATTGCCCGTGAGGCTTGACCATATAACCTCAAGCGCTCTGCATGGCAGGGTGCATTGAGATGACTAGTTCTCGATCGACACTAAGATCAAGACTAGAGAATCAAAAAATAATTGCGTCTTCACAAATTTGCCGAATTAATGACCGTAAGCCTGGTTGGCTTACGCGTCTTAACCAGTTTCCCTGGCGGCCATAGCGAACAGGAACCACCCGATCCCATTCCGAACTCGGAAGTGAAAATGTTCTGCGCCGATGGTAGTGTGGCCGTAGGCCATGTAAGAGTAGGTCGCTGCCAGGGTCTTAAACCCGAAAGCCCCGTACGTTCGCGTACGGGGCTTTTGTTTTTGGGGGTCTTTCGCGCAAAAGGCGCCGTTTTCTCCCGACTGACGTGACAAAGCACGATACGATGCTGCCTGTTTGGACAGGTCGGCTCGTTGTTCTGCAATTATCCGAGGTAGTCATCATGGCGTGGTTTTTAGGCAAGCCGGCGGCGACCAGTCCCAGCGCTCGCGTAGGCGTGCTGTTGGTCAACTTAGGCACACCCAGTGCGCCAACCTATTGGCCTATCCGTCGTTATTTGTGGTCGTTTCTCTCCGACCGCCGGGTGGTAGAGGCGTGTCCTTACTACTGGTACCCGCTGTTGTTGGGGCCGATCCTGACCTTCAGGCCGCATAAAACCGCCAAACTTTATCAGTCCATTTGGTCTGCCTCAGGCTCACCCTTGTTGGTGTACTCCGAGCAGCTTACTTCGGGACTGGCACAAGCGTTAGCGTCTGACGACATACGCGTTGAGCTGGCCATGAGTTACAGCGACCCGTCCATAACGACGGCGGTCGCGAAGTTACTGGGAGCCGGCGTTGAGAAACTGATTGTTCTGCCGCTGTATCCCCAGTACTCGGGCAGCACCTCGGGCGCTGTCTTTGATCAGGTGATGCGCGAGTTATCCCGCTACCGGGTAGTGCCCAGCGTGCACTTTGCGGCTGACTATCACGATGACCCGGGATTCATTGACGCGTTAGCCGATTCGGTGCGCCGCTCGTTTGCGCAAACAGGTCCTACGCATCTGTTGTGCTCCTACCACGGCATCCCGTTGAAATACGTGACCAAAGGCGATCCGTATCAGCAGCAGGCGCAACGCACCACGCAGCTGTTGTGTGAGCGTTTAGGGTTGAGTGAAGGAGATTACTCGATCTCCTTTCAATCGCGATTTGGCCCTACCGAGTGGCTGAAGCCTTACACGGATGACCATTTAGCGGATTTGCTTAAGCGCGGGATCACGCATGTGACGGTGCTGACCCCAGCGTTCGCCGTGGATTGTTTGGAGACCATCGAAGAGATCGGTACCGTATCTAAAGAGCTGTATCTAGAGGCAGGTGGTGAGTCATTCACGTTAGTGCCTGCTTTGAATCATTCGCCGGAGCAGGTGAACTGGATGGCGGCCTTTATCCGACGCCACGCTGGTCATTGGCTGGATCGCCGCGACGGTTAGAAGCGGCTGACGGTCGTGGTGGCAATGATAGACTCGCGCAGCCATTAGCTCTTATGTTGAGTGATTCATGCTGGAACTTGCGCTAAAAACGCTGCTGTCTTACCTGCTTGGCTCAGTGGCCGGTGCCCTGATCTTGGGACAATTGCTGGGTTTTGATATTCGCCAGGCTGGCAGCGGCAACGCCGGTGCAACCAACGCGCTGCGTACCAAAGGCCCCGTGTTCGCGATCGCGGTGCTCCTCATTGATATGGGTAAGGGCTATTTCGCGGCTGCCTGGCTCCCACCTTTAGCTTTAGGCCTTATCGCCTTCGATGATCGCATGACGCTGGCCGTGCTTTGCGCTTGTGCGGCAGTGCTCGGCCATGTCTATCCTTTGTGGTACGGGTTTAGGGGTGGCAAGGGCGCGGCTACCTTGTTGGGGGTGCTGGCTGGACTGCAAGCGGGCCTGGTTTTACCGGTGGTTGCTGTCTGGGTTTTGGTGGTGGCCGCCACGGGTTACGTGAGTCTGGCTACGATGCTCGCGGTCGCCAGTTTTAGTGTGTGGATTATCGGTTGTCGGCTGATCGGTTGGGACTACCCTCGTATGGACACGGTGCAGCCGCTGCTGGCCTTTGGGTTATGGGCGATGCTGCTGACGCTGTATACCCACAGAACCAATATTGGTCGCTTGCGCTCAGGCCAAGAAAGCCGCACCCGATTTGTGCGCACCCCGCGTTCGTGATGCCGCACTACCGCGCCTTGCTGGATGCCTTGTCCAATGCTTTGCCTTGGACGCGCGCGGATTTGAGTGCGGTGGTCGGTGTGGATGAGACTACGGTGGCGCATTTAGTGGCTGATCTGCAGTCTTTTGGTGTTTCGCTTAAGCCGCTGGGTGAGGATTCGTGGGTCTGGTCGCGACCGGTCGAGCTGCTGCATGAAGCATCTATTCGCGCGGGGTTGGCACCAACGTTGCCCCTGAGGGTGCGTCGGGTGTCGGTGCTGCCGGTAACCGAGTCCACTAACTCCTGGCTATTGAACGGCCCATGGCCGGCGCTGCAGGAAATGGACGTCGCCATGGCCGAATACCAAAGTGCCGGGCGCGGTCGCCGCGGCCGGCACTGGGTGGCGCCTTTAGGCTCGAGCCTACTCCTGTCGGTGAGCACGGTCGTCGCACCTTATCGTCGTGATTTAGGCTCGATGACTCTGGCAGTGGGCGTGGCGGCGTGGCGCGCGTTGCGCGGGTTAGGCTGCGCCGATCTTTTATTAAAATGGCCTAATGACATTGAGTATCGCGGGCGCAAGTTAGGTGGGATTTTGTGCGAGCTGCGCACGCTCACCGATGGCCAGTTAGGTTTGGTAGTCGGCGTGGGTATCAACGTTAACTTAGGTCATGAGGCTATAGAGGACAGCACCGGTGGTGCCCGGCCGGTCACTGACGTTGTCACGGCCTTAGGCAATCAGCCTGCCCAGCTGCGCGCGCGTCTGGCTGCTGCTCTTATCAGTGAGATCAACCAAGCGATCGAGACATTTAAAGCCCATGGTATCGCGGCCTTTTTAAGTGAGTGGAGTGGCGCTGATGCCTTGGCCGGTAAACCGGTGCGGGTGATCCGTGATGACCACTCGAGCGAAGGCTTAGCTTGCGGAGTCGATGCTGACGGCGCGTTGCTGGTAAAGATTGACGGGGTGGTCGAGCGTGTGGCGGTCGGTGATGTCAGCGTGAGGCAGGCGGCATGATCTTATTGTTGGACGTAGGCAATACGCGGTTGAAATGGTCCTGCTTGGACGGGGCTATTTTGAGTCCGGCTCGCGCTGTCTTGCACCACGGTGCACCTTCCGCGTGGGCCGATGAACTGGAAGAGTGGCAATCCACCTTGCAGGCCGAGGGACTGAGTCCTGACCGAATCTTAGTCTCTAACGTGGCCGGAGGTACCTTTGCGCGGCTGCTGGGTGGCTGGTCTAAAGCTCATTTTGGCCTGTGGCCGGAGTTTGTCAGTTCAGCCGAGTCGGCGGCGGGCATTAAAAATGGCTACGTGAAGCCGGGTATGCTGGGTGTGGATCGCTGGCTGGGGTTGATCGGTGCCTGGGCAATGCAGCCTAAGGCGGGTTGTATCATCAATGCCGGAACCGCCGTCACCATTGATGCGCTGACTGGCGATGGCCAACACCTGGGCGGGTTTATTCTGCCGGGTATGCAGCTGATGCAAGAAGCGCTCTACGGACGTACCGGTAATGTGGCCGCTGCCGCGGAGGCTGAACCCGCCCGAGTGGAGGGATTGTTCGGCGTGAACACGGCCGGTGCGATTGAAGAGGGGATCGCGCTATCGCTGGCGGCACTGGCCGATCGCGCGGTTTTTGAGTTAAGTACGTTGAGTGATCCTCATCCGCGCGTGCTGGTGACGGGTGGCGATGCCGCTCGTTTGTTACCACGGCTGCACACGAAGGCGCTTATCGTGCCGGACTTAGTGCTGGCCGGTCTGGCGGTAGTTGCAGCCGAGAAGGTGCTGTCATGAAAGCGCTGTTTTATCTGTTCTTATTTGCCAACGTGGTGTTTTTTGGGTGGGCACTGATGGTCGGTGAGCCAGGCCGCGAGCGCGTTGTGCCGAATTTAGGGCCGGTGATTCCGATGCTGCATCTGGCCGTGGAGAGCTCTAGCCCCACGCAGGCCGGGGCGGCACCGCTGACAGGAAAGCGGTGTGTGACGGTGGGGCCTTTTTTGCAGGCAGCAGCTGTTGATCACGCCGAGCAGTTGTTGCGCACCCAGTCGTTGAACCCTCAAAGACGACAGGCCGAGCAGCCTTCACCCATTGTCTATCGCGTCAGCGAGACCCAGGCCAATGCGACAGTGGCGCAAAACCGCCTAGCGCAGCTGACTCGTGCCGGTGTTACTGGAGCGCAGCTTATGGAGTCACCGACCACGGTCACGTTAAGCTTCGGCGTGTATCCGACGCCGGAGGATGCCGCGAGTCGAATCCAAAAGCTTAAAAACTACGCCGTTAAGGCGCTAGCCGTTGAGGAGTCTAAGAGCGCTACGGTGTGGTGGTTAGATGTGGAACTAGCGGCCGGTGACCGGCCCGTGGACGTGGCTGCTATTCAAGCCACCGGCCAGGCCGCCAGCCCACTGCAGTTACAGCCGTGCACCACGCCCGAGTCGGCACCCAGCGCCCCAGCCAGTACACCGGCTCTGCCTGATTCGAAGACTGTCGCGCCGGCGAAGCCATCCTCAGGGCCCGCGGTCTCGCCGGTGCCGGGCGCGCCGCCGCTGCCCACCGCTTTACCCAAAGCGGCCTAACTTAAACGGCGAACGCGCACTCAGGCAGGTTAGAATAAGGCGGCTTAACGCCGGCGTAGCTCAGTTGGTAGAGCAACTGATTTGTAATCAGAAGGTCACGGGTTCGATTCCTGTCGCCGGCACCATTTTCACGATGAAAAAATTTTTGACTGAATTCGCTGCGGTTTTGGCCGGTCGCTGATTATTGCGCTGCGCCCGAGCTTGCGCGGACCGAAGACATCAATCTCATCCAGGCGTTTCATCGCTACGTGTAGCCAACGCTTGCTTAGCGTTGGCAGACGCGAGGCCATCTTCTGTTCCTCGGTCGTGGAGCGCCTTCGAGTTGGGTCCCCACCCTGAGTCGTGGGACATGGCGATGCTCGCTCGGCACAAATGCGTCGATGCTTTTGTCTCATCCGCCTCGCACCGTGAGTATCTGCCGGGAATAGGCCACAAAACCGCCGCTTTAGAAGATTCCAGACTCCTGCCGTTACGCGAAACTCACGGCACTTGCTAAAGTGCATTCGCTCTTATTACCGGCCAGCCAATGAGGCTGGATCCCGCTGGGTGCGATTACGTCTTTTTGGCGCCGGTGTAAGCTACTCGATTAAAATCGAAGCGCGGCGAGCAGTCTGTGCGGTTACCAAGAATAGCTAGATGTAACAAGGCGGAGTCGTTGAACACATTAACAACAGGGCGACTAAGCTCCTGCTTAGCGAGATGGGTGCTTTTTTTAAGTGGCGGCTTTTTATCGGTGGCGGCTAACGCCGACTCAGGTGTGGATCGTGGTGATACGGCCTGGTTGTTGATCAGCTGCGCACTCGTGCTTTTGATGTGCTTGCCGGGCCTTGCGCTGTTCTACGGTGGCTTGGTTCGGCGAAAGAACGTGTTATCCGTCATGGCCCAATGTTTTGCTGTTGCCAGTGTTGCTTCCATTGTTTGGTTGTTCATCGGCTTTGGGCTGGCCTTCGGCGCTGATGCGGATTGCAACGAGTGGATCTGCGCAATCAGCAGCGACAGCCTTAAAGCTCCCTTACGGGGGGTAGTGCATGGGCATGTACCGTTGGCGGCCTTTGTGATGTTTCAAACTACCTTTGCAGTGATCGCTCCCGCCCTGGCGTTAGGTGGCTTTGCCGAGCGTATGCGCTTTTCGGCCGTTCTTCTCTACACGGCACTGTGGTGTGTCGTTGTCTATGCGCCAGTAGCCCATTGGGTTTGGGGTGAGGGTTGGCTTGCGCATCGCGGCGCGTTGGATTTTGCGGGCGGCTTAGTTGTCCATGTGACCTCAGGCGTCTCGGCACTGGTCGCGGCTTGGGTCATCGGTAATCGCTACCAACGCCAGGCTGTGACGCCTGCTCACTCGGTGCCCTTGGTGGCGATCGGTGGGGGTTTGTTGTGGGTGGGTTGGTTTGGCTTTAACGGCGGTTCTGCGCTGGCGGCTAATGACGACGCCGCGATGGCTATCTTAATTACCCACGTGGCGGGTTGCTCCGGAGCTCTGGCTTGGATGGCTGCTGAGTGCGTGCGCTTTAGAAAGCCGTCGGTCACTGGCTTATTAACCGGCGCGATTGCCGGGCTCGTGGCTATCACGCCTGCCTGTGGATACGTATCGCTAACAACGGGGCTTGTGATGGGCGCTACCGGCAGCCTGGTGTCTTTTGCGGCACTACGGGCGATACGGCATTTTTCTGTGGTGGATGATGCGTTGGACGTTTCTCCCGTGCACGGGGTTGCCGGTGTGGTCGGCGCGTTGTTGACCGGGATCGGGGTAAGCCAGAGTTGGGGTGGCACGGGCTTGCCACTGCAGCACACCTTAGCCGAGCAATTGATGATTCAGTTACTCGGCGTACTAAGCGTAATTGCCTGGACAGGATTGGCTAGCTTCTTGCTGCTAAAACTTATCGATTACCTTATCGGGCTTCGCGTCGACACGCTGGAGGAAATGGCGGGTCTGGATATCGCTGAGTTTGGTGAGAGCGGCTATGAAGAGTGATCGGCAAGCGCTGTTTTAGGTGTGGGTTCTGGAATAGCCGAGGCGATGACCAGCACGTGCGCGCCGCTAATCTGCTGCCCTATGCTGTTTTTGATGCTGTCCGTGACGGACTGAATGGTTCCTATCGAGGTGCTGGGATCGAAAGATAAAAAGATCTCGATGAAGATGTCACTGCCGGAGGTACGCGAGCGAACCTTTTCAAACATCTCGTAGTGATCAAAATGCGCCACCAGGTGTTGATTAATCACCGTCTGCAAAGGCTCGCTCAGTGACTGATCTAAGACGTCGGGCAGGGCATGCCGAATCATCTGCCAACCCATGCGAGCGGTGAACGTGCCTATGGCAATCGATACCGCGATATCTAAATAGCGCACCCAGGATCCGTGCGCGATCAAGCTACAGGCTAGCGGCAAGCTCACGCCAACCGCTGACCAAAAGCCGATCGCCTGAATGCGCATCTGCGTGGTGGTGATCGGCGATGGGTGACGTTTAGCATGCTCTTTAAGCTGCCACCATAAGCGCGCGCACAGGCTGGCGATCACTAAGCAACCAATGAGGCCTATCCAGATACCGCGACCGGTGACTGGGCTGGGGGCCAGTGTTGAGCGAATAGCCTCGTAGAGCACGAACAGCGCGCCCAGACCGGTAAAAAACCCGATGAAAAGCGAGGCCAGAGTCTCCAGCTTGCCGATTCCGTAATCGAGCAGGAAGCGGTACGAGCCGCGCTGCAGTCGCAGCGAAATATAGGCCAGAATACAACTGGCAACTTCCAGTGAACCGCCTAACGCATCGGCGGCTAGCGTCAGCGAATTACTGGTTAAGGCAGACGCTAACGCCCAGACCATCGCCAGCATCTGCACACCGACGGCAGCTCGAGCCAGTTTCTCCTGCTCGGCTTGGCTAGTTGGCATGGAACTAAAAAGAGTCATAGCGCGCCCATACTCTATTAAGGATTCCTCGCTCTGGCTTCGACTTTGGGTCCGATTTTAGGCTACTGCTGGGCTTGTAGGGCTTGGCGGCGCGCCGCGGCTAGTGATTCAACCCTTTTAATGTCTGCCGCCTCCGGCTGCTTCTGGTTCTGCAGTACCCGAGTGCGTTGCTCGTCGTATTGCTGCTGGGCTGCCGCGGCCGAGTCGGCAACGACCACAATGACACTGAGCGACTCGTCCCCACCGCCTTGACGGATTCCACGCAGCGGAGCAGCGTCTTTATAATCGCGGCCGACGGCTAATCGGCAGTGCCGTTCATCGGCTTGCGACTGATGAGTTAAATCAAAGCTCATCCAGCCGATCTCCTCGCCCAGCCAGGCCTCAGCCCAGGCGTGGCTGGCAACATCATAAGCCTTGCCTGCATAGAAGTAGCCGCTCACGTAACGCGCGGGCACACCGCCGGCTCGGCAGCAGGCTAAAAACGCGTGGGTCTGGTCCTGGCAGACGCCTTCGCCGCGAGCCAAAACGGTCGCTGCATCCTCGTGAACCTCAGTGACGCCTTGCTTATAACGGATGCGAGCGAAAATTTCTGCCGATAGCCGCTCCAGGCGATCTTGTAGCCGTCCGGGCTGGTTGAGGGTTTGCTGGGCGATCTGAATAATTGACTCGTTAGCCAAGGTGAGTTCGGTGGGAGTCCGATAGACCATGGGTGCTAGGCAGCCGCGGCTCGGTACGCAGGCTGCTAAACGCCCGTCGGTTTCTACGATGCCCTGCGCGGTAACGGTGAGTGTCGTTAACGAATCGGTATTGGTGAGCAGATGAAACACATTGTCATGAGCATCTCGCTGCTCAGCTCGTCGACCGGGTGCTGTAATCGTCCATTGCAAGAGGCGTTGACCGGCATCCAGGCGTGGCGTTAATCGCAGGCTCTGAGTGGAGTGACGAATGGGCGCCGCGTAGCGGTAGGTGGTTTCGTGACGAATATGAAGCTGCATAGGCTGTGCCTTATTCACCGGATCCAGGAACCAGAAAGTCAGCGCTGATTCGCTCGCCCAGATCGCCGATGCGCGAAATAAACGAGCGAGCGTACTGATCGATGCCGGTTTCTAAGAGTTGGTCTAGTCGCCCAAAGCGCAGCTGCGCGCGCATTTCGCCGGCGCGGCGCTGCGTCTCATGAGACCGCGTGTTGGCAACGTCCTGCAGTGCCTCGTCGATTTCTTCCATGCATCGATGCAGCGAGCGGGGTACATCGCGGCGTAGCACGAGTAACTCAGTCACCTTGGCTGCCGTGACGGTATCCCTATACACCTTGCGGTAGACCTCGAAGGCGGCTATCGAACGTAATAGCAATGTCCATGCATAAGCATCCGCGGCCATGCTACCGGTGGATGCAACCGACAGGGCGCAGCCTGCTCGGCCGAGTATCATGCGGGCCGTCGCGTCGGCGGTTTCAATAAAAGTACCTAGGCGGGTAAAGCGAAAGGCCTCATCGCGCAGCATGGTGCCCAGGGTGACACCGCGCCACAGGTGGGTGCGGTAGCGCACCCAGTCCAGAAAATCAGCACCCGTGGCATCGTCTGGATTGGCTACCCGGCCTTTTAGATCCAGCCAGGTCGTGTTGATGGTTTCCCACATCTCGGCGGTCATCGCACCACGCACCGCGCGGGCATTTTCGCGCGCCGACCAAAGGCACGACACGATACTTCCCGGATTGTCGCGGTCCGTCGCCAGGTATTGAAAAGCCGTGCCGGTCTCAAAGCGCTGATAGCGGGCCAGGTAATCGTCCATCACGCCCAAGGCATTCAGGGTGCTCAGCCAATCCTGATCGAGGTGGCCGGTGTCGTGAGGCAGTAGCGAGTGGCGGTAATGCATATCCAGAAGTCGGGCAAGGCTTTCTGCCCGTTCCGAATGTCGAGACATCCAATAAAGATGATCGGCGGTACGTGACAGCATTAGGACTCCAGCACCCACGTATCTTTGGTACCGCCACCCTGGCTGGAATTAACCACCAGCGATCCTTCGCGCAGCGCCACGCGTGTCAGTCCGCCGGGCACTACCGTGACATCGCGTCCCGACAGCACATAGGGCCGAAGATCGATGTGACGCGGGGCGATGCCCGACTCTACGAAGGTCGGGCAGGTCGACAAGGCCAGGGTAGGTTGGGCGATGTAACGATGTGGGTCGGCGATGATGCGGTGTCGAAATTCTTCGATTTCAGCTTGGGATGATGCCGGCCCCACGAGCATGCCGTAGCCGCCCGCGCCGTGAACTTCCTTGACGACTAGTTCAGACAAATGATCCAGGGTGTAGGCCAGATCGTCCGGGTTACGCAAAATCCGTGTCGGGACATTGGACAATATCGGTTCTTCATCCAGATAAAAGCGGATCATGGCGGGCACGTAGGGATAGATCGACTTGTCATCGGCAATGCCGGTTCCGATCGCGTTGGCGATGGTCACGCGGCCTGCGCGGTAAGCTGACAGCAACCCGGGGACACCCAGCATGGAGTCGGAACGGAAAGCCAGTGGGTCTAAAAAGTCGTCATCTACCCGGCGATAGATCACGTCTACCCGCTGCGGGCCGCGGGTCGTGCGCTTGAACAGTCCATCATCGCTGACGAACAGATCCTGCCCTTCAACCAGTTCAATACCCATTTGCTGGGCCAAGAACGCATGCTCGAAGTACGCACTGTTGCTCGCGCCGGGTGTGAGCAGAACAACGGTCGGATCCAAAATGCCTAGCGGCGCGACACTGGTTAAATTATTGAGCAACACATCGGGGTAGTGTTCCACCGGCGCGATACTGTGGCTGGCAAATAATTCCGGAAATAGCCGCATCATCATCTTGCGGTTCTCCAGCATGTACGACACGCCGGAAGGAACTCGCAGATTGTCCTCTAACACGTAGAACTCACCAGCACCGGCGCGCACAACGTCGATACCGGCAATATGCGCGTAGATACCCCCGGGCAGTTGGATGCCCTGCATTTCGGGGCGGTATTGCGAGTTACACAGCACGGCATCGGCGGGGATCAAGCCTGCACGGAGAATGTCCTGATCCGAATAAACGTCGAATAAGAACATGTTAAGTGCGCGTATGCGCTGCTTCAGTCCGGACTCCAGCACGGCCCAATCGCTGGCCGGGAGGATGCGCGGCAAAATATCGAACGGGATGAGGCGCTCGCTGCCTTCATCAGCACCGTGCACCGCGAAAGTAATACCCAGGCGATGAAATAAAGAATCGGCTTCAGCGCGTCGCTGCGCGATACGGCTGGGTGGTTGTACGGCCAGCCACTCGGCATAGCGGCGGTAATGCTCGCGCTGGCTGCCATCGGGCAGACGCATCTCATCATAGGGTGGTTGAGTCACAACGATACTCAGCGGATCCAAAAGTTCACTGTCGCGCGATGGTACCTGTTCACTGCAGGCGAGCATAGTCACTGGCACTGCCTACACTGGGTTGCCGGCCGCAGTGAGTTGGTTGATCGCCTTTTAGGCCACCCCTATCATGCGAAGACTGTTTGTTTAAAAGTGAATAGGTAAAAAAGCCTCGGGCGGCTTAAGAGCAATATAGGGGAGCGTTTATGGAGGTTACACCACGGATCCAGGGCGATCTGCTCACACTCACCCTCAAGGGTCGCCTTGCCGCTGATTCGGTGGCTGCGATGGATAGGCCTTGGCTATCGCCGGGGATTAGGCGACTGGAGCTGGATTTAGGCGAGTGCGAGTACGTGTCCAGTGCCGGACTTCGGGTCTTTTTGAAATTAGCTCGCGAGGCCAAAGCTCAGGGTGTGGGGCTGGCATTAGTCAACGTCCTGCCTAGCGTCGAACATACCTTAGAGGTAACGGGCCTGACGCAACTGTTTACGGTACGCCCGCGGGCGCGGGAAATCTCCATCGAGGGTCTGGAGTTTCTCTCGGCGGGGCTGTGCGGAGAGTGTTTTAGGCTTGATGCGGACACGATCGTTAAGCTTTATAACGAAGGCGTTAGCCGTGAGATTGCCGAACAGGAAAAAGATTACGCTAAAGCGGCTTTTGTGGCGGGAATTCCCACCGCGTTATCGTATGACGTGGTCTGCTGCGGCAGCCGTACCGGTGTCGTCTACGAAATGCTGGATGCGCAGTTATTCAGTCGGGTTATTGCCGCTGATCCTGACAACGCGCAGGCCTACGGCCGGCAGTTGGCACAGATCGCCGGCACTATTCATTCCATACCGGGAGATCCGTCGGTATTCCCGGATCTTAAATCGCGGCTGAAAACCTACATTGAAGGCCTGCGTGATGCATTGAGCGATGACGAGGTTTGGTGCCTTCTGCAGCGACTGGAGAGCGTGCCACAGGCCGATACGTTGGTGCACTTTGACTTGCACACCAGCAACATCATGATTCGTGATGGTGAGCCGGTGATTATTGATATGGGCGACGTCTCACGCGGCTGCCCGCTGTTTGATGTCGGGGTAATTGCCCTGATTTTCGGGTATCCCGAAACCGGCGGTAGCGAATTTGTTACCCGAGTACCCAACCAAACGGGACGAATACTCTACGAGAGCTTTATTGAGACCTATTTTGTCGGTCGTCCGGTCTGGGAGCGGGAATTCTTTGAACGAAATGCCGATTTCTTAGCCTGCCTGCGATTGATCGCAGCGGTCGCTTTCCTACCTTTTAAACGCGACGAACTGATGCCAAAGATTCGCCAGTTTCTCGCGATGCAGCAAATCAAAGACCGAGCCTACGCGTAAGCCCCTAGGCCATGCGGGCACGGTATGGAGTATGTTGGGTAACACGAGGCGGTACTTTAAGCACCCGATCCGAATATCAGCGTAACAAGAGGAAACGACGATGACCGATTCAAACGACAAGATCGTCAGCCGGCGTGAATTCGTCCAAGGCACAGCCGCCGGAACGGTGCTGGCGTTGGCGCCGATGAGCGTACTGGCAGCCGGTGGCGCATCCAAGGCCGATAAGGCGGCCGTGCTGGCCACAGTGCCGAAAATGCACGCGCAAAATATCAAGCGCTTACAAGACTGGATTGCCTTGCCATCGATTGCTGCCGAGAACCGTAACTATCCGGCCGGCCCCGAGCACCTGGCAACCTTGGCCCGTGAGGCCGGCTTCAAGGATGTGCGTTTGGTTCCCACCTCGGGCAAGCCCGGTGTATTTGGCAAGCTCGACGCCGGTGCCAAGACTACCGTGGCGGTGTACTTCATGTACGACGTAAAACAGTTTGTTGCCGAGGAATGGAGCTCACCGCCGCTCGAAGGCCGTCTGGTCGAAAAACCCGGTTTGGGAAGCGTGTGCATGGGGCGCGGTGCGGTAAATCAAAAGGGTCCGCAGAATGCTTTTCTGAGTGCCTTGTTGGCGTTTAAGGCAAGCAACCGTCCGCTGCCGGTCAATCTGGTTTTAGTCGCAGAAGGTGAAGAGGAAATAGGCTCGCCCCATTTTGGTGAGATCGTGACTCAGCCGGATATTTTGGCGGCACTCAAGACGTGTGTCGGTGTGTTGTTACCGGAGGCGAGCCAAGCACCGGATGGCAGTGTGGAGGTGACCTTAGGCGCTAAGGGCGTAGTTGAATTGGAGTTAGTCTCCAGCGGTGAGCATTGGGGTCGAGGTCCTAAAAAAGATGTGCACTCCAGTCTGGAGGCACAAGTGGATTCACCCTCCTGGCACCTCATACAGGCATTGCATTGCTTGATTGAAAAAGACGGCCACACACCGGCCGTGGAAGGTTTCTTTGAGCTAGCCAAGCCGCTGACGGCGGCTCAGCTAAAGATGATTGATATTTATGCGGCTGATGTTGCTGAAGAGACGATCAAAAGCCAGTACGGTGTTGATCACTGGGTGCACGATTTAGGTTGGAAGGACTCTCTGGTACGCCTGTACTCGCAGCCCACGATCAATATCGAAGGACTCGTGGGTGGCTATACCGGCCCTGGTGGCAAGACCGTTTTGCCACATCGTGCTGTCGCAAAAATCGACATGCGCCTCGTGCCGGATATGACGGCAGCCGACACGCTGGCTAAACTCAAGGCGCATTTGGCCAAGCACGGTTTTGGCGATATAGAGGTCAATATGACCGGCGGCTACGACCCCACGCAAAGTGATCCGGATAGTCACTTTATGAAGTCCGTCGTTTCAACCTATCGCGCATTAGGCGTGGATCCGAAGGTCTTGCCGCGAAGCCCGGGTTCTTGGCCTGGCTACCGCTTCACCAGTCCTCCACTGAGTTTACCGGCGGGCGGTTTCGGGCTAGGACACGGCACCGGCGCGCATGCGCCGGATGAGTACTATCTGATTGACTCTAAGAACCCTAAGGTTCAGGGGTTGGACGGTGCGGTAAGTTCGTTTGTGGAGTATCTCTACGCATTGGCATAAGGCAGCCTTCTGGCGGTGTGCGAAACCGCACACCGCAAGGCCGGTGCTTTGAGGTGGTGCATCGTGCTTCAGTCGCAGCCGACCGCGATGTCCATGTGGAGAGGGTGAAAAACAAATGCTGGGAATAAGGTCATGAAAGATCGTGTAGCGCTGGTAACGGGTGGCGGACGTGGGATAGGCCGCGAAGTGGTCAGGTTACTGGCTGCAGCCGGCGCTCGCGTCATGGCGGTCTCGCGCAGTGAAGCGGAGTTGGCGTCACTTGAGGTCGATTACGTTGTGGCGGATTTAGGCACGGCCGAAGGCTGTGCACTTGCGGTAGCACAGACCCAGGCGCGTTTAGGCCCTATCGATATTTTAGTGATTAACCATGGTATTGGTTCAGCTCACGAGAAGCTCGTTTGGGAGCAGGATCCGGCTGTGTGGCGCGAGACCATGGCGATTAATCTGGATGCGCCTTTTGAATTGGCGCGACTTACGGTGGGCAGCATGTGCGAGCGCGGCTTTGGACGGGTGGTGGTTACCAGTTCCACTGCCGGTGAGAAAGCCGAGCGATCCGGAAGCGCCTACACCGCGTCCAAGCACGGGGTTATCGGTCTGGCCCGGGCAGTTGCCCAGGATGCGGGACCTTTCGGCGTTACCTCCAACGCGGTATTACCCGGGTGGGTACGCACGGAAATGGCTGAGCGTTCAGCGCGCGCTGAGTCCGCGCGACGTGGCATAACGTGTGAGCAGGTTTGGGCTGAGCGCGCCTCAATTTATCCGGCAAATCGCGTGCTGGAGCCGCATGAAGTCGCTGAAGTGATCGCGTTTTTATGCAGCGATGCGGCTGGTGGCGTGAATGGCGAGGCGATTACTGTAGCGCTGGGTGGCGTTTGGTAAAGCGTGACGCTGCGTTGATGTTGGCTTTTTAATAACGCTGTCAGCCGTCACGGGCTGCAGCACCGATCAGATCAAGGATAGCTATGAGCGACCCTAAAATTATTTACACGTTGACGGATGAGGCTCCGGCTCTGGCCACGTATTCGCTATTGCCAATCGCGCAGGCTTTTGCCAGTGCGGCCTTAATTCATATAGAGACGCGCGATATTTCGTTAGCGGCACGCATACTCGCGCAGTTTCCAGAAGCCCTAAGGGCTGAGCAAAAACAGGCTGATGATCTGGCTGAATTAGGCCAGCTCGCTCAGTCACCCAGCGCGAACATCATCAAGCTACCCAACATCAGTGCCTCCGTTCCCCAGTTGAACGCAGCCATTAAAGAGCTGCAGGGTCAGGGCTATGCGGTTCCCGATTATCCGGATAATCCTCAAACAGATGAACAAAAACAAACCAGAGCGCGTTACGCAAAGGTGCTCGGTTCAGCCGTAAACCCCGTGCTGCGCGAGGGTAACTCGGATCGACGCGTTGCTAACGCGGTCAAGCAGTATGCCAAGAAGCATCCGCACTCGATGGGTGCCTGGAGTGGGGATTCTAAAACCCGAGTGGCGTCGATGTCGGGCGGGGATTTTTACGGTAACGAGCAGGCGGCGCGTATAGCTTCTGCCACCACACTGCGTATTGAATTTCAGACTACTGACGGCACGCGCACATTGCTTAAAGAGGGCATTAAAGCCTCAGCGCAGGCCTTGATCAGCGCCACCTTCATGGATTGTGAGGCGCTGCAGGACTTCTACCGCACCAGCATGCGCCAGGGCGAGCAAGAAGGGCTTTTGCTGTCGCTGCATCTGAAAGCCACAATGATGAAAGTTTCTGACCCTATTTTATTCGGCCATGCACTGCGCGTGTATTTCGCCGATGTGTTTGACCAAAATGCCGATGTTTTTTCGGCATTAGGTGTGAACCCTAACAACGGCTTAGGTGATTTGCTGTCTAAAGTTCAGACGCTGCCCGCCGCACAAAGCGAAACGATTGTTGCGCAAATACACTCAACGTTGGCCACTCGCGCACCGTGGGCCATGGTGGATTCCGACCATGGCATTACCAATTTGCATGTGCCCAGCGACGTGATCGTCGACGCCTCTATGCCTGCGGCGATTCGCGCTTCCGGACAAATGTGGGGTGCCGACGGCAAGCCGCATGACACGCTGGCCATGATTCCCGATCGCAGCTATGCCGGGGTCTACCAGGCGGTCATCGATGACTGCCGGCGCTTCGGTGCTTACGATGTGACCACCATGGGTAACGTCAGTAACGTTGGGCTCATGGCGCAAGCCGCTGAAGAGTATGGGTCGCACGACAAAACTTTTGAGTTGCCTGCAGCGGGCGAGGTGCGTGTTATCGATTCGGACGGGCAGGTGCTGACACGGCACGCCGTGCGCCGCGGTGATATCTGGCGGCTGTGCCAGACTAAAGATGTGGCGATTGTGGATTGGGTGAAACTCGCGGTGCAACGCGCACGCGCCACCCAGGCGACCACCGTGTTCTGGCTTGATGAAAAACGCGCTTACGATCGTCTGCTTACCGAGCGAGTCAACGAACTACTCCCCACATGGGATACGACAGGTCTAGACCTTCGGATCTTGTCGCCGGTGGCGGCTACCCAGGTGAGCGTACAGCGCCTGCGTGCAGGCTTAGATACGGTGTCAGTGACTGGCAACGTCTTGCGTGACTATTTGACCGATCTGTTTCCGATTTTAGAACTGGGCACCAGCGCCAAAATGCTATCCATCGTGCCTTTGCTGGCTGGTGGTGGTCTGTACGAAACCGGCGCCGGGGGATCGGCACCCAAACACGTACAGCAGTTTGTAGAGGAAGGTCACTTGCGCTGGGACTCGCTGGGCGAGTTCATGGCTTTGCAGGTGTCGTTAGAGGATCTTGCTCTAAAGACCAACAATGCCGCGGGTATAGCCGTAGCCCGAGCGCTTGATGCAGCTAACGAGGCTTTTTTAGACAATGACAAATCCCCATCGCGTAAGACTGGCGAGTTAGACGTGCGAGGCAGTCATTATTATCTGGCGCTGTATTGGGCGCAGGCCTTAAGTGCGCAGACCGAAGACTTGGCGTTGGCGAGTCGATTCGCGCCTATTGCGCAGCAGCTGGCGACTAACGAAGCGATCATTGTTGCCGAACTCAATGCAGCTCAGGGCCGGCCGGTCGATATTGGTGGCTACTACCACCCGAACGCGACGCTGTGTAGTGCGGCATTGAGACCCAGCGCTACGCTGAATAGGATTTTACAGCAGCTGAGCCCTACACCTTAAGAGGGCATCGGGCGGGCGGCTGCATGGGCCGCCGCCCGCCTACTTAACCTACCCAGTCTTAGTGAAAGATTTCTGCGGTCTGCGCGCGCAGCAGGTCCTGATGTTTAATAGCCAAACGCGCAGACGTAAGACCGCGTTCAATCTCGGTGTTCATTTGTGCGGGGACTTTGCTGCGTACAAACGTCTCAATTTGATCCAGCGGCACGCTTGTGCTGTAGATGCGCGGGATCGCCTGGGCCGTCGTTAAGGAACTGAACATGGCCTGCAGCGCAAACAACTTGTCGTAGTCCTTGTTAAGTACCGCCCATGAGATCGCTGGATTTTCGCCAGCAATCGCTGAAATCAATCCTAATCGACCCGCCTGGGCCTCGGCAGGGATTTCATCGGACATGGCAATGGTGGCTGCACGTGATGCTAAGGCTGGATCACGCACCTGCATCAATACCCCGTAATAACGCATCAACTGGGCCTGATCGTGCACGGAGCGGGATAGCTGATGGAGAGATTCGAAGGTTGCCGCGTCGGCTGAGCTTGCGACATTCGCTAAGATCGCTTCCTGCAGATCCGGAGCTACTGAAGCGCGGTCGTTGAGAAAGCGCGCGTAGCGGACTTTGGATTCGGCCAGCACGGCCGGGTCTCCCCAGGCACCTAAGTATCCAATCAACCGGACCCGCAGTCGTTGCAGGTCGGCGGTCTCGTTGGCTGGACTCTCCCAGCCCAGACGACTAAACGGCACGTTGAGAATTCCACGTGCGTAGCTGGCGAAGGCATCGTGTTGGGGCGTGGTGCGTAGCGCGCGCTCAATGCTGCTTAAAGAATTGCTGATCTGTGTCCAGCTGCGTGCATCGAGGTTTGTGCCCATGCCGGAGGCGAGTTTCAGATACTGAGCTAAAGGCGCGCGTCCTGCTTGTGTCAGCGCCCACTGGTCATCGAGCATGGCAATACGATCAGCACGGCGCAGGCTCGCGAAATGCTGTGTGTTTAGGGCCAGCGAAGCGGCGTCGTAGCTCACACGGTAATAGCCGATGGAGTTAGCGTTAAGGCTTAGCGGACTGTCGCAGCGCCCGGCTTCGACGCGGTTTTGCTCCGCGGTAAGAAGGAATGGACTCAACTCACCGTCAAGGCTTGCGCGTATCTGCATGGGCACGCTCCAAGCAGCATCGGTGGGCGTAGAGCCGTCATCGAAAAACCGCTGCTGACTTAAGACCAGCGTGCGTGCCCCGTCGGCGGCGCACTGCGTGCTCACGCTAATTAGCGGGAACCCGGGCTGAGTTGTCCAGTTTTTTGCGACCCGCGTGACGTCTTGGTGGCTTGCGTTACTTAAGGCATTCCACAGATCCGTGCCGGTGGTGTTGGAGAACGCGTGGTCCTGCATGTACTGGCGTAGTGCTGAGCGAAACACGTCAGGTCCTACATAGGACTCCAGCATACGCAGTACGGCCTGACCTTTGTTATAGGTGATCGAGGAATCAAACGCGTTGCTGGCATCAAGTTCATTAACTACATGCTGTTCAATCGGATGCGAGGTGGCGATCGCATCAGCCCGCATGGCGGTTTCCTTGGATGCATCCTCGCCTTCCCACCAGTTCCAGTTGGGATGTCGGTCAGCCGTTTCTTTAGCAGCCATCCAAGAGGCGAAGCTTTCGTTCAGCCAGATTTCGTCCCACCAGCCCATCGTCACCAGATCGCCAAACCACTGGTGGGCCATCTCATGGGCCTGAATATCAAAGACCTCCTGACGGTCGGCTGTGGTGCTGTCGGCGTTTACCAGCAACGTTTGGTCGTTGTAGGTGATCGCGCCCCAGTTCTCCATAGCACCCTGAAAACCACCGGGTACGGCGATGGAGTCCAGCTTAGGCAGCGGAAAGCGGTACCCGAAATAGTTGTTGTAGTCAGCAAGGATATCTGCCGCATTGGCCAAGGCCGCCTTGCCGTCGACTTCGCGTCCGGCGGGGGCGATGACTCGCAGGGCGGTACCGTCGCCGGATCCTTCGATGGCGTTAAGATCACCCGCGGTGAGCACGACCAAATAGGAGGGCATTTTCGGGGAGCGATCAAAGCGCACCGTGGCGAGTTTGCCACGCACCACGCGCTCGGCCATCGGCATGTTGGATACCGCCATCCACGCGGCCGGCACGGTGGCTGTCAGTGTGAAGGTGGCACGAAATGCCGGCTCATCCCAGCAGGGGAATAAGCGCCGTGCATCGGTAGCTTCCATTTGCGTGGACAGCAACACAGCTGGCTTACCTTTTGCATCGTGGTAGTCCTGCGCAAACAGTCCCTGAGGTGCTTTTTCAATTTTGCCAGTATAGGTAAAGCGCAGAGTATGCGAACCGGCGCGAAGCGAATCTTTCAGCGTGATCGTCGTCAGCTGCGCTTGATCATCTGAGTGAACTTCTTTTACGGGACGACCATCAACCGTGACGTGACTTAAGCGCTCGTTCAGGGAGTTTAAGGTAATCGATGATACCGGCTTGCGTACGTCGAGGAGCACCGACTCGCTGCCCTCGATGGTTAACGTCTTCAGGTGCGGGGTAACGGCGATCGTGTAATCAACAGGCACGACGTCCTTGGGTAGTCGACCTGGAGCACTTTCAAACGTGTAGGGTGCGGCTGCTGCAGAGCCCACGACGGGCAAAAGTAAGCACAGCGTGCGTGCAATAGTTAACGAGAGCGATGACATAGATAAGAGCTCCAGAGAGAATGACCGCGCGCCAACGGGGTAACGCGTTTCGGTAAAACAGCTTTTTTCAGTCGCGCAGCATACTGGCATCTGACACGGAATCCAAAAGCTTCAGGGCTTCGATCCGCGTTGAGTTTATGCTGCCCCGCAGCAGCGTTTGGGGCCTCTGAGTCAACGACGCCGTTTCCTGATTGACGCTGCCTATCGCCGTCATAGGATCAATCAATCCCTTATGCCTCAACAGGCGCCTATACTTTTGTCTAGGATGGGTCTGTGTTGGACCTGTTGTCATGTCTTTCGGAGTTACTCTCTATGCAAAAGAAACTCATTTCCATGCTGCTCGCCTGTGCGGTGACGGCGTTGCCCTTGGCGGCAACCAGTGCCGCCACTGGCGAGCCGCAAAGCAAGCAGTTTTGGTGGCCGGATCAGCTGGATCTTTCACCTCTGCGCACGCACGCGGCCGAGTCCAATCCGTTGGGTGCGGATTTTGACTACGCGAAGGCGTTTTCAAAGTTGGATCTGAAGGCGGTCAAGGCCGACATTAAGCAAGTTCTGTCGACGTCCCAAGACTGGTGGCCTGCTGACTACGGTAACTACGGTCCTTTCTTTGTACGTATGGCCTGGCACGGTGCCGGTACCTACCGAATTTCCGACGGACGCGGTGGTGCCGGTGGCGCCCAACAGCGTTTTGAGCCTCTGAACAGCTGGCCAGATAACACCAACCTGGACAAGGCGCGTCGCCTGTTGTGGCCGGTCAAGCAAAAGTACGGTCAGAGCCTTTCCTGGGGTGATTTGATGGTGCTCACCGGAAACGTGTCGATGGAAGCCATGGGCTTTCAGACCTTCGGTTTCGGCGGCGGTCGTCCGGACGACTGGGAGCCGGAGTTGGTGTACTGGGGTCCTGAGAAGAAGTTCCTGGCCGATGAGCGTTACTCGGGCGATCGCAAGCTTGCGCAGCCCCTGGGCGCTGTGCAGATGGGCCTGATTTACGTCAACCCGGAGGGTCCGAACGGCAACCCCGATCCGCTGGCTGCTGCTAAGGATATCCGCGAGACCTTTGGTCGTATGGCGATGAATGACGAGGAAACCGTGGCACTCATCGCTGGCGGTCATACCTTTGGCAAGGCACACGGCGCACATGAACCCGCCAAGTGCGTAGGGCCTGAGCCAGCCGCTGCCGGCGTTGAGCAGCAGGGAATGGGTTGGGTTAACAAGTGCGGCCGCGGCAATGCGGGCGATACCATCACCAGCGGTCTGGAGGGTGCCTGGTCGGCCAATCCAACGGCGTGGACCACCCAGTATTTAGACAACTTGTTTGGTTTCGAGTGGGTAAAAACCAAGAGTCCGGGTGGTGCGACCCAGTGGATCCCCGCCAACGGTGAAGCGTCGAGTCTGGTGCCGGATGCACACGATTCGTCCAAGCGCCATGCGCCGATCATGTTCACCACCGATTTGGCGCTGAAGTTTGATCCAAGCTATTCGAAAATTGCCAGGCAGTTCCAGCAGCATCCCGAGGACTTCCGACTCGCATTTGCTAAGGCCTGGTTCAAGCTTAACCATCGAGACATGGGTCCTCGCTCGCGCTATTTGGGCTCCGAAGTACCCAAAGAGGATCTGATCTGGCAGGACCCGCTGCCGAAAGCCGACTACGCGATGATCGATGCCAAAGATATTGAGGCGTTGAAGTCGAAAATTTTGGCCTCAGGGTTGACGACCTCAGAGCTTGTACGCACTGCGTGGGCATCGGCGGCGAGCTTCCGTGGTACGGACAAGCGCGGTGGTGCCAACGGAGCCCGTATTCGCCTGGCGCCTCAGAAGGATTGGGCGGTCAACAACCCGGCCGAGTTAGCCAAAGTGCTGCCGAAGCTGGAGGCTATCCAGAAGGCGTTTAATGCGGGCGCCAGCAAGAAGAAGGTCTCGCTGGCCGACCTCATCGTCCTGGGCGGTGGTGCCGCGATTGAGCAGGCTGCCAAGAACGCCGGCCATGCCGTCAAGGTGCCCTTTTCGGCAGGCCGAGTGGATACCAGCCAGGCGCAGACGGATGCGAACTCTTTTGCGGTGTTAGAGCCTAAGGCCGACGGCTTTAGGGACTACTTTGCCAAGGATGCCGATCGTTCGCCGGCTGAGTTGCTGGTAGATCGCGCTAACCTGTTGACCCTCACAGTGCCTGAGATGACGGTGCTGGTTGGTGGTCTGCGGGCACTCAACGCCAACTTTGATCAGTCAGCGCACGGTGTGTTCACCAGCCGCCCGGGTCAATTAACGAACGATTACTTTGTCAATTTGATCGATATGGGCACCAAGTGGGCGCCGTCTGAGAGCGTTCCTGGTCTTTACGAGGGGCGTGATCGTAAAACCGGTGCGATGAAGTACACGGCCACGCCGGTTGACCTGTTGTTCGGATCGAACTCCGAGCTGCGGTCGGTAGCCGAAGTCTATGCCGAGTCCGATGGTGAAAAGCGATTCCTGAATGACTTTGTTAAGGCATGGGCCAAGGTCATGAATCTGGATCGCTTCGATCTGCATCGTTAAAAAAAGGCGCGCGATGTAAATCGCGCGCCTGATTTTTATGTCTTTAAAAAAACCATGAAGTGCCTGCGGCTTCATGGTTTTTTTTGCAGTCTTAATCCGGAAGATAGGCCTTTGCGATCTGCATCATCTCCTCGTTGGAGCGCTGCGTTTTAAAGGCCATCAGCCATAGGTCGTAATGCTCGGGTCTCGAACCCCCAAAGCTGCACGCAAATCCTGCCTCCCGAAAAGCGTTATTTAAGGTGGAGTACGTAAAGCCGCACTTGTGTGCCATGTACGTGTTCCCGCGCGCGATAGAGGTGCGATAGCCGTACAAAATATCAATAGCGCTAATGGGTCCTGCAGGCGACTCGTACAGAGGATCCAGCAACCGATCTTGAGCTACTGCCGCGCAGACTGATTGCAGATCGGGACAGGTGATGACCACCATTCCATCGTCTTTTATGACGCGGTGAAACTCGCGCAGTGCCAGATGCACTTCATGCGGGTAGACGTGCTCGATGTTGTGCGAAGAGAACAGCGCATCCACGCTGCCTGATTCCACCAGGGCCATATCCGTGAGCGTGCCCAAAATGTCGGGTTTGACATTGGGGTCAATGTCAAAGCGAATCTCCCGCCAGTCAGGGCTGTTAAAGCCAATCAATGAACTTTGCGTGACCGGGCCGCAGCCCACATGGAGAAAAGATTTCATGGTGCTTCCTGCCGGGAGTGGTTTAGGGTCCGGCTCCCGAATACTAACTTACTGGCTGCGAATTCATCGTGAAACTCACTGACGAGCGCTTGCACGCCGGTAGCCTTCACCGAATGACGACTGTCGCAGAGTCCAGACTGTTTTGGACGTGGAAGTCTTTTGCCGAAAGACCGGCCTGTGCCATTTCATGAGCGTGAGCGTAGACGGCCTCTAATGTTCGGGTAAATAGTAGAGTATCGAAAAGCCGAGTTCGGCTTCGATTAGCTTGTAGCCGCCGCCGAATATCTGAAAGCTTTAAGGGGTTTTGGGCGATCTCAACAGCGAGATCCTCGTAAGCTGATCGGGAGTAGGTCACCAGATCCGGTAAATCCAAAGCCTGAAGTAGGCTTGCTGCCATTCGTGCCGGGAACGACTCGCCCTGTACGGTCAGCACGGGTAGGCCAGCCCACAAAGCATCGCTACCGGTTGTGCCCGCATTGTATGGATGGGTATCGAGAAACAAATCAGCCGCCTGATAGCGCGCCAGATACTCCGCGAAAGGCAGCTGCGTACCAAAAATCAAGCGATCAGGCGCAACGCCATGGGCGGAAGCCTCGCGCTGCAGATTGCCGATTACTTCAGGCAAGGCCGAATATAAAAACAGTACGCTTCCGGGTACCCGGCTAAGAATGCGCATCCAACTCTGAAAGGTATCCGGCGTTATTTTGTAGTTGTTGTTGAAGCAACAATACACAAAGCCGGATGATGGCAGGCCGAGTTCCTCTCGGGTGAAGCGTCGATCAGAAATAGTGCGTTGTGAGTCGTTGACCTGATAGCTGGGTAAATAGATGACTTTTTCTGAGTAAAACGACCGTGTTGATTCATCGATTAGAGTTTCATCAGCCAGCAGGTAATCCATGTGGCCGGTTCCGGAAGTGCCCAGATATCCTAAATAGCTTATTTGGATAGGTGCCGGTCTGTTTTTGAAAATCCAGCATCGACAATCTCCGGTATAACCGCCCAGATCTATAGCGATATCGATTTGCATGCTGCGCGCGAGTTCTGCGATCTGCAAGTCTGACATCTCGGCGACATCTAAGAACTGGTCGAAAGATTTTTCTAGGCGTAACCGCATGTCATCTTGCGTGTTAATGCCGAACGAGAACGCGATAACTTCAAATCTATCCCGATCGTGCTTGTCAATTAATTCGCAGATTAGCAGCGACACCGCATGCAGTCGAAAATCTGCGGAAAAATAGCCAATGCGGATTCGCTTGGCTTGTTTTTGTGGAGTTTCATGCGCCTTGAAGTCCTTGATTAAGGTCGCATCTTCTTCAGCAAACAGCGTGGCGGCGCGCAGATGCAAGCTGGCGTCATCAATCAGCGACTGAATGACAAAAGGTTCAGCGCTTAATATGCCCTCACCGAGATTTCTGGCGATCTGCTCACGGCTTGCTGTGACGTCGCTCCAGTCACAAAGCATCATCTTGGCGAAGTGCAGCGTTCCGAGTAGCTTTTTGTTGGGTGACCCTAAAGAAAATGCCGTTTGATAGCTTTTAATTGCCTCGGTTTGTTTATGCAGCGCGCCAAGGCTGTGCCCCAGATGTTCGTAGGCTTCCGCATAGTAGGGGTCGCAATCGATCGCTTTCTCAAAGCACTGCCTGGCCTGTGCATGCAATTTTCTGGCGCTATAAATTGCTCCTTTATTGACATGAGCGGTTGCTAATAAAGGATCAATCTCCAGGGCTTTGCAGCAGGCCGTCATTGCCTCGTCTAGGCGTCGTAAATCCTGAAGTGCCGCCCCTTTACTACAGATAGCGTCCGCATAAGCAGGGTTGATTTCGAATGCTCGTTCAAAGCATTCCAGAGATTGATCTGCCTGCTTACGATGGCGAAGTACATTACCAAGCAGGCAGTGTGCTTCTGCGGTCTTGGGGTCCGTGGCCAGTGCGGCTTCAATGTATTTTAGTGAGTCCTCAAAATCCCATTGATCTTGAAGCACCGCAGCGATCCCGCAGTAAGCTTTTGCGGAAGCAGGGGCTAAACTCAACAGGCGATTGAAGCATTGTATAGCCTCTTCCCGCTTTTTGAGCGCGCGCAGCGCAACGCCTTTTATAAAAAGCGCTTCCAAATGATTCGGTTCTAACGTCATAGCGCAATCACAGGCCGCTATAGCCGCCTGCCACTCGCGCAAATCATGAAGCGCAGTGCTTCGGCAGTAATGAGCCTCAGCAGAGTTCGGTCTTTGCTTGAGCGCCTGATCAAGGCTGGATAGCGAATCTGACGGTCGATGCAGATCGCGCAAAATGATGCCTTGATTCAACAACGCATCGTAGGAGTTGTAGTCAATGGCCAAAGCTAATTGGCAGCTTTTTAGTGCCTCATCCAGTCGATTTAACGTGCGCAGCGTGGCGGCACAATTACTTGCGGCTTCAACGAAATCAGGCTTTAAGCTGAGTGCTTGTTGAAAGCACGTCAGCGCCTGCTCGGGTTGTTTAAGTTCCTGCAGGGCTTTGCCGCGGTTTGACCACGCCTGAAAGTCATTAGGAAGCAACGCGATGCACCGATCAAAGTTTTTCAGTGCCGATTCATAATTTTTGAAGGTAAGGTGGATAACCCCTAAATTGTAGTGAGCATCCACAAAACCCGAGTCGCAAGCGATGGCCTGTTCATAAGAGGAAATCGCGCCGTCGACGTTCCCCAGTTGTTGTAGCGCCAAGCCGAGGTTGCTGTGCGCTGCGGCAACTTGGGGCTTTATTTGCGTCGCGCGAAGCAGCAGGTCAGCTGCCTTCTGGTTGTCAGCGGCCTGGCTGGCTAGTAAGCCTAAAAAAAATAAGGCATCGAAACAGGTTGGGTCTGCCAGAAGAGCGTCTTCGTAGAGTGCTCGGGCCTCGTTAGTGCGCCCTGCCTGCAGAAGCTTTAAAGCTTGAGGCAATTGGCTTTGTGGTGTGTCCATGGTCCTGTCCGTTTGGTCCGTCATTGAGTCCAGGCGACGCTGCCGACGCATAAGGTGCGGTGATATTTTGATCTACGCTACCACCGAACACACTTCGTCGATTCTAGCGATAAACGCGCTTCTGCGCCGAAAGACGATTGCCCGTAAGTAGACGAGCCCAGTCGCTGAATGATCGCTTACAGGGATATCATAATGAGCACTTGTGGGGAGTTACTAAGATGATCCAACGGCCGCCGGATGAAATGGCTGAAAAGCTGACTGCAGCGGCTGCTGAGTTGCAAAGGGGTATAGATCGGCATCGATCCGGTGACTGGGTGGTCGCTGCTGACCATTACAAGGCTACCCTAGCTTTAGATCCCGGTAACGCGGATGCGTTGCATTTGCTGGGATTAATTGCGTACCAACTGGGTAACTTTACCGACGCGGTCACTTTAATCGGGCATGCAATTGACTTGCAGCCGGCTACGGCCGTCTTCCATTGCGGTTTAGGTAAGGCGTTGGCCGGGTCCGCTCGATACGACGATAGCCTGCGCAGTTTGGGGCGGGCGATAGAGCTGGATCCTAATCTACTTGATGCCCATCTAAATCAGGCCGTGGTGCTCGACGCCGCGGGTCGACTAACAGAAGCCATTGATCGTTATGCCTATTTATTAAAGCGATTGCCTGGCGACCCTGACGTATCGCTGTACCTTGCAGGCGCCCTCCAGCGTCTTGGGCAACATGAAGAGGCTCTACAGGTCATCCAAGTCACACTGCAGCATCGTCCGGACGATGCTGAGGCGCATTGGGTATCTGCGAATGCTCTAACGGCGCTGAATCGGTTGGACGCCGCGTTGGTCGAATACGACCAGGCCGTGAACTGTCAGTTTCCTAAGCCAGCCAGCTATGCGGGTCGTGCCGTTGTGCATCAACGATTGGGCCATCATCAGCAAGCGCTCGCCGATTGTGACCAGGCATTGGCGTTGGCGCCGCAGTGGTTGGAGGTTTACCTCAATCGGGCGGCGGCTTTGATGGCTTTAGGGCGCTATCCGGATGCGTTGGAAAGTTACGATGCGGCGATTGCGATAAATCCGACTTTTGCCGACGCTTATGCGGGGCGTGGGGCGGCGTTGGAGAAGATGGACCGATTGGCCGATGCCCTGCTCAGTTGTGATCAGGCCATCGCCTTGCGGCCCGACGATGCTCAGGCACATATGCACCGGGGTAATGTCCTGCAGCGACTGGAGCGATTTGAGGAGACTCTGGCTAGTTGTCAGTTAGCGGTGACGTTAAATCCCGGTTCTGCTCAAGCCTATTCCAATCTCGGTACCGCACAGCAGGCACTGGGCCGCGACGCTGAAGCATTAGCTAGCTATGAGACAGCCCTTGCGCTGTCACCTAATGACGCCCGGATACATAGCAACTGGGGCAGCGTCCAACAGCAGTTAGGACGCTTAAATGAGGCACTGCTTGGCTATGATCGCGCGTTGCAATTAGATCCGGCCTGCGCCGACGCAGCCTTCAATAAGTCGTTACTGCTACTGCTGATGGGTGATTTTGCTGCGGGTCTTCCGCTTTACGAGTGGCGTTGGTTAAGTGTCGATTTAATCCGGGTACGGCGCCATTTCACCCAGCCGGCTTGGTGTGGTGAGGACCTCAGGAACCGGACGTTGCTGGTGTATGCCGAGCAGGGCTTCGGCGACACCATTTTGTGCGCTCGTTATCTGCCTGTGCTTGCCCTGGCCGGCGCGCGAGTTCTGTTTGAGTTGCCACGTCCTTTGCACAAATTGTTTCAAGGATTTCCGGGGGTGGCGCAGCTGCTGGCTCCGGGGGAGCTGCTGCCGGCATTTGACTGCCAGTGCGCTCTGATGAGTCTGCCTCTTCTCATGGGAACGCGGGTCGAGACAATTCCTGGCGAAATCCCGTATCTGAGAGCCGACAGTACCTTAGCGGCAGCTTGGCGAGCTCAACTGCCCGCTAAGGGTTTGCGGGTCGGAATTCATTGGCAGGGCCGGCGAAGTCGAGTTGATTTGGGTCGCTCATTTCCAGTGGCCTTATTCGCAGAAATCGCAAAGATCCCCAGCGTGGAACTGATTAGTCTGCAAAAAGGTTACGGTGTAGAGCAGTTGCAGGACCTGCCGCACGGCATGCGCGTGCAAAACTTAGGGGCTGACTTTGACGCAGGCCCCGATGCGTTTTTGGATACCGCCGCGGTGATCGCTAATCTGGATCTGGTCATCACCTCAGACACGGCCATGGCTCACCTAGCCGGTGCCCTGGGTTCGAAAGTCTGGGTGCCTCTAAAAGCCACGCCCGCCTGGATTTGGGGTCTGAAGGATGCCCATAGCGCTTGGTATCCCACGATGCGCCTGTACAGGGCGACAGTGAACGGCGACTGGGGCGCGGTTTTCTCGCAAATGCATGATGATTTAAGTACGCTGGTTGCCGGCTAGTTGGTGGAGGATTCGCCCACGTTTGCCGGCTTTAAGTGCGAAAATCTAAGGGCAGCCTTAAGTCCTGGGTACTACGCGGCCTGGAGTGGTTGCCGTAAGCAGCACTTGGGCGTGCCCTTGGCACGGTATTTTTATTAGAACGCTGGTTTGGGGTGTCTACACACATGGTCGGCGAGATTGAGAATAGACCTCCGGCAAAGCCACTGTCAGCCGCGTTGCAAGCCAGACTGGCGCGCCAACTGCAAGAAGCGCTGGCTTTGCATCGTGCCGGGAAGCTCCCGGAGGCATCCGCGCTCTATGTGGAAATCACACAGCGCGACCCGCACAACCGTGACGCGCTGCACTTACGGGGTCTGCTGGCTCACCAACAAGGCCGCCATGAAGAGGCGTTACTCTGGGTAGACAGAGCGCTGGCCCTGAGCCCTAACGAGCCAATTTTTCATAGCACTCAGGGTAAGGCTCTGGCTGCTTTGCGTCAGCCGGATCAGGCTCTAGTCAGCTTTCAACGGGCAGTGAACCTGAATCCAAAGGATTTGGATGCTCAAGTTAACCTTGGACTGATCAGTCAAGCTATGGGGCAGTATGTCCTGGCTCGTGACAGTTACAAAGCGGCGCTCGAGCTAAAGCCCGGTGATGCGCAGGTCTGGTTTGGCTTGGGTGTGGCGATGGATCATTTGCACGATCGCCGTGCCGCGCTGGAAAGCTTTGAGCGGGCGCTGATCCTCAATCCCGCCTATGTGGAAGCCTGCGTTTATCGCGCTTTAATGTTGGTTGAGTTAAACGATTTAGAGGGAGCCGTTGCTGCCTACGATCAAGCGCTTCGTATCAACCCATCCTATGCGCAAGCCTACTCGGATCGTAGTGGGCCATTGCTGCGCCTGGGTAGGCTCAAAGAAGCACTGGATAGCTGCGAGCAGGCACTGCGCCTTAATCCGGACTTTGCCGGTGCTCACCTGAATCGCGCCAACGCGCTGTATGAGATGGGTGACTTTGAGGCTGCGCTGCAATCTTCTAACCGGGCTCTTTCCTGCCAGTCTCATTGGGCTGAAGCCTTGGCTAATCGCGGCGTGATTTTGCACCAGCTGGGTCGTATCGATGAGTCGATGGTAAGTATTAACCAAGCATTGGCGGTCAATGCCAATCAGGTCGATGCGCGTTTAATGCGCGGCATTTTGTTGCTGTTGCAAGGTGATTTTGAGCAAGCCTGGGACCTGTATGAGGCGCGCTGGCAGCAGCCCTCCCACGTGCTGCTACAGCGTAATTTCAACCAGCCGCAGTGGGATGGCCGCGAAAGCTTAAAAGATCGACGCATCTTGCTGCACGCTGAGCAAGGATTGGGTGACACGATTCAGTTCATTCGCTACCTGCAGGAATTGGTTGCCCGCGGTGCGACGGTGATCTTAGAGATTCCGAAGGCTCTGAACGGACTGTTGGGTGATTTTCCCGGTGTAGCTAGTTTGGTGTTTCAAGGAGATGATCTGCCCCAGTTTGATGTGCACTGTCCCTTGCTGAGTCTGCCCAGAGCCTTTGCAACGCGTTTAGATACCGTCCCGGCTGCTGTGCCATACCTCTATGCCCGAGCTGACCTGGTAGCCAGTTGGCGTTCTAAAATCGGCGATCATGGATTTAAAGTGGGGATATCCTGGCAGGGTAGTCGTCACCGCGTAGATCTAGGCCGTTCGTTTCCTGTGTCATTGTTTGAAGCTATTAGCCAAATCCCAGGCGTACGTCTGATTAGCTTGCAGAAAAATGATGGCGTTGAGCAACTCAACACTCTGCCAAGCGGTATGCACGTTGAAACACTGGGCGCAGACTTTGATGCCGGTGGTCAGGCCTTTTTAGACTCCGCGGCGGTCATTCAAAATCTAGATTTGGTCATCACATCCGATACGGCACTGGCTCATTTGGCCGGTGCCCTAGCTGCACCGGTTTGGCTAGTGCTCAAAGCGATCCCTGACTGGCGTTGGCTGCTGCAGCGCGAAGACTCGCCGTGGTATCCCACCATGCGGCTTTTTAGGCAGCCCTCGCCGGGGGACTGGGGTGCGGCTTTTGATGCGGTCTACAGCTCACTATCTCAACTGATTAATGCTGGCGCCAAAAGGCCTGACCTGAAGGCTATATCGGCGCCCTTGAGGACTCCTAGTCGAATCTCTCTGGGGGAGGCTGTAGCGGCGCACCAAGCGGGTGACCTGGTCAGCGCTAAAGCCGGGTACCTTTCGTTGTTAGGCGAGGAGCCAAAAAACGCCGACGCGCTTCACCTTGTTGGTTTGGTTGAATTGCAAAACGGACAATTTTTAGAGGCTTTGAATTGGATTAATCAAGCGATTTCGATAATGCCCAGTGAGGCAGGCTTTTATTGTAATCGCGGTAAGGCTTATTCCGGTCTGGGGAGAACTCAAGAGGCCATTGATGATTTTCGTTTTGCTACGACCATAGACCCAACCCACGCTGATTCATTTTTAAATTTAAGCATTATGCAGTCGATGGCCGGCGATCAGCTGGGTGCTATGGCAAGTGTCGATGAGGCTCTACGGTTACAAAATCTTGCCGAATCGAATTGGCACCGAGGCAACGTTTTGATGGCTTTAGAAAGCTACCAAGAGGCTTCGCAGAGTTATTTAGCCGCGATTGCCCTTCGCTCTAATTACAGTGAAGCACACTGTAACTTGGGCACGGCGCGGCGCTTTCTTGGCATGAAGCGGTTGGCGTTAGAGTCGTACGGTCGCGCCATCATGTTAAAGCCAGATTTTAAAGAGGCCTACTCAGGTCACGGAGCCGTTTTGTATGAGTTGGGGCGATTTGAGTCTGCTATAGCAAGTTTTGATAAGGCAATTTCTTTAAATGACCGCGATGAAAAAACCTATCTGAATCGCGCCGTCGCCTTACTGTCGCTGCACAGGTATGACTTAGCCTTAGAAGCGTTTAATCACCTAATTGAGTTGAGTCCCAACTACGCGGAAGCCCACGCCTACCGCGGCGCTGCTTTAGAGAAATTAGGTGATAACGAAGGCGCGATTTTAAGTGGATTGAAAGCGGTAGAGTTGGCGCCTACGCTGATTGAGGCACGCATCAATTTAGGCAGCGTATTTCAAACGGTGGGGCGGTATCGGGATGCGCTGGAGCAATGTGACTTTGCGCTTAACATAAGCAATAGTCATGTCGACGCCTACGTAAATCGTGGAAATGCCCTTACTGAGCTCGGCCGTTACGGGGAAGCCATGGACAGTTGCCGTACGGCGATTTCGCTCGATGCCAATAATGCCCTGGCACATTTCAGTATTAGCAATCCTCAGCGTGAGTTAGGACTGATCGATGAAGCCTTGGCAAGTTGTGACAAAGGTTTGCAATTGCGACCCGGGTATGAGGATGGTGTATTTAATAAATCGCTGATAACGCTGTTGCGGGGCGATCTCGTCACTGGCTTTAAGCTCTACGAATCGCGGTTTAAAAAGTCGGATGTAGTTCGTATGACGCGCCATTTCATCCCGCCCCAGTGGGATGGCGTCGCTTCACTCAAAGGACAGTCGATCTTCATCGCCTCTGAGCAGGGATTAGGTGACTGTATTCAGTTTGTCCGCTATCTGCCGTTGCTCGCCAAACAGGGAGCGCGGGTCATTTTTGAGGTTTCACCACGGCTGAGAAAACTCCTGGCAGGTATTCCTGGAGTCGATCAGTGGGTTCTTCGTGGGCAGACGCCACCGGATTTTGATTGCTACTGTCGACTGCTGAGCTTGCCGCATGCCTTCGGCACGAGCTTAGACACAATCCCTGCCGCAGTACCCTACTTACACGCGGAGCCTGACCGTATCCAAACCTGGCGATCGATCATCGGTACACACGGCTTTCGCATTGGTATCGCCTGGCAGGGTAGCGTGAGCCGAGTAGACCTAGGTCGCTCGTTTCCAGCATCGCAGTTCAAGGCCTTGATGGACATCCCTGGGGTTCGGTTGATCAGCTTGCAGAAAAACGAGGGCGCGGAGCAATTAGATGCTCTACCTGCGGGGCTGAAAATTGAGCGTTTACCCCCGGGATTTGATGAGGGTGATGACGGATTTGTGGACTCTGCCGCGGTCATTGCGAACCTGGATCTGGTGATAACTTCAGATACTGCCTTGGCACATCTTGCCGGCGCCTTGGGTGCGCCGACTTGGGTAATTTTGCGAAAAATCCCCGACTGGCGTTGGCTGCTGGATCGCACCGATTCGCCCTGGTATCCAACCGTTAGGTTGTTTAGGCAGAAGAACCGTGAAGATTGGGCTGACGTGTTCCATGAGGTTAGAACTGCGGTACGAAGTCTGGTAGGGGCTGTCCGTGTTGAACCTTCAGCCGGCGCTATGTTCTGATCATGACTTCGTTTAACAGTCGGGCCTAGGGATCGGAGGGCAAGCTCTTGGATGATTCCCTCACCCATACGTTACATCGTGCCGTTGAGTTTCACCGCTTAGGTGATGTCGCTAGTGCGCGTGAGCTTTATTCAGCCGTACTTAAGGTTCAGCCCGCGAACGCGGACGCGTTGCATCTGTTGGGAGTCATTCATCGGGATGAGGGTGATTTTGCGAAAGCCCGCCAGCTGATATCTGCCGCCGTTAAGGCCCAGCCGCGAGAACCGGCGTTTTTGTGCACATTAGCTGGCTTGCTGCTGGATCTTAATCTTACCGCCGAGGCTCGCGAAGTTTTGGGCAGCGCGCTGCAAATCCAGGCTGATTACCCAGAGGCTGTTTTTTTGCGTGCGCTGGCGGAGCACAAAGACGGTGCGATAGATGCAGCCCTTGCCGATTACGATGCCGTCCTTAATTTAAATCCCAAATTTGCGCAGGCACATGCCAATAAAGGCATTTTATTGCAGTTACGCGGCGAATTAAGGGCAGCTAAGTCCAGTTATTTGATGGCGATCCAGATAGATGAGTCACAGGCAGCTTTTCATGCCAACCTGGCCGCTGTCTTGGTGCAATTAAAAGACTATTCCGCTGCTTTAGTCAGCAGTGATCGGGCGATTGCTTTGCGCGGGAATTATGCAGAGGCCTACTCTCATCAAGGCGACGCGCATTTAGGGCTGCAGGCTCATGCCGATGCTTTAGCCTGCTTTGATCGGGCAATCCACGTGAATGAACAGTATGCGCCGGCCCACTGCGGTCGTGGTATTGCTTTGCAGAAATTAGCCCGTTTAGATGATGCTCTGCAGGCCTATCGGCGGGCGGTCGCGTTGAAGCCTGATTTCGCAGAAGCGCACAATAATCTAGGCGACCTGTATTTTTTGCTGGGCCGCACGCAAGACGGTCTTGCCAGTTGTGACAGGTCCCTAGCCCTAAGGCCAAACTTTGTTACCGGGTACGTGAATCGCGGCAACCTGTTGCATGCGATGGGTCGGCCTCAGGAGGCCTTAACAAGTTTTGATAAGGCTCTATCCCTTGATTCGAGTGATCCTGATGCTTTATTCAATAAAGCGAGAGTTCACCTTTCTTTAGGCGAATATTCCTTAGGATGGCCACTGTATGAGGCGCGTTGGGATCGCTCTGAGGTTTTACACCTGAAGCGTCATTTCGACGCTCCCCAATGGTCAGGGCGCGAGTCTCTAGCGCACAAAACTATTTTTTTATACGCCGAGCAGGGCTTGGGTGACTGCATTCAGTTTGTTCGCTTGGTTCCTAGAGTGGTCGAATTGGGTGCTCGAGTGATTTTGCAGGTTCCTAAAAACCTGCAGATGCTTCTGGCAGGCTTTAAGGACTACGCGCAGATAGTTTCGTTTGAAGATCCCATCGGGTCGTTTGAGTATCACTGCTCTTTGCTGAGTCTGCCGCTGGCGCTATCGCTACAGCTATCAACGATTCCAAAGAATGTTCCTTATGTAACTGCGTTTCCTAATCGCGTTGCGCGATGGAAAAAAGTGATTGGCGAACGGGGATTTAAGATTGGTATTGCCTGGCAGGGCAGTCGCTCGGGCATTGACGTGGGGCGATCTTTTCCTGTCACGCTATTTCATGCGTTGGCTTTAATCCCGGGTGTGCGCCTCATCAGTCTGCAAAAGCATGACGGCACCGAACAGTTGGCTGGCTTGCCATCGGGTATGACCGTCGAGACATTGGGCCCTGATTTTGATAGTGGCCCGGATGCGTTTTTAGATTCGTCCGCTGTGGTCAGCAGCCTTGATCTGGTTATTACTTCAGACTCAGCGGTGGCCCATTTGGCAGGAGCCATGGGGGCGTTAGTGTGGATTGTTTTGCAGAAAGTGCCTGACTGGCGCTGGATGTTGTCCGGGTCGAAATGTGCTTGGTATCCAACAGCCCAATTGTTCAGGCAAGCAATCTCAAGCCAATGGGAGCCGGTCTTTGATGAGATGCGTGGCTCGCTTATTCAGCTTCTAAAAGATAAGGGCCTTTTGGAGCGGTCGGAAAATGGACACTCAACCATAGACTCTAAAGCCCTACCATCCATGACCTTACACGGTGAATCGGCGACCAGTCGGATAGCGCGTGCAGTTTCTCTACACACCAGAGGCGATACGCCAGGCGCGGAGGCTATTTATCATTCCGTGCGCCCATCGGAGCAGGGGTACGCAGATGCTCAACATTTGCTGGCCGTTATCAGGCAACAGCAGGGGCGTTTTTCCGAGGCGCTGGTCTTTGTTGAAAAAGCGATACAAAGCTTTGGCTTTCAGCCGCTTTTTTATTCAACTCGAGGCCAGATCTTGATGGCGTTGGGTCAGGTTAAGGATGCTGTTAGTGATTACCAACAATCCCTGGCTGCTTGCGAGAGTGCGGGTACCTATTGGTACTTGGCGAATGCCTATCATCGCTTAGGTTTTTTTGAGGATGCACTGGTTACCTACGATCAAGCGTTGAAGCTGGAGCCGCAGTTCCCTGAAGCCTATAACAATCGGGGCACGACCCTAATTGCTTTAGGGCGCTCGCTGGAGGCGTTGACGAGTTTTGATGAGGCCATCGTCCAAAAACCCGATTGTGCTGAAGCGTTTTGTAATAAAGCCGACGCGTTGCAGCAGCTGGGACGATTTGAAGAGGGTGTACAAGTCTGTGAGAAGGCGATTGAGCTTGCGCCAGGTTTCTCGCAGGCATGGTCAAATCGGGGCGTCTGTTTGCAGGCTATGGGACATTTTGAGGCTGCGGTGGACAGTTATCGTCAAGCGGTCGCGCTTAATGCGAACTACCCGGAGGCGCTGTCTAATCAAGGTGCCGCCCTGCATCAGTTAGGACAATTCTCCCAAGCGTTAGACTGTATTGAAAGGGCCCTGGCCCTAAGGCCTGACTATGCCGAGGCGCAATTTAATGCGGCCATGGTTTTACTCACACAAGGTGATTTTGAACGCGGTTTACCGCTGTACGAGGCACGTCGACTGCGAGCCGACGTGCGTCGATTGCTTCCGACCTGGAGTGAGCCTGCTTGGGATGGCCGGGCAAGCCTGGAAGCTAAGACCTTATTAGTCTATGCAGAACAGGGCTTCGGTGATGCCATTCAGTTTGTGCGGTACTTGTCTGGCTTGAGGCAGGCGGGGGCAGCGGTTTTGCTTCACGTGCCCAGACCGCTGAGGGCGCTGTTTCAAAGTCTGCCGGGCGTATCTAAGGTTCTCGCGCAGGGGGATGTGTTACCAGCTTTTGATTATCAGATTTCGCTGCTGAGTTTGCCTTGGGTCTTGGGTACCCGGTTGGATTCTATTCCGGCTGATATTCCCTACTTATATGCAGACGGTGATCGTGTTGCCCGATGGAAAGCGCGTATCGGGGCACATGGTTTCAAAGTGGGAATTAACTGGCAGGGTAGCCGTCACCGCGTAGATTTAGGCCGTTCCTTTCCTGTGTCATTGTTTGAAGCTATTAGCCAAATCCCAGGCGTACGTCTGATTAGCTTGCAGAAAAATGATGGCGTTGAGCAACTCAACACTCTGCCAAGCGGTATGCACGTAGAAACACTGGGCGCAGACTTTGATGCCGGTGGTCAGGCCTTTTTAGACTCCGCGGCGGTCATTCAAAATCTAGACTTAGTCATCACATCCGATACGGCACTGGCTCATTTGGCCGGTGCCCTGGCTGCACCGGTTTGGCTAGTGCTCAAAGCGATCCCTGACTGGCGTTGGCTCGCGCAGGGTGAAACGACCCCCTGGTACCCGAGCATGAGGATATTCAGGCAGTCAACGGCCGGTGACTGGGAGGGGGTTTTTGCCAAGCTACGTGAGTCACTGCTGGTGCACCTACACACAACGCGCCCGTCCAGTGGCGTTTCGCTCAGCTTTTCGACGCTCAGTTCTGTAGGCGCGCCCCGTGAATTTGAACTGGCTCAGGCGTTTTTTTTGCAGCAGCAGTGGGATGCGGCGCAGGCTCTGTGTCAGAAAATTCTGGCACAGACACCCAGTCACGCGGCTGTTCTGCACTTGCTGGGTTTGATCTATGCAAAGCGCCAACAGCTTGCGGTGGCTATTAGTTATATAGAGCTGGCGGTTGCGCTGGCGCCCTCGGAGCCGGAGTTTTTAGTTAGCTTGGGTAAGCTGCTGCGCGATAGCGCAGATCCTGAAGCTGCGCTCGTGTGCTTTGAGGCAGCGATCACGAACAACCCGCGATTTTTAGATGGTCATTTGCAGGCAGCGCAGCTTTTGGAGAACCTGGGCCGATTTGAGGCCGCGGCCATCGCGTTTGGGCAAGTGATTAGCTTAGCGCCGGACGTGGTCGAAGGTTACGTGCGTCGCAGTTACTGTTTGTTGAAAGTCGAAAAATTTAGTGACGCGTTAGATAGTTGCCAGCAGGCTATTGCTCTGCAGCCGGAAGATGCCAACCTGTATGCTAACGCTGCAGCCGTTGCTGAGAGGATGCGCGATTGGCCACGCGCTGAGAGTTACTGTCAGAAGGGTCTGGCGATAGACCCTAGCAATGTAGGCACGCTGTTTAATGCGGGTAACGTTGCCTATGCCAAGGGTGATTACCGCCAGGCTTTAAGTCGATTCGATCAGTTGGTCGCGATAGCGCCGGATTATGCTCAAGGCTGGTGTAACCGAGGTAACACCTTACAAAAGTTAGGCGATCTCTCGGGTTCAGTGGACAGCTACCAACAAGCACTGTTACTGAATCCCCAGTGGGCTGATGCTCATAGCAATTTAGCGTTTTCTTACTACCAGTTGGGGCAGACGGAGCGTGCGGTCTTTCATGCTGACAGGGCTATTGAGCAAGTCTCGGGGCATGCTGAGTCTCATATCGTTAAGGCGATGGCCTTGCTGGCCGTCGGTGACTATCTTCAGGGTTGGCCGCTGTACGAGTGGCGCTGGCAGCGTGCGGACCTGCGTGCCTCCTATAGGCAGTTTGCTCAACCGAGATTGACGGTTGATCGCCCGTTTCGCGGGCAGCGCATTTTTATTTATGCAGAGCAGGGTTTGGGTGACTGCATTCAGTTTGCCCGCTATGCCCTCTGGCTGGGTCAGCAGGGAGCTCAGGTTATTTTTGAAGTGCCCGCATGCCTTCAGGTGCTTTTGTCTGGCCTTCATCCTAATCTGATGGTCTTGGCACGCGGCAGTGACCTGCCCGCCTTTGATACGCATTGTCCTTTAATGAGCCTACCGGCGGCGTTGCTGCCTGTTTGGGACAGACTGCCCGATGCACGTTTATCGCTAACCCGAGATTTGAGCCGCACGGCCCGCTGGCAGGCGCCTTTGTCGGGTGCGGATTTTAAGATTGGAGTGGTTTGGGCAGGTAGCGTGAGCCCGTATCATGCGGGCCGGTCGTTTCCGGTGGAGCAGTTAAAGGCTATTGCCGGGCTTCCGGGTGTTCGTTTGATAAGCCTGCAACGAGCTGAGGACTCGCGCGAGTTAATCGGCTCACCGGTAGCCGGGATGCTGACTTGTTTGGGTGCGGAGTTTGATGCGGGGCCTGAGGCCTTTAGGGACTCGGCCGCGATCTTGGGTGAGTTAGACTTGATCATCACCGCCGATACCGCCATGGCGCATCTTGCCGGCGCCTTAGGGGTGCCGGTTTGGGTAGCGCTTAAAGCCGTTCCCGACTGGCGCTGGGGCCTAAGTGGCGAGCAAAGCGCTTGGTATCCGACGATGCGACTGTTTAGACAGTCGGTGGCGGGCCAGTGGGATTGGGTGTTTACGCAAATGCAGGCGATATTGCGCGCTGAGTTGAGCCACTAAGAGCCCACGATCCTGTCGGTGGCGCGGGTCACGTGGATAAAATAATCGACCCGGTAGAGCCAGAACTCGCTATGATTCGCCATTGTTTCAAGACGTTAGGCGCCTGTGTGCGGCCATCCCCAAAAGGTGATTGAGGCGAGTGGCTGACGCCATGTCGCTGGCTTTAAGGGGTGTCAGGTCGGGAACTTCTTGGCACTTTGTGAGTCAGTACCAAGGGTAATACGGCACCGTATTGCTGGCGACTTTAAACCTATGATTTTTGTTTGATTATTCAACGAGTGCCTTTCATGAAGAATGCTTCCCGCGTCTGGAGTCTGCTTGCTGTTTGTGCGACGGCGCTTGCGCTGGGTGGATGTCATCACAGTAACCCTGTCGTGGGCCAGACGGTGGTCACGCCGCAAGGCTCCATACCTTGGGCCTGGGTCGGTGGTACCAATCTTGTGGGTCGTTCAGGCGTGTACAACAGCGCCACTCCCGGATTGTTGACGCCCGGTGGTCGAGACGGTGCCGCCAGCTGGATGGATACGCAAGGCAACCTCTGGGTCATGGGTGGCGTGGGCTACGACGTGTCGGGTGCTGTGGGCAACCTGAATGACCTTTGGGAGTACACGGGCGGCTCGTGGAAGTTTGTTAGCGGTAGCACGACGATCAACGCCCCGGGTGTCTACAACCTCCTCAACACACCGGTGGGCGTCGGTGCAGCAACACCTGCCACTACGCCCGGTGCGCGCTCAGCGGCGGCGACCTGGTTGGACTCAACCGGCAATCTTTGGCTGTTTGGTGGCATCGGCGTGGATGCCAACGGTCTGCAAGGTGACTTGAACGATTTGTGGGAGTTCTCACCGAGCACGGGCCTTTGGACCTGGGTGAGCGGTTCGATGACGGCTAACGCTAAGGGCGTCTACGCGGCCGCTACCGGAGTGCCAGCCAGTCAATTAGTTCCCGGAGCGCGTGACGGTTCAGTGGCCTGGCTGGATGCTACCGGTAATTTCTGGCTGTTTGGCGGCGGCGGTTACGACTCGGTCGGCAACAACGGCTTGTTAAATGACTTGTGGAAATACAACCCCACCACGGGGCTGTGGACCTTCGTGACGGCCACCTTGTCTTCTACCGGAACGGTTTTGGCGAATGCCTATCCGACTTATGGCACTGCAGGTACAGCGGCCGCTACGAACTTCCCGGGCTCTCGTCAGGCGGCTAGTGGTTGGATCGACAAGACAGGGAATCTTTGGCTGTTCGGCGGCAACGGTTTTGACTCGAACACTAGCAACGGCTATTTGAATGACGTATGGAAGTACGTTCCCTCCACCAACCAATGGACTTGGGTGTCGGGTAGTAACATTGTTAACGTGGGTGGTAACTACTCCACCCAGGCCAGTTTTTCGGCCAACAACGCGCCGGGCGGACGGGCCGGTTCTGCGGCAACGGCGGATTCAACGGGTAACTTTTGGTTATTCGGTGGTCAGGGCTACGATGGTGCCGGCACGCAGGGGTATTTGAATGACCTTTGGGAATTTAGTCCAAGCACCGGTCAATGGCAGTATCTGAGCGGATCAGCACTCGTTAACGGTCTGGGTAACTACCCCACCTTAGGGGCTGCCGGAGCTACCACGAACTCACCGGGTGCCCGATACAGCACCGTCCTGCATATCGATGCCAGCAATAACCTCTGGGTTTTTGGTGGTGCCGGTTACGACTCCAACGCAGTGCTGGGTGATCTGAACGATCTTTGGAAGGTGGCGGTTACCCCGTAACCCTCGGCTCCTGTGGGTGGTGACTCAACATCACCCACGATAGGTTGGCGCACTCGTCAGACGTGATGGGCATCCCTGTTTAGCCCCACGTGCCCGGCCTATACTGCGCAGACCATGCAACAGCATCTACTAGGAACGCTCTGGGCTCTCACGCTGGGCGTATTGGCAGCCGGCGTGGTTGCGGCATCGCCGCCGATCACTGGCCGACCCCACAATGTGGTGGTGTTTGTGGCGCACGGCTTGCGCTCGGAGCTGGTTACTCCTCAAAGTGCACCGAATCTGGCACGTTTATCGGCCCAAGGCGTGCGCTTTGCCAATGCTCATTCACTATTTCCCACGCTAACTGCGGTTAATGCCGCGGCCCTGGCTACCGGTCAGGCACCGTCGACCCATGGGATCTTCGGTGATCGCGTGCGCATCGATAAGCTACTAAGTGACGAGGGATCCTGGATACCTGACCTCGATGACGACCCTACGCTATTGGCTTTGGATGATCGCTACGCTGGGGTTTTAGGCGCTGCAACGGTGGTCTCCACGGCGTTAAAAGCCGGTTTTAATGCCGCCTTGATAGGTCAGTACGGACCGGTGGCTTTGCAGGTTCCCTCGCGTCTGCGTGCGCAGACTCTTTTGATCGATGATCGCACCGGTCACGATGGCGGCATCCCGGTGTCGCTTGCGTTACGAGGGCGAATGGAACGATCGGGCCTGTCAGCACTGGCACCGGGTCGCGCTGATAATGCCGATGCCGGGGATGTGCGCGAGCGCGGCACACGTTCCATAAACCGCGGTCAACAAACCTGGTTTTCTGCCGTCACCACGCGGGCCGTCTTGCCTGAGCTTAAAAGTCGTCACGCGCCGTTTTTGTTGATGTACTGGTCCCGTGATCCAGGGGGTAGTCAACAAAATCAGGGTGACAGTCCGCATTCATTAGAGCCGGGCATTACCGGACCTACGGCGTTGGCCGCACTACGCGACGCCGATCGTGCCTTGGGCGAGTTACTTGAATCCCTGGACTCCCTGGAGTTACTCGCCAGTACCGACATCATTATTACGGCTGACCACGGGTTTTCCACGGTCAGTCATCAAAGCCAAACCAGTCCCTCGGCACAGCGGCGCTATAAGGGCGTTATGAAAGGCGATTTACCGCCGGGATTTTTGGCGTTGGATCTGGCGCAGAGCCTGGGTTTGGCGGTACATGAGCCGGATGAGGGCTACCCGTTAGTCGATCCTTACAAAGGTCAACACCCGGATGAGGGTAGTGCTTGGTTAGGTGAGGATGCGAAAGCCCCGGAGGTGGTCGTCGCAGCAAATGGTGGTGCGGACTTGATCTATCTGCCTAGCGCCAAGGCGACGGTGTGGGTGCCTAAGATCGTTGAGAGCTTACTGGCGCAAGACTATGTCAGCGGAATTTTCCTAGCCGATCGCTTTGGTGCCGTGCCGGGCACGCTGCCTTTATCGGCCGTGGGTTTAGGCCCTAGCAGGCGCTTACCCAGCCCGGATATCGTGGTCTCTTTTCGCTCCTTCACAACCGGTTGTGACACGGTTTTGCTGTGTAGTGCGTTGGTCGCTGATACCTCGCTACAAACCGGTCAAGGGGCCTTTGGTTCGCTGAGTCGTGCCGACACCGCCGTCTACAAGGCGGCTGTCGGACCGGATTTCAAACAGGCTTACGTGGACTTTGCGCCGTCCTCAACGGCGGATATCGCCCGCACCGTCTTAGCATTGCTTCACTTGAAAGCTTTTGCGTCAAACGCTCAATCGCGGGTCTTGAGTGAGAGCCTGCAGGGTGGCTCGGAAGTTTCATGGACGCGCCAAACCGTTAAAGGGCCGGTCTCGGCGCAGGGGTTGGCCACGCAATTAGTGGAGCAACGGGTGGGCCCTGTTCGCTACGTGACGGCCGGTGGGTTCCCAGGCCGCACGGTAGGATTGCCCGAGGCCGAGCCTTAGGTTGCCTCGCCTTAACCGCCTGTCAGGTCCGCACGGAGAAGGGCGTGAAGTTGGTATCGTGGTCGTAGAAGTCTTCGTTTTCCACACGCTTTAAGAACGCAACGATACGGTAGGTCAACGGTGTGGCGAGGATCTCCCACAGGCTCTTTGCAAAGTACTGGACTAAGGTCACTTCCAGTAACTGCGAGTTTGGCCATAACCCGTAAAACGCGATGACGTAAAACAGCGTTGAATCCACCAATTCACCGCACAGCGTAGAACCTACAATTCGGGTCCATAACCAGCGGCCACCCGTCCAGACTTTCATCCGGGCTACCACGTAGCTATTAACGAACGAGCCGCATAAAAAAGCGATCATGGAGCCTAGGGCAATACGTGGGGTGTTGCCAAAAATCGTCACTAAGGCGCTTTGTTGTGCATCCCCTCCCGGGGCAACGGGCAGATTAATGATGACGGTGGACATCAACGAGGCAAAAGCCAGCGCTGTAAAGCCTGCCCAAACCACACGGCGGTCACGCGCATAGCCGTAGACCTCGGTGAGTATGTCGCCAAATAAATAACTGATCGGGAAAAACAGAACACCCGACATATAGGTCACGCTGCCAATCACTGGCAGGTGCAGCACCGACATTTTGGCGGCGCCGATGAGGTTCGCGCATAAGACGATGCAAACGTAGGCCGCCATGATGAAGTCGTAATAGCGAAACGTACGACCGGTAGCAGTAGATGACATGGGGGTTGGATCCTTTGAGCTTAAAGCGCGCCGGACGGGGATAAATTCACCGTCTGCGCGCATCGTCTAAGGAATCATAAACGAGAAGGCCCGCGAACGCGGGCCTTCTGCTCGTCGTACGAGGACGATTACCGCCCGGCGTAGTTTTCCATACGCAGGCCCGTGCCGCCGCGAGTGACATGGGCCACGACGGCCGTACGGCGATGCAACTTCGTGATCGCGCCCAAGTTAATGGCGAAAGCCAGCTCGACCACAGAGCCTTGGTGCAGGCCGAGGTTTTCGGTCTCCACAAAAACGCCGTTCGCGCTTAAGTTCCGGGCGCGACAAAGGCGGCCACGTTTTCCAGGTAATTGAACATACACCGTGGTACGAGCACGGTGGCGTGTGTGCAGTCGGCGTTCCATGACATCCCCTACGCGGCTTTCTAGCCGTTCTAATACGGTAAGTATGCCTGAATGCTCGGGGCAGGGATGTTACAAATTAAAGACGTGAGAATTGCGTAATTATGTTAATAATCAGAAGGTTTCGCCACACCCGAACCCAGTCGCCGATTTTAAGCGGACGGCTCGTCTTTGCGGCGAATCTGCAGCTGCGCAGGGGCATCAATACCGACTTTGACGCGCTTGCCCGTGCCGCCTAGCAGGGTAATTTGAATCGGACCGGCGGCAAAGAGCTCGGCCAGGGTCATATGCTGATCAATACCGTCAGCCGGCTGGATCAGAATGGATTCATCTGCGCGTCGACTAAGAACTAGCATGAGGGTGTGCTCGTTGGCATGATCTTCATGCTCTGGCTAGCCCGCGGGCTAGGCTGCTGGACGTACGGCCACTAGGCCCGTACGTCAGATCATCGGGTCTTCCAGTGCGCAGCATGTTCAGTAGCTGGCGAATTTGTCGTTGTTTGATGCCTACAATCTCGCCATTGACTTCATTGGCTTGCCGGCAACTTTCCATCGTCGCAAGCAGCGTTTTCCACTGCCCCTGAATGTGTGTCAGCGTAGGCTTAGTCAATGCGTCGTGGCTGCCACTCACCAGCCGGTCTATGTCACTTGCGTCGGCGCCCAGGCCCAAGCGCGTGAGTGTTTGGCGGCGCTCGGACTCGAGCCCTTCCAGTCTTGCGAGTAGGGCGGCTTTTTCGGCCGCAATGTCCGCAACCGCACCGGCGTCAGTGCCGGTGAGCAATGCTTTCTCGCGACCTAACAATTCATTGAGGGCAAGGGAGGCTTGAACCTGCTGATCCAGTGTGGTGGCCAGCGGTCTTAGCGACTGAACGTCCATGGTCGCCTCCCGTTTTTCAAAGACCCTCTTAAGAGGTTTACTGAAGTTCGTTTTGTGTGGCCAGCAGCTTTGCGGCCACGCTCTGTGAATCCACTTGATACGTGCCGCGGTTGATCGCCGCCTGCAGTGTCGCAATACGTGTCCCATCAAGTCCCGAGCTACGATCGACGGCCGCACTCAAATTCGCCAACTGCTGAGCAGCGGACGACAAGGTGGCGGTGTCGGCGCCGTTACCGCTGGGCGGTGCTACGGGTGCACTGGCCGCCGCTGTGGATGGGTTGATGCTGCCACTGCGACTACTGTCAGTGACCAACGAGGTCGACGGGCTGAAGCCATCTATTGTGTTGCTCATCTCATCTCTCCAAAGCCACTCGGCTCTACCTAGGCTATCGCCCCCTTGCGGGAAAACTTTAGCGCAATATGTGAACTGGCAAAGAAAATTTAGCGTTACCGCTGAAACTCTCTGATGCCCCTGAATCGGCGGCGGTTCCGGTTACTTGAGGCAATTTACCTAACCTGCGTCACGGTAATGCCACTTCAACCAAATCCGGCGCCCGAACAATGGCCTCGACCGGTCGGCCGCCGCCGTTATAGCCGGTCTGAACCATGACGCGTTGGGAAATTCCGGCGTCCCCTAAGGCCGTACCGGACTGACGGACCTCCAAAGAGCCCCGGCGAGCCAACACGGTCACCTGTTGGCCACGTTTGATGACCGGAGGGATTTGCACGAGATTGGGGGTCAAAATCTCCCCGGCACCAATGACCCGGCTGGTTAGCGTGCCGTAGAGGGGCTCGGGGCTGCTGTAAAATCCACCGGGCAAGAGCGAAACCTCACGCTCGACTACGACCAGATCGTCCGGGCCGATCACTGCCTGGCGGGTGAGTGGGTGGGTAGTAACTACCACGTGCTCGACGGTATGTACCGTCAGGCCCACATAGATCCGCCAGCGCGGCTCGGCGCATCGCACCTCCACGGTCATGCGTGCCGGCGTGCGCATGCCAGGTGCCAGCGCACCCGAAAGAGGCCCGTGGCAGGCCGGATATCGCAGGCGCGAATCAATAGCTTGTGGTTCCAGAGTAGAGGGGTCGGTTCCGCCAATTTGCGCCAAACCAGTCTGCTTGGCCGCCTGTTCAATATGCGCGATCGGTTCAATAGGCTCATTACCGGTGGCGAAATCGGCAGCAAACCCGGTCCAGGAGGGCAAAAATAGTGATGAAAGCCCGAGTGTCAGGCTTAACAGCCAGGCGGGATTAACGGCAGCAGGGGAGCGATGCACGGGCATAGCTTATCTGTGTGCATACTCCGTGCCATTGCAAGGGGCTTAAGAGCCTGAAATTAAAACCATTAAAATCAATACTTTGATTGAATTAATGGCGGGCGAATGCCGACGAGGGCGACAGAATTCTGACGCCTACCGGTTTGGTCAGCAGGCAAACCGTCAAAGCCTGCTCGACTGTCGTCAGCTAGAAGCCGTCCGATCGGACTGCCTGTCAGCCTCGCGCGGTGCGCTCTTGCCGCTCGTGGCGGCACCTTGCCGTCTCCAGGCGGTTTGGAGTCAGTGTCCATGCCTTTAGAGCTGTTATGGCCTACCCCAGGTCGCCGGTTGGTCACCATCGTTTTTATATTAAATCATAAAAAACAATAAGTTATAAAAAAATAACCTAGGCCTGCCTGCGCTGGCACGGATGTTGCTCTATCTGGCTCGTGGAACGTCGGCCCTAGGGCCTGATTTTGAAGGAAGCAGACCATGCGGTTATCCAACATCTTCGGAGTGCATGAGCAAGCGCTGATGCTTCGTGGTGAGCGCGTCAACGTGCTGGCGACCAACATCGCCAATGCGGATACGCCGAACTACAAGTCGCGCGATTTTGATTTTGCAGCGGCCATGTCGGGTGTGTCTCAGGACACCTTGCCGATGGCCACCACCAGCGCATTGCACGTGTCCAACATCTCGCCGGGCGCGTTGAATACACAACTGCAGTACCGAGTGCCTTATCAACCAGCATTAGATGGCAACACCGTGGAAGTCGGAGTTGAGCAGTCACACTTCGCTGAGAACGCCATTCATTACCAGGCAGCGTTAGGGTTCATTAATGCGCGTATCTCGGCAATGAACCTAGCAATCACCGGAACCTGAAATTTCGCATCGCTTCTTTAGGATAAGGAATCGCCATGTCACTGCTAAATATTTTTGATGTATCAGGCTCTGCCATGAATGCGCAATCCGTTCGGCTGAACGTGACTGCCTCCAACCTGGCCAACTCGGATTCGGTGGCAGGCTCGTCTAATGCCGCCTATCGAGCCAGGCATCCAGTGTTTGCGACCGTGCTGAAACAAAGTTCAGGCACCGCCGACGGAAGTGCTGCTTCTGCCGGCGTGAAAGTGATGGGAGTGGTGGAGTCTCAGCAAAGCCCTGCACGCCGTTATCAGCCGGACCATCCATTAGCTGACACCGCCGGTTACGTTTATAGCTCGAACGTGAATCCGATTGAGGAGATGACCAACATGATCTCTGCCTCTCGCTCGTTTCAGGGCAACGTTGAAGTCATGACTACGGCCCGTGACCTGCTCTTAAAAACTCTGTCGCTCGGTCATTAATCCACTTCCCTATAAGGTCCAGATCCATGCCTAACAACAGCATCTCCGGTTCAAGCAATCCCTACGCGGCTGTCAACGCAGCGGCAGCCGCAGCGGGCGCAAGTTCATCGTCAGGCTCCAGCAGTTCAGCCAGCGCGAGTGCATCGGATGCATTGAATCAGGTTAACTTTCTCAATCTGATGATGTCCCAGCTGCAGAACCAAGATCCCACCCAGCCTATGGACACCTCGCAGATGAGCGCACAGCTCGCACAGATCGGTAGTGTCACGGGAATCAATCAGCTTAACGCCTCCTTTACCGGATTAGCCAACTCGCTGACATCGAATCAAGTGCTGCAGGCTTCCAGCCTGCTAGGCCATGACGTTCTGGTGAAAAGCTCCTCAGCCAACTTACCGGCCGGCGGCAGAGTCAACGGCGCGGTGAACGTTGTGCAAGGTTCGGGCTCGGTGTCTGTGCAGGTCTTCAATGCAGCCGGCGCGTTGGTAAAGACCATACCGCTGGGGACTCCGGCTTCTGGCATGGCCAGCTTTAGCTGGGATGGCACCAACGCGTCGGGCAATGCCGCACCTGCAGGTGCTTACATCCTGAAGGCCCAGGGCGCCGGCAATAACTCCAGCTTACAAACGTTGGTTTCCGCACAAGTGCAAAGCGTCACTCTCAACGGTGGTGGTGCTGGTACGGGTGGATTGACATTGAATGTGTCTGGCGTGGGTGACGTGCCTTTTTCTAGCGTCACACAAATTAGCCAGTAGTTACGACGACTGTAATGAACAAGATTGGCTCGAGTCTTCGATAAGAGCACGAGTTTTTAGGATTTCGGAGGTTTCTCATGTCATTCGGTATTTCACTCTCAGGTCTTGATGCGGCGTCTAGTGATCTCAATGTGATCTCTAACAATATCGCTAACTCAGGCACCACCGGCTACAAGTCATCGCGTGCGAACTTTGCCGATGTCTATGCGCAAGGCGCAAATTTAAGCTCTAACCAGGTAGGCGAAGGCGTGGAGGTGCAGGCGATTCAGCAGCAGTTCACCCAGGGCAGTATTTCCCAAACCGGCAACAGCATGGATCTGGCCCTGAACGGCAATGGCTTTTTCGTGGTCAAAGACGGTTCTGGTGTGGCATACACCCGCAACGGTACTTTTAGCGTTAATGCTCAGGGCTATCTGGTCAACGGGTCAGGCCAGAAAGTGCAGGCCTATCCCGCGTTGCCTGCCGTTGGTGGTGTTCCTGGCGGCTTTAATACCGGCGCGCCGCAGGGCATTTTGCTGCCGACCACCATGAATATTCCGCAGCCTACAACGACCGGAACAGTGGCTGTTAATTTACCAGCCAGCTCGCCAATTCCTGGCGTGACTTTCGATCCAACCAACCCCAATACTTATAACAGCACGACCTCAACGGCTGTTTATGACTCCTTAGGAACGCAGCACACGGCTTCCTTCTATTTTGTTCCAGCGACTACGCCTGCAGCGGGCGCCGCAGCCGGTGTGGCATCGACTTGGAATGTGTATCTGTCGGTGGACGGAACAACGGTTAATCAAGCAACTCCTGGGACGCTAAGTTTCAACAGCAGCGGTGGTTTAGTCAGCGCTGCGGGTGGTGCAACCAACGGTCAATTGAACTTTACGGATAACGGATTAACCAACGGTGCGGCTCCGCTGAGTATGGATTTTGATTTTTCCAAGACCACCCAGTTTGGCAGTCCGTTTGGCGTGAACTCCCTTACCCAAAACGGATATGCCAGTGGCCAGATGTCTGGCGTGTCGATTGATGCATCGGGTGTTGTTAGCGCTACCTATTCCAACGGTCAGACTACGCCGGTCGCACAGTTGGCAATCGCGAATTTCCCGAACTCCAACGGTCTGGTTCCCACCGGGAATTCGAACTGGAAGCAAACTTATGCATCGGGTGCGCCGGTCGAGGGTGTGGCGGGAACGTCAAACTTAGGCACGATTCAGTCAGGATCCTTGGAAAGCTCGAATGTGAATCTGACCCAAGAACTGGTGTCAATGATTGTGGCGCAGCGAGCCTTTGAGGCGAATGCTCAGGCCATTAAAACCAACGACCAGATTACCCAGACGGCCATCGCTATCAATCAGGGTTAATTAAATGGATCGTGCACTCTACGTATCAATGACGGGCGCCAAGCAGGTGATGCAGGCGCAAGCCATCATCGCTCAGAACCTCGCCAACGTCAGTACGGCGGGTTTTCGCGAAGATATGCACGCGTTTTCCTCGGTACCAATAACAGGTGCCGGCTTCGCCACTCGTGTGAATTCGGTAGCCTCTACCGTGGGTTTTTCCACTCTCGATGGCGTGAAAACTCAAACCGGTTCGCCATTGGATGTATCAATTCGAAGCGCCGGTTGGTTTGCCGTCCAAGCGCGCGATGGCTCTGAAGCGTACACGCGCGCGGGCGATTTTCATCTGACACCGGAAGGACTACTGACAACCGCCGACGGTTTGCCGGTCTTGGGGGATGGGGGCCCGATCACGGTGCCGCCAGCCGATCAGATTTCGATTGGCTCAGATGGAACCATCTCCATCGTTCCCCAGGGCACCCAGCCCAAGGGTGTGGGCGCGGTGGCGCGCTTGAAGTTAGTGAACCCCCCTTCGTCGCAGTTGGTTAAGGGCGAAGACGGTCTGATGCGGCAAAAAAATGGCTTCCCAGCGCCGTCCGACGCTGGCGTGCTGGTGGACAGCGGTTCGCTAGAGGCCAGCAACGTGAATCCGGCCCGTGCGCTGGTGGACATGATCCAAGCCAGTCGCATGTTTGATATGCAAATTAAGCTAATGAGCTCGGTGGACCAAAACGCCCAGAGTTCACAAAAGCTGATAGCGAGCGTTTGATGAAACTGACCTCCCTAACAAAGACAAGTAACGCACGGCAGCAGCCGTCCGGAGTAAGGCAATGACACCTGCATTATGGGCGGCTAAAACGGGCTTAGATGCGCAAGACATGCGCATGGCCGTGATTTCTAACAACATCGCTAACGTCAACACGACCGGCTACAAGCAAGGTCGCGGCGTATTTCAGGATCTGATCTATCAGAACGTGCGCCAAGTGGGTGCGCAATCTACCCAGGATACGCAGTACCCCTCCGGTCTGTACTTAGGCACGGGTGTGCGTGTGGTGGCCACCGAGAAGGTCTATTCTCAGGGTAGCCTGAATACGACGAATAATCCGTTGGACGTGGCCATTCAAGGCAACGGGTTTTTCCAGGTGCTGTTGCCTAATGGCACCACCGCTTACACGCGCGACGGCACCATGCAGCTTAATGCGCAGGGCCAATTGGTGACGAGCACCGGCTATACCCTGCAGCCGCCGATCACGGTGGCCTCCAACGTTACCTCGGTCACGATCGGTTCAGACGGTACAGTCAGCGCGGTACTGGCCGGCGCAGCTGCACCCACTACCATCGGCACACTCACTCTGGCCAGTTTCATCAACCCAGCCGGTCTTGAGGCTACAGGCTCCAATCTGCTGCAAGAGTCAGCAGCCAGTGGCGCCCCGACGGTGGGCACGCCAGGGCTGAACGGGTTGGGCACGTTGCTGCAGGGCAACTTGGAATCTTCGAACGTTAATGTCGTTCAGGAACTGGTTTCGATGATTGAAACGCAGCGGGCTTATGAGATGAATTCAAAGTCCGTGCAGGCATCGGATCAGATGCTCAATTATCTGACGCAGAACCTCTAAGGACGTACTCATGCGCTCAACTTATAGCCTTCAAAGAGTCTGGCGGTACGTAGTGATGACCTGCGTGCTGGTCGGTGGCCTTTTAGGATGTGGCGCATTTTCTGATTTAAAGCCGGTGAAGTCGCCGCCTCCTACAGCCAGTGGTCCTGCCTTTCGTGCCTCGACCAACGGTGTTACCGGTGCTGATGGGGCGATTTACTCCGCCGGACGCTCTATTTCCTACTTCGAAGATCCGCGCGCGCATCGGGTAGGTGATGTTATTACGATTCGCCTGAATGAGGCCTTTAATGCCTCAAAAACGGCTGCCACGCAGACTGAGAAGAACTCGTCGGCTGCCATTGGTATTCCTATTTTTGCCGGCAAGAACATGCTCAACGGACCTACCTCGTTTGATAACAAGCGAGCGTTTAAAGGTGACGGAACAGCCACCCAGCAAAACGCGCTTAGCGGCAGTATCACCGCTGTGATCACCGAAGTATTTCCTAACGGCAATCTGCTGCTTAGTGGTGAGCGCTCTTTGCAGCTCAATCAGGGTGAAGAATTAGTTCGTGTCACCGGCGTGGTGCGTGCTTCGGATATTGCTTCGGATAATTCGGTGACTTCCGATCGTATTGCCGATGCACGAATAAGCTACAGCGGTAAGGGGGCTATTGACCAGGCGAATAAGGCTGGCTGGCTAGACAAAATGTTCAACTCAACCTGGTTCCCGTTTTGAGCCATGGGTATGACGCTACAGTCTGCAGGAGTTGATGTGATGAAACCCAAGCTAGGCGCACTATTTTTCGGGTTATTGCTGGGCTTAGTCGCAGCCGTAGCCATGGCTGCTGATCCCAACACGCAGCGTATAAAAGACTTAGCCACGGTCGGCGGTGTGCGCACTAACCAGTTAATTGGTTACGGTTTGGTTGTAGGTTTGGACGGCTCCGGTGACCAGACTAGTCAGGCGCCTTTTACCACGCAGAGTTTGGCAAGTTGGTTGCAGCAGCTGGGCGTGAGCTTGCCGGTTGGCGTGAATCCGCAGTTAAAGAACGTAGCGGCCGTGTCGGTGCATGCCGAGTTACCACCCTTCGCCAAACCCGGCCAGACCATCGATATCACCGTTAGTTCGGTCGGTAACGCAAAAAGCCTGCGCGGCGGTTCACTGCTTGTAACACCGTTGAAGGGTCTGGATGGTCAGGTCTACGCGATTGCCCAAGGTAACCTCGTGGTCAACGGTTTTGGTGCGCAAGCCAATGATGGGTCTAAAGTAACGGTTAACGTACCCACGTCCGGACGTGTTCCCAACGGCGCGACGGTGGAACGTGCAGTCCCTAATGCTTTTGCCACCGGTGATTCCCTGGTCTTGAGTTTGCATACGGCGGATTTCACCACCTCAATGCGACTGGCCCAGTCGATCAACAACGCACTAGGTCCTGACTCGGCGATACCGGTCGATGCGGTGTCTGTCAAAGTTCAAGCACCTACAGATCCTAATCAGCGCGTCGCGTTTGTCTCTGTCTTGGAAAACCTAGAATTGAGTCCGGGTGACGCACCGGCGCGGGTTATCATTAACTCACGCACCGGCACGGTTGTGATTGGCAGTCACGTGCGAGTCAGCCCGGCCGCTGTGTCGCACGGTTCGTTAACGGTTTCTATCAAAGAAGATCAAAAAGTAAGTCAGCCTTCGCCCTTATCCAGTGGCGGCACCACGGTTGCAGTTCAAGATTCCACGATTGACGTGCAGCAGAGTAAGAGCCGCATGTTCTTGTTTGAGCCCGGCGTTTCGCTTGATGAGATCGTACGCGCAGTGAACCAGGTGGGTGCAGCACCCGGTGATTTAGTAGCGATTTTAGAGGCATTACAGCAAGCCGGCGCATTACGCGCTCAACTGATTGTTATTTGAGGTAGTTATGGCCACGGAACTCACGCCTTTACCCACGGTTGCCGATCTCGGTGGCAACGCCAATCAAAACTGGCTGGACGTGCAGGGATTAACTGCTCTTAAAGCTCAGGCAGGAGCAAACGCTCCCGAGGCCCTTAAAAAAGTCGCCCAACAGTTCGAATCGCTCTTTTTAGGCATGATGCTGAAATCGATGCGCGATGCGAAGCTGGGCGAGGGAGCATTTGATAGCGATTCCACAAAGTTCTACCAGGATCTTTATGACGAGCAGCTATCGGTAAGTCTGTCGCAGGGCAAGGGCTTAGGAATCGCCAGCATGCTGGTCAAAAGTCTCTCGCCGCACACGCCCAGCACGGCTGCAACCGATCCTCGCTTGATGACGGCTGCCACCAGCGCCAGTGCTGCTCAAGCCCTGCACTTGCCGCTAAGGCGCAGTTCGGCACCAATCATTGGTGCCATCAGTGCGGCTGAAGCGCCAGCCGCAAGCGCGCCGCAGGCGCCGGTCAGTGGTTCACCGGCGGCCTCACGCAGTTCGGTAGGGCCTAATGCGCTGGCGAAAACTCCGGAGGAGTTTGTGGCTATGGTCATGCCCCATGCGGTAAGCGCCGGTGCCAGCTTAGGCGTGAGCCCGCTGGTGCTAGTCGCTCAAGCAGCTCTGGAAACCCGTTGGGGTCAACAGGTGCCAACCGCTCCTGAAGGCTCCAGCTTCAATCTTTTTGGTATCAAAGCCGACTCGGCATGGTTGGGTAAGCGCGTGTCTAAGGAAACGGTCGAATACTCCGGTGGGATGGCGGTTCGACGTCACGAGCCGTTTCGGGCCTACGAGTCCTTGGAGAACGGATTCCATGACTTCGTCTCCTTTCTGAAGGGTAACCTGCGCTATGCCAGCGCCTTAGGTGTGGGCTCGGACGTCGCTCGATTTACCAGTGCGCTGCAGGGTGCCGGTTATGCCACGGACCCGGCATATGCTATGAAAATCAATGCCATATTAAGTTCAGACACGCTGCGCCGTGCGGTCGGTGCGCTCAAGAACGTCGTCCACTCGCCGATTCAATAGGAGACAGGCACCGGCTTTTACCGGGTCTTTCCTTAGTAGGTTTGTCTTATGGGTGATTTACTGAATACGGGTGTATCGGCACTGCAGGCCTTCCAGCAGGGTCTTGCCGTTACGGCCAATAACATTTCAAATTCGGCAACGGAGGGATACACCCGGGAGAGCGTGCAGCTAGCCCCGTCGTTGGCGCAGAATTTCGGTGCCGGTTACGTGGGTACCGGCGTCTCCGTCACGGGCGTTGTCCGAAATCTCAATCTCTTTGCGCAAAGCCAGTCACAAACCGCCAATCAGGCGGCTGCTCAGCAAAATGCTTACGTGGATGTGGCCCAGCAGGTCGACAGCACCTTAGGCAGCACCTCGAATGGCATCGCCGCTGCTTTAGCTGCCTTTTACGGCGCTTACCAAACCCTGTCGACGAACCCGTCCTCCACCAGTCTGCGTTCAGCGGTGTTATCACAGGCGCAGACGTTGGCTCAGGCTATTACTCAGGCCGGCCAACAGATCGCTTCGGTGACAGGCACGATCAACAGCCAGGTCGGCTCCACCGTGACACAGATTAATGCGCTGACCAGCAATATCGCCTCGATTAACGGGCAGATTGCCCAGGCGGTAGCCACCGGTGCGGGTCAAGCACCCAATACGTTGCTGGATCAGCGCGATCAATTAGTGGGCCAATTAAGCCAACTCACGGGTGTTCGAACCAACATCGAGGCCAGTGGCATGGTCGATGTGTCGGTCGGCTCGGGTCAGGCGGTGGTGGTCGGTGCGACTTCAACGCCGCTGGCTGTGACTAACAACCCGTACGTGCCCGGGCAAAGTGACATTGTTTATGGAACCGGCAGTGCGGTGCAGGACATCACCAGCCAAGTCGCCGGCGGTACGCTGGGGGGGCTACTCAGTGCACAGAGTCAGATTGTGGCACCAGCGCTTAGCTCGTTGGGCCAAATTGCGACTGCGGTGGGTTTAAGCACCAATAATCTGCAGGCTCAGGGTGCTACGGCGAACAATACCTTTGGTGCTAACCTATTTAATGTGCCCGGACCTACCGTCACAGCGTCCAGCACCAACACGGATGCTGCAACCTACGGCGCACCCAGTGCACTGATTTCGAATTTAAGCGCATTGGGCACTGCCAGTTACGTCCTGCAATACAGCACCAGCAAGGGCTGGACGGCGACCGACGCACAGACCGGTGCCAGCGTGGCGGTAAACACACTGAATGCGACCACCTTACAGATTCCTGCGGATTCCTCCGGTGCTGCTCCGGCGTTAACGGTCAATCTTCCGCGGGCAACGCCGCCCGCTTCCGGTGATACCTTCTTACTGCAACCTACCGCGGCGGCGGCAACCGGTTTGACGGTGGCTTTGACAAACCCCAACGGCCTAGCGGCGGCCGGTCTTAACCCGGCGACTGCGGGCGCAAACAATGCGAGCAGCGTGACGATTACCGGGCTGAGCGCCAGCACCCCGGGTAGTGCTTTGCCTTCCCAAGCCACCACCTTACAATTTAATACACCGGCGACCAGTTATACGGTTACCGTTGGTTCAGGCGCGCCGTCAGCCGCAATCCCGTACACGCCGGGATCGGCGATTACGGTCAACGGCTACAGCTTTAATTTCTCCGGCATCCCCGCCGCCGGGGATAGCTTCACCATACCCTCGCAAACGGGCGCCGGTATCGGCAGTGCTAACAGCATTGCGCTGGCGGTGGCGGGTCTGCAATCCGGCGGCTTATTAGCCAACGGGACCATCAGCATCACAACCGCTTACGCCAATGCCGTTGGCGCCATTGGTAATCAAACCTATGCCGCCACGACCGCGCAAACAGCGGCCCAAGCGGTAGCTAATCAGGCCACTCAGGCATTGCAGGCCTCATCGGGTGTGAATCTGGATGAAGAGGGTGCCAAGCTGGTGCAGTGGCAGCAGGCTTATGCGGCCGCCGGTCGGGTGATTTCCATCGCCCAGCAGACCTTCCAGACTCTGCTCACCGCTCTGAACGGGTAATTAGCCTTATGCGAATTTCCAGTCAAACCTTAGCCGACCAGTTTCTGGCATCGCTGGATAAAACACAGTCCGCGATCAGTACGAACGAGCAGCAGATCTCCACCGGCCAGTCTTTTCAGGTAGCCGGCGATAACCCCACGGCGGCTACCGCTGCGGTGACCTTGCAGGGCTCGCTGTCTCAGATTAGTGCGTATGCCAGCAATTCAACGACGGTTCAGAGTCGTCTGTCCATTCAAGACAGCGCGCTGAGTTCGGTCACCGCGATTCTAACCAACATCAGAACCCTGACTGTTCAGGCCTCCAACAGCACGCTATCTAATACCGATCGCGCGGCACTGGCCACCAACATCGCTCAGCAATTGCAGAGCTTGACGCAGTTAGCCAATACTCAGGACGGCACCGGCCAGTACCTGTTTGCGGGTACGGCGACCGGCGCCCCGCCTTTTGTTCAGGCAGCCAATGGCACGGTGAGTTACCAGGGCAATAACGGCACGCGGCAGATCCAGATTGGCTCGGGGAGATTTGTGACTGACACCGACTCGGGTAGTGCGGTGTTTAGCAACATCCCCAACGGCAATGGCAGCTTCGCCGTCCAGCCCGCGTCATCCAATACCGGGTTTGGCGTCGTCGGCACGACCGCCGTGACTAATTCGGCGCAATACAGCGGGCATAGCTATAAAATTGATTTTCAGGCACCCGCGGTGGTGCCGGCGCTGGGTAATGCGGGCAACGCCAGTTTAAGTGCGCCGGTAGGTGCCGTGGCGCCCACGCCCGCACCAGGTCCGACTACCATTAACTTTTTAAGCCCTACAACTTATACGCTGAGTTTCGGTGGCACCACTTCAGCTGTGCAGACGCTTGCTGCTAACGGTGTGATCTCCGGTAACGGCTTTAGCGTAACGCTTGCCGGAACCCCGGCAGCGACCGATAGTTTTACGGTGGCGCCAGGCCCCACCTACTCGGTTACGGATACCACGACGAATACCTCGGTCGTGCCGGCCGGTACGGCCTATAGCAGTGGGCAATCCATCAGCATCCCAAACTCTGGTGTACAGCTTGAGATTTCTGGAGCGCCGGCTAACGGCGACAGCTTCGCTGTGGCGCCAAGTTCCAATCAAAGCATTTTTGCGACGTTATCAAATCTGGTCAGTGCGTTAAAAACGCCGGCGACCACCGCCACGCAAACGGCAGCATTGCAAAATGCCTTGAATCAGAATTTGGGCGCTATCGATCAGGCCGTTAATAATGTCTCAGATATTCGTACACAGGTGGGGACACGGCTCAACGCGGTGACGGCGCAAGATACGATCAATTCAAACGTGCAGCTGCAGCTGCAGGGCTCGCTCACCGCGGCTACCAGCACCGATTATGCAGCGGCTATCACCAGCTTGAGCCAAGAACAAGTAAGCTTGCAGGCCGCTGAACAAAGCTACGCTAGCCTGAAGAATCTTTCGATCTTCAACTATCTTTGATCGGTCAATCAGTAAGCGCCCTTAGGCTTAAGTTTGGGCGCTGCCCGCCGATAAGCGCGGGTCTGATTATGGCTTGGGGCCATTAGACTTAGTGGTTATCCCAGAAGGGCCCCCCCGGATCGGCCAGCTAAAGACAAACTTTAGCGTGCTGATCAAAAAAGTGACTCAACGCGCTTTTCGCCACTTAATCCCTCTTGTCAATCTCTGGGTGTTAAAGATTTCGTTCGAGGGTCCGATACATACCCTGCACGGATCAATTTGGCTTGCGGAGCGGGCCGAAAGACACCACCGCCACGTACGAAAGGTACGAGCGGATTAACACCAGGAGATCATCATGGCCTTGTACGTAGCGAGTAACTACAACGCATCAGTTGCACAGAATGCACTGACTGCAAACGCAAATAACTTGTCTAACGCTGAGAATAGCCTCGCTACCGGCCTGCGCATCAACAGCGCTGCCGACGACGCGGCCGGTCTTGCAATTTCAACCCGCCTCACGGCACAGATCAACGGCCTTAACCAAGCCTCGTTGAATGCTAACAACGGCATCTCACTAGCCCAGGTCGCCTCCGGCGCACTGAGCACGGTGGTGTCCAACTTAAACCGTATTCGTACGCTGGCTGTGCAGTCTGAGAACTCCACGAACTCCGCGTCCGATCGCGCTGCTCTGGACTCTGAGGTTCAGCAGCGAATCCAGGAAATTCAGCGTCTAGCCACCCAGACCTCGTTCAACGGCACGAACCTGTTGGACGGTACGTTCAACGGTGCGCAGTTCCAGGTCGGTGCCAACGTAGGCCAGACCATCTCGATCTCGGGTGCTGCGCAAAACGTACAGACCAGCACGCTGGGTTCCTTTGTGAACCAGGCCGCGACCAACACGGTAACCGCAACGGTATCGACCGCCAGCGGCGCCGGCGCCAACATTAGCTTAGGCGCAACCGGCCTGGGCAGCTTGACCACGACGTTAGCCACATCGACGGTATCGATTGCCGCTCGTAACAGCACCAGCTACACCGGTGTGGACAGCGCGGCGATCGCCACCAACGCGCTAACTATCAGCGGTACTGCGATTCAGGCGTCTAGTGCCTACGCGACTACCGTGACCGGTCAGTCATCAGATAGTGCGTTTGCCAAGGCACTGGCTGTCAATGCCAGCGGCGTGTCGGGTTTAACCGCCACCGCAACCAACACCGTGACCTTCTCGCCAACGGTAGGTACTAACGCACCGGGTGCCGGCAACTTCTTGTCGTACGCTTCGGGCGGTGCTACTGCAACGACTTACAGCCTGGCGATCGACGGCACGACCGTGATCAACCAGAACTTCGCTACCAGCGGTTCAATTACTTTGGCGGCTGCGGCTTCGAGCATCAATAACTACTCCAACACGACCGGTGTGGTTGCTACAGTGACTTCCTCGGGTACCTTGCAGTTGGCCTCGACCGATGGTCGCAACATCATCACTCAAGAGTCAGTCACGGGTGGTTTCGCTGGCGCGAATACCGTGTCAAGCGTCTTGTCGCAGGACGTATCGACGGCGGCTTACGGTGCCACGGGCGATACGGCTAACCTCACATTCCGCGGTACGGTGAACCTGGCCTCGACGTCCGGTCTGTCGTTTAGCGGTGCGGTCACCAATATTGGTCTAAACACCGGTACGGCGGTGATCAACGCCTCCAGCTCGTTAAGTCAGCAGAACGTATTGACCACGTCAGCGGCGAACAACACGATTTACGCGGTGGACTCGGCCATCGCAGCGATCAACGCTTTCAACGCGCAATACGGCGCTATCCAGAACCGACTGACCTCCGCGGTGCAGAACATCGGTACGTCGGTGCAGAACCTTACGGTTGCTAACGGTCGTATCGTCAACGCGGACTTCGCTGCAGCCAGTACGACACTGTCGACAGCGACGATCATTCAGCAGGCAGCCACCTCGATCTTGGCGCAAGCCAACTCGCAGGCCCAGGGCGTGTTGAAGCTTCTGCAGTAAGGTTAAGACGATTAGTGGGGCGCTTAGGAGTATCAAGCGCCCCGGATTAGATGGAAAACAGCGGCGTACAGAGCGCCTCTGAGCATGGAAAAGCCCGGGCATGGACGCCCGGGTCGCTCAAGAGGTCCCAACTGGCGCACCCGCTACATTAAGTACGGGAAGTGTCATGGCAAGTGTTATTGGAAATAGTATCTCAAGCGCAGCGTCTGTGACGTCTGCGGATGTGGCGCCGGTCAGTTCGGTGTCAGCGGTCCCGAGTCCGGCCAGTGACGGCCAGGGCCAGAGTTTGCCGCAGGCTGGCCAAAGTGTGCCGCCTCCGGTGTCGGCGGATCAGTTGTCCGCAGCGGTGGACGCGATTAATCAGTTTCTGAAGGCTAACGCGCGACAGTTCGTGTTCCAGCTGGACTCCTCGTCCGGAAAGTCCAGAGTCACGATCGTTAATCCGCAGACCGGCGACGTGGTACGGCAAATTCCCGATCCAAACGTGCTGGAAATGGCTCAGAACATCGGTACGTCGGGTCTGGCGTTGACGGGATTGCTGGTCAATAGTCGGGCCTAGACTGCTTAGGTCAAGCAGGCTTGGCCAGATGCAGGGTGTCTGGCACGAAGCTTGCTTGGGCTAAGGTAGATTTTGGAGCCTATTATGAGCAGCATTTCACCGACTTCTACCTCCAGCAGCTCAACGCCTGCCAGCAATGCGGTCACTACGCAATCCAACCCCGGGTCTGCGATTATCAGCAGTGCGGGTTTAGGTTCGGGTCTTGATATCAATGCGATTGTCAGTGCTATTGTCCAGTCCGAGGGTCAGGGACAGAGTGCCGAGTACAATCAGCAAACCTCTTTAATCAACTCGCAGATTGCCGGCTACAGTTCGCTTACCGCGGCGGCAGCCTCGGTGCAGACAGCCATCGAGTCGCTGACGACCTCAGCCTCGTTCAATAACTACACCGCGACCGTTGGTGCAGCCGCCGTGGCGTCGGCAACGACCTCGGCGAATGCTGTGCCAGGCTCCTATACGCTGGCCATTACGCAGTTAGCGCAAGGCACGAATCTGCAATCGGCAGCGTTCTCCGGTGGCAGCAGTGCCACCGTGGGTACGGGTACGCTAAAGATAGCGGTCGGCAGTAGCAGTTTTTCAGTGTCCGTTACTTCGAGTAATAACACGCTATCGGGCATTGCCAGCGCGATTAACGCGGCCAGTGACAATCCAGGCATCTCAGCTACGGTCATTACCGCCGATACCGGCTCCTATTTAGCTCTATCGAGCAGCGTGACGGGCGCCTCCAACGCCGTGACCGTATCGGAAACCGATGCCGGCACGGGTTTGTCGCGTCTTACCTATAACCCGGCCTCGCAAAGTAACGGTCTGACTCAAACCCAGGCGGCGCAGAATTCGGTGATTGCGATCAACGGACTGACCTACACCAGTGCCAGTAACGCGATCAGTACGGCGATCTCGGGTGTCACTATCAACGCGACGGCCCTGACAACCTCCTCCGGGCCGACCACCTTAACGGTTAGCGCCAATCCCTCGGGACCGACCAGCGCAATTAATTCTTTTGTTTCAGCCTACAACGGGCTAATCGGAATTTTAAATCCGTTGCAGAGCTATGACGTGACCACGGGCACCTCCGGTGCGCTTTTCGGTAGTTCGCTGACTAACAGTTTTTCTACGCAATTAACGAAGCTGATCTCGGGTGGCACGCCCTCCACCAGCAGCACCAGCTCCTCGGCGCTGACTTCACTGGCACAAATCGGCATTACGGTGAATCTCGACGGCACGTTGGCCGTGAATAGCTCGACGCTGTCCACCGCACTGCAGACCAATCCCACAGCGGTGTCTAATCTTTTTACGAACGCCACGACCGGTGTAGCACCTGGGCTAGATAAGTTGCTGATTACGTTCACGGCACCGGGTGGTCTGATTGATCAGCAGGTAACCGCGCTACAGGGTTCGCTGAACAATATTTCTACCCAGCAAAAGTCTTTAAATGACTATCTGGCTCAATTGCAGTCAAGTTTATTTTCCGAATACAACGCGATGGACTCAATGGTCGCTAAGTTGAAGTCAGAACAGGCCCAGTTGACCGCCCAGCTGGCTGCCCTAACCACCAATTATGGGCCGGTTTCAAAGAGCGGTTGAGATAAGCGATAACGGCCTTAGAGTTTTGGATTTTTTTGGGGGAGTAAGACATGATGAATTCCGGTCGACAAAACGCGTTACGGGCTTATGGTGCCGTAGGCGCTCACAGCCAAACCGTGAATGCCGATCCTCATCGTTTAACCCTTCTGCTGCTTAATAACGTGCTGGAGCGTATTGCGGCCATAAAAGGCCACCTGCAGCGTGGCGAAATCGCTGAAAAGTGCGTGCAGGTCGATAAGCTTTCGCTGGTTATTACCGAATTGGCAGATACGCTGAACATGGAGAAGGGTGGTGAGGTCGCGCAGATGCTCAAGCGCACCTACGAAGTCAGCCTGATGCAACTGACCCAAGCCCATGCGGGTAACGCTCCCGAAGGGTTTGAGCAGATTGCTGTGACGTTCCGGGAACTGAAAGGTGCCTGGGAAGCTATTGCACCTCAGCAGGCGATGGCCGTTGGTCAATGAGTAGCGTGCACCACTTGCCGGAGCCCGCCGTCGATAGGTTCGCCCCGTTGCGAGTCTTGTCGGCGCAGATTCGTGAGCGGATGCTGGCTCGTGATTGGGCAGGTGCGGCCGATCTGGATAACGAGCGCCGGGTAGGGATTGCCGCTTTGTTTGAGCGCAAGCCTACCCCCGAGGAGCTTCCGCAGATGGTGGAGGGGCTCAAAGAGCTGGTGCGTGTTAATGACGAGTTGTTGGGTCTGATGGCCCATCAGCGGCGTATTTTAGATCGCCAGGCCGATACCTTGGCTGCCGGTCGTCGAATGGGTGGAGCCTATCTAGGCGCTCATAACCCTTAATGACGGACTTCACTCACTCCACTTCAGGCGGTTTTGAGGGTGTCTATTACGAGGACGCCTTGCCGTTGGCTTTTCATGCCGCGCCCGCACCGGAACCCGCGCGTCTGGCGGGTCTGAATGCCGACAACGTGCAGTTACTGATGGCGGATGCTTCGCTGGATGAGTCACGGGTGGTCAGCGCTGACAGTAAATCATCGGATGATGACTCGTCAGTCGCCGAGGATCTTCACCGCCTTGAGCACAAAATCAACGTATTGATTCAGCTAGTCGCGCGTCTGGTGGCTAAAGATGAGCAGCTGCCCGCCCCCAGGGCCTGGCGTTTGTACGCCAGCGGCGTGGAATGGCGGCACGATGATGTCTTAAGCGAGGGCACCACCGGCTGTGTGCACCTGTTCGTCAGCCGTTTACTACCCCAGGCCTTACAGCTACCCGGTAGGGTAGTTTCTGCGCGCGTGGATGATAGCGGTGCGACCTGGGCTCGCTTTGAGTTCGCCGGACTGTCGGGCAGTGTGATCGAAGGTTTAGAAAGAATGATCTTCAGGCACCATCGTCGTGCGGTGGCCGGTGTGCGCACGCTCGTCCGTGATTGAAATTTAGTCCCTAGCCTCTGTACTTTGTTGGGTAAAATTATTACCTTAGCCTGCGTTGAGACTTGACGAGCCGAACGTAAAAGTTCGACACGCGATAGTCATCGACAGGACGTCGAAAACAAAGTCAGTGCGCCTGCATGAACGCAGGTGCTTTAGGAGATAGGGGACCGGTGGTTCAGCATACAGTCCTCATGCTGGAACCTGATGCAGCGCGTGCGCAGCACTGGGAAACACTACTTAAAGATCTCGATTGCGAGGTCGAAGTCGCCGACTCCGTATCATTAATCGATTGGCCTGCCCCTGAGTCCTTGCGCTGGTTGGCCATCTTGGTCGGCGATGGCGTCAGCGATGCCGATCTGCGCGGACTGGCTGAGCGCAGCAAAGCCTACACTTCACCGCTGCCGCTGCTCTGTGCGGGAAGCCGTCGCGCCAAAGCGACCCTAGGCGATGTGCCGGTCTTGCCGTTTGAGTTGTCTGCGCACAGTGATGTGGTTGCCGGGCTGCTGGTCAAGGCTAAAGAACTGCGGGCGCGGTCGTATTCGGTGCCACCGCTTTTATCGATGTTCCGCCCCAGTGGACAGTCGCCAGCCATCCGCGCCGTTCACCGATTAGTCGAGCAAGTAGCCCCTTACGACACCAACGTGCTGATTCTCGGCGAGTCGGGCACGGGCAAGGAAATGGTGGCCCGCCATATTCATGAGCGTAGTTCGCGCGCAGTTGGCGCTTTTGTGCCGGTGAACTGCGGGGCAATCCCGGGCGAGCTTTTAGAGAGCGAGCTTTTTGGTCACGAGAAAGGCGCGTTCACAGGAGCGATTAATACCCGCCAGGGTCGCTTTGAAATTGCTGACGGCGGCACGCTGTTTTTAGATGAAATCGGCGATATGGCCCCGCAGATGCAGGTCAATCTGTTGCGCGTCTTGCAAGAACGAACCTTCGAGCGTGTGGGTAGCAGCCAGACCCGGGTGGCGAACGTGCGCATTATTGCTGCCACCCATCGGAATTTAGAATCGGCCATTGAGGCTGGACAATTTCGGGAGGACCTCTACTACCGTTTGGCCGTGTTTCCGGTGCAGATGCCGGCTTTGCGCGAGCGTCTCGGTGATCTACCTGACTTAGTCGCGCACCTTTTAAATCGCATTGAGCGTATGACCGGGGTGCGTGTGCATCTTTCTAATCGGACGCTAGCCGCGTTGGGGCAGTACCAATGGCCGGGTAACGTGCGCGAACTGGCGAATTTGCTGGAGCGCTTGGTGATTCTGCACGCCGGGCAGATCGTAGATGTGGATGATCTGCCGGAGAAGTATCGGCCCGCGGGTCTGGAGTTGGTGCGGGCCAGTGATGCTCATCGTGCCGTTGAAGGTTCGGTGAGCGCACTACCCAGTGACGGGTTTGACCTTAAAGACCATCTGGTGCGCTTAGAGCAGAGCTATATTCGTGAAGCCTTGGCGCGCGCTGATGGCACCATCGCCGGTGCCGCGCGCTTACTCGGCATGCAGCGCACCACGTTAGTCGAAAAACTGCGCAAGTACCGACTGACGGCGGACGTTGCTTAAGTATCCACCCAGCCGATCATCGCAGGATTGATGCCGCGCTCATTGTGATTGCACAGCCTGCGTCTGCTGGCAGGCACCACAGCGGCTGGCGGGCGCGGTTAGGGCTTGTAGCGCCACGAGGTTTTAAAAGCACTTTGCACACCCCGCGAGTCGGTCGGCCAGGGTCTAATGGCAGAAAGTCTGATGCCTGACGCTACGGTGTCCGTGCAGGCCACAGCACTTTTTAGTCAGGGCCTGGCTTTGCATCAGCAGCAGCGACTTCCTGAAGCGCTCATCGCCTATCAAAAGGCGCTGGATCTCTCACCACACTATTTTGATGCGCTGCATCTGGCCGGTGTCATCGCCCATCAGCAGGGACGCCATGCCGACGCGGTACAACTTATTTCAGACGCGCTTTCGGTTAACCCTGCGGTGGCCGCGGCTCATGCCAATCTCGGCAGTGCACTGGCTGCCTTAGGTCAGCCTAGCCTGGCGCTGCAAAGCTTTGATCGCGCTCATTCGCTGGATGAATCTGACCCCATCGCGCACCGCAACCGCGGTAACGTCCTCTATGATTTAGGTCGCTATGAGGCGGCGCTTCGCGCCTATCAGTGCTCGTTGCAATTAAAGCCTGATGATGCCCAGACTCTTAATAACCAGGGCAACTCACAACGTGCCTTAGGCCAGATGCAGGCTGCCATCGACAGCTATCATCGCGCGTTGCAGGGATCGCCTGAGTATGTTGAGCCTTACGTTAATTTTGGCCACGTGCTACAGGACTTGGGTGAGTATGCCCAAGCGCTAACGGCTTATGAGGCTGCCCTGGTGCTGGAGCCTAACGCCGCTGCGATTCATCGTAATATAGGCGTCGTGCTTGTAAAGTTAAGGCGCCATTGTCAGGCAGTCAGCGCCTTCGACAAAGCCCTGGCTATCGCGCCTGACGACGCCAATCTCTACCATGACCGCGGTAACGCCTGGCGTGCGCTGGGTAATCCTGCGCGTGCACTTGAGGATTTTGCACGCTCCCTAGCCCTAGAACCTCATCAGGCGATGGTGCATGCCAGTCGCGGCCACACCTATGAGGATCAGCGCGATTTTGCGGCAGCCGCGGCGAGCTACGATCAAGCCCTCGCCCTGGATTCGCACTACGCGTATCTACCCGGGAACATCCTGTACGCCAAGCGTCAGGTGTGTGACTGGCGAGGTGAGACGCCGGCCTTAGCCGCACTGCGCGAGGGCATTGACCAAGGACGCAAGGTCTGTTCACCGTTTTGCGCAATCGCCTTACTGGATGATCCCGTGCTTCTACGAAAAGCGGCACAGATCTGGGTTGAGGATCGTCATCCGCTACGCGCGAGCGCGACCCTACTGAATAGCCGCCAGAGCAAACAACGCCTGCGAATTGGTTATTTTTCGGCAGATTTTCATGAGCATGCCACGGCTTATCTGATGGCCGGGGTGTTCGAGCAACACGATAGAAGCCAATACGAAGTCATCGCGTTCTCCTTCGGTCCGGATCAGCCTGACCCCATGCGCGAACGGCTGCGCTTGGCCTTTGATCAATTCATTGATGTTCGGCAGATGGACGATGCCTCGCTGGTGGAGTTTGCGCGATCAATGCGCTTGGATATCGCTATCGACCTTAAAGGCTACACCACGGATAACCGGGCTGATCTGTTCGCGTATCGAGTAGCGCCCGTGCAGGTTTCTTATCTGGGTTTTCCCGGCACGCTTGCCAGTGGATATCACGATTACGTGATCGTCGACCCTACCGTTGCGACTGCCGAGGATGCCGCGTACTACAGCGAAACTTTGGCTTGGTTGCCCGCCTGTTATCAGGCTAATGACTCCTCCCGAGTAGTCGCCTCCACCCGCTACACGCGCGCACAGTGCGGGCTGCCGGAGAAAGGTTTTGTTTTTTGTTGTTTTAACAACAACTTTAAAATCACACCACAGCGCTTTGCGACGTGGATGCGAATACTGAGGGCTGTGCCGGGTAGTGTGCTGTGGTTGCTGGCAGATTCTATAGGCGCGGCGGCGAACCTGCGACTGGCGGCGCAATCCAACGGCGTGGATCCTGCGCGACTGGTGTTTGCTACGCGCGTGGCTGCGGCGGAGCATCTGGCGCGGCATCGTCTGGCTGATCTGTTTGTAGACACGGCACCGTATAACGCACACACCACAGCCAGCGACGCGCTTTGGATGGGCCTGCCGGTATTGACCACTTACGGACGGGCCTTTGCCGGGCGTGTCGCTGCCAGCTTATTGCGGGCGGTGGGCCTTCCCGAAATGGTAGTTGCCGATGAACTAGCCTACGAGGCGCGCGCCATTGAGTTGGCCCGCGCTGACCAACCGCTTAGCGCGCTGCATGAGCGCTTGCGACCGCAGCGCGTGGCGCTCACCCTCTACGATACGGCCGGATGGACTCGCCAACTGGAGAGTCTGTATCTGGCCATGGTGCTACGTGCAAACGATCACCTGCCACCGGTGCCCCTGGGCCCTGAAATTTAAGAGCGACAGACGCTACGCCCGCCACCCGGCTGACAAAGCGGCAAAGTTCCAGCGTCGGGTTCTTGACGGTGGATGACAGGCCTCTGCATAACTCATTGATTCTTATAGATCCCTAGAGTCGGCACGGATCTTGCTGTGTCGGGTACAGGTTCAGTGTACCGAGCACGATCATGGCAACCCAACCACGCGACAGTGAGCTGACGGCAGCGTTTAATGACTTTAACCGACTCTCGTCGGCGCTGGAGTCCTCTTATCGTGACCTTGAGTCACGGATTACGGCGTTGACCGGCGAACTGGCGGAAGCGCGCCGTGAGCGATTTGTAGAGCTGGAGATACGAGCGCGCATGGGTTCCAGACTGGAACAGATGCTCACGTTACTGCCGGGCGCCGTTTTAGTCGTGGACGGTGAGGGCGTGGTTCGCGAGATTAATGCCGGAGCCGTGTCTTTGCTGGGCTTGCCGCTGATTGATCAGCCGGTGGATGAAATCATGTCGCGCCTGAGTCGTGAGGCGGTCTCGGGTAGCGGTGAGTTTGAAACACGAGATGGCGGTCGCGTCAGCATTAATCGCCGCGCGCTGGAAGCTCAAGCCGGTGAAATTATTTTGTTAACGGATGTGACTGAAGCCGCGCGTTTACGTGAGTGGCTGGAACGAAAACATCGGCTGTCCACACTGGGCGAGGCCGCTGCCTTGCTGGCCCACCAGGTCCGCACCCCCTTATCAGCGGCTTTGTTGTATACCAACCGCTTAGCTAATCCCGACTTAGATCCCGTGCAGCGGGCCGAAGTGGCCGCCAAGGTGGTCGGACGTCTACGCCATCTGGAAAGCCAAGTCGCTGATATGCTGGCCTACGCACGCGGCGGTGGCGGCAGCTTTGTGACCTGCGATGTCAACGGCCTGTTGGAAAACGTGGCTCAAAATCTCGCCTCTAAGTTGAATGACACCGCCCGCCTAACCGTCAGTACTTTTGTAACGGACACCCGAATTCGCGCTAATCCCGAAGCCTTAATTGGCGCCTTGGTTAATCTGGCTGCCAATGCGCTAGAGGCCGCGGGAGACAACGCTGAGGTGGTGATCAGCGCCTCAAGGTCGGGCGAACGCATTCATTTACGAGTTAGCGATAACGGACCGGGTGTGCCGGTTCACGCGCGTGATCAAATTTTTGAGCCCTTCTACACGACCCGTTCACACGGCACTGGCTTAGGTCTTGCGGTGGTTCGCTCCGTGGCGCGGGCGCATGACGGTGAGGTCTACCTCGAGGAGACGGCTAAGGGCGCGTCTTTCTTGATGGATCTGCCGGCCTATAGAGAAGTGCAATGAGCGCGATCCACGTTTTAGTGGCCGAGGATGATGCCAGTTTGCGTGAGGCATTGGCTGATACCCTGACCTTTGCCGGTTTTTCGGTAACGGCTGTGGCCGACGGCGGTGCTGCTCTAAAAGCACTTGAAAAAAAGATGCCGGCACTGCTGCTAAGCGATGTGCAGATGGCACCGGTGGATGGTCATGAGTTATTACGCCAAGTTCGGGGCCGCTGGCCAGAGCTACCCGTAGTTCTGATCACCGCGCACGGCACGATCGCTCGTGCGGTGGCCGCCATGCGTGATGGCGCCGTAGATTACTTAGTGAAGCCCTTTGATGCCGATGCTTTGGTCAGTCTGGTCACCCGTTTAGCTCGTGCGCCCCAGTCCGTGGCCGTTATAGAGTCCAGCACGAACCCGTCAGACCCTATTGCCGTTGATCCGAAGTCTAAGGACTTGTTGGCGTTAGCGCGTAAGGTAGGCGCCAGCGACGTGACCGTTCTGATTACCGGTGAGTCAGGCACGGGTAAAGAGGTGTATGCGCGGTTTCTGCACGCCAGTTCGCGCCGCCATAAAGGCCCGTTTATCGCCATTAATTGCGCAGCCATCCCGGACAATATGCTGGAAGCCATGTTGTTTGGTCATGAGAAAGGGGCCTTTACCGGAGCTACCGGCGCCCATGCAGGCAAGTTTGAGCAGGCTCAAGGCGGCACGCTGTTACTGGATGAAATTTCAGAGATGAATTTAGGGCTACAAGCCAAACTCTTGCGTGTGCTTCAGGAAAAAGAAGTCGAACGCATCGGCGGCAGCAAAGTGGTCGCGTTGGATGTCCGGGTCATCGCCACAAGCAATCGCAATTTGCCAGAAGAAATCACAGCAGGTCGCTTTCGCGAAGATCTCTACTACCGATTAAGCGTGATGCCATTACGGCTTCCTGCCTTACGCGAGCGCCCAGGGGATATTTTACCCTTGGCCGAGCGGGTCTTAAAAAAGCTCTCTAATGAGCGTGCGTACTCGCTGTCCACTTCAGCCGCAGGCCGACTGTTGGAGTATCGCTGGACCGGTAATGTGCGAGAGTTAGAAAATGTTCTACAGCGCGCGACTTTGCTGGCAAATGACGTGGTCTTGAGTGTTGATGACCTGGACTTTGCCGTTGGTGTGACCTCAGCTCCACTGGCGACACCCACGAGCATGTGGTCCGAGGCCACTGATGAAGCCGATGATCTGTTGGCTGATGATGATCTGCGCGCTGACCTTAAAGATCATGAGCGTCAGCGCATCATCGAAGCCTTACGCTTGGCGCAAGGCAGTCGCAAAGACGCTGCCGAGCGTTTAGGTATTAGCCCGCGTACCTTGCGTCATAAACTGGCGCAATTGCGTGCGCGGGGGATTGAGATTCCCGGGAGTGCCGCATGACCAGCATTGATCCAACCCGATTATTAGAACAGTTACAGTCACTGAGCAGTCAAGCGGCCCGCAGTCCTAGTGCTCTAGGGCTGGGAAATCAGGCCGTAGCGCCCACGGGGGCGGCAAGTTTTGCCAGTATCTTAGGCTCGGCTATTTCGCAGGTTAATACCCAGCAGGTTAGTGCCTCAGATTTAGCTACCGCCTTTGATAACGGCACACCCGGGGTTGATTTAACCCAGGTCATGATCGAATCGCAGAAAGCCGCGCTGTCGTTTAAGGCGATGTCTGAAGTTCGAAACAAGCTGGTGTCTGCCTATCAAGACATCATGAACATGCCGCTATGACGTTTGGGAATAAAAAGTTCTTCGTGTCTGCCTTAAAGACGGTGAAGCATGTCTGATCTACCTTTAGAGCAGCGCAGTCTGATCGAGATGCCGGCCGTGCGGCAAATCTTGCAGCTGGCAGGCCTCGCCGGTGCCATCGCGGTTGCCTTATGGTTGGTGTTTTGGTCACAGGGACAAACCTACGGCACGCTTTATAGTCAGTTATCAGAGCGAGAGACCGCGCAGGTTGTTGATGCGCTTACGGCGGCGGGTATCCCGCACAAGCTGGAGGGCGCCGGCGGGACGGTTACCGTGCCGGAGTCTCAGGTTCGCGAGGCGCGCATGAAGCTGGCCGCCCAGGGATTGCCGCAGTCCGATGCCTTAGGCGTTGAGCTCATTCAAAAGGACACCGGCTTTGGCACCAGTCAGTTCATGGAAGGTGCTCGCTACCAGTTGGCGATGGAAACTGAACTGGCGCGCACGATTGTTAAAGTCCAGGGTGTGCAAAACGCGCGCGTGCATTTAGCTATTCCGCACGAGACGTCCTTTATTCGTGACCATCGACGCCCCACGGCGTCAGTTTTGCTGCAGTTATACCCCGGTCGGCGTTTAGAAAATGGCCAGGTGGGAGCGATCAGCCATTTGGTTGCCGCCTCGGTGCCGGAGTTACAGTCCTCTGACGTGACGGTTATTGATCAAAACGGCAATCTGTTGTCATTGCCTGAGGGCCAAGATCCGTTAGCCATGTCCTCCAAGCAATTGGAGTACACGCATTCGTTAGAAGACGGTTATGCCAAACGTATTGAGAACCTGCTGATACCCCTGGCAGGCGTGGGTAAAGTTCATGCTGGGGTCACGGCTTTGCTGGACTTCACGGTTACCGAGCAGACCAGCGAGAACTTTGATCCGACCAAACAAGTGGTTCGTAGCGAGCAGACGACCTCTGATCAGCATACCGGCGATGGCACGGCCGGCGGAATTCCGGGGGCACTGAGCAACCAGCCGCCACAGTCAGGTGGTCAGCCAGCTGTAGCGGCAGCCGTTCCAGGGCAGCGCGGCAATGCAGCCCCACCGGCGCCGCCGCCGCCCACGTCCACCTCCACCCGAGCAACCCGAAACTTTGAGATTGATCACACGATCAGCCACGTACAGCAGCCCACTGGCGCCATTAAACGCCTCTCAGTGGCGGTGATTGTGGATCAAAAACAGGTTAAAGCGGACGACGGTAAAGTCACCTCGACGGCGCTATCAGCGGATGAAGTATCGCGTTATACGATGTTGGTCAAAGAAGCCGTAGGCTTTGATGAGGCACGCGGCGATCACGTGGAAGTGATTAACGCGCCGTTCTCTGATCCCGGTCCGGTAAGCGCTGGCACCCCAGAGCCCTTCTATGCCAGTCCCCTGGTTCAGCAGTGGGTGCGTCAGGGACTCGCCGCAATCATGGTTATCGTGTTGGCCATGGTGGTGTTGCGTCCGATGATGAAAACATTGCTCGCCGCGTCGCCGAAACCTAAGCGTACCGCGGCGCAGGCGGCTGCGGCGTTAGCCGCTCCACCGCCTGTCGTGCCACCACTGCAGGTGAATAGCGCACAAAGCATCGCATATGAGCAGCAGCTCGCAGCAGCACGCGGATTAGTCACGCAAGATCCACAACGGGCCGCTCAAGTCGTCAAGGAATGGGTGTCTTCTGATGCACGTTAAGCAACGATACGCTGGTGCATCTGACTTAATCCGGTCGTTCGGGATCAAGGGTAGGTCGTGATGGCAGATTCAAAGGGCGGCATTTCTGAGTTGTCTGGGGTGGAGCGAGCAGCGATCTTTTTGATGGCGCTGGGCGAAACCGAAGCGGCTGAAGTCATGAAGTTCATGGATGCGCGTGAGGTGGAAGCCGTCGGTGCGCGCATGGCGACCTTTCAGCAAATTCCGCGCGAGCGTGCGGAGATGGTTCTGCAGAATTTCCTGGGCAAAGCCGACTCTGCAGGTTTTGCTGTTGATGGCTTGGAATACGTAAAGCGCACCTTGTCCGGCGCGCTGGGCAAGAGTCGCGCTGAGCCTATCGTTGATCGTATTTTGACCGGCGCGGGCGGTGCGGGCATCGAAACCTTGAAGTGGATGGAGCCGCGTATGGTGGCTCAGCTCATCGGTGACGAGCATCCACAGGTGATATCCAGTCTTTTAGCGCAGCTTGATGGCAAACACGTCGCCAAAATTGTGCCTCTGTTACCCGAGGCCTTACACGCTGAAGTCTTAATGAGAATCGCGACCCTGGAGCAATTGCCACAAAACGCCATCTCAGAGTTAGGCGCTATTGTTACCAAGCGCGCCGCCAATACGGGCACCAGCATGACTCAGCTGAAGATTGGTGGTACCCGTATCGTCGCTGACGTGGTCAACGCCATGTCCCGTGATCAAGCCAACACCGTATTGAATGAGATCGAGGGTCGTGACGCGGAGCTGACCAATAAGATTCGTGAGTTGTTATTCGTCTTTGACGATCTGGCGAAGATCGATGATAAGGGTATGCAGGCGATCTTGCGTGAAGTACGCACCGACGTCCTGGCGTTGGCTCTGCGCGGTGCTGATGGTACGGTGCAAGACAAGATCTACCGCAACATGTCCAAGCGTGCTGCGGAAATTCTCAAAGAAGACATGGAGACCCGCGGCCCGGTCAAGCTGACCGAGGTCGAGCAAGCTCAGCGCGAAATCACAAACGTGGCGCAACGGCTGGCCGAAGAAGGCACGATTATTCTGGGTCAGGCGTCGCAGGAGTACGTCTAAGTGCGCCCCGGCGAGGTGCTTGACGCGGCTGACGCGCAAGAAGCCCGCCCATGGGTACCTGGAATTGTGTCAGGCGCTATCCCGGCGCGGGCGACCGGAGCTACCGCCGGTGTAGTCAGCGCCGGTGTGCTGGAAGATCTGCAAAGTGCAGCTTACAACGAAGCTTTTGCGCGCGGACTTGCCGAAGGTTACGAAGCGGGTCGCGAACGTGTCGCCGTGCAAACCGAGCGGCTATCGCAGGTCTTGACCGATCTGGCGCGTCCTTTGGAGACGCTCAACGATGAAGTGATTGAGCAGATCGTCGCGCTATCGACGGCCTTGGCACGGCAGCTGCTGCGCCGTGAACTAAAGACCGATCGCTCACAGATCATCAGCATCGTTCGTGAAGCTGTTAAGCAGTTGCCCGTGTCAGCACGCGGTGTGCGTATCCAATTACATCCCGAGGATGCGGCGGTGGTGCGTGAATATCTGGCACCGGCTGAACACGAGCGCGCGTGGACGTTAGTGGAAGATCCGATGATGATGCGTGGCGGCTGTCAGGTGCTCACCGATACGTCGCGGGTGGATGCGCGATTGGATACACGGCTGGGCGCCTTACTCACTGAGATTATGGGTAGTGATGAGCGAGACCATTCCGGGCGCATAGACCACCCATGAGTACGCCGGAGCTGGCCGCACTCGAACGGCGTTGGAGTGAGCGACTCGCCAAACTCACCGCACAGGTGACCGATCTACGGCCGTTGCAGGTGGAGGGCGTTTTGTCACGCATGGTCGGCATGACGCTTGAGGCCATGGGTTGTGAGGCGGCCGTTGGCAGCCGTTGTCAGGTCAGCACCGCCGACGGTCGCGGGTTAGAAGCCGAAGTGGTGGGTTTTTCCGGTGAGCGTTTGTTTTTAATGCCAACGGGAGAGCTTCGCGGCGTGATGCCTGGCGCCCGGGTGTTGCCCTCATCGAGTGTCTCTGAAGTTTTGGTAGGCCCGGGTCTTTTAGGTCGGGTACTTGATGGGACTGGCCGGCCGTTGGATGGCTTAGGTCCCTTAAATGTGCACGAGCATCAATCCTTGATGGGTACGCCGCTCAATCCCTTGAAACGGTGGGCAATCCGCGAACCCTTAGATGTGGGTATTCGCACGATCAACAGTCTACTCACCATTGGCCGTGGACAACGGGTGGGCTTATTTGCTGGCAGTGGTGTCGGCAAGAGCGTGCTGTTGGGCATGATGACCCGCTTTACCGAAGCCGATGTAATCGTCGTGGGGTTAATCGGAGAGCGCGGTCGTGAGGTTCAAGAGTTTGTTGCCAACACACTGGGACCCGATGGTCTGAAGCGCTCTGTCGTGGTGGCGACACCGGCCGATAATCCGCCCCTCATGCGTTTACACGGTGCCTGGACCGCGCACGCGATAGCAGAGTACTTTCGTGACCGTGGCTTAAAAGTGCTGTTACTGCTGGATTCTTTAACACGATTTGCCCAGGCTCAGCGCGAGATTGCTTTAGCTATTGGTGAACCGCCGGCCACTAAAGGTTATCCGCCGTCAGTTTTTGCTCGTCTGCCGCAATTAGTCGAGCGCAGCGGTAACAGTGATAAAGGCGCAGGCTCCATTACCGCTTTTTACACGGTATTGACCGAAGGGGATGACCAGAACGATCCTATAGCCGACTCGGCGCGCGCCATTTTGGATGGACACATCGTATTGTCACGTAGCATGGCTGAAGCCGGCGTATACCCGGCAATCGATGTTGAGGCCTCTATTAGTCGCGCGATGCACATGATTGTGGATAAAACGCAGATGGATCTGGCGATGCGCTTTCGCCAAGTTTACGGCACCTATACCCAAAATCGTGACCTGATCAGTGTGGGTGCGTACAGGCGCGGTGGCGATCCGCGTATCGATCAGGCAATCGACTTATGGCCGCGGCTACAAGACTTCTTACGTCAAGACATGTATCAGCCGGTAGGTTATGTGGAGGCGAACCAGACGCTACAGGGATTGGTGTCCGGTGCCGTTCGGTGACTCAGCGTTAGCTTATCGGGGTTCTTTTAAATCATGACCCGTTCTGAACGAATTTCTCCTATCAAAGGCCTGGCTGATGATCGCGAGCGGGAGGCAGGCCGTACGGTCAGCCGTGATCAGGCGACTTTGGCCGCGGCGCAAAAGCAGTTGCAGGAGTTGGAGAGTTATCGCGCCGAGTACGCAGCTCGCCAGCAGGGCGCGGCCGCCCAGAACGTGGCCTTGCTACAAAACTTTCAAGCCTTCTTAGGTCGACTGGAAGAAGCAATCCGACAGCAACAACGAGTCGTCGATCAGGCGCAAGTCGTCGCTGACTCCTCAACGGCTGTTTGGCACGAGCGAAAAATTGAAGCCGCCTCTTTAGGAAAAGTCGTTGACCGGCTGCAGCTGCAAGAACGCGCCGTTACTGAGCGCCGTGAGCAGGCAGAAACCGATGAGCGAGCCTCCAGAGCGATACCCATTCGCATCGATTAGGACCTTAGATGCGCGGTGCTTGGCACGCCGCTTGCAGACTTATAGGCCATGAACATCAACACGCCAAATTTCGCCACCCAGCTGGCGAGCTCCACCCCTTCCGCGAGGACGGGTATCAAGGCTAGCGCGGCGCATGAGCGCAACGCGCCCGAAACGGGTAACTCCAACGAGCGCTCGTTTTCGGCACAAATGGTTCAGCAGTCTGAGCGTGATGGACCAGACTCGACGTCACGGGCGGCGAGCATGACCACACAGCAGCCTGAAACTCCAGCGACTTCAACACCACCCAAAACGGCTCGGCGAGCCAGTGACGGTAAGGCAACGCCGAAAAGCGGCAATGCTTTGCCGCCTCTGCTAAACGGCATCGCATTACCCTTGGTAGCCAGCGCGGTGCCGGTTGCGAAAATAGCGAACTCAGAGCTCGATAAGACGCCAACAGACGCAGCCGCGGCTCACGCCGATGCATCTGTCGTCGCCACGGGTCTGGGTGAGATGGACGCTGCGCCTACACCTTCGATAGCCTCCAAAGTTTTAGATCCGCAGGCGGGTGTGGCTACGGGCAGCGCCTTAAGTGATGGTGAGGAGGCGGATTTGACCACGCTCACGCCGAAGCCGCAAAGCCCCAGCGACCTGGCCAAGGCGGTGGATCAGCCGTGGCTAGCCACACTGGCCGACACCATGGCTGGCGTGAACGCGGCTGGCTTGAGTAAAGCCCCGCCCGGCGTTACTCCTAAAGTCAGTGTCACGCCACGGCCAGCAGGCATACCAGGCTTAAGTGCGTTGTCCGGCACGCAGCCTGCCGATGCACCATCGCCGTTGCCGTTGTCAGCAACGCCGGTGAGCGCACTTTCAGGTTCGACACTGCCGGATGATTTGCCCGTCAGCCCCATGATGAAATTAATTAATAGCGCGGAACGCCTAGCAAACAAGACTGATGAAGGGTTGCCGCCTATCACTGCTTCTTCAGATACCACTGATTTTAGTTCGCTGGCCGCAATGTTTAACGTGAACCCTGCGCCTGCCAACAATCTGGCGGGCGCACCAGCGCCGATGGCACCACCGGTACATGCGCCCATCGGTTCTCAGGAATGGGGCCAGCAGGTGGGTGAGAGCATGGTGTGGGCCGCGAACCAGAAGCTCAGTGAGGCGCAGATTTCTTTAAATCCCGAACATCTAGGACCTCTGCAAATTAAGCTCAGCCTCTCGGGTAGCGACGCTACGGTATTGTTCTCCGCACATAACCAGCTGGCTGCCGATGCCCTGCAAGCTTCGTCTGGACAACTCAAATCGATGCTGGCTCAAGCTGGCTTTACCCAGGTCAATGTCGACGTCTCACAGCAGTCGGGGGGTAATGCGTCGGGCTTTTCAGGTCAGGGCTATAGGCAGGGCCCGTCCACGCCGAATGAGGCTTCCGATGACACACGAGCGCTGGCGTCACCGGTTAATGCATCACGAATTTCACGTTCCGCGATTGATGCTTATGCTTAGGTGGGCCCGCTCTCAAAGTTCCCGACTGTGGTCGTGTTCGACGGGCCTTGCGGCGGCATAACCGGCCGTCCGCAGAGCAGTGGGGTGTCGTCATCGTCATTCTCTCAAAACCGTTACCAGGGCTGATGAGCCCCTGTGAACTATAGGGCGAAGGCGTCCTTAGCTCACCTCGAGTATCGGGTGGCTTTTTGCGGATTGAGGGAGCGGTGCGGGTCTACTGGGAGGATACCGATCGACATCCAGTAGCCGGACGCGCTACGGGTCAGCCGTGAGGATCGTGGCACCGCGGCCGCGCCCTCTCAGGCGGCGACTTCGGCCAGCGGCGTCGTTTCGTAGGTACCGGTAGCCAAGTCCACCTTAAGTGTCCCGGCGATGGGCTCCGGACGCACGCCGCGGCCGTCCCGCACCAGCCGGATCAGCCGCAGTTTCGCCAGCAGCTGCAGCGAACGGGAAACGTTCGACTGTGCGCGACCGGTGAGTGCGACCAGATCGGACACGCTCGCAGGCCTCTCCCGCAGCAGCACGCCTAACAGCTCTAGCGACTCCCGCGACAGCGCCGACAGCATCGGGGCGGCTGGAAGCGGCGAGGCCTTGCGCTCGCCGCGAGCCACTGCGCGCATTTCTTCCTTCAGGCTATTCAGTGACTTTCGCGTCATCGTCGTCCTCCGCCTCGATCTGTGTATCGAGCTCAACCTCATCGTGGTCAAACTCGAACTCCATTCCTTCCAGTTTGCAGGCCCGCTCAACCGCATCGAAAAAATCGACGATCAACTGGTCCGAACTCACAAACCGATAAGGCACGAGCTCCCTGGTGCGCCGAAAGCGGTGCCGATGGTCGTAGGCCTGAACTTGCGCAACACCATGCGCGTTGTCGTATCCGAGCAGCCGGGTGCCATCGACATCGTGCAAGCTGAAGGAGTACTTCAGGCCGTGAGGCCGTGCATTACTCCCCTCAACCTCGAACACGCGAAACCTAAGGCTCCAGCCGCCGACCAGCCAATACCGCCGCCGGTGATAGTCGAGTAACCGAAGCATTTGTTCGCCGCTGATAAATATATCACCGGACGATATGTATTGGAAGCCGGTTATCGGGACGACTGTTACAGCAGTTGCCGGACTGGCTAATTCAGCGGTTGACCAAGCTTTCCATCTGCGCGTTGTAGCGCGCTCCGGCAGCGGCGTTACGTGGAAAAGTCTGCTCGATAGCCATCAGGTCGCAACCAGACAGCGTAACTTCGGCCGCCGCTGCGTTTTCGGCTAGATGCTTGCACGACTTTGTCCCGGGAATCGGCACGATATCCGGCCCTTTGCTGAGTAACCACGCCAGCGCCAGTTGAGCACTGGTGCATCCTTTACGCTCAGCAAGGCCTTTGAGAACCGCCACCAAGGCTAAATTACGATCGTAGTTTTCACCCTGAAAGCGCGGCATATCGGCGCGGATGTCCGAAGGATCAGCCACGCCTTCCGCGCGTGGCGCTTGACCGGTCAAAAACCCTCGCCCCAGCGGCGAAAAAGGCACGAAGCCTACGCCCAGTTCGCGGCAGGCCGGCAGGATTTGCGGCTCCACGTTACGTTCCCATAGGCTGTATTCCGACTGCAAAGCAGCTATCGGGTGCACAGCACAGGCGCGACGCAAAATCTCCACGCCCACCTCGGACAACCCCAGATATCGAACTTTGCCTGCACGCACCAGATCGGCCATCGCGCCGACCGTCTCTTCAATGGCCACGTTAGGGTCTAACCGGTGCTGGTAGTAAAGATCGATAGTTTCTACGCCCAGTCGCCTTAATGATTGCTCGCAGGCAGCGCGCACGTTGTCAGGATGGCTGTCGAGCCCGGTGACCGTGCCCTGCGCATCCAGCTTAAAGCCAAATTTGCTGGCAATGATCACTTCATGGCGTCGACCGGCGATGGCCCGACCGAGCAGTGACTCGTTTTCCCAGGGGCCGTAGACCTCGGCGGTGTCCAGAAAGTTAATACCCTGATCAAGCGCCAGTTTTACCGTCGCGAGTGCCTCCGACTCGCTGCGCGAGGCGGCCGTGTCATAGGCATAGGTCATTCCCATACATCCTAAACCTAGCGCGGACACTGTTAAGCCCGATCGACCGAGTTGCCGTTGTTGCATGACCTGAACTCCCGATTCCTTAAGTTTCTATTGAATCAGACAGTCGGCCGCGCGGCTATGGCCGCCAAAATTCCGGCAGCCTGTGGGGATTCTGACAGGCGAAGCCGTCAGATCTCTGGCATCGATTATATAACCTGTTGTTTTTTAATAGATCTTTTTGTGGCACAAAACTTGCTCAGTGATAGCTACCTAGACGCAAGGAGTTGATCATGGCCGAAGACGAAGCACCCGAGGGCGAAGAGGGCGAAGCCAAGCCTAAAAAGGCCAAAGGCGAGGGCGGCATGGTCGGCAAATTGATCAATGCGGTCGGTATCTTCGTCTTGGCTCTGGGTGCCACCATCGTTGGCGGCAACATCAACGCCAAGTTGCATCCAGCACAAGAACTCACCATGACGGCCGATGGCAAGCTGACGCTCAAAGATCCCAAAAGTGGCGAGAAGGCGGGCGGCAAAGAGGCCATCAAGGCGGCGTTCTATGTGGATCTTGATCCGCCGTTGGTTGTGAACTTTGACGACAATCAAGCCGTGCGCTTTCTGCAGGTGTCGATGCAAGTGCTGACTCGCGAGGAAAAAGCCGGCGAGCTCGTCAAACTGCACTCACCAGTGATTCGTAACAACCTGTTGCAGGTACTCAATGGCCGCGATTATCACGAGTTGATGACTCGCGACGGTAAAGAGAAGTTGCGCCAGGAATGCTTGAAGGAAGTGCAGAAGATCCTCACCAAGCAAACCGGCGCACCGGTCGTCGAAGACCTGTATTTCACCAGCTTCGTGGTGCAGTAACTACCCATGTCAGAGAACGAAGACTCCTTAAGCCGCAGCGTAATCTCGGATGACGAGGTAGCCGCCTTGCTCGACCAGTCGTCGAGCGAGGGCTACGGGGACGTTAAAGTCTATGATCTGGCCGGCGCGCAAAAGATCACTCGTGGTCGTTTACCCGCCTTGGAGACCATTCACGAGACCTTTGCGCGAAACTTTCGCGTGTCGTTATTCAGTCTCTTGCAGCGTGAGCCGCAGGTGAAATACCACGGTATACGCACGCAAAAAGCCGGCGACTATTTGGCTGCTGTCCACACGCCGGCCAGTTTAGATATCTGCCGTATTGATCCACTGCCCGGCAATGCTCTGATCAACTTTGATCCGGGCTTGGCCTTTTTGATGGTGGACACCTATTTCGGTGGGCCTGGTAAGGCTGTTCCTGGCCTGCGACAAATCGCTGCCCTGACCCCAACTGAATTGCGTTTCATTCAAATTGTTTTGGCTCAGGCTGCGCAGGACTTAGCTGAGGCTTGGACTTCGGTTGCGCAAGTGCAGATTCAGCTGATCAAGCACGAGTCAAATCCGTTGTTTGCTAGCGTGGCAGCGCCTACTGATACCGTTCTAGTCAATCGCTTTACCGTCGAGTTGACCTTGGGCTCTGGTTATATCGAGTTGGTGATGCCGGCGGCGATGATCGACCCGCTACGTGAGGTGTTAACGGCCGGTATCGTTGCACAAAACGCAAACGCGCAAGAGGACTGGAAGCCGATTTTGAATGCGCATTTACGCAACGCTCCTTTTGAAGTGCGCGCGGTGTTGTCTGAGGTCGAAGTCTCAATCGGCGATCTTTATCGCATGAAGCCGGGCGATGTGATTCCTATCGATCCACCGCGCGATGTCACGTTATTTGCCGGTGAAACCCCGTTATATGCGGGCTCTTTTGGTGTGAGTCGTGAGCGCAATTCCGTACGGGTTCTCGGACCCATGCGTCGCATGACCTGACGGCTCTCTACAGGACAGGAGTAAATAATTATGAGTGAATCGGGCAATCCTAACGCGGGCGCGGCAGGTTACGAACGAGCCCAGTTCAATGACTTAGGTCCGGACTCACCGAACGGCTCGACGGACGTCACGCTTGATTTAATTCTTGACGTCAAAGTGATGGTCTCGCTAGAGGTCGGTCGCACGCGTATTAGCGTTCGCGAGCTGCTGGCCCTGCGTCAAGGCTCGATTCTGGAATTAGATCGACTGGCGGGCGATCCCTTGGATGTGCTGGTCAATGGTGTGCGCGTGGCTCGCGGCGAAGTCGTGGTGATTAACGAGAAGTTCGGCATTCGTCTGATCGAAGTGGTCAGTCCCGCTGAGCGCCTGGAGCGCGTGAAGCAATGAGTCTGCGCACAACGACTCTGACGCTGGTCGGTATTTCGCTAAGCCCCATGGGCCTGGCGGCCGCGCCGGTGCCGGCCGCAGCGTCGAGTTCCAGTGCGGTAGTCGGTTTGCTGCAGACCAGTCTTTCGTTGGTTTTTGTGCTCGCGGTTATCCTGGGTTTAGCGTGGCTGGCTAAGCGTATGCGCCTGACGCCCAACCGCCGTTTGGCCGCCTTATCCGTATTGGCTGAAGTGCCTGTCGGCCCTAAAGAGCGCGTGGTGTTGTTAAAGGTTGGCGACGGGCAGGCCTTGGTCGGTGTGGGCGCTGACGGCATTCGTAGCCTATCGCTACTGCCAACCCCGGTGGCTTTGCCTGCGGTTCCGGTTGAAACGAGCGAGCCAACTTTTGCCACTCGTCTGGCCGATGCTCTACGCAAGGGTACTAACCCATGAAGTGGCTGCCTCGCCTCGCCCGAGCTATTAGCTCAAGCCTGATAACGCTAGTCCCTGCGGCGGTGTGGGCGCAGGGTGTTCCGGCGCTGACGGTGAGTACCGGTGCGGGCGGGCAGACCTACACCCTGACGGTTCAGGTCATGATCCTCATGACCATGCTGACGTTACTGCCAGCCATTGTCCTGGGTATGACCGCGTTCACCCGAATCATTGTGGTGTTATCTATCTTGCGTCAGGCCCTGGGCATGGCCACAACACCACCCAACCAGGTGCTCATCTCGTTGGCACTTTTTTTAACGCTGTTCGTGATGACACCGACTCTCACGCAATCGTGGACAGAGGGCGTGAAGCCGTACATGGATGGTGCATTAGCTGCAGAGCCGGCCTTGGATAAAGCCGTGGCGCCACTGAAAAAATTCATGCTACGCCAGACGCGTGAATCTGATTTAAGCAGCTTTGCGCGAATCGCCGGTCAAGGACCTATCGAGAGTCCAGAAAGCGTGCCGCTCACGCTATTGATACCCAGCTTCATGACCAGCGAGCTAAAAACAGCTTTCCAGATTGGCTTCATGATCTTCATTCCCTTCTTGGTCATCGATCTGGTGGTCGCCAGTGTACTGATGTCTCTGGGCATGATGATGCTGTCACCGATGCTAATTTCCCTACCCTTCAAGTTGATGCTTTTCGTGCTCGTCGATGGCTGGACGCTTTTGATGGGAACTTTGGCCGCAAGCTTCACTACCTGAGTTTTAAACTGTTATGAATCCAGAAACCGTCATTGGAATTGGTCAGCACGCTCTGCTAACCACCGCTATTTTGGCAGCGCCTTTACTTCTGTCCGCGTTAATCGTGGGTGTAGCGGTTGGTATGCTGCAGGCAGCAACCCAGATCAACGAAGCGACGTTGTCTTTTATTCCTAAGCTCCTCGTGGTCGTAGGAACCTTGTTTGCTACGGGGCACTGGATGCTGGAGACCTTGATGGACTACACCCGAACGCTCTTTCAGAGCATTCCTGGGCTAATCGGCTAGGGATTGCACACTCATGAATCTCGACATGCAACGCATCATTGAAATCCTGGCGCACAACGCCTGGGTCATGCTGCGTCTATCGGGATTTATGCTCACCGCACCGGTATTAAGCAACGCGCTGGTGTCAGTGCGTATACGGGTGGTGTTGTTGCTGGCTTTGACGGTGCTGATTGGGCCTTTGGTTTCAGCTAACAGCACAGCATTTGCCTTTGATGGTGCGAGCATGTTGGCGGTTGCTAACGAGCTTGTCTTAGGTGCGGCGATTGGCTTTTCAGTCATGATCGCCTTTGAGGCGCTTACCATGGCTGGCACGCTCACGGCCATGACCATGGGTTTGGGCTTTGCCAGTCTTATCGATCCGCAGCATCGAGGCGAGGAGCCGGTGGTCGGTACGCTATATCAAACACTGGCGCTGTTGATGTACCTGTCAGTGGATGGTCATCTGGCGCTGCTGGCTGCTCTGGCTGAAAGCTTTCGCCTGATGCCGGCGGGCGCTGGCATGCTCAGTCATGAGGCTCTCTGGTCGTTGGCTTTGATGGGCGCTAAGCTTTTTGCCAGTGGCGTTGTCATCGCCCTTCCCGCGGTCGTTGCCTTGCTGATTGTTAACGTAGCTTTGGGTGTGGTGAGCCGCGCCGCTCCGCAACTGAATCTTTATGCCGTCGGCTTTCCCGTGTCGATGGTTTTTGGTTTGCTGGTGCTCATGCAGGCTTTGCCCTTGTTACGCCAGGCATTTGAAACACTCTTGCGTGATGCTTTGACTCAAAGCAGCGCGCTCAGCTTGGCGAGGTAGCCTGCCATGTCTGAGTCCGAATCCGGCGCAGAACGTAATTTAGACCCCAGTGAAAAGCGCATTCGTGAGGCACGAGAGAAGGGCCAGATTGCCCGCTCGCGTGAGTTGAATACAGCCGCTGTGACCATAGCTGCAGCTGCGGCACTGCTGATGTCAGGGCGCTCAGGTGCTATGCAGCTGGAAGAGATTTTTCGCAACTCGCTACGCCTTGATCCGCGCATGTTAGAGCATCCGGCTGCGTTAACTCAGGCGCTGGGAACCGCGATCAGCGCGGCACTTATGGCTATTGCACCGATTCTGGCCACGGCGGCAGTGGCGGCCATGGTCGCACCCATGGCGCTGGGCGGTTGGGTGTTTAGCCCTACTGCGTTTATGCCGGATTTCAGTCGTCTGAACCCGATCACCGGTATGGGTCGGATCTTCAGCCAGCGCGGCTTGGTTGAGTTGGGTAAGGCATTATTGAAGTTGCTCGTTGTGGGTTCGATTGCCTATGCCATTACGCGCAGCATGATGGGACAGATGCTCTCCCTAGGCTCCTTACCCGTTGAGATCAGTATCGGGCACGCCAGTACGATACTCGGTCAGGGGTTGCTGTGGATGAGTTGTGGTCTTTTGCTGATCGCTGCCGTTGATGCGCCTTACCAATGGTGGAGCTTTAATCAACAGCTGAAGATGTCGCGTGAAGAAATCCGCGAGGAAATGAAAGAGCAGGATGGCCGTCCGGAAGTTAAGGCTAAGATCCGTAAGCTTAGTCAGCAATATGCTAAGCGTCGCATGATTAAGGCAATCCCAACGGCAGATGTGGTTATCACTAACCCGACTCACTACGCGGTTGCGCTGAAATACGACCCGGCGAAGGATCGTGCGCCGCGTGTCGTGGCGAAGGGCCGTGATTTAATGGCGCTGGATATACGACGGATCGCTACCGAGCATAACGTTCCGGTCTTTGAAGCACCGCCGCTGGCGCGTGCCATTTACGGCTCCACTGAGTTAGACGCTGAGGTGCCACAGGGACTCTACGTGGCCGTGGCGCAGGTTCTAAGTTACGTCTTCCAGATCAAGACGCTCACCGCTCATCGTGCCGCGCGCCTACGCAGGCCCGTCCCGCAGGTGGGCGCAGAATTCGAAAAATTTGTGGAAAACCCCGATCGCGGCGGCAGGCTCTAAGCTATGAACGGTAAAACACTAGTCGCCACCTTGCTGGAATTTGGTCGTCAGGGACTGGCCGTACCCTTACTGCTAATGATTATCTTGGCGATGGTTGTGCTGCCGCTGCCGCCTATTCTTTTAGATCTGTTTTTTACCTTTAACATTTCGTTATCGCTGGTGGTGATCTTAGCGGTCATCTATATCAAGCGCCCCCTGGAGTTCGCTGCATTTCCTACCGTGTTACTGGGCGCGACGTTGTTACGTCTGGCGTTGAACGTGGCATCGACGCGCGTGGTGTTGTTGCAGGGTCACACCGGGCCGGCTGCTGCGGGGCACGTCATTCAGTCCTTCGGTGAGTTTGTAATCGGCGGCAATTACGCGGTCGGCATCGTTGTGTTCGTGATTTTGGTGATTATTAACTTCATGGTAGTTACCAAAGGTGCTGGTCGCGTCTCAGAAGTTACCGCGCGCTTCACGCTGGACGCTATGCCAGGTAAACAGATGGCGATTGATGCCGACTTAAATGCCGGGCTCATCACCAATCAGGAAGCCACCATACGTCGCCAAGAGGTTCGTGAAGAAGCTGACTTCTACGGCTCCATGGACGGTGCTTCAAAGTTCGTCCGTGGCGATGCGATGGCCGGCATCATGGTGGTGGTCATCAATATTATCGGTGGGCTGGCTATCGGAACGTTACAGCACGGATTATCGATTGGTGATGCCGGTAAGCTTTATACCGTGCTGACCATTGGTGACGGATTAGTCGCGCAGATTCCTGGGTTGTTGTTATCAGTGGCGGTGGCCATTCTGGTGACACGAGTGTCGCGTTCGTCCGACATGAGTCAGCAGGTCGGCTCACAGATTTTTGGGCAGCCGAAAGCGCTGGCCGTCGCCGCGGGTTTATTGGCGGCGATGGGTTTGATTCCGGGTATGCCGAATTTGGCTTTTCTTTTCATGGCCTCTATTTGCGGCGCCGGTGCGTTGATGATGGCGCGTCGTCGTGACCAGGAGGCGGCTGCACCCAGTACAGCAGCTGCAGCGCCTGCCGCCGCAGCCAATGCGGTGGGCGCTGCAAATCCTGAGACTAAAGAGCTGTCGTGGGATGACGTAGAAAGCGTTGATGCGGTGGGCCTTGAAGTGGGCTACCGCCTAATCTTTCTGGTTAACAAGAACCAGGGCGGTGAACTGATGAGCCGAATCAAGGGTGTGCGTAAAAAACTCTGTGAGGACTTAGGCTTTCTTGTGCCGGCAGTGCACATACGCGACAACCTGGATTTAGGCCCAACGCAGTATCGTATTTCTATACAGGGCGTGCCGGTAGGTGAGGGTGAGGTCTATCCGGAACGAGAGATGGCCATCAATCCCGGCACGGTCACGGTGGCCCTACAGGGTACACCCACTAAAGATCCGGCCTTTGGCTTAGACGCGGTATGGATCGATAAAGGGCGCCGTGAGCAAGCGCAAACTCAAGGTTATACCGTGGTCGATGCCAGCACCGTAATCGCCACGCACATCTCGCAGTTGCTAAGCACCCACGCGCACGAGTTGTTGGGACATGAAGAAGTTCAACAGATGCTCACGCGGCTGACCAAGTCTGCACCGAAACTGGTTGAGGAGCTGGTGCCTAAAGCATTGCCTATGTCCGTGGTGGTTAAGGTGTTACAGAATTTACTGTTAGAGCGCGTGCCCATTCGCAATTTTCGAACGATCGCTGAGACGTTGGCCGAGCATGCGCCGCGCACGCAGGATCCTGCGCTGCTGACCCCAGCGGTGCGTGTCGCGTTGGGTCGATCCATTGTTCAGGGTATTACCGGTCTACGCCAGGAGTTGCCGGTGATGACGCTTGATCCGCAGTTAGAGCAAATGCTGGGTGATACGGTCAGCACCGTCGAGGGTGCAGGTATTGAGCCGGGCCTGGCTGATCGGTTGTGCCAATCCTTGAATGATCGGGTCCGACGTCAGGAAATCAGTGGTGAACCGTCGGTGCTTTTGGTTTCAGCCAAGCTACGACCGGCGCTGTCGCGGTTATTACGCCATGCCGTTCCCAGTTTGAACGTGCTGGCCTTCAATGAGGTGCCGGAAAGCCGGCGGATTCGCGTGATTGCCGCGGTCGGCCGCTAGGATATCGGGAGTAAACGCTCGTGAAAATTAAACGCTATGTGGGCGCGACGATGCGCGAAGTACTCGCCCAGGTTCGCCTGGAGCAGGGCCCCGATGTCGTTATCATCTCCAATCGTCGGGCCGAGGGCGGTGGCGTGGAGTTAACCACCGCTGTTGATTACGACGACGCCTTGATGAATGAGGCGATGCGCGAGCCTGGCCGTACCCAGGAGGCTGGTCAGTCGGCGTCTGCACGCGTTGATGCTCAGGCGGTGGCCGCCGCCTATGGGATTGACGTTGAGCCTGAGCACTCCGTGCAGACGCAGGGCGGCCCGCGCATGGCCTGGTCACAGGATCCCTCTCTTGTTGCCATGCGCCGTGAAGTTGAGACGCTGCGCGAGCTCATGGAGCAACAGATGGCGGCCATGAGCTGGAACGATCGCATGCGTCGCGAACCCGTGCATGCGCGGGTTTTGATGGAGCTGTCTAAAGTCGGGGTGGCGCCGGATGCCGCGCGACTGTTGGTGAGAAATCTCAACGTGGTGACGCGCGATGCTGAGCCGGCACGCATGGCGATGGCGTTGCTGATGAAGCACGTGGCTGTGGCTGATGAGACCCTGCTAGGGCGTGATCGTGTGGTCACCTTAGTAGGCGGCACGGGTATGGGTAAAACTACCAGTATCGTGAAACTCGCCACCCGTCATGCACAAAAACATGGACCGAAAAGCGTCGGCTTTATCAGCATCGCTGAAGATCGTATTGGTGGTCGTGATGAACTGGTGGCTTTCTGTAGGCTGCTCGATGCACCTTTGTTACGCGTCCAGACACCTCGCGGATTAGCAGCGGCGCTGGAGCAACTGCGTGATCGCAGCCTGGTCTTGATCGATACTCCTGGCACCGGGGCCCGTGATCCTCGCTTGAGCGAGCGGCTTGAATTGCTAAAACACTGCGCCACACGGGGTCGAGTCTTGTTGACCCTGGCCGCCAATACCGATCAAAACTCGCTGGAGGCTTTGACCTGCGCGCTGTTGCCGTTACGGCCTAGCGGCGTATTGTTAACGAAGACCGATGAGGCTGCCGGCTTTGGCGGCGTGCTATCGGTGTTGGTGCGTCATGCACTGCCCCTGGCCTATGTGTCGACCGGTCAGGGGTTGGTCGATGATTTGCACAGCGCCGCTTCGCGTCGGGTGTGGCTGATCAAACAGGCTTATGCACTGGGTACCCGCAGTGAATCGGTGGTCCCGGTTGATGAACATTACATGGCCGAGCACTTCGGCAGGCAGGCAAAACATGCTTGAAGCAAGCAGTATGAATATTAAGTCTTTGCCGCAGCCCGGCCCGGTGAAAGTCATCGCTGTTACCGGCGGTAAGGGTGGAGTCGGCAAAACGACGGTGACCGCCAACCTGGCGGTTGCCTTAGCAGAACTGGGCCGCAACGTCATGATCATGGATGCTGATCTGGGATTGGCAAACCTGGATGTCATGCTGGGCCTGCAGTCCCGCTACAACTTAAGCCACGTACTGTCGGGTGAACGCTCATTGGACGAGGTACTGGTTGAGGGTCCTTCTGGCGTGCAGATTATTCCTGCCAGTTCCGGCGTGCGACGGATGGTGAACCTGAATTCGCTGGAGCAAGCCGGTCTGATTCGTGCTTTTAGTGATCTCAGACGTAACGTGGATATGCTGCTGTTAGATACGGCGGCGGGCATTCACGATGACGTACTGATGTTTTCTCGCGCGGCCCATCACGTCATGGTGGTGGTTTGCGATGAGCCGGCCTCGCTAACCGACGCTTATGCTCTGATTAAGGTGCTATCGCGCGATATGGGTGTTGCTCGGTTTCGGATTTTGGCCAGCCAAACGCGGGTTTTGGGCGAGGGACGTGATCTTTACGAGAAACTTAAAAAAGTCTGTGATCGATTTCTCGATGTGACCTTAGATTATGCGGGCGCTATTCCTCAGGACGATTTTATTCGCCGGGCCATACAGCGGCAGAAATCGGTGGTGGAGGTTTATCCGGGATCCATCGGTGGGCAGGCGTTTAAGAAACTGGCCACCACCGCCGATAGCTGGGGAGCCCCTACGGGTGCCAGTGGGCATCTGGAGTTTTTCGTCGAGCGTTTGGTACTCGGCAGACCTAGCGCGAGTGCCCTGCAATGACGGCAAAAAAACACTATGCACAAGCCGCCGGTTCACTCGGCGTAGGTTCGGAAGACCTGTCGCAAGAGGACGTTGTGTTGCGCCATGCCGGTTTGGTTAAGCGCATCGCTTATCATCTGGTGAGCCGCATGCCACCAACCGTCGAGGTCGATGACTTAATTCAGGCAGGTATGATCGGGTTGCTGGATGCTGCCCGTAATTACACGGCCAGCAAAGGTGCTAATTTCGAGACCTATGCCGGTATCCGCATCCGGGGTGCCATGCTAGACGAAGTGCGTAAATGTGACTGGACGCCCAGATCTGTACATCGGGGTGCTCGAGAGATCGCCGATGTCATCCGAAAATTGGAGAATGAGAGCGGTCAGGATGCCAAGCCTGCCGAGATCGCTGCGGCCTTAGGCGTGACTTTAGATGCGTATCACAAGTCAGTACAGGATGCGGCCAGCGCACGCTTGTTTAGTTTTGATCAGTTTTCTGAGCCTGATGAAGAAAGTTTGCTGGAGCAGGCCCGTGACGAAAGCCCGACGCCTGCTGAAGATCTGGAGCAGGATGATTTCCGTAAGTCTTTGGCCTTGGCGATTGACGGGTTGCCGGAGCGTGAGCGGTTGGTTTTATCTTTGTACTACGACGAGGAACTGAACTTGCGTGAAATAGGTGCGGTGCTCGATGTTAGCGAGTCACGGGTCTGCCAGATTCATGGCCAGGCGCTGGTTCGGCTGCGAGCCCGTATGACCGATTGGGCCGCTGGGCGTTAAGGATTAGAGTCTAAGGCATGGATATTCTAAGTCTCATTGGCGTCGTGTTAGCTTTGATCGCTGTGATCGGTGGCAGTATTCTCAAAGGCAGCGGCGTGGCGGCCTTGTGGGGTCCGGCGGCCTTCGTAATCGTGATCCTCGGTACGTTCGCCGCGATTACGCTACAAACGCCGCTTAAAACCTTTATGCGCGCAATGTCTATTGCCGGCTGGGTCTTCAAACCGCCCGTGTCCGACGCGCACGCCATCATCACCAAGATTGTTGAGTGGAGTAACACGGCCCGTAAGCAGGGGCTGCTGGGATTGGAGTCTGCCGTAGAAGGTGAGAAGGACGACTTCATGAAGAAGGGCCTGCAAGCTTTAGTAGACGGTGGCGAGCCCGATGCGATTCGCACGGTCCTTGAAGTGGAACTCGAAACGCGGACTCACAGTGACACCCAGGCGGCCAAAGTTTTTGAGGGCATGGGGATTTATTCTCCTACCTTAGGCATCATCGGTGCTGTGATGGGTCTGATGGCGGTGATGGCTAACCTGTCGGATCCCTCGAAATTGGGTCATGGTATTTCGGCCGCCTTCGTGGCGACTATCTACGGCATCGGCTTTGCCAATCTCATGCTGTTGCCGATGGCCAACAAACTCAAAGCCATCATTCACGATCAGAATCAGGTTCGCTTGATGAGTATTGAGGGCATTATTTCGATTGCTCAAGGTGAAAACCCGCGCAACATCGAGCAGAAGCTGCACGGTTATCTGCACTAACGCAACCCGACACTGACACGTACCTATGGCAAGGCATAAAAAGCACGAAGAACACGTCAATACCGAAGCCTGGGCCATTCCGTACGGAGACTTGGTCACGCTGCTTCTGGCGCTGTTTGTTGTGCTGTATTCCACTTCCTCAGTGAATCAGGGTAAGTACCGCGTGCTGGCGGAATCCATGATGGCGGTTTTTAAGGGCGATCCTACGTCCACGAGCCCGGTGAAGGTGAATGCGCCCGCGCAGGGTAAAGCCGGTGATAGCAGCATGTCGGGCGTCAAAAGCACGACCCTAATGATGAAGAAGGATAAGCCTAAGGATGCGGTGCCCGCGCCGGGGACCGCCGCACCCATCGCCGACGCCAAGGGTACGACGCCGGCGGCGGCCACCACGCCGATTCAGCAGATGGCCGGTGCTATTAAAAACGCCTTGCGTGATTTGATCGCCAAGGACAGCGTCCGGGTCCGTCAAGGGCCACACTCTCTGGAAGTTGAGCTACGCACCGACATGCTCTTTGGTAGCGGCGTGGCACAACTAGAGCCGGCGGCTAAACCGATTATTGGGCAGATTGCCGATATCATTAAGCCGTTCCCGAACACTTTGCGAGTTGAGGGTCACACGGACAGTCGGCCGATTACCACGGCGATTTTCCCCTCCAACTGGGAGCTGTCGGCGGCCAGAGCCGCTAACGTGGTGCAGCTGTTTAGTCAGACGGGAGTGCAGAGTGACCGAATGACGGTGGTTGGCTTTGGTGATAATCACCCCGTTGCTGATAACGAAACTGCTGAGGGTCGTAACGCCAATCGACGGGTGCTGATCGTAGTTAGTGACGAGACGACCCCGGATGCTGATCGCACGGATCGAGCGCAGGCAACGCCTCAGGAGCTGGCGGAAATCGCGCCCGCACCGGGCACGCCGGGTGCGACCGTATTAAGTGCTCTGCAGGTCAAGACGCCGCCGCCCGCACACGCCTCAGTACGCTACATCGCGTTACCGCCGCTGACGGGTGGTAGTGCGGCGAGTTCGTCTAGCTCGCCACCGCCTTCGGGTGGTGGACACAGCGAGCATCACTAGTTAGCCGGGCCAACGAATAAGTCTTAACGGCTGGAGACGCGACCATGACACTAACCCCATTGGTGACTCTGATTATCCAAGGCGCGCTCACCGTGGCCGCGCTGAGCGTGGTGTTGCTCGTCATGGCCCATTGGTTGCGGCGTCAACAGGCCCAGCTGCAAAGCTATGCCTTAGAAATCGCCTCTCTGCATAGCCGCTTTGAAAGGCAGGTTGAGTACGACGACAAGATCGCTGAGGTGCTCAAACGCTTATTGGTGGCTGCGGAGAGTATGGACTCCAGGCTAGAGCGTCTGGAGTTGCGGGGCAGCGAGCCCTCCTACCGGCGGGCTATTGCCGTGGTGCAGCAAGGCGGCGGGGCCGACGCGCTGGTGCGCGACTACGGACTGTCTCAGGTGGAGGCCGAGCTGGTCTCCATCGTGCATGCCCGCCGCGCGTCCAAATAATTCAGTAACGCGCGAGCCGACACGGGTGATAATGGGTGCCGGCTTAGCGCCGATTGGCGCTATCTGAGCCAGACCTTGCCGCGGGTCACCGATTAATTTACGCAAAAACCCCGCTCACGGCCTTCTAGACGTTGACACAGACAGGCCTGAGCCCGAATATATGCGGCTCTGTCGCCGGAGGGGTACCCAAGCGGCCAACGGGAGCAGACTGTAAATCTGCCGGCTTATGCCTTCGAAGGTTCGAATCCTTCCCCCTCCACCACC
>CAIKMS010000018.1 GCA_903828595.1 uncultured Pseudomonadota bacterium | reverse complement strand
GCGCAAGCGCGCGCACCGGTTCCGGCTTAACCGTTGGCGAACTTCTTCATCTCGGTGTTGACGGGCATACGAGCAAAAGAGCCCGTTGGCGACTCGTCCTGGCGGTAGACGTACTTGGCGTACAGGTAATGACGCAGTGACTCACCCGTCGCCTCGATCTCACCGTTTGGACCGTTGACCGAACCCAGACGCAACTTCAGGTAGGCCTGCTGCGAGCCACTCATGGCCAACAACACCAGGTCGTCGTGATCAACCAGGCGCTCGTCGTTGACGCCTTCGTTGATGATCGACTCCAGGCGGAAGGCATCGAGTTCGAAGTGGGCGATCAAATCGCAGCCACCTTCTACAAACACCGGCACCAAGCTGCGACCACGGATTTCCGCATCGCACAACGGTGCGATGCGATTGAGCATCGACTTCAACGCGAACCGAATGACGTCGGAATCGCGAACCGCCAAGCGCTCAGCGACGCGCTTGATCTTTCGTACATCACTAGCCCCTAGACGGATTGAGACCGCCTGTTTTCTTTGTTCACTCACGATTGTGTTGCTCCCTAAAAAATCGTTATTGAAATACCTAACGCTGACAAACGTAGCGACGATGTATGACGGTTATTTGTCAAATGTATGACTTATCAAACACACGTGTCATACAAATAGGTGCGATTTGTATGCGATCAAAAACAAAAAGTGACTTATTTACAAAGGCTTAGCGGGGCTTTAGCTGCCTTTATTGGTGTATTACATGGCGCATACGATTGGCCGACAAAACCGTCGGCGGCGAGCTTTTTGACCTAATTCGGCACCTGACAGCCGGTGGTTTGAGGCGATTTTGCGCAGCCTGCGAAGGACTGATAAGCGTTTAAGGGTGCGTTTTAGGATCCGCAATCCCGCGGATCCTGGGCGATGCTTAGCCTGTCCTTGGTACGCTAAAAGTCCCTTCAAAAAACGGGTCAATAGCAGGCAAAGCCCCTGAAGTGATTCATTTTTTTACCGACCTTGGCTGCAGTGCGATAGAATCTGGCCATGTCGACTCCTGTGCGCGGCGCGTTGCCGCACCTTATTGACGCGACGCTTTTCTACACGCCGACCAGCGGCGGGGTGCGTCGTTATTTACTGAGCAAGCACGAGTGGCTTGCTCGTCACTCCCAGCTGCGCCACACACTTTTCGTGCCGGGCCCAGAAAACCGCGGGGAAATTGGCGATATAGTCGAGTTTAAAAGCCCGCATTTGCGTGCCGGATACCGCTGTCCGTGGCGATTAGGTGACCTGCGCAGCCGACTGATTGAGTTAAAACCCGATCTGATTGAAGCCGGAGACCCGTACGTGATGGGCTGGCAGGCTGCGGTAGTAGCCAACCGTTTGGGTATACCGTCGGTAGCTTTTTGCCATTCCGACATCATCAATGTCGTGCAAAACCGCTTTGGTCGGCTGGCCAGCTCCGTAACCAGCGCCTACCTGCGCTTGCTGTACGAGCGTTTCGATAAGGTTTTAGCGCCAAGCCAGGTAGTAGCCAATCACCTCACCGAAGCCGGCATACACCACGTACATCTGCAACCGTTAGGCGTGGACGCTGAAATTTTTACACCCGATCGTCGCGAGCCTAGGCTGCGCGAGCGCTTAGGGCTACGACCAGAAACGCGCCTGCTGGTGTTCGCCGGTCGACTGGCGCCGGAAAAAAACTTAGGCGATTTGTACGCCATGGCCGAGATTTTAGGTGAGCCCTACCACCTGGTGGTTATTGGCGGCGAAGTCGCCAGCCGTCTCGCACCGCGCGTATCCATGCTGCCCTACGAACGTGAACCGCAAGCTATCGCTCAATTGCTGGGTGGTTGCGATGCCTTCGTGCATGCCGGCCGCCAGGAAACCTTTGGTTTGGTTGCTTTAGAGGCCATGGCCTGCGGTCTGCCGGTCGTGGCTTACCAAGCCGGTGGCTTGGCTGAACTGATTGACAACAGTGTGGGCGCGCTCGCCCCGCCAACGGGGCCCAGCGCGCTGGCCCATGCGGTGCGCGACCTGTTTGACCGCGATCAAGCCACGATGCGGGCGTGTGCGCGGGCGCGGGTATTGGAGCGGCACAGCTGGGACGCGGCGTTTAGGCAACTGACTCGAACCTATGCAAGGATGCTACATCGCTCCTCGCTCATGGCCGAGGATGCTGCGTTGTCGACGGCTTAACCCGATGGCCGCACACGCGTTATCTGCGGCGCAGTTCGCCGTCTCGCTACACGACGTCGCGCCGGCCACCTGGACCCAATGCGAGCGACTGCTCACGCTTTGCGATGCCGTAGGCGTTAAGGTCACTCTTTTGGTGGTGCCCAGATACCACCACACCACCGCTATCGATGAGGATGAGTCGTTCCAAACGCAACTTCGCGCACGGGTGTCACGCGGTGATGAGGTCGTGCTGCACGGTTATCATCACCTAGATGACAGCGCTCCGGCACGCACCGCTTGGAGTTGGCTGCGTCGGCACTTTTACACGGCCAGTGAAGGTGAGTTTGATTCGATCAGCGAATCGGTGGCGCAAACGCGCCTAGCCGATGGGCTTGGCCGACTCGCCGCTATTGGCTGTCCGGCACAGGGCTTCATCGCGCCGGCCTGGTTGTTAGGCACGCACGCACGGAGGGCCTTGTTAGCGACTGGACTGCCCTACACCTGCAGTCAGGAGTGGCTGGAAAGACTACGCGATGGCAGACGTCTGCACGCCCCTAGTCTGGTCTGCTCCACGCGTGCCGGCTGGCGACGATGGCTCTCCCGACGCGTGGTCCAGTGGCGGCTTATAAGCCTAGCCAAAACACCGTTAGTTCGCGTAGCCCTGCATCCGGCCGATGCTCGCTATGACTCGATCGTCACCCTATGGCAGCAAACGCTGCAGCAGTTAGCGGCGCACCGCGCGCCAGCGCTTGAAAGTCAGTGGATACTCCACCCGTAGGCACGCTCAGCCTTAGCCGATGCGGGTGGAAGCGCTATTAGAATATCCGGATCGGCTGGTCACCGAACTGATTAAAGGGCGATGGGACCGAGCACCCACCAGATGGCTTAAGAACTGGGCGGTGGCGTTTTCCCAGCGATAACCCATCGCGTAGTCACGCGCGGCAGCCCGATCAATCTTCAGTGCCCCTTCAATCGCCTGAGTGAGGTCAGCCCGCAAACAACCTACCTGTCCGTCAACTACCACATCAATAGGTCCAGTCACCGGGTAGGCCGCCACCGGGACACCACTGGCCATGGCTTCTAACATCACCAAACCAAAGGTATCGGTGCGGCTGGGAAAAACAAAAACATCAGCAGCCGCCAGCAGCGTCGCTAACTGCTCACCGTACTGATAACCAGTAAAAATCGCCTGTGGATAGCGAGCCTTGAAATCCGCGAGTGCAGGACCGTCACCGACCACGACCTTCGTCCCGACGACGTCGGCACGCAGCAGATCCTCGACGCTCTTTTCCACCGCTACCCGACCCACAAACATCAAGATCGGGCCCTTACCCGCTAACCCAGTCTGCTCTTTGGCATCCGCACGCGGCCTAAACAACTCGGTGTCCACGCCGCGGCTCCAGAGCACGAGGTTATTGAAGCGGTTGCGGGTCAACTCACCACGCACGTGCTCGGTACCGACCAAGGTGCGCGTGGCCGCCGAATGGAACCAGCGTAACCAGGCGTAGGTTACAAACTCCGGCAAAGGGTATCGGGCGCGCAGGTATTGCGGGAACTGCGTGTGATAGGAGGTGGTGAAGGCCAAGTTCTGACGCTTTGCCGCTCGCCTTGCCGCCAGCCCTAGGGGGCCTTCGGTGGCAATGTGCAAGGCGTCTGGTAGTTCCTCACGCAACCAGCGCGCTACGCGGCGCCCCTGAAACAGCGCCAGCCGAATTTCGGGGTAGGTAGGACACGGAATAGTGGGCAAGTTTTCCGGGGTCATCATGATGACTTCATGACCCAGTGCCTTCAGGCAGTCGACCGTGCGCGTCAAGGTTGTGACCACACCGTTAGTCTGCGGACGCCAAGCATCCGTCACGATAGCAATTTTCATGGTGTAACCATCACCAACGGCATGAGTGCGCTCCGATAGATCAGGTGAAGCCGTAACGTAGAGCTTAGCTCAACCTGCGCCCGTTAGGCGGCCGGATCTAAAGCGACCTCGGCATTTATCGACGGCACCGTACCCAACTGTGCATGCTCCGTCCAGCGAAGAATGCCCAGGCGCCCGTTGCGATCTTCAACCAGTGCGGTGCAGTGCTCCACCCAGTCGCCATCGTTGCAGTACAACACGCCATTGACGGTGCGCAGCTCCGGGCGATGGATATGCCCACAGACCACCCCATCGAAGCCACGGTGTGCCGCTTCTTTTGCGGCGGCCTCTTCAAAAGCCAAAATGTAGGTCATCGCATTGGGTACCGTGTGCTTGAGCCAGGAGACTAGCGACCAGTACGGCCTGCCCAATCGACGTCGCATGAAATGAACGAAGCGGGCAACTTCTACCATTCGGTCGTACAGAAACGAACCGAAGTGTTTCAGCCAGCCACTGAATTCCACCGTGCCATCAAACTCATCGCCGTGCAAGACCAGTAGTCGCTTGCCGTCTAGAGTCTCGTGGATCCACTGGCGATGGATTTGGATATCACCAAAGAGCAAACCGCAGAACTCGCGAGCCGCCTCATCGTGGTTGCCGGGCACATAGATGACCTCGGTGCCGTCGCGCGATAGCTTCATCAGGGTGCGCAGCACCTCTTGATGAGCCGCAGGCCAGTACAAGCTTTTTTTCAAGCTCCACAGGTCAAAGATATCGCCCACCAGAATGAGCTTTTCAGTCTCAACGCTTTTTAAGAAATCCAGCAGATACTCTGCCTGGCAACCCCGAAATCCCAGATGCACGTCTGAGATAAAAACCGTACGCATTCTCAATCGTTTGCCAATGGGTTGGCTCATGCGGGTCTCACTATCGGTGATTTTTGATAGCTTGGCTAAATGCCATTACGAATGCGTTGCAGCTACAAGAAAGAATTCTTACCTTTGAAGCGTTTACGTGAAACAGTTATCAAAATTTGTACCAACCGATACCGCTTTACGCGTTGAGTGCCACGCTGCGATGTTGCCAATTCATCGATGGGGTGAACGCCAACTCGCGTGAGGATTCCTGTAACACGCGCTGAGCGCGCGCTAAGCCAAAAGACCACGATCGATCAGGGGTCATTGACAGACAGGTCAGAAAATCACGCACGGTGATAAGCGTGGGCAAAAAGATTATCGATTCGATGTCATTCATCGCCCAGATTGCTGACGGGCCTTGGCGGACATCGATATCACTTTGCAGCTGGCTAATTAACCGCGCCAGATTCACCTGCAAGCCTAAAGCGGCTTGGTCGCCCGACTCCGACAGGATGTCTAAGCTGTCCAAAAGCCGGTCGATCTCATCCCAATAGCCTCGCAGGGCCAGCATGCAACGCTCAGCCGAGTAACCTTTTGCTCTGCCCATAACCTAAGCCACCTCAACGCTCACTCCATGAGCGCTCAAGGTGACAGGCGCGCATGACGCCACGATGCCATTACGAGGTAGGTTTTAAGAAATACTGCCCGCCGAATAGGCGCGCGAATGAGCGGCTAATGCAAGACCACTCGCCGAGCGGGGAAGTGACAGGTAAAGACGCTGCCCTGACCCTCAATGCTGTCGATCTCTAGGGTCGCTGCGTGTCGAGTTAAAGCGTGCTTGACGATGGAAAGACCCAAACCCGAACCACCGGTCTTGCGTGCACGACCCGGATCGACCCGATAAAAACGCTCAGTCAGGCGTGGCAAGTGCGCCTCGGCAATGCCAATCCCGGAGTCCTGCACGATAAATTTTGCGCCGTTTGAATCGGCCTTCCACGCGATGTGAATAAAACCCTCCGCTGGCGTGTATTTCACCGCGTTAGAGATCAGGTTCCAGAAAATCGAATGCAACTCCGCCTCCGAGCCCATCAGGCTTGCCTGCACAGTGACTTCCAGCGTCACCGAGCGCGGATGTACCTCCAACCCCAAGACTTCCTGGCGCATGAGTTTCAGCATCGAAACCACGTCTACCAGGTCATCGGGCGCCTCGCCGGTGGAGGCTTCTAGCGTGGACAGTTCCAGCAGATCGTTCACCAAGGCGCGCATGCGATCAGTCTGCCGGCGCATCTCAGCCAATGGCGGGCCCCATACGCTCTGCAATTCAGGATCATCCACCAACGTGTCGAGGTACCCCGAGATTACCGTGAGCGGCGAACGCAGTTCATGGCTGGCGTTAGCCACGAATTCCTTGCGCATGGACTCCAAACGAATTTGCCGGGTCACATTGCGCACTACCAGCAGTTGCTGACCGGCACCATAACTCACCGCATGCACCGCTAAAAAAGCTTCGGGTGACAGAGGCGATGGCACAATAACCGGTGCTGCAAAATCATGCCCTTCGAGGTATTGAATAAAGTCCGGATGCCTCAGAAGATTATTAAGGCGCTGCCCGAAATCCACCTTGCGGCGCAAACCTAGCAGCAGCGCCGCCGGCCGGTTAAACCAAAGTATTTCGCGATTGGCGTTGAGCACAATGACGCCATCTGGCATGGCTGTGGTCATACGACGAAATTCACGAAACAGATCGACTATACGTCGCTTATGAAATTGCTTGCGTCTGTAGATTCGAATAACCAAGGCGATGACATCACCCCAGACGCCGCCCAGATCCGGCGGCTCCATGGTGCTACGAAACCGTAGCCAGCGATGCACCTGGTAGAGGTAGGTTAGCTGCAGCACCAGGTAACCCGACACGACGGTGACGACCCAGACCTCCAGGTGGCCGAAGATCAATCCCCCCACCACGGCCAGTGCAAAAAGACCGGCCAGACGCACCAGTGCGTAGGACCAAGCGGAGCCGGTCAGAGTCATGGCCTGGACGTCACGCGCAGCGCAACGACGACTAGCGTGTCATCACAACGGACGAATAGAGAATCTATAGCCGGCGCCGCGTACAGTCTGGATGAACTTGTCACAATCAAACGCCTCGAGTGCCTTACGCAGGCGACGAATATGCACGTCAACGGTGCGCTCTTCCACGTAGACGTTACCACCCCAGACGCGGTCGAGCAGCTGGCTGCGGCTGTACACGCGCTCGGCGTGAGTCATGAAGAAGGATAGCAGACGGTACTCCGTCGGACCCAGCGGCACGGTTTTGTCGCCCACTGTCACCCGATGCCCGGCTGCGTCCAGTGACATGCCACCGGCTTCCACTCGCTCGTCATTGCCTACGGTGGTGGTTCGGCGCAGTACCGCGTTAATGCGGGCCAGTAACTCACGCGGTGAAAAAGGTTTGGTGATGTAGTCATCAGCACCGCCCTCTAGCCCACTGACCTTATCCTGCTCTTCGGCGCGTGCGGTGAGCATGATGATCGGCATCTCTTTGGTGTCTTTGTCCTTTTTCAGTGAACGGGTCAATTCCAACCCGCTCATGTCAGGCAACATCCAATCGATCAGCAGCAAGTCCGGCCGGCGATCCGCCATGCGGGTTCGGGCCTCTTTGCAGTCCTCTGCCTCCACGACTTCAAAGCCGGCACGACGCAGGCCAAAAGCGATCATTTCGCGGATCGGACGCTCATCTTCGACGATCAGAATCTGTGGCATAAAGACTGTGTCCCAGCAGTGCTACTACCGACATTACAAAGACGCATTGTTACGCCTCGGTGAATTTGATGACATTTCTCGGGTTTTTATGACAGCGCAGCCCCAGCGATGCTTTCAGTGCGATTAAAGCCCGCATTTCACCCGAAATGAGCTCACCAATTTGAATTAACGGGGATCTCCCGGCGCACGGGTCGATCGAGTCGCTACCTCATCGCGCAAATAAACCGGTAGCAAAGCCTCCGCGGCAACCGCCCGGCCCTGTGGCCATTGATGGGCAGCCAAGGCTGCGATCCATCGGGCCTGCGGCAACAGATCCGGATAAGCCATGAGTACGCGAGTGCCCAGTCGATCAGCCAACGGCGAGTCAGCAACCCAGCCGTGGCCGGCAACGACAACCGGTTCGACACCGACTAAGGGCAACTCGTGCGGGCTATATAACCCCTCGTCAATACAATCAAAACACGCCAACTCGATGCCCATTGGCGTGGCCGGCAGCGCCACCCAAGCCGCATACAGCCCGTTCATACGCGCGTCCAGGCAGGCCAGAATTTGCAGCGCCGAACCCGTCAATCCGTGTGCATAAGCCCTCTTTGCCGCACCTAACGCCAATGCTGCCAAATCAGAGACCGGCAAGATCGGCAGATCCGTCGCAAAAGCCAGGCCTTGCGCCACGCTTACCGCAATGCGCACACCCGTGAAAGCCCCCGGACCACGGCCGACCGCCAGCCCGTCCAAGTCCTTAAGGCGCAGTCCGGCCTCGCTCAACAGCTCATCGATGGCCGGAAGTAACCATTGCCCGTGACCGCGCACCGGCGTGGACTCGCGCACCAGACACTCCCCGTGCTGATACAGCGCAACACTTAGGGCCTCGGTCGCACTATCCAGAGCTAAAATTTTCATGAGGGTTGAGTTCTTTGTGGCAAGGGCACGACCCGTTCTTGAAGAAACCGCTGTATTTCCGCTAAGTCCTGAGTTGCCGGCATGCTGGGCAGGCTGGCAATAAACGCACGGCCGTAGCCCTTGGATCGCAGTCGAGGATCCGCCAGCACAATGACACCGGTATCATCGGTGGCACGAATCAATCGACCCACACCCTGTTTCAACGCCAGTACCGCCTGTGGCAATTGGTAGGCCATAAAGCCGTTTTTACCCTCCCGGCGCAAGGCTTCCAGGCGGGCTTTCAACAACGGATCATCGGGTGGTACGAAAGGCAGCTTATCAATGACCACCACGGATAACGCTGAGCCACGCACATCCACCCCTTCCCAGAAGCTGCCCGTAGCCAGCAACACCGCATTGCCAAGCTCACGAAACCGACGCAACAGAGCATCCCGAGGCGCTTCACCTTGTACCAGCACCGGAAAATCATCGTCAGAGCGTCGGGTCTGAGCCAGATACTGCGCAGCCTCACTCAGCGCCCGATGGCTAGTAAACAATAAAAACGCGCGCCCACCCGCGGCGCGAATCACCGGCAGCGCTGCCTCCAAGACGGCCGCGGTGTAACCGCGGGCTGACGGCTCCGGAAGCCCCTTAGGCAAATACAGCTTAGCGTTGCGTTCGTAGTCAAAAGGACTGGCAATTTGTAGGGTCAGGGCTTCCTGCGCACCCACCCGCTCGGTGTAGTGAGTGAAGTCTGTACCCACCGCGAGGGTGGCTGAGGTGTGAATCCAGGCACAAGGACGTGCTAACACGTGGGCTTTTAAGCGGGTGGCTACTTCAAAGGGCGTGAAACGTAAAACAAAGCCGCGACTGTTCTCTACAAATCGCAAGCCCTCCTCATCGCTTAACTGTTGCCATTCGTCCAAACGTAAAGCCAGTTCACTGGCACGTCGACCTACGGCCCGAACCGCCGCAATTTCCAGATTCTCATCGTCCAGGCGCGCCGCCACCGCCTCCAACGCCCGGCTGATATCTGCTAAACACTCAGCAAAGGCGGCAGGCAAGTCTTCGCTGGCGATACGCTCTGGCAAACCCATCAATAATTGAGTCGGCAGCGCTACCGCCTCGTCTAAACGCGCCAGCTCCGCCCGCCCGCTGGCATCGAGCAGTCCGGCGCGACTCAGCTCAGCCAGCCCGTCGCGCGTAAGCGCCTGCACCGCACGGGCGGCGAAACTTAAGCCAAAAAACTGCGCAGCGATATCAGGAAATTGATGGGCCTCATCGAGAACCACCGCATCCGCGCCGGGTAGTAATTCACCAAACCCTTCTTCCTTGAGCGTTAAATCAGCCAGCAGCAAATGATGATTAACGATCACCAACTGTGCCGCCTGAGCTTCACGCCTGGCAGCTACCAAGTGGCAATCACGAAACTCCGGGCAGGCTTGCCCTAAGCAGTTATCGCGGGTGGATGTCACAAGTCCCCAAATGGCTTCGCTCTCCGGGACCGTCTCCAGTTCACTAATATCGCCCGACGTTGTCTGTAACGCCCAACGCTCAATCTTGGCTAACGCGCCTTCAAAACCACGCCCGAATCCCGGTAACGCTACAGGAGCGCGTGCCAGCTGTAGCCGATGCCTACATAAGTAGTTCGCGCGTCCCTTCAATAACGCCACTTTGACCGGCCGACCCAGGCTACGCGATAAAAGCGGTAGATCTCGGTGGAACAACTGATCCTGCAAGGTGCGAGTACCGGTTGAGATCACGACCCGCCCGCCCGACAGAAGCGCTGGAATTAAATAGGCAAAAGTTTTGCCCGTGCCCGTACCAGCCTCAACAACCAGCTGCGTGCGCTGCGCCATGGCCTCACCGACCGCTTGCGCCATGAGCAACTGCTCCGCGCGCGGGGCGAAACCATCCAAGGCGCGGGCCAGCGGGCCATCGGCACTAAAAACTTCAGAAATGACAGGCATTCGATCCCACGGGATGGCAACCAAGGCGGCAGCCCCTCATTATCCTTAGATTTGGGTAAGGGCTGCTCTATTTCGGCCTGTGGGGCCGTATCGCACGCAATTTGCGCGACCCGTGGGGGTGCGATGAGGTTAAGACCCCCTAGCCTGCGCACTGAAGATCACCCCGTTTGGTGCTTTGCAGCAGTTTTTACTGCCAAGACCGCCAACAAATTGCAATCGATTTCAGTATGGGTAACTGTGCAAAAATCGCCAGCGAGTCCGCGCAGTTGCGAGCAAATAATGAAAACGATGAGTGACCGTTGGCGTCGCTGGCCAATGCCTAGCGCTGGGTTAAGTCGCACCAAATTCGTGACTTTTAGCCCTTGCCTCTATAATCGCCGGCCAAATTAACTAAAGCGACAGGCACTCAAGGATCCCTACCGGATACCTCCCCTGCCTGGTCCGCTCCTGTGAGGTTCTTGATCATGGCGACCGCATTGAAGTCTGATAATGGCACCGTCCCGGCTAACGCTCCACGATCTGTGGTGGAGTGGGTGGACCAAGTCGCCGCCCTGACTCGTCCGGCTCGTGTTCATTGGTGCAACGGCACGAAAACTGAAATCGATGCCCTGCGAAGCTCTCTGATTGAAAGCCAAGATCTGCTGCCGCTGAACCCAGAATCCTTTCCCAACTGCTATCTGTATCGTTCCGACCCCAGTGACGTGGCTCGCGTCGAACACCTAACCTTTGTCTGCACCCAGGACAAGGCCGATGCAGGCCCAAACAACCACTGGATGGATCCACAAGCCGCGCACGCGAAAATGGACGCCTTGTTTGAAGGATGCATGGAAGGACGCACGTTATACGTTGTTCCCTACTGCATGGGTCCACTGGACTCGCCGTATTCACGGGTCGGTGTTGAAATCACCGACAGTGCGTACGTGGTGATCAACATGGCGATCATGACCCGCATGGGAACCGACGCTTTAGCGCGCATAGGGGCTGACGGTCACTTCGTGCGTGGCCTGCATTCAACGGGTGATCTGTCGCCTGAACGACGCTTCATCATGCATTTCCCCGAAGAACTCGCCATCAAAAGCTTTGGTTCCGGCTACGGCGGTAACGCCTTACTTGGCAAAAAGTGTCACGCACTGCGTATAGCCAGTTGGCAGGCACGTCAGGAAGGTTGGCTGGCCGAGCACATGCTGATCCTAGGCTTAGAGAGTCCCGAAGGTGAGACCCACTACGTCGCCGCCGCCTTCCCGTCGGCGTGTGGCAAAACTAATTTGGCTATGTTGATCCCACCGGAAGTCTTAAACGGCTGGAAAGTGCGCACCATCGGTGATGATATCGCCTGGTTGCACCCGGGTCCGGATGGTCGACTCTGGGCTATCAACCCCGAAGCCGGTTACTTTGGCGTGGTGCCGGGCACCAACGCCATGAGCAATCGCAACGCCTATGAAATGATTCGGCGCGATACATTGTTCACCAACGTGGCTGTGACCGCCGACAACGAGCCTTGGTGGGAAGGTTTAAAAACCGGCACCCCTGTCACCGACTGGCAGGGTCGGCCCTACGATCCGGCTCAGGGCCCGGCAGCACATCCCAATTCGCGTTTCACCGTGAGTGCTACACGCAATACCGACTACGACCCGCAAGCAGACAACCCAGCGGGCGTGCCCTTATCGGCGATCCTGTTTGGCGGACGTCGCCGTACGCTGACGCCGCTGATCTATGAGGCCGAGTCGTGGAACCACGGCGTTTTAATGGGGGCCGGTGTAGCCTCGGAAACCACCGCCGCCGCCACCAGCCAGGTCGGCGTATTACGCCGCGACCCGATGGCCATGAAGCCCTTTGCCGGCCTTCACTTTGGGGATTACTGGGCGAACTGGTTGTCGGTGGGTAAGAAACTGACTCAACCGCCCCGTCTGTTCCATGTGAATTGGTTCCGTCGCGACGACAGCGGGGATTATCTGTGGCCAGGCTATGGTGAGAACCTGCGAGTACTGCAGTGGATGGTTTCTCGTGTCACGGGCAAAACCTCCGCGCGAAGCACACCGATTGGCTTTCTGCCCAGTGCGCACGATCTGAATTTATCCGGGCTCACGCTCAAGGAAGGCGCCCTCGATGCCTTGCTGGCCGTGGACAACGCCGGCTGGGTGCAGGAAATGCACGAGGTAGGTGAGTTTCTGGCGGAGTACAAAGATCGCCTGCCACCGGAACTGGAAGCGGAACGCACTCGCGTCCTGGAACGCCTAAAAAACTAGAATAGCGACGCGACGGCATGACGCACCGGGCTTTGTACGGTGCGTCGATGCGAACTTGTTGGCGGCTTACACCAGCACTTGATAAGCGCGTGTTTAAATAGCTTGCCGGTGTCGTGCTGACGGCTGCAGTGCGCGCTGGGACCTTCAGGGCTCACTGAATAGGCAGGCTAGGCTGTGTGGTCTGGTATCTAACCGGCACCCCAAACGCCTTTAGAGCCATCCGGTTTACTTAGCTGGCCTGCTCGCTGCAAGGGTTAAAACAGGTTGATGACTCATCAACGCGGTACTTGCGTGATTTAGCCGCCTTCCACGCTGTAGCGAATCGCTAAGCTTGAATACTGTTCGGGCACGCGCCCAAAACCGATTAAGCCACGCCCGGATAAGACATAGGTGTCACGGCGAATAAATTGCTCCGTGCCCTCCTCCGGTATAACAAACGTCCCGTTGGTGCTCTGATCAACCAGCAGGAACTGACTCTTGGTCACTTCAATGCGGGCATGCGCCCGCGAGATCATGTTGCCACGAACGACCAACGCATTATCTTCCGCGCGACCCATCACAATGGAGCTTGAATATTCGGTTAGGATCAATTCGTGATCCTGCACGCGCAAAATCAAGCGACTCACGCGCGGCTTTTGAGCGCGCAAAGCAGGCAAATCCGGTAACAGTGAAGTGATGTCATCGGTCTGCCACAACACTTCAAAGAGCTCCACTTCATCCATGCGACCCTTCACCGTTGCCACGCCAATTTGACGAATCAAAGGCTGCCACTCACTGGACAATCGATCCACCATCGCACGCGTGGTAACGATTTGATCGGCTTTGGCCTGGCTAGTCATGCGATTAGCGGTGTGTACTGCGACGCCAAATACATCGTTGTTTTCTACAGTCACTGAACCAAAGTGACAACCAATGCGAATAGCGATATGCACTGAGTCATTCTGTAATTCAGGATCCGCAGTGAGGTTTTTCTGCATTTCACATGCCGCGCTCAACGCGGCATGTGCGTCCACGAAGGTCGCCATGACCTCATCGCCCATGGTTTTAATCACGGTTCCGGTATGCTTTTCTGTGGCCTGACGCATGCGCGCGATACACAGCGCTACGGTCTCACGGGCACGCTGATCACCGAGGCTGTCGTAGAGCTTCGTGCTGCCAACAACGTCGGCAAACACGATCGCCAGTTCCTGTTCTTTACCCATGGTTCATCGATACTCATGCTCGCCCGGCGTGGCGTGCGCGGCGAGACGCCGAGGCTTCAACGAAGTCTGAATAGATAATATGTCTTATTCGGGGCGGCTTGTGTCAAGTCTTACGTCCAGCTCTACCGCTAAGGCTAGGCCGCCTGAGACTCACTGGCCGCCCGACGCGCCTCACGTAATAAAGGCACACCGGCATCGGGTCGGTGAGCAGCCATACTCAAGGTACGCCTGAAAGCCCGCGCGCCCGGCCTTCCCGTGTAGTGGCCTAAGACATGCCGACTCATGGCAGCCAGGCGCTCACCGCGGGCTAACCAACCCGCCACATACTCGATCCATCGGTCATAGACCGCCTCCGGATCAGTCGGTGCTATCTGCAAACCACAAGCAACGGCCAGCTCCGACAACACGGCTGGGCGGTGATAGGCCTCACGCCCAATCATGACCCCATCAACGTGTGGCCAATGCGGTGCGGTCTGCTCAGCCGTCTTTAATCCGCCGTTGAGCACTATCGGCAGCTGTGGGTAGGCTTTTTTGAGCTGCCACACGACCGGATAACACAACGGCGGAATCTCCCGATTCTCTTTGGGGCTCAAGCCACCTAAGATGGCCTTGCGGGCGTGGACAATAAACGCATCACAACCGGCAGCAACTACCGGTTCGACAAAACGGGCTAGAAACTCGTAGCCTTCCTCATCATCAACGCCGATGCGGCACTTCACCGTGACCGGCACATTCACCACCGCTTTCATGGCGGCTACGCAGTCAGCCACCCTTTTCGGCTCACGCATCAGGCAAGCCCCAAACACGGCTTTTTGGACCCGATCACTCGGACAACCGACGTTCAGATTGATCTCATCGTAACCAAAGTCCATCGCCATTCGCGCCGCACGCGCGAGTAACTGCGGCTCACTGCCCCCTAATTGCAGGGCGAGCGGATGCTCGGCCTGATCAAAGCCTAATAGTCGCTGGGTATCCCCTTTGATAATGGCTTGTGCCACGACCATTTCGGTATACAACAACACATTGGGTGACCACAGACGCAAATACGACCGGCAATGCCGATCCGTCCACTCCATCATAGGTGCCACCGACAAACGCCGATCAAGAACCGTTGGGGATAGCGGTACGTTGGTAGCTAGACTCACGGAGTTTCTGGCCTGATAGGTAAACAGCCATCCGCACAACTCGCACTTAATGATCGAGTCGAAAAGACGGCTTGGGTAACACGTGGCAATCATCCCTGCCCGCTAGGCGAGCCCAGCCCGTTAAAGGCAGCTGGACCTGTAGGGTACAGGCAAGCCTTTATGATACCCGCGAAACGCTTTGGACGATAAGAGGCGAGCGCCTTAAACGCGGCAAACTCATTTACCCTGCGGCGCAGATTAGCTTAAGGCCCAACTGAATTGCCCGATGAGTCGCACGATGCGGGCTAGCCGCCAGAGGCGAAGCCTTGCTTTAGGTCACTCAAAAGTGTCGGCCTTTAGCCTCTAGCAGCAACTCGTATTATCAAAAAGCCCGATGAAACTTACGCTTCATCGGGCTTTAAACGGACGTCGGCCGTGGCTACAGGTTACCCTTCGCTGCGCTCGGCACGCTTGCGCTCATTCTCGGTCAAAAAGCGCTTACGCAGACGAATGTTGGTAGGAGTCACCTCCACCAGTTCATCGTCATTGATGAACTCCATGGCCTGCTCCAGCGAGAACTTCACCGGCGGTGTCAGCACCAGGTTTTCATCCTTACCGGCAGCGCGCATGTTGGTGAGTTTTTTACCGCGCAGCGCGTTGACCACCAGATCGTTATCACGAATATGGATGCCAATAATCTGGCCTAAGTAAACATCTTCACCGTGACCTACGAACAGGCGGCCACGCTCCTGCAGCGTAAACAGCGAATAAGCTAGGGTTTTGCCTTCGCCATTGGAAATCAATACGCCGGAGGCGCGTTCGGCCAGATTTTTGTCCACGACCGGACCGTAGTGATCGAACACGTGATAGATCAACCCGGTGCCCGAGGTCATGGTACGGAATTCCGTCTGGAAACCAATCAGACCGCGCGATGGCATTTTGTACTCAAGTCGCACTCGACCACGGCCGTCGTTAGACATGTTCGTCAACTGTCCGCCACGCTCGCCCAAGGCCTGCATGACCGCACCCTGGTTCTTTTCTTCCAGATCGATGGTAACCAGCTCCCACGGCTCTTGCTTCTGGCCGTCCACCACCTTCACGACCACCTGCGGACGCGAGACGGCGAGCTCATATCCCTCGCGACGCATGTTCTCGATCAGGATGCCTAAATGCATTTCTCCACGACCGTAGACCTTGAACTTATCGGGGTCTTCCGTGTCTTCCACGCGCAGGGCAACGTTACTTAAAATCTCGCGCTGCAGACGCTCACGCAGCTGACGCGAGGTAACGAACTTGCCTTCCTTGCCGAAGAAGGGCGAGGTGTTGGTCTCAAAGGTCATGCTGATGGTCGGCTCATCCACCACCAACGGCGGCAGTGCCTCCACGTTGGTTGGATCACACAACGTATCGGAAATCTTCGGCTCCGGAATACCCGCAAACGCCACGATATCCCCAGCAGTCGCCTCCTCGATGTCAATGCGATCCAGCCCTAAGAAGCCCAAAAGCTGCGTGATGCGTTCGTTGCGCACGGCACCGTTGCGATCAATAACGGTGATTGGCTGGTTGCGGCGGATCTTGCCGCGCGCGATACGGCCGATGCCGATTGAGCCGATGTAATTGGAGTAATCGATCTGACTGATCTGCAACTGCAGCGTGCCATCCGGATCCACCGGCGGCGTCGGGCAGTGCTTGACGATTGCCTCAAACAAAATCTGCATATCGCCGTCACGAGTTTCCGGATCCAGTGAAGAAAATCCACGCAGCGCCGAGGTGTAGACGACCGGGAAATCCAGCTGCTCACTGGTCGCACCTAATTGGTCAAACAAGTCAAAGGTCTGATCCAGCACCCAGCCTGGACGGGCTTCATGGCGGTCTACTTTGTTGATCACAACGATGGGGCGAAGGCCGTGTTGAAAGGCTTTTTGCGTAACAAAACGCGTCTGTGGCATCGGGCCATCAACGGCGTCGACCAGCAACAAGACGGAGTCAACCATCGACAAGACACGCTCCACTTCACCGCCGAAGTCGGCGTGCCCTGGGGTGTCGACGATGTTGATGCGGTAATCCTTCCAGCGGATCGCGGTATTTTTGGCCAGGATCGTGATGCCACGCTCCTTTTCGATATCGTTTGAGTCCATGGCCCGATCGGCAATGGTCTTGCGCGCGTCGAGCGTATCGGACTGACGTAAAAGGCAATCCACCAACGTGGTTTTACCATGGTCAACGTGCGCGATAATCGCGATATTGCGTAGCTTAGAGGTCACTTTAAATTACCGCCCCGGCATAAGTTGGATCGACAAAAAGACTGCCGCCCCAATCGATGAACGATTCAGACGGACTACTGGCAGCCGCCTAGTATACGGGTTTGCTAAGTCCTTAAGGTGAAACTCGCGCCCGTGGCGCGAAATTAGCGCGATTCGGCGCCTGTTGCTGGCGCGACAGGGGCTGAACCGACAAGCACAGGGTAGGCGTAAGTCACTGAATCAGAGCCCGTGGGGATTTGGGAATGCACCGTAACCGAGACAATGTGCACACCGGCCGTAGCCGCCACAAATTCCATAGGAATCGTAAAAATACTGCCTTTTTCGACCTTGTCGTAGGACACCGGAGCCGCCACGTGAGCAAGCTTAAGGTCTTCTGCAGGAGGTACTTCCACACTTAAATTCATCGATGCTTCATTCGGCAAGACCGATACGGTCAGCCCAAAAGGCCGCCCAGGCATCGGCGCGCTGGACAGGGCAAAGCGAACCTCCACCGCGGCATCACCCATGCCCGTACGCACACCCGCCGTACTGGAGCGCTGTAGCTGCTGGCGAATCGGATCGGCGGCGTCGTTATGGGCTCTGGCAGTCGTTTTGGTCGGCGCCGGCGCGCTGCTTTCTTGGCAACCGGCTAGCAACACCAGAGCCAGGAGCATGCCCGCACCCGAGAAAGACTGATTGAAAGACTGCCTAAACGCCATGGCCTTAAGACTAACATAGGCTTAGGTCACGGGTTCAACCCTAACCGGAGTTTGCGAACTAGAGCACTAAGGCTGGGCCGCCCATGGCCTCTAGCTGTCGCTCTAACTCTTGAACGTGCTCCTCAAAATAGCGTGGTGTCCCAAACCACGGAAAAGCACTGGGGAAAGCCGGATCATCCCAGCGTCGAGCCAGCCAGCCCGTGTAATGAACCATGCGCATGGCACGCAGCGGCTCGATCAACAACAACTCGCTGCGATCAAACTCCATAAATTGTTCGTATCCTTCAAGCAGGTCACGGCATTGAATACTGATTTCGGCGGTCGAACCGGCCAGTAACATCCACAGGTCCTGAATCGCAGGCCCCATCACGCAGTCATCTAAGTCAACGAAGTGGGGGCCGGTATCGGTCCAAAGCACGTTGTTACGATGGCAATCCCCGTGCAGCCTCAACAGGCGCGGACTGATGGCATCCAGGCTCTGGGTTGCCGCCTCGCTGATGGCCTCGACGACGGTGATGTAGCGTTCCAGCACGTAGTCCGGCAGCCAATCGCCTTCAACGATCAATCGTGCCGGCTCGTGAACCAGCCGCGCTACGCTTAAGGTGGGGCGTTCGACAAACCGGGCGGCACTGCCTAAGCGATGCAGTCTCCCCAAAAATCGCCCCATCAATTCCCAATCCTTTGGATGGGCCAGTTCAGGCCAGCGGCCACCGCGGCGCGGGTAGAGCGCAAACGGGTATTCGTCGTGAACGAAAATACTTTCCCCATTGATGACCAGAGGTGCGACCACCGGAATCTCCGCAGAACTTAACTCGAGAGCAAAAGCATGCTCCTCGGCCAAGGCCGCCCGGGTCCAGCGCTGCGGGCGATAAAACTTTGCAATCAGCGGCAGGCCCTCTTCAATGCCCACCTGATAGACCCGGTTCTCGTACGAACCCAGAGCCAGCACTCGTCCATCGGGGACAAAACCACAGCTCTCCACCGCGTCCAACACGCGATCCGGACTTAAATCCGTGTAGGGCGCCGCTTGGAGTGTGTTTTTACTGACCATGGCTTAAGCATACGCCGCGCCTTGCTCAGAAACTGACGAAATGGGTATTTGCCCACAACTTCGAGGTATCCCGGTTGCGCGCCTGTGCCAGCCCTTGTAACGTCGGCCCGATGCAAAATAGACCGCTAGGTCTTCAAAAATCGGGAAGCTCATGACTCGCAAAACCATACTCGTGACCGGCGGTGCCGGCTATATCGGCAGCCACGTGGTACGCCAACTGGGAGAGGCCGGAGAACGAGTCGTGACTTTAGACAATCTAACGCGCGGATTCCGCGACGCGGTGCTGCACGGTGAGCTGGTGGTCGGTGATACCGGTGATGTCGCTCAGGTGACCCGCATACTCCAGGAGTATGAGGTCGAGACCGTCATGCATTTCGCTGCCTACACCGTCGTTCCTGAGTCCGTTTCTGATCCGCTGAAGTACTACCTTAACAACACCGCCAACACCCGTGCGCTGCTGCAAAGCTGTATCGCCGCTGGCGTTAATCAGTTCGTATTTTCTTCAACAGCAGCCGTCTACGGCATGCCCGAGGACGGAATAGCTTGCGAAGACAGCCCGACCCGTCCCATTAACCCCTATGGCACGTCGAAGCTTATGAGCGAGTGGATGCTGCGCGATCTATCGCAAGCCAGCGCCTTACGCTACGTGGCTCTGCGCTACTTCAATGTGGCCGGTTCAGATCCCGGTGGTCGGATAGGCCAGTCAACACCGGGCGCCACCTTGCTCACAAAAGTTGCCGCCGAACACGTAGTCGGCTTACGCCCCCATATCTGTATCTATGGAACGGATTACCCCACCCCCGATGGGACGGGCGTGCGCGATTACATTCACGTGGAAGACCTCGCCAGCGCACACTTAAGCGCACTGAAGTACCTGCGCGCTGAGGGTTCCTCGCAGGTGCTGAACTGCGGCTACGGGCGCGGCTACAGCGTGCGCGAAGTGCTCAGTGCGGTACAAAAAGCCGCCGGCCAGAACCTGGTGATACGCGAAGAAGCCCGCCGCGCCGGTGACCCACCGACCTTAATCGCTAAGGCTGAGAAAATCCGTGAACTGCTGGGCTGGCAACCTGCCCATGACGATCTCGACTTCATCGTACGCACGGTATTGGACTGGGAGCGTAAGCTGCAGCTTAAGGCCGCTGGATCGCGCTAGCCGACGTTTCCAGATCAACAGCGCTTCATGACTGAAGCGCCGCTGCTATAGTAGCGCCGTGCCGTTACGTCGCCCCCGCTCGCTCAGTGGTTTGTTGCTGATTGGCTTCACGCTGGTCACGTTGCCGCTATTGATGGCTGTTTTGAACGCAACCTGGGAAATGCGTCGACTAACGCAACAAAGCGAAGCGCTGGTTCGGCACAGCACGGAGGCGACTCGACAAACCGAAGAGCTGTTTCATCTGAGCGCCTCGTTAGAGCGCACGGCTAGACTTTACGCCCTGCTAGCGGATCCACCGCTGGAGCAGTCGTTAGTCCAACACGAAAACAACTACCAAAAAGCCCTCGCTGCCCTCAAACGTCTGACGCAGGATGCTGAGACGTCCAGCCGGCTAGATCAGCTCAGCCTCGCCGGCCACGCCTTAAAGCAAGCCGTAGAAGCCCATAGCGCGGGTGACCCGCAACTATCCAAAAGCATCGAGCAGTTTTCCAAACTCAGCGAGTCGGTAACGATGGTGGCCGGCAGCACCACCGCCTCTATCGATAACGAACTCTCCCATTTGCAAAGCAGTGCACTGACTACCCAACGCGACCTACTCTGGCAGGCGGCTGCACTGATCCCGGTAACGGCCTTCATCTTATTGGTGTTCGTGTCGTTACTGGTTCGCCCGATAAGGCAGATTGATCAGGCGATTAGCGAACTGGGTCGAGGCGCCTTTACTCGCGCAGTGGCCATCCAAGGACCGTCAGATTTAGAGCGCTTAGGGCGTCAGTTGGAGTGGCTGCGGGTACGCTTATTGGATTTAGCTACAGAAAAGAACCGCTTTTTACGTCACATATCCCACGAACTGAAAACACCGCTAGCCAATATTCGGGAAGGCACGGAGTTGCTTCTGGAAGATGCGGTGGGACCGCTAGGCGATGGCCCGCGCGAAATCGTGGTGATTCTTCGTGAAAATGGTCGGCGCCTGCAACGGATGATCGAAAATCTGCTGTCTTTTTCAGCATGGCAAGCCAAGAGCGTGGGCTTAGAGCTGTCAGAGTTTGACTTAACAGCGGTGGTGCGATCGGTGGTTGATGCACAAGCGTTAACCTTAACCGCCCACCGCATTCAACTAGACTTAAACATTGAGCCAGTGGAGATCACCGCGGATCGCAGCAAACTACGCCTCATGCTCGACAACCTTCTGTCTAACGCCATCAAATTTACACCAGACGCAGGCACTATCAGTATTCGCGCACAACTGGAGCGGGGGCTGCTGGTGCTTGATGTGGGTGACAGCGGACCGGGAATTCCCTTGGAAGACAGGGAGCGTATTTTTGAGGCGTTCTATACCGGTAAAGCGCGGGAGGGCGGACACGTGCGCGGCACCGGCATCGGTCTTTCGGTAGTCATGGAATTTGTGCAAGCCCATGGGGGCTCGATAGAACTGGTCGACGGCGTGTACAAAGGCGCACATTTTCGGGTCCGACTGCCCATGCACAACCGTCAGTCCCACCTCACGGAGAACCGGGATGTTTAAGCCCTACGCGCTGACTGTCTATAGCCTGCTCCTTGCAGGCTTTTTCGGGGTTGCCGGTTGCGCGAACCACGCCTCTAACGAAGCGGGGCGACTCGAAACACTGCGTGTGACCTCCGCCGACGGTGACGCCGCACGACAATATCTGCTGGCACTGGCGGACCTGGAAAGCGCTACACCGTCATCGCAAGCCGAGATCCTTCAACAGGCGCGTGATCTGGCTGAAAGCGCACCAACGACCAGCCATCGTTTGCGCTACGCGTTGTATCTGGCCGATCCGGTTCACTCCGGCACCGACCCTGTCGCCGCGCGCAGACACTTGTCAGAAATCTTATCTCGTCCAGAATGGTTACTGCCGAGTGAGCGTGCCTTAGCGCAAGTCACGCTTGCCCAGCTAGATTCACGACTGGCACTCATGGTCGATGTAGACCATCGCCAGAAGGATGTCATCAATCACGATCGAGATCGTGTGGTCGTGCTGAACAAAAAGTTGTCAGCCGAACTGGAAGAGAACAGTCGCTTAAAGAAGCTGCTGGATGAGGCATCAAAAAAACTGGATGCCGTGTTGCAGCTGGAACGCCGCTAGCGTTACGACCTAAGACGAGTGGGAGCCGACCGATGAGCAGTTACCGCAAGGAGCCGGCAAAACGGCAGGCAAAGATTTTAGTCGTTGATGACGACCCGGGCCTGCTACGCCTTATCACCATCCGCCTACGCTCTGAGGGCTACGAGGTCGAGGCCGTACCCAGCGCAGCCCAAGCGTTACTGTCAGCGGCACGCTTCAGGCCGGATCTGGTCGTCACCGATCTGCGCATGGACAAAATGGATGGCATGGGGTTGTTAAAAGAACTCCAGGCGCGTTGGCCCTCGCTAAAGGTCATCATTTTAACGGCGCACGGAACCATCCCCGACGCCGTACGCGCTACCCAGGGCGGCGCCTTTGGGTTTTTAACCAAGCCCGTGGAGAAACAAGAGCTTTTAGAGCACGTAAAAAAGGCCCTTAAAATCTCCGGCCTGCCGGCCATTGATGAGGCCTGGCGCGCGCAGATCATCACGCGAAGTCCGCTGCTGGAGGAGAAACTGGCGCAAGCGCAACTTGCCGCGAGTTCCAATGCGCGAGTCTTATTGACAGGCGAGGCTGGGGTGGGCAAGAAACTGCTCGCGCGCGCCATCCATAAAGCCAGCCAGTGGGCCGAGCAGCCGTTTGTGGCCATCGCTATGCTGGATCGCACCGCGCAGGATATTGAGACACTGCTGTTCGGCGAGGAGGCCGAAGTCGGGCTACTGACCCAGACCAACCCGGTGACGGTGCTCTTAGATGAGGTGGCGGATCTGCCGATGTCCACGCAGAGCCGTCTGGTGGAATACCTGACTGAATCACGCCCCACCGTCAGCCCTGCTGCGGCCTCACCGCGGTTAATGACCTGTACCCGTCGTGATCTGACTCAGCTGATGACTCAGGGGCGATTTCGGGAGGATCTGTATTACCGACTCAACGTGGTGCACATCGATATCCCATCGCTGGCGCGACGACGCGAGGATATACCGCTGCTCGCCTCCCACTTTTTAACCGAGTTCGCTGAAGAAACCGGCACTCGAAAGATCTATGCGCCAGAGGCCATCGAAGTACTGGCCAGCAAAGACTGGCCTGGCAATGTGCGACAACTGCGCAGTGTGGTGCATCAAAATGTCGCTTTGTGTCCCAACGAGATTATCAGCGCTGAAATTACCCAAGCTGCGGTCGATGGCGCTGCGCATCGTCTGCCGTCTTTTGATGATGCCCGTGACGAATTTACGCGCAATTACCTGATGCAAATTCTGCAAATTACCGGTGGCAATGTCAGCCAGTCTGCCCGCCTCGCCAAGCGCAATCGCACCGACTTCTACAAACTACTGGCACGCCATCAACTCAGCCCGGACGAGTTCAAACCTCGCTCCTTAGTCGACACCGGCAGCGAGCTTTAAAACTTTAGGGCTGATACCCGCTTTTTTTTCACAGTGTGGCCCTGCCCGCAGCCTAACGCGCCCAAGGGTGCGTTATGTAATCTCAACAACTTCCCTTGAATCATAGCCTTACAGTGATCGCTATGAATAAGGTTAAGAGCCATTAGCGCCTTTAAATTTAAGGCTTATGGCTCACCGAGGAGCGGTAATGCTTGGGCGGCGATTTTTGACGACAGCACAGACAGCAGCGAGCGGTATAACGACACCGCCGATTCCAACGCCAAGCGAGGAGCCGTTGACTGAATCCAGCACGACCATTCGATCGCCTTTAATCAACGACGCATCGGCCGTAACCGTCGCCCGCACACAACCCTGTTTGATATTGGTGGCCACCGATGCCGCATTAATAGGCGTCCTGCAGGCCACCTTTGCATCCGAAAAATTTCAAGTGATCGCAGTGAGCGATGCGCAATCACTGCAAGACACCCTGCATACACAGGCACCGTCGCTGATCATGGTGGATGTGGACGCTGGCCCCGAATCGTTAGCGCTATTAAAGCTGGTACGCAGTCGGCCACTCACCGAGTTAACCCCGGTGTTTGCACTCATCGACCCGAATCAGGCTGAGCTCATCACTACAGCGCTCGCGCAAGGCGCCAGCGATGTGTTCACCAAGCCACTACAGCCCATCACCCTAAAGCATCGCGTGGATCGGGCTATGCGTGAGCATCAGCTATTCCAGCGCTTTCGCCAGGACTCAGCGCGTCGTCGCCACGTGGATAGCGCCCATCCGGACTACACCGCACTGGTTGATCGCCGCGGGCGTATAACCGACCTATTAACTGCCGGTTCCTTAACCGCCGTCCCGCAACCCAAAGCCACCGTGGGCCTGTCATTAGAAGAATGCTTTCCGGATGGCGCGGGCATTGCACTAGGTAACCTGTGTGCGGATGCCATCCGCGGTATGGACACCCAGCATCTAGAGATCCATGTGCCGGTGGCTAACCAACCTTGCATCGTTGACTGCAGCATCAGTCCCGCAGGACCCGGCCGGGCACTGCTGGTGATGCGCGAGATCCCCTCGCGTCAACCTAAACTCAAGCCAGGCCGGGCCCTGAACGCTCTGTCGTTTGACACCAAAACCGGTTTGCTCAGCCGCGAAGCCTTCGAGCAACGAATGGCGGAGCGGATGCCTAAGCCCGGCGCTGAACATAGCTTGGCTATTTTTAGAATTCAGGTAAATCACTTCCAGGAGATTGCCAATCTGATCAGCCCCGCTGCTGCTGACGCACTCTTGCGTCGATTAGGTGAGCGCTTGCTGATGTTGACTGAGCGTCGTCGCCGCACCTCCACCACCGTCTTAGACAGCTTGATCGCCGTCGGCCGACTGGACACCAATGCCTTAGGCATCATCACGGCGAGCGTCAGCGATGAGAGCGAGTTTTTAGATCTGGCCGGCCAATTAAAGTTACTGCTCGAAGAACCGGTGGTTCATGAAGGCCGAGAACTTCGCAGTACCTTCAATGTCGGAATCAGTCTGGCGCCGCGCGATGGTCACGATGTGAATGTTCTGCTGCGGGCTGCTGCCATGGCGGCAAGCACAGCTGGCGCTGATATCAGTGCCCAGGTGTACTCTAAGACCATGCAGATGCAATCGCTGCGCAAACTGGATTTGGAGACACACCTGCGACGGGCTCTGGAAAACCAAGAGTTGACGCTGGCTTATCAACCCAAGATGGATCTTAAAACCCACCAGATTGTCGGTTTTGAGGCCTTACTGCGCTGGCAAAGTGCCCAGTTTGGTTGGGTATCCCCGTTAGAGATCATCCCGCTAGCCGAGCAAACCGGCCTGATTGTGCCGATCGGTGAATGGGTGATGCAAAAAGCCTGTGCGGATCTGGCGCACTGGCAGGCTCAGGGCTTTAGTCAGTTAAGCGTGGCGGTCAACGTCTCCGCCGAACAGTTTCATGCCTCCGACTTAACGGCTTTGGCTGCGCGTATTTTGCAGAACAGCCAAATCCGGCCGGAGCATTTAGAAATCGAACTGACTGAGTCATGCTTAATGCGTGATGATCAAAAAGCACTGAATGTATTCAATGCGCTGCGTGAATTAGGTTGCCGCTTGTCGATTGATGACTTTGGCACCGGTTACTCTTCACTGCAGTATCTGCGAAAGCTACCCGTGCACTCCCTGAAAATCGACCGCTCGTTCGTCAAAGACATCCCCGCTGATGGTGGCGCCTTAGCGATCTGTCGTTCGGTGATTACGTTAGGCCGATCACTGGGTCTAGAAGTCGTGGCCGAGGGCGTGGAAACCTTAGAGCAAGCCGACACGCTGGCCAGACGCGGCGCAACCCAGGCCCAAGGCTATCTGTTGGCTAAACCCATGAAGGCTACCCAGGTCATTGATTGGCTGGATACGGGCGCATGGCGCCAGACTCTGGGTGAAATCAATTCGGCCGGCGTCACACGACAATTGCAGTATCTGTTCCGGGATCCTTTCACTGAAGAGGCTTACAACCCTGTAGGGTTTTACGAGAATCAAGCGGCGTCGAGTCGATCAGGACTGCCGGTGCACGCTGGCCATCATCACGCCATAAACGGCGATAATGCTGCCTAAAGCCATGGCGAGTGACTCCCAGACCGTAAAATCGCCCTCTTGCAGCGCGCGAACCACAGCCACTCCCGCTAAAACGCAGCCCCCCACGATGCAGGCAATGGCGCCGCGCAAACCGTAGTTGGGTGTGCCGAGTTGCGCAGGCTTAACCGGGGCTGGCGAGCGGATGCCGGCCGCAAAATCCGCTTCGCGCTGGCGCGCCTCTGCCTTGATTGCCGCGATCCGAGCAACACGGTTGCGGTACTCGCTGCGCATCTGCTTAACCAGCCCACCGTACAAGACGATCGCGCTGCCCAGGCCTAATAGAGTCGATGTCAGGGTCGACTCTTCACGCAAGCTCACCGCATAGCCTAAGGCTCCGCCTGCCAGTACGACACCCACAATAATCGCTACATAAGGGCGCGCCTCATAAAGAAAACGAGGCCACAGAAATCGCTGCGATTTAGCCATGCGACCGCCCCCGCATCCAGCGCGGCCGCCTTGGATTTACTCGTTGCAGGCTGAATCGATCGGGTAAGGCAATAGTTGGCATAGTGGCACTTTAAAATACACGGGCCGCCGCCGGCAACGTCACCCGCGCGTGTTCGGCGGGCTCGCACCATGAGCCGCCCTTAAGGTGGGACGACGACCGCCCAATAGTAACGCCACCGCACCGGCCAACATCATCGGCACCACCGCTAACAGGGTGTACACAAAGGACGCGGCCAACGCCTGCTCCTGCCCCACGCCCAAAGGCACCAACACCGCCAGAAAAGCCACCTGGGTGGAGCCCAAATAGCCAGGGGCATTCGGTAGCGTAAAGATCACCACGATAGCGATAAGAACCAAGGCCGACATGGCCGTCGACAGGGTAAAACCTGGCACCGCTGCGCAGAAATAAATGCACCAAACCACCGAGGCCCATTGCACCGCAGACCACCCGAAAGCTTGCGGCAGGCGATGGGCAGCACGCAGCGGCTTAAGGCCCGCCAAGGCATGCGCTACCTGATGCTGCAGCCAGTGTCGGGGACGTGCCGGCCACCAGGCGGTGAGCCGATGCACTATCCGGCTGAGTACACCCGGCATCAGCAAAGCCATCAGCACCGCGCTTCCCAATCCTAAGGACAACACACCCAGTAAGCGCAACGGCGCCACCAGACCCGGCGGCACCTCGGTATAGCCGCCGGCCACCAAACCAAACACCAGCACGGTTAAAAAATCAAACAACCGCTCTACCGCGATACCCATGAGTACACCGGAAACCGCCAGACCCTGAGAGCGCTGCAAGGTCACGGCCCGGGCTAGCTCACCGGAGTGAGGCACCAGCGAATTAAATAGCAGGCCGATCGCGACCGGCGATATCAAGGTCGCCGTCGGTAGATCGGCGGGGTCACCCAACAGTGTCCGCCAGCGCCGGGCCTTGGCGCCGATAAATACCGCCACGCCCAGCAAAATAGCCGGTGCTGCCGGAAACCAATGCCCTCCCGCGAGGCTGGCGGCGACTGTTTCAACGGAAATCGTCCGAAAGGCGAAATACAAGAAGCTACCGCCGGCCAGCAACCCCACCAGCGGGGCTACAGCGCGACGCCATGCGTGGTTCACCGACACCCTACTCAAGCGTAAAAACGCGAGATCGTATCCACAACGTAAGCCTGCTGCTCGGCCATAAGCTCTGGGTAGGCTGGCAGTGCCAGAGTTTGCAGGGCCGCTGCCTCAGCGTGCGGGCAGTCACCTGTCTGATAACCCAGAGAAGCAAAGCAGGCCTGCTGATGCAAAGGCACCGGATAATAGATCTCACAGCCGATGCCAGAATCTTGCAGATACTGCTTAAGCTGATCTCTGAATGGCACGCGGATTACGTACTGATTGTAGATATGGCGTGAACCGGGCACGGCATACGGGGTCGTGACGGTTGAACTCAAGCCGCGCGCGGCGAAGGCCGCGTTATAGGATGCCGCATTGCGCGCTCTGGCCTCACTCCAGGCGTCCAGGTGTGCCAACTTGACACAAAGAATAGCCGCCTGCAGTTCATCGATCCGGAAATTACCGCCGATGAACGAGTGGTAGTACTTCGGCGCACCGCCGTGCACGCGCAGAATACCCAAATGCGCGGCTAATTCAGGATCGCGCGCCGTGCACAGCCCGGCGTCACCAAAGGCGCCGAGATTTTTGGAGGGAAAAAAGGAAAAACAACCGATATCCCCAAAGGAACCCGCTCGAGCCCCCTGGTGCTCCGAGCCGATGGCCTGCGCGGCATCTTCAATTACTTTTAGGTTATTGGCCTGAGCAATAGACATTAAGGCGCTCATATCGGCGCACTGTCCATAAAGGTGCACAGGCATGAGTACACGGACCCGCCCGCCGGTGCGACGGTTGCGGAGAACTCCACCCTCAAAATCGCAGGATTCATCAATAAACTGTTGCACGCTAGGCGCGCTTAAGTTGTAGGTCAGCGGATCAATATCAACAAACACGGGTCTGGCGCCCAAACGCGCGACAGTGCCGGCCGTGGCAAAAAAGGAGTACGGGGAGGTAATCACCTCGTCGCCTGGGCCTATGTTCAGTGCCATAAGCGCCAGCAACAATGCGTCAGTACCCGAGGACACGCCGATACCGTGGGCGGCGCCGCTGTAGGCAGCGACTTTGGCCTCGAGTTCACGCACGTAGGGGCCTAAAATAAAGCCCTGCGACTCACACACCGCCTCAATGACCGGCAAAACCTCCGCTTTCAGTGTTTGGTACTGCGCCTTTAGGTCCAATAACGGCACGGTCATGGCTTTGGTAGCGGGCGCCGGCGTGGGCAGTGACAGGTCAGTCATCGGCTCTTCTCCTAACAGAAGCTTAAGATTATCCCAGATCGCAGCCCAAGAATCCGGCTGGGTTTTAACGCCGCCTTGGTCATTTAAGCCACTGGCTGATGACACCTTGGGCACCGACTTGCTAAGTCCTTGCCCTTAAATCCGAAATGGCCGACGACTTTAGATAATCAGGGCCGCGGCACAACAAAGTAAGCAAAAAGGAGGCAACTGCCTCACGTCAGGGTCCGTTAACAAGGAATCGTGCGCCTTACACCTCTTTTTGGCCTGCCAGGTGACTACAATCTTAGGTCTCATTGCCAGTCAATATAGCGATCCCATGCGAATCCTAGCCTTCCCCCGCCTAGACTCCGCGTATACCAGCCAGTTCTATGCGGCGGTGGAGGCACTGCAGGTCGAAGTCGTCGACGGGGTTTGGTCAGGACACTGGTTACGCCAAACCGTGCAAGCGTCGGACGTGCTGCATTTTCATTGGCCGTCCTTTTACTACTCCACGAAGGGCTCTTTACTCGCTC
>CAIKMS010000017.1 GCA_903828595.1 uncultured Pseudomonadota bacterium | reverse complement strand
TACACCGATACCGGGCTTAGCGCATCCACCGCCTACACCTATCAGGTAGCGGCATTTGATAAGACCGCACCTACCGCACTGGTATCACCGCTCTCGGCGATCTTAAACGTCACCACCACAACAGCCACCGTTTCCAGCTGGAGCGGCGGTGACATCGGCGTAACCGGAGCTGCCGGTTCGTTCTTGGTTGCCGGATCCACGATTACTGTGAACGGCGCCGGACCTGACATCAATGCCACGGCCGATACCTTCCAGTATGTCTCGCAACCCCTATCGGGTAACGGTTCGATCACCGCTTTAGTGTCCAGTCAGACCAACGGCGCGGCCTGGGCTAAGGCCGGTGTGATGTTCCGTGAGTCGCTAGCCACCGGGGCTGCGTTTGCGATGGCTGACGTCACGCCTAACAACGGCACTAACTTCCAATCACGTCCAACCACTAACGCGAGCACAACCAACCTGCACGGCGTCTACGCCGCCGCGCCCTACTGGGTACGAGTCACTCGCGCAGGTTCAGTCTTTACCGGCTACACGTCAGCCGATGGCATCACCTGGACTCAGGTCAGTCAGTCCACGGTCACGATGGCCAGCAACGCTTATGTGGGTCTTGCCGTGGACAGTAACGTGAGCGGCAGCCTATCGACCGTGGTGTTTAACTCGGTGAGTGTCACCGGCAGCTCCGGTAGCATCACTGCGCCTGGCGCTCCATCGGGCTTAACTAGTTCCAACGTCACGGCGTCCGCAGCCACGATCTCCTGGAGTGCCTCTACCGCCGGCACTAACCCTATCGCCGGTTATTACGTCTACCGTAATGGCTCAAGCACACCGCTAGCCACGGTGACCTCCGGCACCACCTACACCGATGCCAGCGTGTTGGCTTCAACCACCTACACCTACACGGTGGCTGCGTTTGATAACGCAGCCACGCCGTTAGTCTCCGCACAAAGCCCTTCAATTTCAGTCACTACGCCAGCCGCTGCTCCCACCGCTCCGAGCGCACCGGTCGGAATCAACGGTGGCCCACTCAGTTCCACCTCGATTAGCCTCACCTGGACTGCCTCCACGGCTGGCTCCAACGGCATCGCGGGTTACTACATTTATCGCAATGGGGCGAGTACACCCACAGCCACGGTGACCACCGGCACCTCGTATACCGATGTGGGGTTGGCCGCTTCGACCACCTACACGTACGCGGTCGCGGCTTTTGACAAGACCACGCCGAATCCTTTGGTATCGCCACGCTCATCGACCCTGTCGGTGAGCACGACCGCTAACGGCAGTGGCGTAGCACCTGCCGCACCCACGGGTCTTGCGTTAGTGACGGCGAACACGACGCAAATCACGCTTTCGTGGAACGCCTCCGTGGCAGGCTCCAGCCCGGTGGCCGGTTACCTGATTTACCGCAACGGGTCTAGCACACCGCTTAGCGTTACCACGGCGCTGACCTACACGGACGTAAGCTTAAGCGCGGCCACGGCCTACACCTATCAGGTCGTGGCCTTCGACTCGAGCACGCCCAATGCCTTGTTGTCGCCGGCTTCCTCAGTCTTAACCACAGCGACCAGCGGTGTGGCCTTTAGCGATGCGGACATTGGCAGCACCGGTGCGATTGGGTCGCAAGCTGTCTCCAATAACACCTTCACCCTTAAAGGCGCCGGTGCCGATATCAACGGCACCGCGGACGCCTTTAATTATGCGTATCAGGCCTTTCAGGGTGACGGCAGCATCACTGCTCAGGTCGCAAGCCAAAGCACGGCCTCCTCATGGGCTAAAGCCGGTGTGATGTTCCGTGAGTCGTTAGCGACCGGGGCAAGTTTTGCGTTGATGGATGTGACACCGGGTAACGGCACCAACTTTGAGTATCGCAACACCACAAACGGCACAACCACCAATACCCACGGTGTGACTTCTGCCGCACCCTACTGGGTACGAGTCACTCGCGCAGGTTCAGTCTTTACCGGCTACACCTCACCCGATGGCGTCACCTGGACGCTCGTTAGTCAGGCCACGATCCCCATGGCGACTAACGTCTACGTAGGACTCGCCTACACCAGCAACATCGCCGGCACACTCGGTACCGCTGTCTTTAACTCGGTATCGATCACGCCCGTCGCACCATCAACACCGGCCGCGTTCACGCTAAGCCCGCGTAACGCCGGCGTCACCAGTGTCCAACCTCAACAGTTCACGGCAACGCTGTACGGTTCGCCCTCCACGGCCATGGTCTGGAAAGTCGATGGCATCATCGGTGGAAACGCCTCGGTGGGCACCATCAACAGTGCCGGTTTATACACGCCACCGAGCAGCGCCGGTGCGCACACGGTCACGGCCACCAGCACGGCGTTTCCCACCTTAACGGCCACCTCCACGATCGGCATCACCACCCTTGGTGGTATCTACCAGTACCACACAGACCCGGCACAAACCGGACAGAACCTGCAGGAGTACGCGCTGACTCCTGCGACGGTAAACGCCAGCACCTTTGGAAAGTTGTTTAGCTGCGCGGTTGACGGCGACATGTACGCGCAACCGGTGTATGTCGCGAACGTGCGTATCGCCGGTGGCGTGCACAACGTGGTGTTTGTAGCGACGATGAATGACTCTATCTACGCCTTCGACGCGGACAACCCGTCTTGCGTGAACTACTGGAAAACCGCCTATGCCACACCCAGCGGCTCGGTCACCGCGGTGCCCGCCTCGCTAGGCACCTTCGGCTGTAACGATCTGGCCAATACCGCCGGCATCACAGGAACGCCGGTGGTCGATCCCGTTGCTCAGGTGATCTATTTTGTGACCAAGACCAAAGAGGCCGGCCAGTACTACCAGCGCCTGCATGCCTTGAGCCTGGCAACGGGCCTGGAAACCGCCAACTCGCCGGTCACTATCAACGCCACGGTTGGCACCAGTAGTTTTGATGCGTTGGCCGAAAATCAGCGTCCCGGTCTGGTGTTGGTTAACGGCCAGGTCTATATCGCCTGGGGCTCGCACTGCGACACGGGCACCTGGCACGGTTGGGTGATGGCCTATAACGCGACCACTCTGCAACAAACCGCCGTCTTTAATGACACGCCCAATGGCAACGGTGGCGGCATCTGGATGAGCGCCGGTGCACCGGCGGTGGACTCGCAGAATAATCTCTACGTCACCACCGGTAACGGTACCTTCGACTACACCTCAGCCGCCGTACCGCCGCTGGCCCCTAACAGTGACTACGGTGAGAGTTACCTCAAGCTTAACCTGACAACGAGCGGCTCCACCTCAACGTTGAACGTGGCTGACTTCTACACCCCGTCCCAGAATGCCGCCTGGACACGCAATGACATGGATCTGTCGGCCTCGGGCGTGGTGGTACTGCCCAACGGCACGGGCCCTGCCGCTCATCCGAATCTGGTCATGGGTTCGGACAAGGCGGGGCACCTGTGGATGCTGGATCGCTCCACGCCGGCCTCATCGAGCAAAACCTCCATGGGCGGCTTTAGTCCTACCGGCGAAAATGTGGTGCAGTACTTAAGCCTGCCCACCGCCGCGGCGACCTGTAACGTTCACGTGGTGCAAAACACGCCGAGCTTCTTTAACAACACCATCTACGCCTCGGTGGCGGGCGGACCGATCCTTGCCATCCCGTTGACCGGTGGATTAATGCCCAGCAGCGGCGGCATCGTTACCCCCTCGTTATCCAGCGCCGAGTCCTATAACTATCCCACGCCCACGCTCACCATCTCCGGCACCGCCACAGGCGCTAATGCGGTGATCTGGGCGCTGGATACCAATGCCAACGGTACGGATAACTGCAACGGCGCGTTAGGACCGACTATCTTGCGCGCCTACAATGCCGCCACGTTAAAGACGCTGTACTCCAGTGATCTGCAGTCCAACGACACAGCCGCCAGTGCCATCAAGTGGCAAGTACCGGTCGTGATGAACGGTCACGTGTACGTAGCAGGAGCCGGCCAGTTAACCGTCTACGGACTGCGCCCCTAGGCCAAAGCTCAGGGCCAAAGCTCAGGGACAACGCTAAGGACCAAAGCGGCAAGCCCTAGCTTAATGTGGTAGCCAAAGGCGACTCAGGTCTGGGGACTTAAACGAGCCCGGGTGTTATGGCCGCTGGAATTAAGCACGTCTGATAGGGCATAAAGTCCAGGCTTTTGCGTTGCCAGAAAAAAAGCCGCCGCCAAGGCACCGCGAGCAAAGGTCGCTCGATCAGTGGCCACGTGCTTAAGTTCTAAACGTTCGCCCGAACCGGCTAACCAGACCGTGTGCTCACCCACCGTATCGCCGGCACGCAATACCGCATAACCAATCGTACCCGGCGCTCGCTCCCCGCCCACCATCGCGCGATTACGCACCGCTAGAGTGTCATGATCACCACCGCGTCCTTGAGCAACGGCGGCCCCTAAAGCCAGCGCCGTACCACTGGGCGCATCTTTTTTATAACGATGGTGCGCCTCAATAATCTCCACATCGTAGTCAGCAGGCAGCAAAGCCGCCGCTTCGCGAACCAAACGGGTCAATACCGCCACGCCTAAGTTCATGTTGGGCGCGTGAAGTAAAGCGATACAACGCGAGGCTTCATCCAACCGACGAAGGCTGGTCTCATCCAGTCCGGTGGTTCCGATCACCAAACTAACGCCCGCCCTGACACAGGCGTCTAGGTGAGCTGGCAGCGCGCTGGCATGACTAAAATCAATGGCCACCTGCGCGAAGGCTAAGACCTTCGATAGATCGGATGTTAATTTCACGCCGCAGGGCGGCAGTCCCGCCCGCGTGGCCACGTCCACACCCTCATGCAACGATTGCGCGCCGCCACTGGCACCGACCAGCACAAAGCGCGAGTCGTGGCTTAAGACTTTGAGCAAACTGGCGCCCATGCGCCCCGTGGCGCCGAGCAAAGCCACACGCACCGGCTCCAATTACAGGCCTACCTTGTCCAAAAACTTGCGCACACCGGCAAGCCAGGTCTGCTCACGCGGATTATGGCGCGCCGGATCTTTGGCTAATGAAGCCTCAAAGCTACGCAGCAGTTCTTTTTGTTCTTTGTTTAAAGACACCGGAGTTTCCACCACGATTCGGCAATGCAGATCGCCGGTACCGCCACCGCGCACCGGGCGAACGCCTTTTTCTTTGAGGCGAAACACCCGACCGGATTGGGTTTCCGCCGGAATCTTCACCGTCGCATTGCCATTGAGCGTGGGGACTTTAACCTCGCCGCCTAACGCGGCCGCGGTAAATGGCACCGGCACCTCACAATACAAGTTAGCGCCGTCACGCTTGAAAATAGGGTGTTCACGCACCGAAATCTCGATGTACAGATCACCGGCCGGGCCGCCGTTGCGACCGGCTTCGCCGTCACCGGAACGGCGGATGCGATCGCCGGTATCCACACCGGCCGGGATCGCTACCTCTAACACCCGCTCCCGGCGCTTGCGGCCTTGCCCTGAACAGGTCTGGCAGGGTTTCTCGATGATCTGACCCGTACCCCGACAACGCGGGCAGGCCTGCTGTACCGTGAAAAAGCCCTGGCTGACGCGTACCTGACCGGCACCACCGCAGCCATCGCAGGTGACCGGTGCCGTGCCCTTGGCTGCCCCGGATCCGGCACAGGTGTCGCATTCCACCAAACTGGCCACATCGATTTTGACGGTGTGACCAAAAACCGCTTGTTCTAAATCCAGCTCCAGCTCGTAGCGCAGATCCGCACCACGAAAGACCTGTCGACCGCCGCGACGCGCACCGCCGCCAAAAATATCGCCAAAGACTTCACCGAAGATATCGCCAAAGATGTCAGCGCCACCGCCGCCGCCGCCGCCGCGCGAAGCGGCTTCTAGGCCGGCATGACCGTGCTGGTCATAGATCTGACGCAGTTGCGGGTTGGAGAGCGTCTCATAAGCCTCTTTGGCTTCCTTGAAACGTTCCTCGGCCGTGGCATCGCCGGGATTGCGATCCGGATGCAACTTCATCGCCAGACGGCGATACGCTTTTTTCAGCTCCGCCTCATCAGCGCCGCGGGCGACTTCTAAAGTCTCGTAATAATCACGTTTGGCCATACGCAAAAGGGCTTAAAGCCGCCGCGCCATTTCTGCGCGGCAGCTTTAAGCCTTTAGTCCTCCTAAACCAAGCCCTTAAGGCTTGTGATCCTTGTTAACTTCCTCAAAGTCCGCATCCACGATGTCATCGTGATGGGCCTTGGGTGACTCCGCATTCGGGGTCTCACCGGCTGCCGCACCCGACGCCGCCTGCTGGCTGGCCAACGTGCCGGCTAACGTGGACAACGCTTCGGCCTTGCGGTCGATGGTGTCCTTGTCATCGGCCGTCATCGCCGCCTTCACGTCGTTGAGCGCCGACTCCACCTGACCGCGCAGCGAGGCATCGACCTTATCACCTAAGTCTTTCAGGGTCTTATCTACCTGATGCACCAGAGCATCGGCACGATTACGGCTGTCGACCAGATCGCGGAATTTACGATCCTCAGCGGCATGCGCCTCGGCATCGCTGACCATACGCTTAATCTCTTCCTCGGTCAGACCACTGGACGCCTTAATCTCAATGCGCTGCTCCTTGCCGGTGCCTTTGTCCTTGGCCGACACGTGCAGGATGCCGTTGGCATCAATATCAAAAGTCACTTCAATCTGTGGCTGACCGCGCGGGGCCGAACGAATATCGGTGAGATCAAAACGACCCAGCGACTTGTTGTCACCGGCACGATCACGCTCGCCCTGCAGCACATGGATCGTTACGGCCGGCTGATTGTCCTCGGCGGTGGAGAACACCTGATTCGCCTTGGTTGGAATCGTGGTGTTCTTCTCAATCAGCTTGGTCATGACACCGCCTAAGGTCTCAATACCCAAACTTAACGGCGTAACGTCTAACAGCAGTACGTCTTTTACTTCACCCGACAACACACCGCCCTGGATGGCAGCACCAATGGCTACCGCCTCATCGGGGTTGACGTCTTTGCGCGGCTCTTTGCCGAAATAGTCTTTAACGGCTTTTTGCACCATCGGCATACGCGTCTGGCCGCCTACCAAGATGACCTCAGCGATATCACTCATGCCAAGGCCCGCATCCTTCATCGCGGTCTTGCACGGAATGATGGTGCGATTGACCAAATCCTCCACCAAAGACTCTAACTTCGCACGCGTGAGCTTCACGTTTAAATGCTTAGGACCGGAGGCATCGGCGGTAATGTAAGGCAGGTTAACTTCGGTCTGCTGGCTGGCCGACAGCTCAATTTTCGCCTTTTCCGAGGCCTCTTTGAGGCGCTGCATGGCCAACGGATCCTTGCGCACATCCACACCGGACTCCTTGCGGAACTCCTCGGCGATGTAATCAATAATCTGTCGGTCGAAGTCTTCGCCGCCTAAGAAGGTGTCGCCGTTGGTGGCCAACACCTCAAACTGACGCTCACCGTCCACCTCAGCAATCTCAATTACTGATACGTCAAAAGTACCGCCACCTAAGTCATAAACCACGATCTTGCGATCACCGGCTTGCTTATCCAAACCGTAGGCCAGTGCCGCGGCGGTAGGCTCGTTGATGATGCGCTTGACGTTAAGACCGGCAATACGACCGGCGTCTTTGGTGGCTTGGCGCTGCGAATCATTGAAGTAAGCCGGTACCGTGATGACCGCCTCGGTGACTTCCTCACCTAAGTAGTCTTCGGCGGTCTTTTTCATCTTCATGAGCACGCGTGCCGAGATCTCCGGCGGAGCCATTTTCTTGTTCTGGGCATCCACCCAGGCATCACCGTTGTCGGCTTCAACAACCTTATAAGGCACCAGGCTTAAGTCTTTCTGTACGACCTGATCCTTGAACTTACGACCAATCAAACGCTTCACCGCATTGAGCGTGTTTTGCGGATTGGTCACGGCCTGGCGCTTAGCCGACTGGCCCACTAAAACCTCATCGTCCTTGGTAAAGGCAACGATGGACGGTGTGGTGCGATCACCCTCGCTGTTTTCAATCACGCGGGGCTTGCCGCCTTCCATCACCGCTACACACGAATTGGTGGTTCCCAAGTCGATACCAATTACTTTACCCATGCTCATCTCCTTAACGATTCTTTATCCCGTTGGTCCCTTACTGGGGACACCGGCGGCCAATATCAAGCACCACGCACCCTGAAGTAGGCTTAGGCGCAGCTAGCCACGATCACTCGGGCCGCCCTTAAGACCCGCCCGTTAAGGACGTAGCCTTTTTGAATGGTCTGCACGATGGTGTTAGCGGCCAAACCCGCAACCGGCTGGGCGACCATCGCTTCGTGCTGCTCCGGATCAAAGGCCACCCCCGAACCGGGCTCAATGGCGGTAATGCCAGCCGCCTCGAAGGCCTTGGTTAACAGGCGTCGGGTGGCTGCCACCCCTTCACGCAGAGCCTCGGGGTTAGCCGCATCGCCGCTTTCCGCCAGATCAAAACCATCCAGCGCCGGCAACAGCTCCTGGGCAAATCGCTCCACCGCGTAACGGCGAGCCTGATCGGCGTCACGAGCCGCACGCTTACGGAAATTGTCAAACTCAGCCAGGACCCGCACGTAGCTAGCGTAGTGCTCAGCCGCCTTGGCCGTTTGCTCAGCCAGTTCCTGCGCCAGAGCCCCGTCAGCACTGTCTACGGTAGGCTCGGCCTGCAGGGGTGCCTGATCGTCAGGCGCCGTCGGGTCGGTGCCGGCACCAGAAAAGTCATTCGTCGTCATTATTAAAGTCCTCCAGGCCGCCAAAAATGAGAAACGGCGATGCCCGGGGCGCAGGATGGGGGCTTAGCGGGCCGAGTTCAAGGCCGCACCCACCAGTCGGGCCGTTAAATCGACGATCGGGATGACTCTTTCGTACGCCATGCGGGTGGGACCAATCACACCCAGCACGCCGACCACCTCTTTGTCGACCATGTAGGGTGCGCTAACTAAGGTGCAGTCGTCTAAAATCTTATAGCCAGACTCCTGGCCTATGAAAATCTGCACGCGATCGGCACCCACGCACTGATCCAGCAGGTGCAAGATGTCGCGTTTTTCGTTAAACGCCTCAAAAAGCCCGCGCAGCGTGTCCACATTGGACAGCTCAGCAAAACCCATCAGGTTGGTTTCCCCGGCAATCACCACATCCGCGCTGGGTGTACCGGCACTGCCCTCAAACATCTTTTGGGCGAGCGTGATCGCGTCATGCATCATCTGATTCATGGAATCGCGCGTCTCGGAGAGCTGCCTGATGATGTGTGCTCGAACTTCAGACAGCTCGCGGCCTACGCAGTGCTCATTCAGGTAATTCGCGGCGCGGCGCAGTTCCTCGCTGGAATAGCGACGCTGCAGCTGCAAAACCCGGTTCTGCACTTCGCGGCCGTTGGTCACCAAAATGGCGAGCACGCGATTTTCCGACAAACTCATAAACTCGATCTGGGTCAGCGAGGCGTAAGTGCTGCGCGGCACGGTCACCAGACCCGCTAACTGAGTGACCGCGGATAACAACTGCGAGGCTGTCGCCACCAGACTTTTAGGATCATCCGCATCCGCCCCGGCCTGCAGCCGCCGCGCAAAGTCACTGGCCGCGGCCGTGTCTAAAGGCTTAACTTTAAGCAGCGTGTCGACAAAAAAACGGTAGCCGCGGTCAGTGGGGATGCGTCCGGCTGAGGTATGGGGGCTGGATACTAAGCCCCACTCCTCCAGATCGGCCATGGTGTTGCGAACCGTGGCCGAGGACAGCATCAGGCCCGACTCGCGAGTCAGCGTACGACTGCCTACCGGCTGGCCATCGCGGATATAAGACTCCACCAAAGCCTTGAGCAACAGCTGAGCACGCTCCGACAGGCCACTGGCGGCAGCGTGCCCACTGGTCTCTTCTTCTACTAAGCGGTTAACCATAGCGTCGGATCTTTCGCTTAAATCGCTGCAATACTTTAGGGTTTCACAACGTAGAACTAAAGGCTAGCCAGTGGCCGGTGAGACTGTCAAGCCGCCCCATCGGATCGTTAAGACCAGCACAGTACTCCTTTACGCTATTTACTGTCAGAGCCATCATGCTAACGTTGGTGCCCTACCGCTTATGAAACCTCACTACCAGACGCTTGCTCTTATCGGCCGGATCGACGATCAACGCATCGCCGAGTCCATGCATTCCATTGCCGAACACGCCAGCGCGCGCGGTCTGACCGTGTTAGTCGATGAGCGACTGCCGCTGGCCGAACAAAGCCCCGCGCAACGCTGTGCCGAGAGCGAACTGGCGGCTCGTGCCGATCTGATCGTGGCGATCGGCGGTGATGGCACCTTACTGCACGCCGCCCACCTGGCTTTGCCGCACAGCGTACCCTTATTAGGGATTAACCGCGGTCATTTGGGCTTTTTGGCGGATGTGATTCCGCACGAACTGCTGGAGCGCTTTGATGATGTGCTGGACGGTCGCGGCAGTGCGGACGTGCGCAATCTACTCACCGCGCGGTTAAGCATTGCCGGGGAACCCGACCGCATCAGCTGCGCACTCAACGACGTGGTCCTGCAAAAATGGCAGACCGGGCGCATGCTGGACTTTGAGACCTGGATTGATGGCTGTTTCGTCAATACCCACGGCGGTGACGGCTTGGTGGTGGCCACCTCCACCGGGTCAACCGCTTATGCTTTATCGTGCGGCGGTCCGATCATCTCACCGAAGCTCAATGCAGTCGTACTCGCGCCGATCTCGCCGCACACGCTGGCCGACCGACCCATCGTGGTGCCGCGTGAAAGTCGCATCGAGATTCGGCTGATCCCACGTCCTGGCGTACAAGCCCAAGTGACCTGCGATGGTACGGTGCTCGGTTCCATCAGCCAGGCCGACAGCCGATTATCGATTGATCCCGCCGCACAGAGCATCACCTTATTGCATCCCCCCGGTTATGATTATTACCGTATCCTGCGCTCCAAACTGCACTGGGGCCGCGGTGCTCGTCATGGCGATCCGGAACGCTAAATGCTCACTCACCTTCAACTCAAAGACTTCGCCATTGTCGAGGCGGTGGAACTGGAACTCGGGTCCGGCTTAACCGCGCTGACCGGCGAAACCGGTGCCGGCAAATCGATCCTTGTCGACGCGGTCATGGCCGTGATCGGTGGTCGGGCCGGCGCTGATGTGGTGTGCCATGGCAGCGAACGCGCCGAAATCAACGCGACCTTTGCGATCACGCAAAACCCGGCCGCACAGCAATGGCTGGCCGATCAGAGTATCGAGCACGAGGATGAGGTGATCTTACGGCGGGTCATTGGTAAAGATGGCCGGTCCCGGCTGTATGTCAACGGCCAGGCCTGCCCACTGGGCATCGTGCGGGAGCTGGGCGAAAAGCTCATCGATATCCACGGCCAGAGCGAGTTCTTATCGTTGCTACGCCGCGACAGTCAGCGTGAGCTGCTTGACGACTTTGGCGCCACCCACAAGTTGAGCGAACCCGTCGCCGCCATTTCATCGCAGTGGCGTGTGCAATCCACCCGTTTAAAGCAGTTAACCACGCTGGCCTTAGATCGCGATGCCCGACTGGAACTGCTGCGCTATCAGGTGGAAGAGCTGGATCAGCTGGGCTTAAACGCCGGCGATGTGGCGTTACTGATTGAAGAGGCCACCCGCCTGTCGCACAGCGGACGGCTGGCAGAAAGCGCGCGCTTGGCGTTAAGCCTTTTGTATGAAGGGGCCGAATCCGACGCCCATACGCTGGCCAGTAAGGCGATCGCCGCGCTGCGCCAGGCGCTGCAGTACGACCCCAAACTCCAAAGCAGCGCCACGCTATTAGACGAGGCACTCATCGCGCTGAAAGAAGCCGGCCTGTCGCTGACCGAATATCTGGACTCATTGGAGGTGGATCCCCGCCGCCAGGAGCAAGTCGAGCGAAAGCTGGCCACCGTCGAAGAGTTAGCGCGCAAGCACCGGGTCTTAGCACAAGAACTGCCGGACGTGCATCAGCGGCTGCGCCTGGAGCTACAAACGCTAGAAGGCGCCGGTGCCTCGGTTGAAGAGCTCACCCAAACGGTGCGCGATCTGGAGAATCAGTACCAGGCGGCGGCTAAAAAGCTGAGCAAAGCCCGCCTGAGTGCCGCTAAAAATCTCTCCACCGCCGTCACCGATAAGATGAAAGGCTTAGGCATGCCTGGCGGTTCGTTTTCGGTGGCAGTAAGCGCAACACTGGCCGGCGAACCGCGAGCGCAAGGCGCCGATGAGATCGAGTTCTTGGTGGCTGCTAATCCGGGCCAGCCAGCCAAACCGGTAGCCAAGGTCGCCTCGGGTGGTGAGTTATCGCGTATCTCGTTGAGCGTTCAAGTCGCCAGCTTCGCCAAGCAGCAGGGACTGGCGTGCATGATCTTTGACGAGGTAGACGCCGGTGTCGGTGGCGCGGTGGCTGAAATGGTAGGGCGTGAGTTGCATGCGCTGGGCAAGCGCGGGCAGGTGTTGTGCGTCACTCACTTACCCCAGGTCGCCAGCCAAGCCGATCATCAGGTGAAAGTTGCCAAGGCATCCGATGGCAAGAACACGCGCACGCAGCTGTCGGTGCTTTCTACCGCGCAACGGGTGGAAGAACTCGCCCGCATGCTCGGTGGCGTGCAGATCACCGACGTAGCGCGTAAACACGCCAAAGAAATGTTGCGCAACAAAGACGCCTGAGCGGCTTCGCTTCGGGCAGTAATACGCGGGAAGGCGTTGCATACCTACGGCGTTATGGCAGACGAAATCCCTTCGACCCGATCGCGCGGTGCGGCTTTCCAATCTCCCCCTAAGGCAACAAACAAAGCCACGGCGTCTTGCAAACGCTGGGCAACCGATTGCAGGTAAAACAACTGCGCCGTCTGCTCACCGCGCACAGCCACCAGCACGGCAAGATAATCCGATACACCCGCCTGATAGGCCGCCTCGGCCAACTGCCGCGACGCGTTCGCCGCCGTCACCGAGCGATTCGCTGCCGCTAACGCCTGGCTATCAAGATCCAGCGCGCGCAGTGACGAGGCTACTTGGTCCAAACCCGCGAGCACGACCGCGCGGTATTCCTGCAGGGATGCCTGATAGGCCTCCTGCGCCGCCCGGCGCGTGTACCACAGCGCTCCTCCTGCAAATATCGGCATTGAGGCATCACCGCCAACGCTCCAGAACCGCCCCACCGAATCGCCCAGCCCGGACAGCCCGCCGGAGGCAGATCCCAGTGAGTTCGTCAGCGTCACCGTAGGAAATAAATCGGCGGTCGCAACACCAATATTGGCGCTGGACTGATGCAATCGCGCCTCGGCAGCACGCACGTCGGGGCGCTGCTTAGCTAACGTCGACGGCAGCGTCACGGGCATCGGCGACGGCATCCGATAGTCTGAAAGCTCAATCAGCGGCGCCTGCCACTCTGACGGCGCGTGACCGCAGAGCACCGACAGCAGCAGACCTGCCTGTTCTTCACGCAACGCCAGCGAAGGCAGTGTCGCCTCGAGTGCGGCAGCCTGTGCTTGCAAGGCCACCACATCCGAGTAGCTTATCGTGCCGGCGCGATAGCGCACATCGGTGAGCCTGACTTGATTTTGGATGGCTTCAATAAGCATGCGAGTGCTATTGGCCTGCGCCGCGTAAGCGGCTCGTGATATCGCCGCCTGTACCACGCTCGCGGTTAGCGTGAGGTAAGTCGCCCGCGCATTCTCGCGCGCTTCGTCAGCTTGGGCGTTGAGCACTTCCACTCGGCGGCGACGCCCACCGAATACGTCGATGGTATAGCCCACCGAGCCTGTCAGGGTAAAGACGCTGAAAATCGAACCTGCCTGCTGGGAGCCGAGCCGTAAGGGTGCGCTGCGCTGACGCGCGCCGCTTGCGTCGGCAGCCAACAAAGGCATGTACAACCCGTACCCGGCGCGGCGCGCATCCTCGCTCTGTCGCAGCTGGGCCTGCGCAGCGGCCAGCGTGGGGCTGCGACGCAAGGCCTCGGACACCAGGTCATCCAGCGGACTGGCGCCAAATACGGTCCACCAAGCCACCGGCACTTCGGCAACATCGACATACTCAACGCCTGCGTTAGTTGCAGACGGCACACGCCCAGTAGCAGGGACGCCGTAGCCGGCGACCGCCAGCGGCGGCTGGGGATGGTAGTTCGGGCCCACCGCGCATGACACCAAAGCAGCTAGCGACACCAAGGCCACCGCTGCTGCCAGCCACCGTAAATGCCTGCGCACGTTAGCCTCCCTCACCGGAGCCTATGTAGACGTCGACCAGTTGACCGGCGTACAGCGGCAGATCCTTGGGAGCCTCAACCGTAAACAGAATAGGCAGCACCCGCACGTCGACGAGTTCCTCCCGCTGATTGGACAGTTGGATTTTGGGCGTCACATACGGCTGAATGCGCAGAAACTTCAACGCCACCTTGCGCTCGGTGCCGCGCACCTGCATCTGCGCGACGATTCGATCCGGCGCCGGCAGCCGGTGTACCAAAATCTCGTCCACGTACACGCGTACCTGCAACAGCGTACCGCCTCGCCCCATCACCACGACCGGTCCGCTGGCTTCCGTATAGGTTTGATACGTGCCGCTAGGCGCGACGTAGCCGCCCTGCGCGACGTTGATCGCCAGCACGACGCCATCGATTGGCGCTCGCAGCACATACTTGTCGAGTAAGGCCTTTGTGGCGTGGACCTGTTGATCCAGCGCGGCGACGGTTTGCTCCTGCGCCTTGATATCAAAGCTCCACGCGCCGGCCTGCACTAACTCCAACTGACGTTGGGTAACCGCCAGGTTGGCTTCACCCACTCGCAGCGCGTTAGCCGCCGTATCGATCGCCTCGCGACTGACCGAGCGGGCGTCGATGTCAGCCGCACGCTGTAGCTTGTCGAATTGATCGCGCAGCACTCGCACGCTCGCCGCCGCGGCGATCGCCTGAGCTCGAGTTACGCTAAGCACCTCGGCCCTGGGTTGTGCCTTTAGTTGGGTGAGTTGTGCACGAGCCGCCTCTGCCAGCGCTTTTTGCTGGTCGGCTGTGTGCTGCAGCACCGTCGAATCGATCAAAAGCAACGCGCTGCCCTGAGTCACGGTCTGGCCTTCGACTACGTTAACCGCAGTGACGGACCCGGCAACCTCAGGGTAAATAGGCACATTCTGACCCGAGCCCTGGGCGCTTTCGATGATGCCGCTGGCATAGATTCCTGTTGGATAGGGCTTGGAAGCCGGCTTAAAGGCCGGTGGCTGCGGCGGATGTGACTCGCTGAAAAACCAGGCGGCGGCCAAGCCCATCAGGATGCCTGCGACTGCCACAACGAATAATGTCTTTCTAGGCACGAGAAGCCCCCTCACTGATACCCACGATCCGCCCGTCCTCCATGTTGACGACGCGGCTGGCGAACTCATAAATGCGCGCATCGTGGGTCACGATCACGACCGTGCGCTGTGGCGTGAGCAATTCGTTCTTGATGAACGACACAATGTTGCGACCGGTATCGCCGTCCAGCGACGCCGTCGGCTCATCCAACACGAGTATGTCTGGGGTCCCGATCATCGCGCGGGCGATCGCCACTCGCTGCTGCTCGCCACCGGAAAGTTTGACGGGCGGAAGGTCCGCGCGTGACTCCAGACCCACTTTTTTGAGATAAACCAGCGCTTTTTCAATTGAGGCTTGCCACGGCTCGTGGCGAAGGATCAGCGGTATGGCCACGTTTTCTGCTGTGGTCAGCCGAGGAAACAGGTGAAAGTCCTGAAATACGAAGCCGATCCTGTTCAGCCGCAGCTCAGCCAGACCGTCATTGCTCATGGACCACAGATCGCAGCCCTCGATCGCAACCGACCCGGCATTGGGCCGCAGGATTCCTGAAATCATGCTCAGCAACGTGGTCTTGCCGCTACCGGATGGCCCAACGATATAGAGCATTTCGCCGAAGTTAACGTCGAGGCTGACATCCTGCACCGCGAGAGTTCGTGCCTCGCCATCGCCGAACCATTTCTGCAATCCCAGAGCCTGTATGGCGATACGTTTCATATCAGCCTCGGAAGATATCGAAGGGTTCGATACGCAAGACTCGACGAACCCCGATATAGCTCGACACGCCGGCGATGATGAGAACCATCAGAAAGGCAATCAGCAGGTTCTCGTAAGTCACCTTCGCCGCATAATCCGGCAAGCGAAGGCGAGCGATAAAAATCATTAACGTGCAAAGCCCGACGCCAAGCCCCAACCCGGTGAGCGCCGTGAAGATCGCCTGGAAAAGGATCATCTTAACCAGCTCACTACCCTTCATTCCGATCGCCTTGAGAGCACCGAATTTGCTCTCGTTCTCAAGAATGAAGGTGTAGAAAGTCTGCCCGGAAATAGACAGCCCAACGATGAAACTGATGACCGCCATCAGCATCATGTTGGTACCCGCACCCGTCTGGTACATAAACCAATTAGACACCTTAGAAACAAACTCATCGTTAGTCACAGCCAAGTAACCAAGGCTGGCAACCTGAGCCTTGATGGCCGCGATGTCCGATGCCTGTTTGGGCTCGACCAGAATGTAGGCGGTGGTGAATCGCGTCGAGGGGACGTACGAAATTGCGCGCTTGTAGGTGGTATACAACGTCGGTACGCCATTCAGCCCGCTGGAGGCGACACGTGCCACGCCAACTATCACCGCGCGGTGGTCATTAATCTGCATCTGCGCTTTTAGCGGCGGCGAGCCGAGCTTTGAGTATTCAGCATCGTTGACGACCACGAATCCGTCATCGGCGTACAGATCCTCGATCGAGCCTTGCTCCAGCGCCGGCCGGCCGTAGAGCGTGTCATCATCCAGTCCAATGATCGTCACGGGCTGATAGGTACCGTTATTCAGCTTAACCAGGGCCCCACCTGAATACAGCGGCACCGCATAGCTAACACCCTCGATGCTGCGCACGAAGTCCAGAACATAGTCAGGTAAACCGATGCTGGAGGAGACGGTATTTACGGCCGGATCCATCACCCAAACCTTGGCGCCCACGTTGAGCACGGTTGAAGAGGCGCGACTTAAGATCCCCGCGAATAAGGACGTCATCTGCACGATCAGGAAGGTCGAGAAGGTGATGCCGCCAACGAGTGCTTGGAACTTAGCGCGATCGTTCACCAACAGCTTGAACGCAAGGATGAAGGTTCCATTCATCAGGCTTCGCATCAATAAAGTCCTCGGCCCTGTTGGGGTACTTGCGGATACGATCGGCGTACCGCCGGCACGTGCACCGTTCGTTACAAAGCAAGGCACCTGTAGGACCGATTGCATCAACGCCAGCCCAGCGCGGCAATACGCAATCACCGCAGCTTGTTGGTTTTATGAAGGGGTGCCGGCTCACTTTGAAACGGCCGAAGTACGGCCGCTTAAGCGGCAACGGTTGATTAACCGCGTACGGGCAGAGGTCTTTTTACGTGCTCAATTTATCGCGTAAGCACTTTATCGCGTAAGCACTTTATTGCAACGCGCACGAGCCCGGCGGGCTGCGCAACGCCATCAAAGTCCGCCGACACAACGCCAATGACGCTTTGGGGCGAGGTGCTCAGATCGGGCAGCGGCTCAGCGCCCCACTTTGTCCGGGCAGTTCTCGCGCCGGCAGTGCCCGTACAAAATCAGCGAGTGATCAGCCAGCGCAAAACCCAAGCGCTCAGCAGCTGCCGCCTGGCGCTCCTCAATGGCGGTATCGGTAAACTCCTCCACCCGGCCGCAGTCCACGCACACCACGTGATCGTGATGCTCGCCGCGGTTCAACTCAAACACCGCGGTCCCCCCTTCAAAATGATGCCGAGACACCAGGCCAGCGGCTTCAAACTGGGTTAACACGCGATACACGGTTGCCAGACCAATATCTTCATTGGACTCTAACAGGCGCTTGTAGAGATCTTCAGCCGACAGATGCCGGTTAGCCGCCCCGGCTAAGATTTCTAAGATTTTAACCCTGGGGATGGTGACTTTAAGACCGGCCCGGCGTAGATCGTGGTTTTCCAAGGCATCCTCTTTAGGTCGAGCTAAAACCGACACGGCACTCCACCGATCCATACTCTACGACTGCGCTAGGTGTAATGGCTACCGTGCCGTGAATCGAAACGGTGTTTTTAACACCCAGCCCAGTTTAGGATGCCGCCGCCGCGCCATCCTTAAACCTTAGCGCAGGCATGAAATCTTAAGACACCCGGGCCACCGGCCAAAACGCCGATCGCCTAATGAATTTAAGCGATGGGCTTTAGAGCATCGGCTTTCAACCGCGGCCACGCAAATAAAAACCCAAAGCCTCGGACCTCAAGCGCGGCGGCTAACGCCACCGATCCCCACACGCCTGCGCCCAGGCCCACGAACAGATGCAACCCCGCCGAATGGATCCCGAAGAGTTTTAACAACACGATGCGTGCACCGCTGGCCAAAAGGATGTGCATCAAAAAAATCTGCAGGGAGTAACGACCGTAGTGGCGAAGCCATCCCTGCAGGGATGGCCACAGACTCGAAACACCGCACAGACAGGCTATCGCAGCGCCAAGGGCGCAGCCCAACGAAGTTAGCCGCCCCACCCAATTTAAGGATTCTGCATCCCACTCTATCGGATAAAAATTGATGGCCAGCGTGATGGCCGCACCTAAGACCCCGAATACCCAGCGCCGGGTTGGGGGTAAGGGTACCGGTAGCTTTAAGCTACACAGTACGCCCAGCGCAAAATAAAGCAAATACTGGGCGACATAGACCAACGCATTGCCGGTCATGGTCTGCGGTGGGATTAAATAAAGACCTACACTGAGCAAAAGCAACGGGGTCAGGTGGCGTCGACTGATGGTGTAAATCAGGGTGGCGACCACAAAAACATAGAACAACGCATACAAAAACCAAAACTGGTCAAACGGTTGCCAGAGGATCTGCAAAAGATCCGGGCGATTGCCGCTATTGGTGGAGCCGGCCGTGAGGATCTCGACACTACCTTGCACCACCGACCAAAGCAGGTAGGGATACACCACCGTACGAATCTTATTGCCCAGTAACCTAAGCGCGCCCTGGCGCGCCAATGACTGGCGGAACAGCCAGCCGGCCAGAATGAAAAACAAGGGCATATGAAAGCTGTAGACCAGCGCATCGGCACTACGCCATAACCCGCCGTCGGGCAAGACGCCTGCCTTCATCAAGCCACGAGCCACGTGCCCGTAGACCACGAGCACGATTCCCAGACCGCGCAGCGCATCCAGAATATCCAAACGATCCGGCCGCAGGCTGCTGGGGTCGTTGATTGCTGCGCCATCCGCCATAGGTAGCTCTTTTGATTAAACCCAACGGACTAAGGCTCAGCCCGCCGTACACAGATCCTACAGACCTAAAGTTAGGTTTTTTAAGTCACGTGCCAAAGCGTCAGGTCGGCCGGCAGCTTCAGCCTAATCGATCACTTTCGGTTACACTATCCGTCAATCGTCGGGTGTATAAAGACCCAAACGCCGTGTAGACCAAAGCCCTGATCCCTGATGGGAGTCGACGGTTTTGTCATCCGCTTGCAAGGAAAAGCCCTGCCCATGAGTGTAGTAACTAGCTTCGTTGATCGCCGCGTTCGCTCCACCTCAGGGCGTTGGGTGACGTGGGCCGCCGCGCTGACCCTTCCCTTTATGGCTAGTGGCTGCATCTATCGCATCAACATCCACCAGGGTAACTTCCTCGAAGCCAAAACCATTGACCAACTGACGGTAGGCATGACCCGTAGTCAGGTGCGATTTTTGCTGGGAACCCCCATGGTAGCCGATGAGTTTCATCCGGATCGCTGGGACTACTATTACTACTTTAAAGACGGCAAGACCCGTCACGAAGAACGTCGCGCGTTCGTGGTGTACTTCCAACAGGATAAAGTAGCGCGTATTGATAAGCCGGACGGTGAGTTCAAGCCCTTGCCCAAGCCCGCCACGCCGGGCGCGTGATCTAAGCCCTAGCGACCAAGTAAGCTTAACCGCGAGACTTACGCGCTGTTTTTAGGGTCGCATCGGCCATGGTGTGGCCTTTACGGGCGAACCGCCGTCGTTTTTCTTTGGGATCTAGAGGCAGCGCCCGGTAGATCTCCAGTCGGTCGCCGGACTTCAAAACCGCCGTACCCTCAACCACCTGCCCCCAAATACCCAGCGCGGCAACACGGCTGGCATCCACTCCCAGCGTCTTGGCATGGGCCTGTAGCGCCGAGCGCACATCGGATCCTTCGGGCAGGCTCACCCTCAACAGGGACTGCCGCTCGGTCGTTGCGTAGGCAATTTCGATCTCAATGAGTCGCATAAATACACACCCAGAAACAGTCCCGTAAAACCGCTGCCCTGAAACTCTTGCCAGCCCAGCAGGCCCCACTCGCCGGCCCCACTCAGGATCTGGCTATCGGCCTTAACCTTGCAACAGCTATCGGTTAAGAGCGGCTGGGAACACCGTAGAGATCGCGGGCGCGTTTAATAAAAGCATCCACCAGTGAGTCCCAGGTGAGCTCAAAAAAAGGAGCAAAAAGAACGGTTAACGCGGTATTTTTAAAAGCAAACTCAACCCATAGCTCCACCTTAGAGCCCCGCTCCACCCCGTCTTTTTCAATGGGTGTGAAATCCCAAGTGCCCACCAGGCTTTGCAACGGCCCACCGATCTGCGTCATACCGATGTGTCGTCCGGGAACCATGGTGTTGGCTGAGGTGACGTTCACCGCGACACCTAGGCGGGATAAGGTCAAGGTGCCGTTCATGGTGGTGTCCGTGTGGCTTTGCACCACGGCGGCCGTGCACCATGGCAAAAACTCCGGGTAACGCGCGATATCGTTGACGATGTCGTACATCTGTTGGGCTGTATGCGGCACCAAGGTCTGGCGGCGGACTTCTCGCATCGGTTTTCCTGGCACCTAGGCCTTGAAGGGTTGATCAGCCTGCATTGTGGAGCTTTCAGGAGTGTTCGACAACGAAAGGCGTATTGCACCCGTCTAGGAGTAGACTTAAACCTTATCGATAGCGATTTGAAGACAGGGCGCAAGGGTAAATGGCGAAGGACGCAGAGAAAGGCAAAGCCGCGAAGACTAATCAGACCGGTACTATCGCGCTCAACCGCCGCGCCCGCTACGACTATGCGGTGGAAGATCGCTACGAGGCCGGGGTATGCCTGCTGGGCTGGGAGGTGAAGGCGCTGCGCGCGGGTCGCCTTCAGCTAGGGGAAGGCTACGTCACGATGCGCAAAAACGAAGCGTTTTTGATGGGCGCCCACATCACGCCACTGCCTATGGCGGCAAGCTTTGTGATCACCGAGCCTACCCGCACTCGCAAGCTGCTGCTCAATCGCCGGGAGATCGACCGCCTCACCGGGGCTGTGGAGCGCAAAGGCTACACCGTGGTGCCGTTATCGATGTACTGGAAGGATGGCCGAGCCAAGATCGAAATCGGTGTCGCTAAAGGTAAAGCCGATCACGATAAACGAGCCACCGAAAAAGACCGGGATTGGGCCCGGGAAAAGTCCCGCACGCTTCGCGACGCCGCCAGACGCTAATCCCCTCACACCGCTGGCCGCAAGAAAGTAGCGTATACTCAACTTTCCGGGGGCGATCGGGTTCGACGTGGACTACGAAACTCCAGGTGCATGTCGAGGTGTAAGGTTCCTCGTTAAACCGCTTACAAATTACAGCTGCAAACGATAACAGCTACGCACTGGCGGCTTAAGCCCCGCTAACTCCACCTCTCTTCGTGCCTGTGCGGGGGAGAATGGGGTCGCAATCACAGGATCGGGCGCCGTGCGGGTTCCGGGTAACGGCGCGCTAAAAAGGACGGAGCTGGTTTGGTGTTTTCCCTGCCGATCGGGTAGCACTCGACGAGATCAATAGACCGGATAAACATGTAGGTCCTGTAGCGTAGGGTTCGCGGACGGGGGTTCAATTCCCCCCGCCTCCACCAATATCGACTCCTCGAAGGTCCGAGGAAGTCTCTAAACCCGCTGGAATAGCGGGTTTTTCCTTCTGTCGCTAAACGTCCACGGCTATTCTAGGACAGCTGTGCCTAAATGGGGGGCAACACTTGGGCAACTGGGCACACCTCAAACGTAGTTTCCCCCAGTGCCCCTCAGCAACGCGCTGATCCCTGCTGCAAAGCCACAAGCCAAAACTATCCGCCTCTAAAATATTGGCGGCCTGTACCTCGAATTATCCCCGTCAAGGGAAACTGCGCCCCGATAGATGCGACACTGGGCCTACGGAACCAACTGGCGCAGCAGGAGAGCGGCAACATGTGCAACAGGCCCTGCCCGTGCAGCGGGGGCACGAGGCGCCACAGGCACGACCGAAGTGACCGGAGGACCCGGGACCGCTGGAGGTACAGTGGGGGCAACGATAACCGGCACAGCGGCATCAGTAACGAACACTGGCACGAGCACGGCGGCCAATTTGTGCGATCTGGGTTTCGATGGCAATCACCAATCCCGATCAGGAAATATTAATTGCATATCACTTAGTATCGGATAGTAATTTCCCGAACGGGAAACTTCTCCAGTCGTGACACCCATTCAATCACCTCGGCAACTCGGTTCTGCCCTGCGCGCTGCACGGAACCAGCTCAGGCTGACACAGCCCCAGTTGGCCCTCGCTGCTGGGGTGGGGGTGCGTTTCATCGTTGAGCTTGAGGCCGGCAAGCCCACCGTGCGGCTGGAAAACGTGCTGCGAGTTATTGATGCGCTGGGTGGAGAGATCCAGTTGAGCGGCTTGCCATCGGTTGCCACTGACGATCAACGCAAGAGTGATGAGCATGGCGCTTGAGCTTAACGTCTGGCTTTTCGCCGAACGTGTTGGCACCCTAGCACTGATTGATGGCCGGTTGAACTTTTCCTACAAGCCGAATTGGCTTTCGCACCCAAACGCCGTTGCCTTGTCCGCCTCATTGCCCCTGCAAGCGCAACCGTACGACGATCGCAAAACGCGCCCGTTTTTTGCGGGTCTGCTACCTGAAGGGCAGATGCGCCGACTGATTGCACAGCACGTCCAGGTGTCCGACCAGAACGACTTTGCCTTACTGGACCACATTGGCGGTGAGTGCGCCGGAGCAATGACCAAAGCACCGGGAGCCGCCAAGGTGACACCTGACCCACGAAATTTCTATGTCCTCCGTTACCCGCACCGGATTCCGTTGCGAATCGTTGAGTTCGTAGTCCAGCTCCAACGTGCCAAAACTGGCTTGAAACGAAGCCGACGATCCGTTCGACCAAGTAATCCGCCCGCCGGTCTCCGCGCCCTCCCGGCGTGGAAGAGAAAATTTACGAACGTCCAGCTGAAGTAAGTGGCCTAGGTTCGCGAACCGCTTAGGCCGACCACTGCCGAAGCCGCCCATTACTTGGGGCCGCCTGTGCGGCTACTCCTTGCTGTCTGTGTCAATTGGTTCACAAAAGCGGCGCTTTTCGTCCATGGAAAACTGGCACTGCCATAGTCGTCCGTCTTTTGTGTCAACGAGAACGCCGTTCCAAATGTTGTCCGACATCAGCAACGAGAATCTTCCATCAGGCCCGTCCGCTAACACCCTGGTTGAGACAGGCAATACGATCCGCATGCTGCTATCGCCGATTGAAAAATGGGCCTGCCACAGTCGCCCAGTGCGGCTATCAAGTAGCAGCATGGTCGACATGTTCTGGGTTTTGTACAGTCGGAAACGGTGGGGATCGATCTCGGGGGTTTCGACCGGCTTCGGTGTCAGTAGCTTGGGCGACTCCGGTGGTCCTGCGGCAGCCCGCTGGAACGCGGCAAGTGCGAGGCAAGTCGATAACAGTAGCGCCAATCCTGTCTTCATTTCGGTACGGCTCCGTCTAAGACACCCCTAAACTATACACACCACTGGAGCGTTTCCTCCCGTCGTTCCCGCCCCCTTATAGGGGGCGCGGGAATCGCGGGAAGGTCCTGCCTATCCCGAAAGGCCCAGTTTCGGGAATCGCGGGAAAGTATAGACTAAATTAGGCTCGTGGCGCATGGGCTGGGTCAATCGAAGCGAACGTCTGCGATGTGGCCCCTAAGGGTGGAAAATTCCAAAGCGGTGGCAGAAATGGCTTGGCTGTTTGCTTCTGTGGTGCTGGTATTGATGGCTACGATTCCGGGATGGAAAGCAAAAGTGGGCATAGCCTTGCTCGCGCTTGTCATGGTCTTTTTTATGACGATAGCGTAAAGCGCAATGTGGCTTTAGACGCTGACTTTCGATGAGCGGGAGGCGGCGCACCCGCTTCTTAAATTCAATACGTGCGTTCGGATGGTCACGGCATGACACAGCATTTGGTTTGCTCCACGAACATTGCAAGGCGTCCATCCAGTCGCAAACTATTCCCTGCTCTTGTGCTTCTTGCGATCATCACTGCCTGCACGCCACCCGCGTCTGAGACTAACAGGACGCCTAAGGACCATCCGACTGCCGAGGCTGAGACGGTAACGGAAGAGCGAGCGCGCCAATGCATCGCTGACGATCTACCACGGATGGAAAATCTCGTTTCATCTGCCAAATCAGCAGTAGATCAAGACGTAAGCCTGGCTACGCTAAAAGTGAAGTTAGACAAGGTGCTCAATACGTCCGGCAAGATCGAGCCGTCTGAAGAGAATATTAAGGAAAGAGTGCTCACCTATGGAGTGCCAACTCGATGCGAGTCAAAGTTTCATTTCATAGTCAATGTGCGCGCGGATTTAAATGGTCGGCTGCTTTGGTATCGAGTCTGGGCTGAGGTAGCCCCTAAAGGATACGTGCCTGGGTATCATCAGGAGCTATCCAAGAGCTTTCCCCGCCTGAAACAATCAATGCTTGTGGGGCTGCCCGAGGCGCAGGTTCTTAGCGAACTAGCGGCCGAGAGCGCCGCGCAAATATTGAAGAACCCGGCGCTCGTTACACCTCATTGCGACTTCAATGCACAGCTTGGGAAGCCCATCGTCTGGTCCTATGACCCCGACTTGCACGAAGGAGATGAGATAGTACAGGTCGCGGGAGAGGACGTTTCATCGGGAAAAACGGCATTTGATCTTTTGGCGTCCTACGCCCCTGGAGATAGTGTAGACGTTTCGATCCTTCGTGGCGGCACTCGGCAGACCAGTCGCTTGAAATGCATCGACTCATCCGCGTCGCTTGTGATACTCGCAGACGCGTTTTCACATGCTGAACATGGCGATTGGCGGAAATGTGCTGAGGGATTTGAAACGTACAAGAGGCGCTTTCCTCTCTCTGCCGGAATGGAAAGGTGGGCCTACGCATGTGAGGTTCAAGCGAACAGAGCGCGGGATAAGTTGGCGGACACCTTGGTTCTTGACGTCTGGAAAAAATCGCTGACCGAAGCAAAGTGGAACAAGAGAGTGCTAGATGTTCTGCGCGCGGACTACTACGTCAAGGCCTTGCAGTTCGTAAGGCGAGATGAGCCGCTATTGGCGCGCCGACTGGTTGCCTTGTGGGATGAAGCTGAGCGCTTTTCGCCTCCGGTTGCACTTCCTAACATCGCAGATCAAAGCGTGGCTTGGGCGCTCGATCAACGTAACGTGGACGCGGAATACCACGGCAGGTATGAGTGTCCCCAAGGAACCACTGCATTCACGATATTGGTGCGTGCTGCATCCGCAAGGGCCGACCGAGACGTTGTGTTTCGCTTTGGTCCTGACAGCGAGAACGTCTACGTCTCTGGTGGGTCATTCTTTATGCGCGGGAAAGTTGAGCTGGAAGGAGGTGTTCTGAGTCTGACGCCGGTTTCATGGATTTCCCAGCCGGACTCGGGTTGGAAAATGGTGGGCCTTGAGGGAGCATCAACGGACAAGGGGGAATCATTCTCCGGTCGCGTCAAAGGACCGGGTTGCAAGACGTTCGCAATTTCACGAGCAGCGACGCGTCGATTGGCTCAACCAGAAGGACTCACGCACTAGCCGATGCCATTCCTTGGAGGCGACGTTTCCGATAGCTATGAATGCGTCATCTGGTAATTGGGAACGGCTCTAAGTTCTGCGCAGTGATGAGCGGCCTCTTCGGCTGCAGCGTTTAGGTTGCCATAGGCACGTTCGATGTCTCATCGCAAACCGGAACTATCGTCGCCCGGGCAAAGCTCGTTCCGTTGTTCCGTGTTAAGGCATCGGCCCGGTGTCTTAGTAGACTTGCAAGCTAAGATCGGATACTGGGCGGAATCAATTACCCCAGCCATACGAATCCCCCTCTTAAGGTAACCGCTCCTCGTGCTTGCAATCCCGTCATTGCTTGTTGCGCTCGCTCGGTTTTTCTGCGGTCCTCACAGATTAGGCGTTCGCGAATAGCGTCAATCGCCGTTTCGAGAGGCACAATGCATGCGGACGGGGGGGCATCGGTTGGTGCATTTGGAGGTCTGACGACCCCGCTGAGTTTACGAGACAGGTCCGTCAGGACTTGGAAGGCGACTCGCTGATTACCTGTAGCGGTCCGGTCGAAAACCCACGAACTCTAAACTCGCCACCGTACTCCGCTGGGGAACTCGCGGGAGCAACTCCAGCGGCGTTCTGGAGAATCTCGTTGAATCCCGTTATTCCCTGATCACGGATCAGTTGCTCTGGAATGGACTGCACAGCCTGCGGGACTTCCAGGATAGACGTCGGCAACTTTTCGCCTGTCGTTGTCACAGGCGTTGCGTAAATATGATTGGCGGTTACGACCACTTCGTCGAGCGCCGGTGAAGAATCGGCGGTGGAGGCGACGACAACCTGCGTCGATAAAGGCAAAAGAATTGTGACCAATGCGTGCCCATCCTCAAAGCGTTCAAGGCCTGGCTTGATGTGCAGGTCAATGCCGTGTTGCCGAAGAGCGCGCTGGGTACCGCCGTCCTCTACACGCTCAAGAACTGGGACGCGCTGTGTCGGTACACCGACCAAGGATAACTTGAGCCGGACAACAACTATGCCGAGCGATGCCTGAGGC
>CAIKMS010000016.1 GCA_903828595.1 uncultured Pseudomonadota bacterium | reverse complement strand
TCGCCCTATGTCAACAACAACGGCGACATCACCTGGATTTGTGGTACCGCTTTGACGACCGGTTTGACGCTTGCCTCAGGGGCGGGCGCTGCATCAACGACTCTGCCTGTTCAATACCTCCCTTCCAGCTGCCATTCATAATTGCAGACCCCTGCGGCTTCGGGGTCTCAACTCGTTCCTAGGCTACAAACATCACTTTGAAGGTTTCTAATACTGAGCTGCCGACACGGTTCAGCACCCTTTTGGGGCTCCTCCCATTGGTTTCACGACAGATCTGTTGCTGATCGCGAGCGCAAACCCTTATATTGTCTGGATGATTCCGGCACGCACAATGAGCGTAGGGCTGTTGTTCTCACTTGTGAAGGGGATCACGGGACCCACACGCGATTCATGCGACGATTGATCATAATGAATGAACCCGCGCAACAAATAGTTCCCGGACCGGTCGTTCGCACAGCGAACGTAGGTCTGCCAGACAAACTAGTCCAAGATGGATTGTTGGACGGTTCCGCCATGGCAGAAGCCCAGCGGATCACACGCGAAAATAAAACCAGCCTTGTTACGCATCTGGTCGCTAACGGCTTGGTGCCCGCGCGTGAATTAGCAATCACCGCCTCTTTAATGTTCGGCATCCCGCTGATGGACCTCGACGCCGTCCAAGTGGATCTGGACGCGGTGCGTCTGGTATCCGACAAGCTCTTAAGCAAGCACCGTGTACTGCCCTTAGTTAAGCGCGGCCGCAAACTGTTCATCGCCGTATCTGATCCCACCAATCTGCATAGTCTCGATGAAATTCGATTCCAGACCACGCTGAACGTGGAGCCTATCGTCGTTGAAGACGACAAGCTGCAAAAACTGCTTTCCAAGACCATTGAACAGGTGGATGCGGCGATGCCATCATTGGCCGCCGATGATTTTGATTACGAAAATCTCGACACCGGTGACGGTGAAGATGAGGTCGACCCAGCAGCCGCCGGTCGTGACGATGTCGAAGATGCGCCCATTGTTCGGTTCGTTAATAAAGTGATGTTAGATGCCATCAAGCGTGGCGCATCGGATATTCACTTTGAACCGTACGAAAAAAGTTATCGAGTGCGCATACGTGTAGACGGTGTCCTCAGAGAGTTAGCCGCACCGCCGGTTCAACTGTCGCAGAAGCTCAGCGCGCGTATCAAGGTTATGGCGAGGCTGGACATTGCGGAGCGTCGTGTACCGCAGGATGGTCGTATCAAAATGCGTCTATCTAAATCGCGTTCTATCGATTTTCGTGTGAGCACATGCCCTACGCTTTGGGGCGAAAAAGCCGTGATGCGTATTTTAGATGCCTCAGCGGCTCAGTTAGGTATTGACGCTTTAGGCTATGAGCCAGCTCAAAAAGCCGAGTATATGAAGGCATTGGATCGCCCGCAGGGGATGATCCTTGTCACCGGCCCAACCGGCTCCGGCAAAACCGTATCGCTGTATACCGGATTGAACATACTGAACGTCGAGGGCACCAACATCTCGACGGCCGAGGATCCGGCCGAAATCAATCTACCTGGTGTAAACCAGGTCAACGTGAATCCTAAGGTTGGGCTGACGTTTGCAGCAGCATTGCGATCCTTTTTACGTCAAGATCCGGACGTCATCATGGTCGGCGAAATCCGTGATCTTGAAACGGCCGAGATCGCCATTAAAGCCGCGCAAACAGGACATTTGGTGTTATCCACCCTGCACACTAATGACGCACCACAGACGCTAAGTCGACTCATCGATATGGGCGTAAAACCCTACGCGATTGCGACTTCAGTAAGCCTGATCATCGCTCAACGTCTGGCGCGTCGACTCTGCAACACCTGTAAAACACCGATTGAAGTGCCTAAAGAAATCTTGCTTCAGGAAGGATTTACGCCTGAGCAGGTCGAGTCTGGAATTACGCTCTACGGGCCCAAAGGGTGCCCGAACTGTAACGACGGCTATAAGGGTCGTGTGGGTATTTATCAGGTACTACCCTGTACCGATGCGATCGGCCGCATCATTATGGAAGGTGGGAACGCGATTAATATTGCCGACCAAGCACGTAAAGAAGGTGTTTGGGATCTTCGGACTTCCGGCCTTAAGAAGGTGGCCGATGGTCTAACTAGCTTACAAGAAATCAACAGCGTCACGGTGGAATAAACTGCACCCTTCAGCTGAGTTTTGGTCGCCCGATCACAGGTAATCCGATATGGCATCTCCCGCAATAGCCAAGCCCGAAACACCGTTCAAATGGGAAGGTACGGATCGTGCTGGCAAAAAATTATCCGGTAACAGCTTAGCAGCGAACGAGTTAGCGCTGCGTGCGGATCTGCGCCGCCAGGGTATTGCGGCAACCAAAGTTCGCAAGCAGGCCTCCGTGCGCAAGAGCGGCAGCAAGCCTACGCCTGAAGACATCGCAGTTTTTTTTCGCCAGCTGTCAACTATGCTTGGGGCTGGCATTCCGCTCGTTCAGTCGTTTGAAATCATTGGCGCAGGCCATGACAAACCCTCGATGCAGCGCCTGGTGCTTGAGATCAAAAGCCAAATCGAAAGCGGATCAACCCTTCAAGAGTCATTCGCAAAACACCCTCTATACTTTGACAACCTTTCCGTTAATTTAGTGGGCGCTGGCGAACAAGCCGGTGCACTCGAGTTGCTTCTCGATAAGATTGCGGTCTACAAAGAAAAAACCGAAGCGTTAAAAAAGAAAATCAAAAAAGCCCTGATGTATCCCATCGCAGTTGTAGCGATCGCGATCATCGTAACGTGCATTCTGTTGATTTTCGTGATTCCACAGTTTGAGGAACTCTTTAAAGGCTTCGGTGCTGACCTTCCTGCGTTCACTCAAATGGTGGTGAATATGTCGCGCTTCTTACAGCACTACGGCCTGTTTGTCGCCGTGCTTCTAGGTGGTGGCGGCTATGCCTTTTCATACTTTTTAAAACGCTCGCGAAAGATGCAGGAAAGCATGGATCGTTTTCTTCTTAAGATGCCTGTTCTAGGGCCGATCATGGTTAAGGCCGCGATCGCCCGCTACGCGCGAACGCTAGCCACAACTTTTGCAGCCGGTGTGCCACTGGTAGAAGCACTAACATCCGTAGCAGGCGCTACTGGCAACATTGTCTACGAAACCGCCGTGCTGAAAATGCGTGACGAAGTTTCTACCGGTCAGCGATTGCAACGGGCAATGGAAAACACCAATTTATTTCCGAACATGGTTAACCAAATGATCGCTATCGGTGAGGAGTCGGGCTCACTAGACGCGATGGCCGGCAAAGTTGCCGAGTTCTATGAAGCGGATGTGGATGCCGCGGTTGATGGGCTAACCAGCCTGATGGAGCCCATCATTATGGCGATCCTGGGTACACTGATCGGTGGCTTGGTGATCGCCATGTACCTGCCCATCTTCAAGCTCGCTGCGACCATTTAAAGCAATGAGCCCTGTTATTGAATTACTGAGCGAATCTCCGGTTGCCTTCACCACTATGGCGTTTGTAATCGGCCTTTTGGTGGGAAGCTTTCTCAATGTGGTGATCCATCGCCTACCGGCGATGATGGAGCAAGCTTGGCAAAGTGACTGCGCAGGCCCTAGCGAGACCGCTCTCGCCGCGGCACCCTATAACTTGATTACCCCTGCTTCCGCCTGCCCCGCATGCAAAACGCCCATCAAGGCGCGACACAATATTCCGGTGATCTCATGGCTTGCGCTTAAAGGTCAATGTGCCGCCTGTCAAACATCGATCTCTGCCCGTTATCCGCTGGTTGAACTCCTCACCGGCATACTCTCAGCGCTAGTGGCTTGGCGCTTTGGATTTGGGATAGAGGCGCTGTTAGCCCTACCCATCACCTGGACGCTGATTGCCCTGACGGGTATCGATGTCGATAAGCAGCTGTTGCCGGATAGCCTGACCCTGCCGCTACTGTGGGCTGGGCTGATAGCCTCTGTATGCTTCGGGCGCGGCTTGGCCGCTTTTCCGGTAGACCCGCAGAGCGCTATTTTGGGGGCCACGTTCGGGTATTTGAGTCTATGGAGTATTTTTCACGGCTTTAAGCTTCTGACCGGCAAAGAAGGCATGGGTTATGGAGATTTTAAGCTCTATGCCGCCTTCGGCGCCTGGATGGGCTGGCAGTTGCTGATTCCCGTGATTCTATTTTCAGCTGTGGCTGGCACGGTGATAGGCCTCAGTCTAATCGCCCTCAAACGTCATGAACGCGACGTGCCGATTCCCTTTGGTCCGTATCTGGCCATTGCCGGTTGGCTTTTAATGGTCTACAGCGACTGGCTGGTCACCCCTTGGTGGTCTGTACCCCGGTGACCCCACCCGATAGCCGATCTGTTCTCCCGCCGTACACCGTCGGACTGACCGGCGGCATCGCCAGCGGCAAAAGCACGGTGGCACGGGCTTTTCATGCGCTAGGCGTTTGCATAATTGATGCCGATCAAATCAGCAGGGACCTCACGGCGCCGGGTCAGCCTTTATTAGCGGCCATGGTAGCCGAGTGGGGTGATGCCATTCTCAGCGAGAACGGAACCCTCAATCGAGGGCATCTGCGATCGATCATTTTTGCCGACCCTGAGGCCCGAGCGAGGCTCAATGCGATGAGTCACCCGCTCATACGAGCAGAGATGTTCGCGCGTGCCCGGGCCTGCGCCGATCCGTACGTGATTTTAGAAATTCCGCTTTTGGTCGAGGGCGGGCTGCAAAACCAGGTAGACCGGGTGCTGGTCGTTGAGTGCCCGGCGGCGCTTCGAATCGAACGCCTGTGCGCGCGCGACGGGATCACTCAGGTACAGGCACAAGCCATCCTTGACGCCCAGGCCCGCGACGCCGACCGGCTAGCGGTTGCCGACGACGTACTACCCAACACACAGAGCCCATCACAGCTCGCCGAGTCGGTTTTGGCATTGCACAAACACTATTTAGAACTCGCATCCCGACGCTAATTCGCGAAATTGACCTCCAAATGGGTTTACGTGGAGCCAGTCTGTGCGCAGAATAGACCCATGCAGCCGATTCCCGCGGAGCCTCAAGCAGAGGCGGCCCGTCGTACCGTGGTGTACGAACAACCGCTGAACGAGCGGATGCGTACCTTCTTGCGAGTAGAATTCCTGTTTCAGCAGGCTCTCTACCATAACTCCATCCCTACGGTATGGAGCAGCCGAGCGGCGGTATCCAGCCTGTTGGAGATTTTAACCATCACTAGCCGGGGTGATGCGCGTAGCGATGTTCTGAAAGAACTTGAGCGGCAACTGGCTAGCCTGCGCGACTATCAGAGTCGACCCGGAGTCGACACCGGTCGCTTAAGCGCCGTCATGGCAACGCTCACCCAGCGCAAAGACGAGTTGAGCGCCTCGGCCTCAAACTGGCTCAGCCGGCTACGCGAAAGCGAGTTTCTGGCAGCCATTAAGCACCGAAGCGCCATTCCCGGAGGAACCTGCGAGTTTGATCTCCCGGATTACTTCCACTGGCTTAGCCAACCGGCGGACGTCCGCCGGGACGACTTCAACCGATGGCTGTCCAGTATTCGTCCCTTCTGCGAAAGCATAGGTGACTTGTTGTGGGTTACCCGGGAGAACTCCAGACCGCGCCGAGAAACAGCAACGGCGGGCGTGTTCCAGCTGAACTTTGACCGCGATACACCGATCAATCTGCTGCGTATCATGCTGCCCGGCGACTCCGGCCTGTTCCCGGAAATCAGCGGCAGCCACCACCGATGCAGCATGCGCTTCTTGCGCTGGGTTGACGTGGAGTCCCGCCCCGTCCAGACCGACGGTGACGTCTCCTTTATCCTCACCTGCTGCACCTGAGTTGGCGCCATGGCGACCGTGCTTCCCTGCCCCACCTGCGGCACCTCGGTTGAATGGGCACCCCAATCGGAATGGCGACCGTTCTGCTCCGAACGCTGCCAACTTTTGGACTTAGGCTCTTGGCTATCCGAATCGCACGCGATTCCCGGTGAATCGATTCCAATCAACGACGACGAATCACCCCCTTCCGAGTAATCGATGAAACTTTACAGTAATCGGTACGCGCCCAGCCCGCGTAGGGTGCGCATGTTCGCCGCTGAAAAAGGCCTTTCGCTAGACATTGTTGAGGTTGACATTCGTGCCAACGAAACGCAAGGACATGACTTTCTTGCTGTAAATCCACGTGGGGAAGTACCCGTACTCGAACTCGATGATGGGAGTTTGCTCACCGAGTCTTTGGCTATTTGCCGGCACTTGGAGTGTCTCTACCCCGAGCCTAATTTGTGGGGAATCACTCAACTGGAGCAGGCCGAAATCAATTCGATGGTCGATAGGCTGATGTTTAGACTTTATATACCGGTGGCTCAAGCCTTCAGACACGGCCACTCATTCTGGGCGGGGCGTGTTGAGCAGGTTCCAGCCTACGCTCAAGTCGCCACACAATCAGCAATTAAAGAATTGCACTCGCTGGATAGCATGCTCGATGGCCGGCCGTATCTTTGTGCCGAGCGCTTCACGGCAGCGGACATCGTAGGCTTCACGACAACGGATTTTGCGAAGGCGATTGGCCTTAGACCGGAACCTCACCAAGTAAATCTACGACGATGGCTCGACATCATCTCTGCGCGGCCTAGCGCCACCGCCTGAGTGAGCAGTATCGCAGCAAGATTGAGACGTCCAGCGCACATCATCTTAAGGCGCGAAAGCGCAATGACACTTGCTATTATTTCCAACTTATTCTTGTTAGCTACAGATCTCTTTTTAAGTTTGACGCCCTTACACGCATGACAACACCCCCCCTGCCTTGGGCACGCCCCATCACCTCAAGCCAACTAGTGATCGGGCTCTCGTTACTCACTGGGCTTCTTGCGCTGTTTTTATTGTGCCATCCGTACTATGGCATTCGCCACGATGCGGTCTATTACGTCTTAGCGGCCATTCGCAAAATGGAGCCGGGTAGCGTCGATGCAGATGTTTTTTTTAGCCATGGATCGCAAGATAGCTTCACTATTTTTACTACACCGTTTTGTTATCTGATCAAAACAATAGGGCTTGCCAACGCCGCCCATGTGATAACACGCCTGAGTTCTTTATCCCTCATTATTGCTCTTTGGTTTCTTGCCAGAAACTTGTTAGGCGCCGAACTGGCGTGGCTTAGCACCGCCCTATTCATAATTATCCCAGGTCACTATGGCGCAGGCGGTATTTTTCGATATGACGAAGACTTTGCAACACCGCGAACGCTGGCAGAGCTACTGTGCATTTTAAGCCTAAACCTGCTGTTCTTAAAAAGGCGATGGCTGGCCATCACGAGTAACTTGCTAGCCATCGCCATTCATCCACTTATGGGATTCCCAGGATTGCTGGTTTCTCTATGGCTTGTGTCAGGCAGGAGAACTCGCTGGTTTTTGGTTCTACTCAGCCTTCTTACAACAGCATTTATAATCGCACTGGCCTTTACCTATCCGATAGGTCCGATTCATATCATTGATGACCAATGGAGAAGAGTGATTGAAACCAACGAGGCCAATTTGCTGGTGGACACTTGGTCCATCACTTATTGGCAATCCTCGGGCGTGGCAGCAGCAACATTAATTTATTGCGCATTATCTGCGACTGACGCAAAAAGACGCAATTTTTCGACCGCTGCCTTGTGCGTTGCTTCCTCTGGCATCGCGCTAGCTGCTTTAGCCGCCTTTTTTACACCAGTACATCTTTTTATCGAAGGACAGCCTTGGCGCTGGACCTGGATAGCCGAAATAGTGGCGGTGATTCTTATTCCACCCACGGTGCTTTCTTTGCCCAAAATTGGCACACGGGGATACCCTCTCACCGCTCTTTTCATTATTGGTTGGTTCAATATCGAGGACCCAGTCGGAATTTTCGCAGCGGGCTGTTTTTTCTTTGCTGGATGTGTCGAATGTCTTGGCTCTAGCGACTTGCGGCGATTTTTTTCTTGGATCAACTGGGCGACGGCACTCACACTCACCGCTGCCACCCTCAAGGCGAATGGAGTTAGCGGTGAATTGCGGCTCTGTCTGGTGGCGCTTTTGATATGGCTCATGCTCTTCAAAACGACTCGACGGCATTTTCACTACCTAGCCGTAATGATTGGTGCCAGCGGATTACTCTGGGTAATACTCAACCCTAAGCCGATTCCGGAGGGTTGGGACCGAAATTTTGATAACGATAACTACGCTTCGTTCTCGGCATGGCGGCAACGCATACGTCCCAATCAAATCGTATTTAGCCCAGAATCAGTCTTCCTTCCTTGGCTCATGCTACACCGTCCAGAATATGCCGGCAAAGCCACTGTCGTTTTTTCCCGCGACGCAGCGATCGAATTCGAAGATCAGGAAGAACACTACGGAACACTATTTACAACACATGATCCCTTGTCAGTTAAGAAACTCATTACTTTTTATCAAATGGAAAAAGCCTGCCTTTTTCCTAATGTGGCATTCATTGCGACGCGCCATAATTTTGAAATCCCGCACTTATCTAGCACGGCCAAGCCACCTTATGCCGATCTAAAGCTCTACAGCTGTGAGGATGTCCGCACTGGCGCAAATAAATGACCATGTCTAGAGAGCTCATCACAGCCTTGATGGTCTCAGTCATCGCCTTGTTCGTTGATACGACATTACTCAAAACCCTGACGCAGTACACTGACCTGTCGATTACCAGTGCGGCCTCACTGGCGTTCATAGCCGGCGCTGTGACTAACTGGGCATTGTCGGTACGCTTTGTTTTTAAATATCGGCGTTATCAGTCACGAGCGTATGAGTTCATGATTTTCATGGCGATCGGAGTAATTACGCTCATTGTTAACGATACTGTTATAGTATTTGTCGTTAAGTCCCTTTCTCAGAACATCCTGGTAGGAAAAGGGCTTTCTGCTGTCGTAACGTTTGCCATCAACTTTTGTCTTCGTAAGGTCTTGCTGTTCTCGAGCGCCAAGGCTAAAAACTCGTGGGATTCTCAAAAATGAGCCCAATTGCCATCATCGCCGGCGCCGGCCCCGCAGGTCTTACGGCCGCACTGGAATTGATCCGACATACCAACGTTAAGCCCATCGTATTGGAGCGGGGCACGCAGCCTGGCGGGATCTCATGCACCATCCAGTACGCGGGCAACCGCATGGATATTGGAGGGCACCGGTTTTTCTCCAAATCCGACTGGGTTATGAATTGGTGGCAAGAGATTCTTCCAGTGGCGGCTGATCAGATGGGTGAGGCCGGGCAACACAATCTGGTTTATCAGAATCAGAGCCGATCGTTTCAAGCCAGTCATATCGCTTCAGCTTCAGACGATGAGGTCATGCTGGTTCGCCCTCGGCTATCCCGCATCTATTATCGTCGGAAATTGTTCGACTACCCGCTAAAGCTGAACGCAAACACCCTGTTGAACATGGGCATCGGTGAGACGCTGGCAGCGGGCGCCAGTTACGCCTACGCGCGAGTCGCAACTCGGCACCCTGAAACCTCTTTAGAGGATTTTTTAATCAACCGGTTTGGTGATCGCCTGTACCGAACCTTCTTTAAATCCTATACCGAGAAGGTCTGGGGCGTTTCCTGCCAGGATATTTCTGCTGAATGGGGAGCTCAGCGAATCAAAGGGCTGTCGATTACCAAGGTATTGATGCATGCCCTAAATAGCCTGAAACCTAAGAGCGCCGACGTTAAGCAGCAGTCCACCGAAACCAGCCTCATTGAACGCTTTCTCTATCCAAAATACGGCCCTGGCCAGATGTGGGAAGTGGTTGCCAATCGAATTACCCAAGCTGGCGGTGAAGTTCACTACAAGCGTTCGGTAGTTGGTATTCAGCGTGATGGCCAGAAAATCGTATCGGTGGATATCAAAGACCGAGCAGGATCGGTAGAACGGTTAGCCTGCGATCATTTCTTCTCCACCATGCCGGTGAAAGATTTAGCGCTGCAGCTGCAGCCTGAACAGTCTCAGGTCTTGCAGATCTCCCAGGCCCTGCCGTACCGAGACTTCATGACGGTTGGTCTGTTAGTGCGGCGCATGAAGACCGCCGATGGTTCGCGCTTGCTACCGGATAACTGGATCTACGTACAGGAGCCTGATGTACGCCTAGGTCGTCTACAGATTTTCAATAATTGGAGTCCCTACCTGGTTAAAGATCCCGACTCTGTCTGGCTGGGGCTCGAGTACTTTTGTCAGGAAGGCGATGACCTGTGGTCACAGACAGACAGCGCCTTTTTAGACTTCGCGGCGCGTGAGCTGGAAAAAATCGGCCTCATTGATCGCGCTGACGTGCTGGACGGCACCGTCGTGCGGGTTCCTAAGGCTTACCCTGCCTATTTCGGTGAGTATAAAAACATGGGCCAGGTTCGACAGTGGCTTGATACCTTCCCGAATCTTTACCCGATCGGTCGCAACGGCATGCACCGCTATAACAATCAGGATCACTCCATGTTGGCAGCCCGCGCAGCCGTGGACTGCATCATGGCCGGCAGCACGGATAAAAGCTCCCTTTGGGCGATCAATACCGAAGAGGACTACCATGAAACGGCGAAAACACCGGAGGCTGGCACCAAGGCTTAAGCCTTCGCGAGTCGGCGATAAGGACTGCTGGAGTCTGTTAGGACTACAATAGTGCGGATCGGGTGCGCTGGTGCGCCTGAGTGCCGGGCGTTTTCATGCATCAACGTATAGCGACAATGGTCCAACAAGGCAGGGTCAAACGATCCTGGCAGGAAGCTGTGTGAAGCGACCCACTTACCTGGATGCTGGCCGGAAGATGCGCTTTGGCAAACCCAGCCGGCGCTTAGTGGACGAGGCGGAGCCCGCGCCAGACCCCAGCACATTCCCGGACTTTTCCCTGGGCACTTGGCTGGTTCAACCGGCGCTAGGCACCCTCACCCGCGGTGATCGCATTGTTAGCGTCAATACGCAAACGATGATGTGCCTGCTGGTCTTGCACACGGCCCCCGTGCAAGGGGTAAGCCGAGCGATGCTGGTAGCCCGAGTCTTCGGCCTTGAGGCGTCCGAGGAAAAAATTCGGCCATGCCTATCCCTGTTACGTCGGGTCTTTGCCGAGGACAGGTCCGTTCGAATCGAACATGCCCCGAATTACCATTACTGCTTGTGGACCGGCCCGCCGGTCGAGGGACGCCTTACCCCCGGCACTAACGCACAGAGTAGTCCATTACTCGAACCCATCACCGGTATAACCCAGTGGGTAAACCGGCCGCGCCAGCGGGCGATGGCGATCAGCTTAGCGCTTGTACTGGTGGGGTTATTCGCGGCCATGCTGGTGCATGTCCTAGGCGGCATGGGCCACGGGCTTAACCACCGAGTGACAGGTATCTCGGCGTTCGCCGCTGAGCCCGGTAACAAGACCAGTCCGAGCTTCTCACCCGATGGGCGACAGGTGGTTTACGCCTGGGCCAAGGCCGATTCGGCAGACTCTCATCTGTATGTCCGCTCAATCACTGGTGGTGAATCGCGAGAGCTGACCTCGGGGCCAGGCGCTGACCGCTTTCCGGTATGGTCACCAACTGCTGCCCTGATTGCCTTTGTCCGCACCGCGGATGACCACTGCGAACTTTGGACGGTTAGCCCGGACGGTAGTAACGCGCGTCGAGTGGCAGATTGTGCGCCTGATGTGATCGGTCCTTTGGCCTTTACTGCCGATGGCCGAGCATTGATTTACCCCAATCACACCGCCAGCTTACTGCCGAGCCAGCTCATCTCGGTCAATTTAAGTACAGGCGCCTTAAGTGGCGTCACTAACCCCACGGTGGGCATGCCCGGGGACTCGTACCCGGCTTTAAGCGGCAATACTCGACGACTCGCCTTCGTGCGCACCCGCAATCCTGGCGTGGCTGATATTGCCATGGTCGAAACCACTGCCGGTGAAGTCACGCACGTCACCCAGGATTTTAGCGAACTGGCAGGCCTGCTCTGGGAGCCAGACTCCCGCACGTTACTGTACGCCTCGTCGCGTAGTGGCCCTAGCCAGCTATGGAGTCAGGCAGCTGACATGGGAACGCCGCGTTTTCTGTTGAGCGCGGAAGGCGAGGTGCGCCAGCCCGCCCTATCGGCCGATGGACATCATCTGATCTACGAGCGCACTCACTGCACCCATGAGCTAGTGACCACTGTGCTGGACCCCAAAGCCTCAGGGGGTACGACAACAGGGCCTGAAACCTTAGGGGCGGGCCGGGAGCCGCAGCTATCTCCCGATCGCAAGACTCTGGCGTTTATCTCCCGGCGTTCGGGAAATGAGGAACTGTGGCTCGCCGATGCCAGCGGTGAATCAGCGCGTCAGCTAACTCATGAAAAAGCAGACTGGCTGGCTACTCCGCGCTGGTCACCCGATGGTGCTCAGTTACTGATAACCCTGGGCAGTCATGGAAACTCAGTGATTGATTCGATCAACGTGGCAACTGGCCTTAAGCGGGAACTGATCACAGAGCCACAGGCCTCTTACCCGCGATTCTCCAAAGATGGCAAACATCTGTACTACTCCAGCATCACCAGCAATATGCGACAAATCTGGCGCCGCAACTGGCCTGTGCTAGATCAGGCAGTTCAAATCACCGAACACGGTGGGGTCGTCGCTGAAGAGTCCGGTGATGGTAAGCGCTTATATATAGTAAGAGCAGATCGCGCTGGCCTGTGGAGTCACGACCTGACGCCAGGAGGTGACGAAACTCTGATAATCAATGATTTGACTCGGATTGATGCCGCTAACTGGTATACGGCGCCTAACAGCATTTACTTTGTTAGCCGGCGTACCGATGGCACCGCGCAGTTAGCTCGTTACGGAGAAGACACCGAGGCTACTCGGCTGATCGGCGATTTGACCCTGTTAGCCCTACGCTCAGGGTTAAGCCCTGCGCCGGATGGCGAGCAAGCGTTGTATACGCGCGCCAAAGCCTGCCAAACCGACTTGGATCTTGCTCAAATCAACTAGCTCGTCTGAATCGGTTTCCACCACAGCTGCCCGGTAGGGATAGGCTTGGGAGCCAGAAGGGCTCGCGGCGGCGCTAGGGTGCGGGCATCGGTAGCGACATTCACGTAGTAAGGGCGACCCACGTGCCCGATCGCCTCAATCTCCTCGATCGAAAGCGAACGATCCAGAACGAGAAAAAAATCACAGCCGGCGTCTCGTCCGGCATGCGCCTCGGCAGCCGAGTGCACAATCAACCCGTTCAGATCACCATGAAATCCCATGGCCGGTATCTTTTCTAGCGAGGAATAGACCGCGAACACACCGGCCGGCAAGTCAACACCAGGATCGACAACACCCAAACAATCCTTTTTCGCGCGAATTTGCTCCCACAACTCATCGGACACCATAGAAGGCGTTAGCCAAGTCATCTGTGCCGTAGATGTGGCTGCAGTGCGAGCGCGAACGCGCCCGCTCAAAGAGTTCGCATCAGCCTCATAAACAAATAACCCTGGCAGCCTTAACGCTGTTACCAAGGGTAGATCCGCCGCCAGCAGGTCGATCTCTAACAATTCCGACGGGTAGCACCAGCGAAGCACCTGGCCATCCAAGCCCCTAGGCACACCAGCCCATTGGGTTACGCGCCAAAAATCCAGGCGCACCGGCTTCTCATCAGAAGCATAACCGTGCGTAAGAACCATAAATCGAGTCGCCAACCGCACCTCGATACCCAATTCCTCACGAAGTTCACGTACGAGCGTGTCGCGCGGGGGCTCACCGGTCTCCCGCTTTCCACCAGGAAATTCCCAAAAGCCGGCGTGTTTTCGCCCCTCAGGGCGCTGTGCCACAAGAATCCGGCCTACAGGATCACTAATAATTCCTGCCACCACATCAAGAACACCCTTGGGAACTGAAGTCATAACAATCTTCTAGTAAAGATTCTAAAAAACGCGAACGGGCTCATTTACCGAGTCGCCTCTGTCGCCAGCCAACTCATGGCGAGAGCACAGTAAAGACACATGGCATCGTATCGACTGAGCGACAACTTTAGCCGTGCTTTCACTCATTTCCAGACGCCTTCCTGACGATTCCCTTTCTGACCACATTTTTTCGTATGAAAGCAGGACGTGCCTTTACCTCTTCGAAGATCTTCGCAACATACTCACCAACTAAACTAATCGCAAGAATGGTAGTTGAGCCAAAAAATATAATCAGTACGACAACGGTTGTGATTCCTTTCGGCGCAATCCCAGGAAAAAATAGCTTCGCTAAAATTTCAAACATACTAAGCATTGCAGAAATAACGCATAACGTTACACCGGCAAAGGTCAACACGTCTAACGGCGCCCTGCTAAACGACAGTATTCCTTTTTTCGCCCACGCGAAATTCTTAACCAAACTGTTCGTTGACTGACCGAACATCCGCTCAGGTCGAACATAAGGAACTCCCGTTTGCCGGAAACCCACGTATGATCGCAGCCCTCTAAGAAAAAGGTCACGCTCTTCACACGCAAGTACCCACTGCATAACCCGCCGGTCCATTAGAGAAAAGTCTCCGGCGTCGTGAGGCATAGGCACTTCAGAGCAGTAGTTGAATACTCGGTAAAATGCCTTATAGGCAACCTGCATGAACCACGCCGCCTCGCGCTTTACGCGAACTCCGTAGACAACATCAAAACCCTCGCGCCACTTCTCTACAAAAGCAGGAATAAGCTCAGGCGGATCCTGCAAATCACCATCCATCAAAACCACCGAACTCTTGGTTGCAAGCTGCATGCCACTTTTGAATGCCGCCTGCGATCCAAAATTACGGGAATGAGTGATTCCAAATATCCTTGGATTTTTTTCAGTTAAGGCGCGAATCACTTCCTCCGAATCATCGGGACTTCCGTCATTGACAAAGATAACCTCGTAGTCAACCCCTAAGACATCAAACATTTTTTCAAGGCGATCCGCCATTACCGGTATCGCTTGACCATCTTTATAGCAAGCAACAACAACCGAAACGCTGAACACCTTGTCTAGCTCTCGCTTTTTAGACGTCAATTCGTAAAAGTTTTTATCAGGCAACGAGTCGTACCACTGAGCGGTCTTTGCAAGTCCGACCTCAAGCGACGTTTCTGGCTCCCACTGCAATTCCGAAGCGGCCAATTTTGGATTGGCGTACCAATCAGCAACATCCCACGCTCGACCGGGCATGGTCGAAAAACGAGGTTCCTCAGCCACGCCAAGCAACGACTTAGCAATATAAGCAAAGTTACGAATCGTGGTTTTTTCACCGGACCCAATATTGAAAGACTCTCCATACCGTTCGGGCGTCAAGAAAACTGCAGCACTAACAAATGCCCGCGTCACATCATCCACATAGACAAAGTCACGTGACGTATCGGGACTCACAAATGGTGGCAACGTACCGCGGCTAGCCGTTGCTATCACGGTCGGAATGAGCCTCGCTCGATCTTCCAGCGGTCCATATACTGAATAAAGACGCAAATTTGCGCATCGCATACCTCGATGCTTGCCAGCAAAGTATAACAAGCTCGATGCGGCATTCTTGGTCACTGCATAATGACTATTCGGCGTCGGCAAAGCACTTTCACTCGGCGCCGCCGAAGCGGCCCCGTACTCTGAAGAGCTACCCGCGTGGATATAGCAATGCACTTTTTTATCAATCAACAACTCAATCAAATCTTGTTTGAGGACGATATTAGTCTGATAGATACGCTCTATATCTGTTTCAAAGGAATATGCACCGTAAGCTATACAGTCAAAAACCGTGGCTGGCTCGACTTCATTGATTAAATTCCGAAGATTCCCGCGAGCCAATAAGTCAACATAAATGACATGATTGTCGTCCAGATCAGCCAGACGCCATGCAGGCGATCTGGATGCTGTACCAAACACATCTTCTCTAGCCGAAAGAAGTGTCTTAAGTAAATTAGCGCCAACAAACCCACTGGCACCAAGAACGAGGATTGGGCCTTTTAGTTGAGCAATCAGTGATTCAATTGTCTGCATTTCCCTTCCCTACGCCTTTTCGTCAGCGGCTATCCCACTAAAAATTGAGTCCACATCAATGCCATTTTCTCGGCGGTGCCACGCTTGAGAACCGTAACGTCCGCTCGGATATCCCTGGGCAGAAAAGTGGTGAAAAGGCGGAATTTTATGACCGTGAAGGGCTAAATAATGAACTAACCGCTGGCCCATACCACCTTCAACAACGTGCTCCTCAACGATAGAAAGCTGCTTTGATTCGGAAATTTCCTGTAAAACCTGCGCTGGAAGTGGACAGCCACTCTCGCCGCCAAACTCAGTCAAAACCCAAATAGCTGGCCTCGACGCCAATAACAAGCCTCTCGCGTATTCCAAAATACCACCAGCGATCGGCCCAATAACAATCATCACTCCTGCTGCGCCCTCTAATACTTTTCGCCAGGGCGCATAAGGAGGCAGAGATTTTTCATCTTTCAATTCCGTCCTTCCAAGTCGCAAATAAGACGGCTCTATGCGATCGCTTATAAGTCGAACCGCTGGACCGACGTCACAGCCAAAGGCGGGAACATAAATTCGAATTGAACGTAACGAAAGTAAAACGCCGTAGTCTTCAAGCGCATGATGGGTTGCGCCCATGGAGCCGTAGGCATAACCGCCACCATTTCCCACCAAGCGAACGGGTAATTTATTAATACAAATATCATTTCGAATTTGTTCAAACGGCCGGGCGTAGCAAAATGGGGCGATACTGTAAACCCATGGCTGACAACCTTCGCGAGCCATACCAGCCGCTACTGACACCATATTTTGCTCTGCAACACCGGCATTAATGAATCTTGGGCCAAGGGCAGATTGTAGTGGCTCGAGGGCCATAAAACCCAGATCGCCGGTTAGGAAAACAAACTCCCTGATACCGGCCAGATCAACAAGACTGTCACAGAACTCAGCTCTCATTTCCCGACTCCGATCCGGTTATCTCGACAACCGCAAGAGAATATTGAGAGGCAGACATTGGATGGTAGTGCCATTCCATTTTGTCCTCCATATAGGAAACACCTTTGCCTTTTTTTGTTCGCAGCAATAGCACCGCTCCAGGATTGTTATTCGCCGCCCTCGCAATCCCAAGCAAATCATGACCATCCACTTCCAGCACCTGCACACCAAACGAACGTATCCTCGCACCAAGGTCCGCCATAGAGGCGACATCGTGCGTTGTACCAAAACCTTGAAGACCGTTTAGGTCAACCAATAGGGTTAGATTTTGAAGCTTATGATGAGACCAGAAGATTAAAGCCTCCCACATAGCCCCTTCTTGCCACTCGCCATCGGAGGTCAGACAAAAAACGCGGCCTGGCGTGGTTCGAAGCTGCCGAGCCAGCGCCATGCCCACTGCGACCGGAAAGCCATGACCCAAACTACCGGTTGCTATAGGAATGCTGTCGTGCCATCCGGGAACCGGATGCCCAGCAAGCTGGGTTCCATCAGCATGGAAGGTTTCAAGATCTTCATCACTCAGTAAACCCTTACTCCAAAGAGCGATGTACAGGGCACCAGCAGAGTGACCTTTAGACAAAACGAAAGCATCATCTGACGTCATTACGCAATGATGCAATGAAAGCATCGCATCCAGCGCCGATAGATTTCCGCCGATATGGCCCATCTTTGCGTCAAAGTGCATTTTAAGTAAACGCAATCGAGCCCTCTTGGCTACCGTTTGTAGTTCATCACCGTCTATCGTCATGTGCTTACCTGATTTGTTCACGATTTCAATCTCAAAGCATTTAACAATCGGCAGTAGATCTTCATGCCGCGCTCGTTTGTTGTTTAAATTGAAAAAATTCGCAGATCGCCTTCAGCAAAACTCATAAAATTCCAGCCTTTGCCATTATTGCGAGCGCGGGATTTCCGCAGTTTCCTTTCCCCTGATCTGACAAGGAAACGACGGGTGGTTTTAGCCATGTGAAGGCAGAAGTGACTTGATCGACATTGGCCACATAGTGATGCGGCAGCTTTGCGCAAGTTACATCGGACAAGCTCGACGTTTTATCGATTGGCCAGGCGGATAAGTGCATGGATCGGGCTATCTCCTGCACTGGTGTTACTGACCCCAGCACAAGAAATACCATCAGGGCTACCTTAGCGGATCTTGCGTATTGGATTCCCGTTGGTGTAGCGCGAACACACTGCACGCAGGCAAGTGAAAGGATGGCCAGGCTTGGTATAGAGGCCCTCATAACCAAGTCATTGGCTTCACCTAGGTATACAAATGGCAATATTGCCAAGGTCAATAGTGCAATCACGACTGGATAAGACGGCTGAATAATCAGTATGCAGATCCCCAGCAAGCCTGCTTCGAGTAAAACGAATTGAGCGTGGTTGAGTAATCCGTCCATCAGGCTAGAAGACAACGACAGTGTCCAACCCTTAGGCACTGCTTCAGAGTCCATAGTCAGATATGAAAGGCAGATAAAGGCAGCAATTATTGGCGGGAGGACTACTTGGGGCTTCAGTAGAAGTTTTAGACGAGATAGAAAACCAGCTGACCCGATGTACAGCAGAAAAAATGGAATCAGGCCTATTGCGGTTAGCGGAGACCAAAGAAAGTCGGCTACGAAAATTAATGGAAGGAATTCATCTAGCTTTTTAGAATTCCTGTTACAACCAAGTATTCCAATTGTTATCCAGCCGGCCAGCGCATGGTTAGGTACCCAAAATAACTGTGTGGTCATTGATGAATATTGATACAAGCCTGCCCACCACTCTAAGTGGCTAGTGATATGCCAGTTTGCTGTAAATCGCGGGCCTATATTTATGAGGTTTCCCACAATATCCATTCCGCTGAACGCCGCAATCAAGGACAGGGTGAGCAGCGGGCGCGCTGGGTCAGATCTTGTTATCTGTAGAGCCTGAAGGAGGAAAATGATCACGCCGATCAAAGTCCATAGAAAAAGAGCATAGTGCGCGAGACTAAGGCCCAACACTTTTCCAATTAACGCCGCAGGCAGGTAATAAGCGAGTGGTGCCCGCAGCTCGAATGTCTTACCACTCACAGAGCCGTAACCAACGGGCCAAGGGGAGGCAACCAGATCATGAAGCACGGCATCACGCACATACCAATCTGAGTTCGTAAAAAATTGATGCGTTAAGCCACTGAGCAATACCCAAGCAATCGAGAACACAATCACGATCACCAGCGTGTGACTCGACGCACGCGAATCTGAATTATTTACCTGCCGTCTTTGCGCAAGGTGTCGCAGGGAGTAGGCGATCATTAAAATCGTTGGCAGCGCGAACGATAGCCGGACCCAGCCTGCTAAAAAGATGACTAAAGGCAGGACCAAATACGCTACAGCGGCTTGATCCAAGCCTGTCAAAAATTCGCGCCCCTGCTCCCGTGTAGCAGGCGAAGCGTTCGGCGCAGACTGCAAGACCGGCTTAGTTGTCATTGGATTAGGTTAACAGCCCCTATTTAGGGGTGTACAACGCGCATCACAAACCGCCGATTTTTTTCGTGCGCGGTTCGCTGAAAATTGCCCGATCGTTCGGTCCCGACCGTTTGAAACTCGGCGCTACTATAGTGCTCCGGGAGGAACCTCCACGGGATCGTCGTCGGCCCGTGGTTATTACCAAATACTGAGCGCTCGGCTATTCGCCCAGCGCCCCGTGACAATGCTTGAACTTCTTACCCGACCCACAGGGACATGGATCGTTTCGACCCACTTCTGGCATCGGCGCGGCAGAGTCGCCTGCTAACTGTCCATGGCATTGTTTGAACTTCTTGCCCGATCCACACGGGCAGGGCTCGTTACGGCCGACTTTGCGCTCATTACGTACGAACGGATCGCCGGATGGCGGGGCGCCTGACCCATTATTGGGCTGCAACTGCATCGGATCGCCCTCAGGCTCCCCAGCCGTGAGCGGCGGCGGCTCGGCGTGCTGGAATCGCATCAGACTGGCCAGGCGCTCGGCACGCTCCCGCTCTTCGCGGGCAACGTCTTCCTCAGAGCGAACCTGCAGGCGAGCCAGCATGGTTACGGTGTCGTGCTTAATACGACCTAACATCGCGGTGAATAGCTCAAATGCTTCACGCTTGTACTCTTGCTTAGGATTTTTCTGAGCATAGGAGCGCAAGAAAATACCCTGGCGCATGTAGTCCATAGCACCGAGATGCTCACGCCAATGGGTATCCACCATCTGCAGCATTAACTGTCGCTCGACGCGGCGCAGATCCGCCGAGCCGATCTGGGCTTCCTTAGCGGCATATGCCTCATGCACTTGCTTGAGTAACTCCTCCATGGCATCAGCTGGACCGCGCGTTGAATCTTCTGTCAGCCAGGCGCGCAAGTTAAACTTGATGCCAAAGTCGCGCTCCAAGGCCTCTTCGAGCGACGGCACATCCCACTGCTCCTCCACACTCTCTGGGGGCATGTACTGATCAACAATACTCTCAACCACCTCAATGCGATGCGCACGGACGGTTTCTTCAATGTCCTCGCTGGCCATCAACTCGTTACGCTGCGCGTAGACCACCTTACGTTGGTCATTGGCGACGTCATCGTATTCCAACAGGTTCTTACGCAGATCGAAGTTATGCGCTTCGACCTTGCGTTGCGCTCGCTCAATCTGCCGGGTCAGCATGCCGCTCTCAATAGCCTCGCCTGGCTTCATGCCCACCGAGGAAAGCAGCGCTTTCATGCGATTTGGATCGCCGAAAATACGCATGAGGTTATCTTCCAGCGACAAGTAGAATCGGCTGGAGCCTGGATCGCCCTGACGACCTGAACGACCACGCAGCTGATTATCGATACGTCGCGACTCGTGACGCTCGGTACCAATGATATGAAGGCCACCGGCCTTAAGCACCAGTTCGTGATGCTCCTTCCACTCAGCGCGCAGTCGCGCCACAGTCGCCTCATCAGGCGCGTCCATACGGCTGATTTCGCTTTCAACGTTACCGCCTAAGACAATGTCGGTACCGCGACCGGCCATGTTGGTTGCGATAGTAACGGCACCCGGACGACCGGCCTGCGCGACGATAGCTGCCTCCCGATCGTGTTGCTTCGCGTTGAGCACTTCGTGCTTGATCTTTGCGGCGGTCAGTAGCTTTGACAGGTTCTCTGAAGTTTCAATCGAGGTCGTGCCTACCAGAACCGGCTGATTGCGCGCGGTGCAATCGCGAATATCTTCAATGATGGCGTCAAACTTGTCTTTCTGTTCCAGATAGACCAGGTCCGACTGATCACGACGTACCATCGGCCGGTGAGTTGGAATCACCACGACCTCTAAGCCGTAAATCTGCTGGAACTCGTAGGCCTCGGTATCGGCCGTACCGGTCATTCCGGCGAGCTTGCCGTACATACGGAAATAGTTCTGGAAGGTAATCGAAGCGATCGTCTGGTTCTCTTCGCGGATTTGCACGCCTTCTTTGGCTTCCACAGCCTGATGCAGACCGTCTGACCAGCGCCGTCCGGGCATCGTGCGTCCGGTAAACTCGTCAACGATGATGACTTCACCACCTTTGACGATGTACTCAATGTCACGCTTATAAAGCGAGTGTGCCCGCAGAGCAGCATTCAAATGATGCAGCAGGCGGATATTCTGCGCGTCGTACAGACTACCGCCATCGCGTAACAACCCTGCTTGCGCCATCAGTTTTTCAACGTGGTGGTGCCCGACTTCCGATAGATGAACTTGCTTTTGCTTTTCGTCCACCCAGTAATCGCCGCCTACACCCAGCTCGTCGCGCTCCTCCGAAGTGGCAGCTCGTACCGCTAAACCTAGGTGCTCGTAGAGTTTACCGGCGACTCCGCTGCGACCGCCATTAGTGCCCGGCGCAACTTTTAAAGATACATCCAACATCTCACGATCACGCCAGAGCATCAGCTTGACGGTTTGACCCGCCTTGGCACCGGAGGTGGCCGCATGCAGCTCATCGGCGCGGGCAACGGCAGAACCTGCGGCCGAGATAATCACATCACCCACTTTCACGGCGCCCTGCACACGCTCAGCGTCTACATCCGTAACGAAGCAGGCCCCTTCAGGAGCTTCCTCCGAGTTAGCGACAGATAACAGCGGCACCAACTTATTGATGGCCAAATAAAGTTCGGTACTTTCCTCGGCAGGACCGGAAATGATCAGCGGGGTACGCGCCTCGTCGATCAGAATCGAGTCGACCTCGTCGACGATCGCAAACTCCAGGCCACGCTGCACACGATCCTCGGCACGAAACGCTAAGTTATCGCGCAGATAATCAAACCCGTACTCATTATTCGTGCCGTAAGTAATGTCGCAGGCATACGCTGCGCGCTTTTGTTCTGAGCTTTGTCCGCTGCCGATGACCCCCACCGTCATCCCCAGAAAACGATAAATAGGCGCCATCCACTCGGCATCGCGGCTGGCCAGATAATCGTTCACGGTCACCACGTGAGCACCGCGGCCTTTCAGGGCATTGAGATAAACCGGAAGAGTGGCCATTAAGGTCTTACCTTCACCGGTACGCATTTCAGCAATCTTGCCTTCGTGCAGGGTCAAACCACCGATGAGCTGCACGTCAAAGTGACGCATCTTCAAGACCCGTCGACCGGCTTCACGCACCACAGCAAACGCTTCGGCAACCATGTCATCGAGCGTCTCGCCTTTGGCGAGTCGCGCCCGAAACTCGACCGTCTTGTTGCCCAGTTGCTCATCGCTAAGCGAGGTCAGCGTAGACTCTAAGGCCTCGGCCTGAGCCACGATCCGATTGTACTGGCGCAGCAGGCGCTGGTTACGGCTGCCAAAAATCTGTGTGAAAAGCTTGAACACGTTTAATCCCCAAATAACGCAGGCTGCTGATAACCCGGCGCCTGGCTTGATAACAAAGCCTAGCGCACTTCGTAACCGTCTTAATGACGCCTAATTCAACGCAAAACCCAGCTGCAAGAGCCTGATTGCAAAGCCCGATAGTGTACTCGACCTGTGCCTCCGAACACGTACCGTGTTCGCAAAGCTAACCCGCACTCAGCCAAAACCAACCCAAGAGGTCTTAATCTCTTAAAAGACGTGAATTGGGGGTGCCTGTAGCGCTATTCCAGAGGCGCGATGAGAAAACCGCCAATTTTGGGTTACCCGATGGGTTAGGCGGGGGCTATAAACCCAGCGGTTGATGATTAAGAGCGAGGTCTCAGACGGTTCGATCGAACCATGGGATGACTTAAAATCTTAATAGAATCAGATCATTAAGCCCAAAGTGACTCAGCGGCTAGCGACAAAGGTGCCGCTGTAAGGGCTTTTGATGAAGCCGGCCGGATTGACCTCTTTGCCGTCTTTGAGCACTTCAAAATGCACGTGCGGGCCGGTGGATCGGCCGGTAGAACCGCTTAACGCGACCCGTTGGCCCTTGCGTACCGTGTCGCCGACTTTGACTAACAGCTTGGAGTTATGGCCGTAACGGGTCGTATAACCGTTGCCATGGTTCACTTCGATCAGGTTGCCGTACTCCGGGTGCGGACCCGCCCAGGTAACCACACCGGTCGCCACCGACATAACCGGAGTCCCGCTGGATGCCTGAAAGTCCACGCCGGCGTGAAAACGGTTATGCCCGGTGATGGGGTCTTCACGTTGACCGAACGTCGAACTCACTTCGCCCGACCCCACCGGCTTACCCTGCGGCATCAAGCTCTGGTTCAGATTACGCGTGAGAATCGCCGCCTCCAGCGTAGCCAACTCGCGCTCGCGTTGCGCTAGCTCATTGCCTAAACGGTCGATTTCCATATCAAGCCCGGGAACCGCGGCGACCGGGGTAGTCGCAGTGACTGCCGAACTGGGTGGTGCTAAACGCTCGGTCGTTTTGGCGGCTTTTTTCGAGTCCAATTCGCGAGGGTCCAGGCGGGCAACGCTGGTTAGCCGTCGACCTAGCGCATCCAGACGCAGAACGTCGGCGTTCATCTGACCGACTCGCGACGCTAATTCATCCAGCTTATCGCGCATGGCCTGGCGAATGCCGGTGAGCTCGGCCTGTTGATTTTGCAATTGCTCAGACCACGACGCTAACTGCTGAACGGGTTTAGCCGCCTGCCAGTAAGCACCGATAAATCCTCCGGCCATGAAAGCCAAAGATAAGACGAGCAGCATCGCACCCACCAGACCAACCACGTGGACCGGCGCGGTCAGATCGATTTGGCGGCTAACGCCGGTCTTGCGGTTAAAAACAATCAGGTTCAAATGAGTCAGTCTCCGTAACAGCGCGATCCCCAAATTTAAGGGGGTCCCCGACGGCTTCGTCACAGCCTGCAACTACCCTTCGGGCTCCGTATTAGACGCTCCGCCCGCGACCCCCATCTTGTAGGGGGGAGATACTATGCAACACACTGGCGGACCGGACAACCCTGAAAAGTCTCAATTGCTGAGGTCTTAATGGCCTTGTCATATAATCGTTTCTTTGCACAAAATGAAAAAACTCCAATCAATCAGTGACTTACTTGCCTCACGTGGCGCGAAGCTGCGTTCTTTGAGTGAGGGCGCTGCCAACGCTGAGGGGATTTTGGAGTCCGTGCGGTCGTGCTTACCGGCCGATTGCCAGGGCTCGGTGTGGGCGGCTTCAGAAAAAGAGGGGCAGATCACCCTGATGGTGGCCAGCCCGAGTGATGCCTCCCGGTTGCATTACGCGCTACCGGTCATGCGCACGCAGTTAGCGATAAAACTTAATCGGGCGATCACCAAGCTGCACCTGCGCGTACGACCCGCTCCGAAGGATACAGTCGGAAATAGCGCGCCCGCCTCTTAGGCGGCTGCGAGTCGGAATCGTCGGCGTCTGAAAGAAAGCTAGCGTCGGCTCAAAAGCTTAGGCGACCGCTGCCGCCGTTGCTGGCACGTAGTTGATCGGCGCCAGACTGTGGTCGGCAAAGGTCACCTGCTCCCACGTGGTGGGATCGGCCATCAGCGCGCGCAGCAAACGGTTATTCAGGCCGTGACCGGACTTAAAGCCGCTGAATTCACCAATCAGGCTATGCCCTAACAAATACAAATCACCAATCGCATCTAAAATCTTATGCTTCACGAACTCGTCTTCATAACGCAAGCCGTCCTCGTTTACGACGCCTGCTTCATCAAGCACGATCGCGTTATCCAGCGAGCCGCCCAGAGCCAGATTGCGGCTACGCAGAGTTTCCAGATCGCTCATAAAGCCAAAAGTACGGGCGCGACTAACCTCTCGTAAAAACGAGGTGGTCGAGAAGTCCATGGAGGCGCGCTGCGCGCGCTTGCGAAAGACGGGATGATCAAACTCCAGCTCGAAGTTGACCTTGAACCCATCAAACCGATCAAAGCGCGCCCACTTATCGCCGTCACGCACCTCAATCGTTTTAAGAATGCGCACGAAACGCTTGGCTACCGGCTGCTCTTCAATACCGGCTGACTGCAGTAAAAACACGAAAGGCCCGGCACTGCCGTCCATGATCGGAATTTCAGCACCGCTGACTTCGATACGTGCGTTATCAATGCCCAAACCGGCAAAGGCCGACAACAAATGCTCGACCGTCGAAATGCGCACATCACCCTGCACCAAGGTCGTGCCCAGCTGGGTTTCGCCAACAAATTCGGCGCGAGCCTGAATATCCACCGGCACTGGCAGATCAACCCGTCTAAAAACGATACCCGTATCCGGCTCGGCCGGGCCCAGGGTCATCAGAATTTGTTTGCCAGTGTGCAAGCCGACACCGGTGGCACGAATGGTATTTTTTAACGTACGTTGATTGAGCATGAAGGATAGCGGCTCACAAGTCGGCTGGCGCAGACTCAGTAAATGTGGAGGGGGCTAGGCCCACGAGCTAAGTCTTCAGTAAGAAGCCTCAAGCCCAGGACCAACAAACACCAGGAGTGTTGCTGCGCGGACTGCGCCCGCGCGAGCTGGGGCTCGAATCACGAAACCCCGCCCGGTCTTTACTCCATTCTTTACGTTATCACAGCCGCGGATAAGCGCTCAAGAAACCTTCGTCGCTCCCTGCCGGCTAGAAGGTGCCGGAAAGACCGACGCGTCTTTAGCGTCTACCCATCCGGCGCAGCGTCGACCTCGGCCCTTGCGGGCCGAAGCCTGGGCGACTCTACGCAGTCGCCCAGCCCGATTACCCTGGTCGGTACGCATGGATAGCTTAGTCAGCCTGACGGCGCAGGAACGCTGGAATGTCCAGCAACCCACCCGCATCCATCTCAACGGGGGCTACGATGTCATCGCCCACGGCACGCTTACGCATAAACGCTGGCTGGTTGCTGACCTGCTCGTAATCCACCCCGCGCGGGGCGGGACGCGCGTCGTTGTTACGACGTACGACTGAAGGCCGAGCAACAGCGGAGGTTTGATGCGTGGTCTGTGCAGGCGTCTGCGCTCGAGCGACCGGACGACCCAACCCGGTGGCCACCACGGTAACGCGCAACTCGTCCGACATTTCCGGATCGATAACCGTACCCACCACCACGGTGGCATCTTCGCTGGCAAACTGTTTGACGGTGTTGCCGACTTCCTCGAATTCACCGATTCCCAGATCCAGACCCGCCGTGACATTAACCAAGATGCCCTGAGCACCGTTGAGGTTGATGTCCTCCAGGAGGGGACTGGATACTGCCATCTCAGCAGCCAGGCGTGCACGGTCCTCACCACTGGCGTGACCGGTACCCATCATCGCCATGCCGGTTTCCGACATCACCGTGCGTACGTCAGCAAAGTCGACGTTGATCAAACCCGGGCGGGTGATCAAATCCGCAATACCCTGTACCGCACCCTGCAGCACCCCATTGGCGGATGTGAAGGCATCCAGCAGACGAGTCTTTGGACCCAATACTGATAACAGCTTCTGGTTGGGAATCGTAATCAGCGAGTCAACGTACTTGCTCAGTTCAGCGATGCCCAGATCGGCAATTGCCATTCGCTTCTGACCTTCCATCAGAAACGGACGGGTAACGACTGCCACGGTAAGAATGCCCATCTCTTTGGCAACCTGCGCAACCACCGGGGCTGCGCCCGTACCGGTACCACCACCCATACCGGCGGTGATGAACAGCATGTCACAACCCTCGATCAGCTCGATGATGCGATCACGATCTTCCATGGCTGCAGCACGACCCACTTCTGGGTTAGCACCTGCACCCAAACCCTTGGTGATGTTTGAGCCAATCTGCAACGACGTCTTGACCGTCGACTTCTTCAGCACCTGCGAGTCGGTGTTTAAGCAAATAAACTCCACGCCTTCGATCCCGGTGATCACCATTTGATCAATGGCGTTACAACCGGCACCACCTACGCCTAGCACCTTGATGACTGCACTCTGACTATAGGCATCCATTAATTCAAACATCATCTGCTCTCCTTTTATACTCATAAGCGAACCCCGCTATAGTTCGCAAAAACTAGAAATAACCCTTAAACCAATCCCGAAGACGATCAAAAAATCCTTTCACGCTGCTAACCGAGCCGCGCGTCAAACCCTCCTGCGCAATACCGGCACGCGCATACAGCAGCAAGCCCACACCGGTGGCATGAATGGGGTTATTCACCACATCCGGCAAGCCACTAATGCCTTGCGGAAAGCCCAACCGTACCGGCACGTGAAACACTTCCTCAGCCAGCAATACCGCGCCCTCCATTTTGGCGCTGCCACCCGTGAGAACGATTCCGGCAGCAATGGCCTCTTCAAAGCCGGAGCGACGCAATTCGTCACGAATGAAGTTGAACAACTCTTCATAACGAGGCTCAACGATTTCAGCCAACGTTTGCCGGGCCAGCCGGCGTGATGGTCGGTCACCCACCGAAGGAACCTCGATGGTTTCATCCGGATTAGTCAGTTGCGACAAGGCACAGGCATAACGGATCTTGATATCTTCGGCATACTGAGTCGGGGTACGCATAGACACGGCAATGTCATTAGTTACCTGATCACCTGCAATAGGAATAACCGCCGTATGACGAAGCGCGCCGTTAGCAAAGACGGCTATGTCGGTGGTGCCACCACCGATATCAACTAGGCATACGCCAAGGTCTTTCTCATCATCGGTCAATACCGCATAGGAGGAAGCCCACTGCTCTAAGACAATGTCTTCTACTTCAAGACCGCACCGCTGCACGCACTTGACGATATTTTGTGCCGCGCTTTCAGCGCCGGTGACAATGTGCACCCGCGCTTCCAGGCGCACACCAGACATCCCCATGGGATCGCGTATGCCTTCCTGGTTATCAATAATGAATTCCTGGGAAATCACGTGCACGATGCGTTGATCAGCCGGCAAAGCCACCGCTTGCGCTGCATCAAGCACACGCGACACATCGCCGGCATTAACCTCTTTGTCCTTGATCGCCACGATGCCGTGCGAGTTCAGGCTCTTAACGTGGCTGCCGGCGATACCGGTATAGACCGCGTTAATTTCAACTCCAGACATTAACTCAGCCTGCTCTACCGCCCGCTGAATGGACTGCACCGTGGAGTCGATGTTGACCACCACTCCGCGACTTAAGCCACGACTTGGCGCGCTACCCACACCGATGACTTCCAACGCGCCATCGGGCTTTAATTCAGCAACGAGCGCGACTACCTTAGAGGTGCCGATATCGAGGCCGACGATAATGTTACGGTCTGTACGTTTAGACATCGTTGTCTTGATCCTTAACCAAATGCTGTAGTGGTGTGGCGCTAGCCTCGGGCTGTGAATGAGCACGCCAACTGACGGCAAAGCCGTTGGAGTAGCGCATATCCAGCACACTGATCTCAGCGCCTTTAGTTGCCAGCACGGCAGTTCCGGCGCGCAAAAATCGATCAACCCGCTCGCTCAACTGGCGACGCCCAAATCGCACGACGACGCCGTTGGCTAACTCCAACTGCCAAGCTCCGCGAGCATCCTGGGTCAATGCCACGGGTCGGAGGCCTTGCTCTAACAATCGCGGCGACATCTGAAAAAACAGCTCAGTGACCTGAGATTCGGAGCCCGCAGGACCATCCAGTCGTGGCAACTCCTCAGGAATGTGGCGCGCATCTACGGCAAACACCTCACCGCGCGCGTTCACCAGTGACGAATCACCCCAGCGCGCTGCGGCGACTTGTTCGGTCACCTGAACATAGAGCCCATCCGGCCAATGACGCTGCACACGCGCATGATCCGCCCAGGGCAACTTCTCCACCGCATGCTGAATGGTGCTTAAGTTAGCCGTCAAAAATCCGCCGTTTAAGTTTTCACGTACCACGCGCTCGACTTCCAGAGCCGGCACGCGCTGAAATGGACCGTTAACCATGACCGTCTTTAATGGACGATCCAGTGACACGCCCATGCCTACTAAGAGGGCTGATATGGCGACCACACTTAAAATAGGCGGCACAATCCGCGCCCAGGAAATTTTCGGCAGGGCAAAGGCAGGCGCTGAAGCTCGCGGCACTGAGCGTGCGCGATTCTTCTTACGTAAGCCTAAGACCTTAAAGTTCAACATGAGTTACCTGGCGACCTCGCGCATAAAGCTGGTCTCAAGAACCCGCCAGACCAATTGCTCAAAACTCATACCGCTAGCTCGCGCCGCCATGGGTACTAAGCTGTGATCGGTCATGCCAGGCACCGTGTTGATCTCCAGCAGCAAGGGAACCCCATCGGCACCCATCATGAAATCCACGCGACCCCAGCCGGCTGCACCGGCGGCCACAAAGGCGCGCAGCGCCAGATGCTGTAAATTTGCCTCGGCATCACGCTCAAGTCCGCAGGGAAGATGGTATTGCGTGTCGTTTGAGAAATACTTCGCTTGGTAATCATAGAAAGCGCGCGGTGTCTCGATACGAATAGCCGGCAAAGCATCGCCGTGCAAAATCCCCACCGTGTATTCCGCACCCACAATGCAGCGCTCGGCGATCACTACAGGATCAAGCGCTGCGGCCGAGCGCCAAGCCGGCAACAGATCAGTAGCCTCTTCAACGCGGGTCATACCCACGGATGAGCCTTGACTGGCTGGCTTCACAATCAGCGGCAGACCCAGTTTTTGAAGAGCTTCCTCTACAGCCGTATCACTGTCCAAACGAACCCAGTCAGGGGTGGCCACGCCTGCGCTAACAGCCAGCTGCTTGGTGCGTAACTTGTCCATGCAAAGTGCCGAACCCAACACGCCACTACCGGTATAAGGAATGCCTAACCACTCGAGCGCCCCTTGAATAGCACCGTCTTCGCCGCCTGGCCCGTGCAGGGCGATAAACGCGCGGTCGAAATGCGAGTCAGATAATTCATTTAAGGAGACCTGACCCGGATCCACCAACGTTGCCTGCACGCCTTGAGCCATCAATGCGCCATGGACCGCAGCACCGGTCTTAAGACTGATCTCGCGCTCGCTCGAGCGCCCACCCGCTAATACGGCGACCGACCCAAACTCTGTGGCATCACTTACGCAGCGAACCGTCTCACCCATCCATCTCAGACGACTCATACTGTCTCTCCCACAATGCGTACTTCGGTTGTCAGCGTCACACCGTGAACGCGCGCCACCGTCTCTTGGACATAGCCAATCAACTGCTCAATATCCAGAGCCGTTGCCGAACCTTCGTTAATCAGAAAGTTGGCGTGTTTTTGTGAAACAACCGCACCGCCGATCCGATGACCTTTCAGGCCCGCGCTTTCAATCAGTCGGGCGGCATGGTCACCGGGCGGATTAATAAAGGTTGAGCCACAGCTCCATTCACCAATAGGCTGGCTCTCCCGGCGCTGCGCTAACAGCTGCGTGACCGTGTTCATCGTTGCGCCCGGGCGCGATTCGAAGGCAAATTGCGCGCGCAAAAACCATTCGCTAGCGGCTGGCACGGTCAGGTGCCGATACGCAAAGTGATAATCACTGGCCAGCCGCTCACGTCGCTCACCGGCACGGTTAATCACCTCGACCGACTGCACCCAAGGCCAAGTCTCGCCACCCCAAGCACCGGCATTCATCGCCAAGGCACCGCCCACGGTGCCGGGTATACCGGCAAAAAATTCTGCGGGGCCTACCTGCCAGCGCACACAGGCTTTAGCTAATCGCGCGCAAGGCACACCGGCACCGGCAATGACGCCCGTCTCACCATGACGTTCCAGTTGGGTGGCAACGCCGTGCAGGGAGATCACCACACCACGCCAACCGCCATCCCGGACCAACAGGTTTGAGCCTAAACCCACCATGAGTACCGGCACGTCACTGGGCAACGCAGCCAAGAACGCACTCAGCTCCTCACTGCTGTGCGGTGTGAAAAACACATCCGCCGGTCCACCGACATGCCAGGAGGTGTGCTTAGCCAAAGGCTCAGCGAGCAAGGCCCGCTCGACGAAGGGTGCGGGCATCCACTCTGGAATATGCGATTGCACGGTCATGACCGGGCCCTCACATCCAACCGAGCAACCAGGTCCTGAGCGATAGCACCCACACTGCCGGCTCCCATGGTGACCAACAGGTCGTTGCCTTTAAGGCAGGTAGCCAGCACCTCAGGCAGCGCATCCAGTCGCTCTACAAAAATTGGTTCGACTCGACCCCGAGTGCGCACCGCTCTGCAAATCGCACGGCTGTCTGCACCGGCAATAGGCTCCTCACCAGCGGAATACACTTCCAGGACGATCAACACATCGGCCTGACTTAAGACCGTGGCGAAATCGTCCAGCAGATCCCGAGTTCGGGTATACCGATGCGGCTGAAAAACCAGCACTAAGCGCCGATCAGGCCATCCCTGGCGCAAGGCCTCTAAGGTGGCCGCTACTTCGGTAGGGTGATGGCCGTAGTCATCCACCAGGGTCACGCTACCCGTGCCGCAGTCAAACTCACCCAGCCACTGCAAGCGACGATCGATGCCCTGAAACTGCGCCAGTGCACGAGCAATGGCGGCATCCTCAATTCCCAACTCCGTGGCCACGGCAATCGCCGCCAGAGAATTTAAAACGTTGTGCAGACCGGGTACTGCCAAGACTATAGGCAGCGCTTGCTCATGCCCGGGACGCAGCACGTCAAAGTGCGTACGCAAACCATCACGGCGAATGTTAACCGCCCGTACATCGGCCGCCGGATCCTGCCCGTAGGTCATGACCGGACGGGCGACACTCGGCAAGATGCTGCGTACTTCAGCATCATCGAGGCACAAGACAGCCAACCCGTAAAACGGCAGATTGTGCAGAAAGTCGATGAAGCTTTGCTTGAGTCGCGCGAAGTCACCGTCGTGAGTCGCCAAATGATCGTTATCGATGTTAGTCACAATCGATAGCACCGGCTGCAGGTGCAAAAATGAGGCATCGCTCTCATCCGCCTCCGCCACCAAATAACGACCTTCGCCTAAGCGAGCATTGGTACCCGCGCTTTTTAAGCGCCCACCGATCACAAAAGTCGGATCCTCACCACCCTCGGCCAAGATGCTGGCTACCAGACTGGTGGTCGTGGTCTTGCCGTGCGTCCCGGCAACGGCCACACCGATACGAAAGCGCATTAATTCAGCCAGCATCTGCGCGCGACTAACCACCGGTCGACGCGCGGCCTGTGCGGCAACAACTTCCGGGTTATCGCGTGCGACGGCTGTGGATACGACAACCACATCGCAGCCCGTAATGTTTTCTGCAGCATGACCGAAGAATACGTGCGCACCTAAGGCTATCAGTCGGTCGGTCACCGCATTAGCGCGCAAGTCCGAGCCTGACACCTGATAACCAAGGTTCAGCAGCACTTCAGCAATGCCACCCATGCCAGAGCCGCCAATGCCCACAAAATGAATCCGGTTAATACGGCGCATACGCTGATTCATGCGGCCACCCTGATCTGCTGTAAACACAGGTCCGCCAAACGTTCAGCCGCACCGGGCACGGCGGCGGCCCGCGCGGCCTTAGCCATCGCCAGGCGCTGCTCATTATCAGTGCCAAGCAATTGATTCAGCACGGCGCTCAAAGCACCGGCTCGAAGGTCATGCTCCGGCATCAACACCGCAGCACCACGCGACTGCAGATAGCGTGCGTTAGCGGTTTGATGATCATCCACAGCCGCCGGAAACGGCACGAGCACACTGGGCAACCCTGCGGCAGCCAACTCGGCTACCGTTAAGGCACCGCTGCGACAGACCACCAGATCCGCCCAGGCGTAAGCTTGGGCCATGTCCTCGATGAATTCTTGGACCTGCGCATCCATCCCCAGGGCCTGATACGCGGCCTGAACGGCAGCCTGCCGGTCACGCCCGGTTTGATGACAAACTTCCGGTCGCACCGACTCACTTAGCGTTGCTAACGCCAGCGGGACACAGGTATTTAAGGCCTGAGCACCCAAACTCCCGCCCACCACGAGCAAGCGTAGACGACGCTTGGACGGTGAAGGCTCACGGGCGCCTAATGCCTCAATAGAGGCTCGCACCGGATTGCCAATGGTTGCGGTCACGATGCGTGGGCTGAAGCTATCCGGAAAAGCCTGTGCGACAACCGATGCAAAGCGCGCCAGTATCTTATTTGTCGTGCCACTGATCGCATTCTGCTCGTGGATGACCAAGGGGCGTCGCGTTAACCAGGCCGCAATGCCACCCGGCCCGGACACAAATCCACCCAAGCCTAAAACCACGTCCGGTTTAGTTTGATGCATGGCTACGCAAGACTGAATAACCGCACGCATCACGATGAAAGGCGCTATCAGTAAGCGCTTTATTCCTTTACCACGCACGCCAGTCACGCTTATCCACTGCATGGCTATACCTTCAGCAGGAACCACACGGGCTTCCAGACCAGCGCGCGTGCCCAGCCATACCACATGACAGGAACGCGCCTGAAGTACGCGAGCTACAGCCAGCGCCGGAAAGACGTGACCCCCGGTGCCGCCAGCCATGATCATCACGGTTGTCATCGCAGACCTCCGCGCATCACTACAGCACGGCTAGTCGCCACCTCGTGGTACACGCGCAGCACCACACCAATCCACGCAAGCGTCACCAGAAGGCTTGAGCGACCGTAAGACAACAACGGCAGCGTCAGTCCCTTGGTAGGCATGACACCCATATTCACGGCCATGTTGATAAAGGCCTGCATGCACAGCCAAATTCCAAAAGACGCCGCGATATAAGCAGGAAACTTCATACCCGAATCAATCGCCATGCGGGCAATCGCCAGTGACCGGTAGGCCACCAGCAGCACTAAGCAGATCAGCACAAAAATACCTAAAAACCCCAGCTCCTCAGCCAGCACGGCAAAGACAAAGTCGGTATGCGCCTCAGGCAGATAAAAGAGTTTCTGAATGCTTGAGCCCAAACCCACACCCAGCCAGTCGCCCCGCCCGATGGCAATCTCCGACTGCACTAACTGAAATCCACTGCCGAAAGGGTCATCCCAGGCGTGCTGGAAGGCCGTCAGACGCCGCAAACGATAAGGCGCGGCCACCACTGCCAGCGCACCTAACGCAACAAAAGCCAGCATCATGATCAGGAAGTGAACGACTTTTTGACCCGACAAAAACACCAGCGCCAACGCGGTAGCCATCAGCACGACGCCTGAACCAAAGTCTGGTTCAATCAACAGCAGCCAGGCGGCTATTAACAACATGGCCAGCGGCTTTAAAAAGCCCATGACGGTCGTGCGAATCTCCGCTTCGCGTCGCACCAGATAGCTGCACAAATAAAACAACAAACAAATACGCGCCAACTCGGAGGCCTGAAAGCTGAAAAAAACCATCCGTAACCAGCGACGACTGCCGTTCACCGACACACCTAGCCCTGGAATGAGCACGGCTACAAGCAGCAATAGGCCCACCAATAACCAGACAAAGCCCAGACGCTCGATAAGGGCGGTAGGCACCTGCATCACGAATAACGCACCGATGATGCCCGCAAAGGCAAACCCTAATTGCCGCTGCATGAAGTACAGCGAGTTACCGTCACGAGCACCAAGCTCCACGGATGCGGAAGTCACCATGATCAGGCCCAAGAGCAGAATGCCCGAGACCGCTGCAATGAGCACCGGGTCAAACACCATACGCGGGTGTTTGTCACCAAAACGCTGCGATGCAGGAAGACCCGTCATACGGACAACTCCCGAACGGCTGCAACAAAAGCCTCTCCGCGAGCCGCGTAGTTGCGATACATATCCGTGCTGGCGCACGCTGGAGATAACAAGACCGCATCCCCAGGCATGGCGTGCGCTCGCGCGGCCGCTACGGCCTGAGCCATGTCGCTGACCAGTTGAATGCTGCAAACCTCACGCAACGCCTGGGCCAGCAAATCACGATCGCGTCCCAGCAAGACGGTATGACGTACCCTACCCAGCGCGGCTTGAGCGAGTGGCGCGAAGTCCTGACCTTTGGCATCTCCGCCGGCAATGAGAACCACCGGATGGGTGATGCCCTTAATCGCAGCAATCGTCGCACCGACGTTGGTGCCTTTAGAATCGTTGATATAGTCAACGCCATCAAAGCAAGTCACTACCTGCATGCGATGCGGTAGGCCTAAGAACTTATCCAATGCAGCGCGCATGGATTCGCGTGATAAGCCCATCGCGTCGCCCGTCGCCAGAGCAGCGAGCGCATTGGCGGCATTGTGCCGCCCCCCCAGACGAAGCTGCGCAACGGGCATGATGCTTTTAGCCACACCCTGCTCTAAGACCATAAGATCAGCTTTAGAATCCACCCAATAGTCTGCCTGCGCTTGGACAGAAAACTGTTTGACGGGTATGCCTGCCGGCAGCAGTGACTGGACGGTGGGATCATCGGCGTTAACCACGGCGAGCGCTGCGTGGGTGAAGATGCGTGCTTTAGCAGCCGCGTAATCCGCCACGCTGTTATAGCGATCCATATGATCAGGAGTCACGTTTAAAAGGATAGCCACATCCAGTCGCAACGACTGCGTGGACTCTAGTTGGTAGCTGGATAACTCCAGCGCGTACCAGTCCGGCCGGGGTGACTCGAGCAGATCCAAAGCCGGCGGGCCTAAGTTGGCACCTGCACGCACCCGAATGCCCGATTCTTCAGCCATCGCCGCAATCAAGGCAGTCACCGTGCTCTTGCCGTTGGTGCCGGTTATGCCCACCAGACGTGCTTGTGGCTGATGCGCGGCTACATCCATCGCAAACAGCTCGACATCGCCCACGACCGGCAACCCACGGCGCAGAGCCTCAACGATTAGAGGGTCACGCCGATCAACGCCTGGCGATAAGACCACGCGACTGACCTTATCCAGAAGACTCACGGACCACGCACCGCAATGACACACCAGCGCTGGCCATTGGGCTGCAACCGCAGCCAGCTGCGGCGGCGCTGGGCGCGAGTCGGCGATGGTGACGTGCTCACCGTGGGCCAGGAGATAGCGAATGCAACTCAACCCCGTATCGCCCAGGCCTAGCACCAGATTATGGCGACCCTGCGCATGCACGACAGAGCGACCGGTGGCGCTATCGGCTTGGATATCGGCAGAGTTTGAGGCTAGGCCGTGTGACATCAGCGAATCTTCAACGTGGCAAGACCGATCAACACCAGAACCACGGTGATGATCCAGAACCGGACAATAACCTTAGGCTCTGCCCAACCCTTAAGCTCAAAGTGATGATGAATAGGCGCCATACGAAAGATGCGCTTACCCGTCAGCTTAAAAGAGGCGATCTGCAACATCACCGAGACCGTCTCCATCACAAAGACACCGCCCATGATGAACAGCACCAGTTCCTGACGAACAGCAACGGCGACAGTGCCCAGCGCGGCACCCAAAGCCAGAGCACCGACATCGCCCATAAAAACCTGAGCGGGATAGGTGTTAAACCAAAGAAACCCCAATCCGGCGCCAAACAAAGTGCCGCAGAAAATCAGCAGTTCACCGACACCGGGCACGTGCGGGATAAACAGATAATTTGCGAAGTGCACGTTACCGGAGGCGTACGCAAACACCCCCAGAGCGCCAGCGACCATCACGGCGGGCATGATGGCCAGTCCATCCAGACCATCGGTGAGGTTAACGGCATTACTGCTGCCAACCACCACCAGATAAACCAGCACCACATAAGACACAAAACTTAAAGGAACCACAAAGCTCTTAAAAAACGGCACGTATAAAGCCGTCTCACTCGGCACTACCGCGCTGCTCCACAAAACCAGCGCCGCGGTCAGCCCAATTAAAGACTGCAGGCTGTACTTTGCGCGCGCCGATAAACCCTTCGAGTTACCCACCACCAGCTTTAAGTAATCGTCGTAAAAGCCAACCATTCCAAACGCAATCGTCACCAATAAAACAATACGTACGTAACGGTTGGCCAGATCCGCCCACAGCAGCGTGCTTAACGTCATCGCCACTAAAATCAGCGCACCGCCCATCGTCGGGGTGCCTTGCTTTTTAAGATGCGACTGCGGACCAAAAGAACGAACGTTTTGGCCGATCTGGCGGTCAGTTAAGCGACGAATCATCGTAGGACCGACCAACAGCGAGATGATGAGCGCCGTCATCGCCGCCAAAATAGCGCGCAGCGTCAGGTAGCTAAATACGTGAAACGTAGGCTGCAGTGTGGCCAGCGCCTCGGTTAACCAATACAGCATGCAACCTCCTTCATGAGGCCACCGCCACTGGTAACAGCAGCGCATCCACGACTCGCTCCAGGCGATTAAGCCTAGAGCCCTTTATCAGCACGGTTACATCACTGTGCAAATCGCCACTGACGGCAGCTGCCAACTCAGGCGCGCTGTTAAACCACTGGGCACCCGCACCAAAGGCCTCTACCGTATGCACAGTTAATGACCCGATCGCGTAGAGGCGCGCAATGCCAGCCTGCCGGGCCTGCAGCGCGACCTGGCGATGAAACTCGACCTCATTGGCACCCAACTCGCCCATGTCACCCAACACCAGCCACCTCTCGCCGGGCAGCGTTGAGAGAACCGCAAACCCGGCCAGCACGCTGCTGGGATTAGCGTTATAAGAATCATCAATCAAGCGCGCACCGTTCACCGCCCGCTTGGGCTGTAATCGCCCCTTGACCGGTCGCACTGCAGCCAGACCTTGGCGAATCTCAGGAAGGCTTGCGCCTGCTGCAAAAGCTGCCGCCGCTGCCGCTAACGCGTTGTGTACGTTGTGAGTTCCGCCCAAAGCCAGCGAAATGCTTTGTGACCCGGCCGGACAAACCAGCGTGAAGTGACTCTGAAAACCCTCCTCGCCGAGCGTGGTTTGCAGGTTCTGCGCTGTAAAATCGGCGGGCTGTGTTAACCCAAAGGACAAAACTCGCTCACTCGCCGTACGACTGCGCCAATAGTTGGCGTACTCGTCATCGGCGTTAATCACCGCGGTGCCCACGGCTGGCAAACCCTCAAACAGCTCACCCTCACCAGCGGCAACACCGTCAAGATTCACAAACCCTTCCAGGTGCTCAGCGCCCGCATTCGTTACCACACCCACCGTGGGGGCCACCCAAGGCACGAGGGCGGCGATATCACCACACGCATTAGCACCCATCTCAATCACCGCTGAGCGATGCTCATTACCTAAACGCATCAGCGTTAAAGGCACACCAATGTGGTTATTCAAATTACCGCGCGTCGCTAAAGACGGGCCTCGCACGGCCAAAATCGCCGCTATCAGCTCTTTAGTCGTCGTCTTACCGTTACTACCGGCCACACCAACAACCGGAATCGGATGACGGGCGCGCCATTGGGCGGCGACCCGCTGTAGGGCGGCAAGCGGATCATCAACCAGAACTTGCGCTATGGGCGCTTCCACGACGTGCGAGACAACCGCAGCCACTGCACCGGCGGCAGCAGCCGCAGCGACAAAATGATGACCATCAAAGTTAGGGCCACTCAGCGCGACAAACAGATCACCGGGCGTCAAGGTACGACTGTCACTGCTGACGCTCGCAAAAGAGCGATCCACTCCCCGTAACTCACCGCCGGCCAGACGCGAGAACTCTGACAGCACGCGACTCATGGGGAACCTGCCGCGAATGAGGCTACCGTGTCACGGTCACTATAAGCCCGGCTGACACCAGCCCGAATTTGGCAAGTCTCGTGACCCATGCCAGCCACTAAAATGACGTCGCCGGCCTTGGAGTGAGCAATGGCTAAGCCTATGGCCTGTGCCCGGTCAGATTCATGCAGCACGCGTGCAGGCTCTAAAAAGCCTCGATCAATGTCCGCCCAGATAGCCTGCGAGTCCTCGCCACGTGGGTTGTCGTCGGTAACCACCACGCGATCCGCCAGGCGCTCAGCCACCGCCCCCATGAGCGGACGCTTTCCAGGATCGCGATCACCACCACAACCAAACACACACCACAACTGAGCTTGCGCATGCTGACGCAGGCTTTGCAGGGCTTTTTCCAAAGCATCCGGCGTATGAGCGTAGTCAACTACGACCACCGCATTATTTGCCAATCGCCACACTTCCATACGCCCAGGTGGCGCCTTAGCTTGCTGCAACGCCCGAACCGCATCAGCAAGAGCCAACCCATCGGCTAACAGCAAGCCCAAAGCGACCAGCAGATTTTCAACATTAAAAAGACCAATCAGCGAAGAGTGCAGCGTGAACGCGCCCAGATGCGACTCACCCTCAATCACCAAACCATCCCACTGCGGCTTGATGGAGCGTGCACGCACAAAATTTGGATAGCGATCATCGCTGGGCTGCACGGCTATCAGTTGAATGTCTGAGCGCAGCGAGCCGGCTAACTGTTCACCAAACGCATCAGCCACATTGATGACGGCCTGCTGCAAATCCGAACCGACAAACAGACGAGCCTTGGCGGCGCCGTAGGCCTCCAAGGTCCCGTGATAGTCCAGATGGTCGCGCGTCAGATTGGTGAAGCCAGCACGTTTGATACCAATAGCATCGGTGCGCGACTGCGCCAAACCCTGTGAAGAGACTTCCATGGCCACCGTCGTCGCACCGGCTGCCTGGATGCCGGCCAAGTTCTGCTGCAGGGTAATGACATCGGGCGTGGTGTGCGTAGGCGCACTCAAGTGATTGAGCAGCCCCGAACCCAGAGTGCCGATATAGCCCGCCGACTGGCCCAGCGCCTGATACGCACTGGCCAACAGCCAGGCCGTTGTGGTCTTACCGTTCGTGCCGGTGATACCCGTAATCGACAGTTGCCTGGACGGATACCCGTAGGCTCGATTCGCTAGCTCAGCCAGATCTCGCATCAGGTGCGGAACTTTAAGAACCTGCACATGTGCGGGTAAGGCCACGCCGGAGTGCGCATCGCTGGCATCCACCAACACGACTTGCACACCCTGCGCACAGGCGGCAGGCGCAAAACTCAACCCATGAGCCAGAGCCCCCGGCAACGCAACAAAAGCATCACCAGCCGACACGCGTCGGCTATCCAGAGTTAAACCGGTAACAGCCAGTGGGGCGATCTTTAAGCGATCCGCCAACAGCTCAGCCAAATCAATGACCGGGCGTTGCGGGTTTACTGCAAGACAGGCGCTCATGGTCCGGCCACCGCTTGAACCAGTGTGGCTGCCGGCACGTGCTCTAAATCATCCGGCGGAATTGCCATCAGACGCAGCGCGCCAGATAGAACGGATGAAAAAACCGGGGCTGATACCTGACCGCCCTGATGCAATCCGGTGGGATCATCAATCACCACCACAGCCACCAAGCGTGGATTGGTGGCGGGCACCATACCAGCAAACAAAGCAGTGAAGCGGGTCTGCGAATAACCGCCCGGACCCGCCTTCAAGGCCGTACCGGTTTTACCCGACACACGATAACCCCGTATAGCGGCTCGCGTGGCAGTACCACCCGCGACGGTTACTGCTTCCATCATGTGGATTAATTCACGACAGACCGCCTCGGGTAGCACGCGCTCACCGGCAACCGGACCTTCTACTTTTCTAAAGGTCAGAGGCCGACGAATACCCATCGTGGCGATCGTAGAATAGGCCTGCGCTAACTGCAGCGCAGTGACGGATAAGTTATAGCCAAACGCCAAGTGCGCCGTCATCGAGTCATGCCAGTGCTCGTAATGCGGCAAAATGCCGGCCGCCTCACCGGGAAAACCAGTAGGGGTCAGTCGTCCAAAGCCAACGCCGGCCATCGTGTTGTAGATCAATGCTTTATCCAGCGACAAAGCAATGCGCGAAATACCCACGTTAGAGGACTTAGCCAGGATAGTGGCAATGTCTATGACACCTTCGTTCTCATGATCTTTGATCGATGCGTTGCCGATCATGAAAAAACCCGGACTGGTATCAATGCGAGATTCCGAGTTGTATTTACCGCTGGCTAATGCCGCTGCGGCGACAAAAGGCTTCATGGTGGAGCCTGGCTCAAACAGATCCAGTGCGGCGCGATTACGGAAAGCACTCACATCAAGCGCCGAACGGTCATTCGGGTTGAATGAGGGCTGATTGACCATCGCCAGAATCTCACCGGTCTGCACATCCAAGACGATGACCGATCCCGCCCGCGCCTGATCGTCACGAATCGCACTCTTCAGCTCGCGATAAGCCAAATACTGGATACGCAAATCGATACTGCTGACAATTTCCTCACCGGAGCGAGGTGGACGCACCACCTCAATGCTGTCCACGACTTCACCCATGCGATCTTGTAAAACGCGCTTAATGCCGTCCTCGCCACCTAGCAGCTGCTCGTACTCCAGCTCCAAGCCTTCCTGGCCTTGGTCTTCAGAGCCGGTGAAACCCAGCACATGGCCGGTGACCTCCGCCGCCGGGTAATAGCGACGATAGCCGCGACGCAGATTGACGCCTGGAATCTTCAGCGCTTTAACGCGCTCGGCATCTTCAGGCTGCAGCTGTTTTTCCAATGGCAGATACGAGGAATCCAAGTTGGCCGTGACGCGTCGGGCCAACCACTCAGGATCCCGATTTAACGCCCGTGCCAGACTCTGCATCTGCTCAGGGTGCTGCTCCACGCTTTTCTTAAAGATGGACGGGTTCATCCAAACCGTATCTACAGGCGTGCTGACCGCCAACGGTTCATGAAAACGATCCACGATATTGCCGCGGTGCGCCGGCATCGGAATATTGCGAACAAAACGCTTGTTACCCTCATCAACCAAATGATCGCGATTGATAAACTGCAAGTAACCGGCGCGACCCAACAGACCCACAGCACCGAAGACCATCACAACCAGCAACAGATGACTGCGGAAGCGAAATACGGCGCTGCCGTCATTGTCCTTGGATTTTTTGAAGGTTTTCTTCATTGCCGCACAATCTTCACGTCGGTTGCTTGTGGCATGGTCATGCGCAGCTGCCGCCCGGCTACCTGCTCCACAAATCCGTGCGCCGACCAGGTGCTCTGCTCCAGCTGCAGACGCCCCCATTCAATGTTGAGTCGATCACGCTCACCACCCAAACGCTCCAGCTCAATAAAGAGCGCGCGTTCCTGATGTTTTAACTGAACTACCGCCGCTGCCGAGACCAACACCAGCAACCAGAGCACAGCCAACAATAGAACCAGTGGATTAGTTTTCATGCGCGCACCCGTTCAGCGACACGCAAGGTGGCGCTGCGAGCACGAGGATTAACGGCAATCTCTTCCTCACTCGGACGAATCGCTTTTCCGACTAGCGCCAGACGGGCTTGAGCCTCAGGCGGTACCTGCGGCATTCCACGCCATATCGGATCACCGTCCGACTCGCGACGCAGGTAGCGCTTAACCAGGCGATCCTCCAGCGAGTGAAAACTGATCACCGCCAGCCGACCGCCGACTTGAAGCACGTCAATAGCATTGCCAAGCGCCCGCTCAATCAACTCCAACTCTTTATTCACGCGCATCCGCAGCGCCTGAAAAGTGCGCGTTGCCGGATGTTTTCCAGGCTCACGCTTAGGAACCGCGCGGCTGATGATCTCGGCTAATTGCGCCGTGGTGGTGATCGAAGATTGCGCACGCGCAGCCACCAATGCCGCTGCTATACGTCGCGCGAATCGCTCTTCACCTAACTCAAAAATCACGGCCACGATTTCCTGCTCACTGGCCTTGGCAATGAAGTCAGCAGCACTCTCACCGTGCTCAGGATCCATGCGCATATCCAGCGGGCCATCACGCATGAAACTAAAACCACGTTGCCCGTCATCCAACTGTGGCGAGGAAACACCCAGATCAAACAAGACACCGGCCACCGATAGCGGCTCAACCCACTCAGCAATCGCATCGAAGGTGGCTTGGCGCACGGTGACGCGCGCATCCTGACCGATTGTCTCGCGCGCATGAGCAACAGCTTGTGGATCCCGATCGATAACAAGCAGCTCTCCCGTCGGACCTAGCAAACCTAAAATCGCCCGCGCATGCCCACCACGCCCGTAGGTCGCATCGACATAACAACCATCCGAGCGCACAGCCAGCGACGCCACTGCTTCAGCGAGCAACACAGACGCATGAGCATTGAGTGGTGAACTGACCAACCGACTGCCGCCTCGGCGCCCGCTTAGCGCCCGTCAATGAGCGCGCACGAACCGCCTGTCTACTAAAGCGATAATGACTCGAGATCCGCGGATAACTGGGCGGGCAGCTCATCATCCTGGAGCCACTCATCACGCTTTAAGTTCCAACGAACCTCATCCCACAACTCAAACCGTGTGCCCTGACCGATCAGCATCGCCTCACGGGTAAGGCCACCAAACTCACGCAACTGCGGCGGAAGCAGCAGACGACCATGGCCATCCAACTCCACCTCGGTGGCATGACCCACCATCAGGCGCTGGAGGCGTCGGGCCTGGTCATTCAGCGAAGGCAAGCGCATGAGCTTGCGCTCGATCTCTTCCCAGTCCGGCAGGGGGTACAGGAGCAGACACTGGTCACGATCAATGGTCACCACCAACTGGCTCTGCGAACGCTCGGCAAGCCGATCCCGATACCGGGTGGGCATCACCATCCGGCCTTTGGCATCCAGCGTTACTTTGTTGGCACCACGAAACATGTCTGGATTGGGACAACGTCCCATTCTCCCCCACTTTCCCCCACTTGCTGCCACTATAGGACGCACAACCGTTCAGGTCAACGTGAAAATGTAAAATTTTTCCAATGCCTACAGGGACTTACCGAGTGGGAGAACGTCAAAAATTGACGCTTGAGTAGGCCAAAAATCAATGGGTTACGGAGGCTACTTTGCGCTGAAAGTTAAGATAGCGCGACACCATGGCCCAAACGGCAGGTGAGCAAGACTTAACGTGGGTTTAGCGAGCCTCCACGAGGTCTAGAAGACCTCACGATCACGCCGGGCACGAGCCGCTGGAAAGAGCCGCTCACGGATTCGGGCCGACAAGGTGGCGCCGATGGGATCTGGAGCGATCCTGGCGGTCAAAAAAGCCGAACAAAGGCAGGAAAAAGGTGGGAGTCGGCCGTTAAGCCGGGTTCTGTCGTGGACAATCATTCCTCTGGGACGCCCGTCGCCGTGCGCCTCAAGCAACCTACCCGGAAACACGCGCGGGTCGCGCGTTGCAGCTCAAGGCTGCCTGCCTCCCTATTTGGTCTTGCTCCGAGCGGGGTTTGCCATGCCATTCCTGTTACCAGGACCGCGGTGCGCTCTTACCGCACCGTTTCACCCTTACCAGCGCCCAGACTTTCGTCCGGACACTTCGGCGGTTTATTTTCTGTTGCACTTTCCGTGGGTTCACACCCCCCAGGCGTTACCTGGCGCTCTACCCTATGGAGCCCGGACTTTCCTCACCACACAACGTACGTCATCCGTGACGCCGGTTTGCGTGGCGCGATTGCCTAGCCGACTCCCGGGCAGACCTTAGGCGCATTTACAGCCCAGCTCAAGTCGAAGGCTTAGGATTGCGCCTCGTCGGGCTCAGCAGGCTGCAGCGCCAGGGCGGCCTTGTACACCACGTTACGCCGCGCACCGGTGACCTCGACCGCCACATCCGTGGCTCTGGAGACCGGTAATTGCTTGAGCAAAGCCACCAAAAGACGCTCCAAAGCCGGGTCGGCATCCGGATCTTTAGGCGGCGCGCCGCTGATCACAAAGACCATCTCGCCGCGCTCAATATCAACGTCATTCGACGCTTTTAGCGACAGGTCAGCAAGTTTTCCGTGATAGATCGTTTCGTGGATCTTGGTCAGTTCACGCCCTAAAGTAGCTAACCGATCACCGAAAATTTGTGCCAGATCCTCTAGCGATTCGCGTACCCGATGCGGCGCTTCATAAAACACCAGGGTACGCGACTCATCCTTCAAGGATTCCAGCCTGGCCCGCCTGGCAGCGCGCTTAGGCGGCAAGAAGCCCTCAAAACAAAACCGATCCGTAGCCAGGCCCGCCACGGATAGCGCCGCGATCACCGCGCACGGACCCGGGATCGGCACCACCCGAAAACCGCCCGCTTGCGCCGCCGACACCAGCGAAAACCCGGGGTCAGCGACCAAGGGCGTGCCAGCATCCGAGACCAGAGCCACGCTCTCACCCGCCGACAGCACGCCGAGAATGCTCGACACCCGACTCTGCTCGTTATGCTCGTGCAGCGACGTCAGACGCGTTTCAAGCCCCAGACTGCGCAGCAGGTGCGCGCTGTGGCGCGTGTCTTCAGCGGCGATCAGCGAGACCTCAGCGAGTGTGGTCTTCGCGCGCGTCGATAGGTCACCTAAATTACCGATGGGTGTGGCGACCACATACAACGTTCCGCGATTGGGTATTGACACCGACATCCACTCTCCACTGTCTACGGCGCCTGGCTCGGCACCCAGCATGCTGCGCCTAGCGCTGCTACTGTGCAATCCTGTGCTGGGCTAAGCACGACGGGTGTTTAGCCGCTATTCTTTACTCTTGTTCAGCCAACGTTTGGATCTCATGTCTCAGGATCTCAGCCACGACGCCAGTCACCCGCTTAGCGCCGCATCGGTATACGCGCCCGGATCGATTGCTCTGCTTTTACCGTTAAGTGGGCGCGCAGCGGCGGCCGGCGAAGCGGTGCGTGACGGATTTTTATCCGCCTATTTCGCGGTCGATCCTACGCAAAGACCCCCGCTTCATATCATTGACTCCAGCAAGAACCCCGCTGCCAGCTATCAAGAGGCCATAAGCCAAGGGGCCTCGGTCGTCGTCGGCCCGCTCACCAAAGAAGAAGTGGCCGCGGTGGCGCCGCTGGCCAACCCACGCGCGATCACCCTGGCCTTAAACGTTTTGCCGGAGACGAGCAGCGCTCCCGCGCGCTTTTATCAATTCGCGCTGGCACCCGAGGATGAAGCCCGCCAGGTTGTTGAGCGCCTGCTGGCCGAAGGCAAGCGCAGCGGCGCGGCCTTGGTTCCTACGGGTGAATGGGGTCGCCGGGTACTCGACGCCTTCCAGGCCGCCTTTACCAGCGGCGGCGGGCAATTAGTCACGACGCGCACCTACGCCCCCGGAACCACCGACTATTCGAGCCTGATTGGCGACCTGGTGGGCTTTGACGATAGCCGTTCCCGCCATAAAGCCTTAGTGGCCGCGTTAGGGACTCCGCTGGAGTTCACCCCCAGACGCAAAGAGGCGGTCGGCTTCTTATTCTTAGCCGCCCAGCCGGTAGCGGGTCGGCTTATTCGCCCTCAACTGAAATACCACTATGCCGGCGAGTTGCCGGTTTACGCCCTATCGGATCTTTATGAGCCCTCGCCTAACGCGAACCAAGATTTAGACGGCGTGATCTTCGCAGACATGCCGTGGATGCTCTCCGAGGAGGCCGCAATCACCGGCGCTCGCGAGGACTCGCAAACGTTGTGGTCTGAGAGCACTCGCCGACGCAGCCGACTCTATGCCTTGGGTGCCGATGCATTTGTGCTGATCGGCGAACTCAAATCCCCTGAGACCTTTAGAGACTCGGTCCGCGGCCTGACCGGACGCTTAAGCCTGGATGGCAGCGGCCGTGTTCACCGCGTGCTGGACTGGGCGCAAATTCAGCCCGACGGGACGATCAAACCGCTGCCGGCCACCGGCAGCCCCTAGTCGGCAGGCCCTGCGTGGATCGCGCTACTTAACGACCTTCAACTGAGGGCGACGCGGCTCGTCTGAGGGAGGCACAGGCTTAGGCCCTACCGGCGGCGTCGGTTCCTCATCGGTCTCTGCGAACACCATACCTTCACCGGTCTCGCGAGCATAAATACCCAGCACTGCCGCCAAGGGTACATAGACGTCAAACGGGGTACCACCAAAACGCGCGCTGAAGCTGATGGCGTCATTTTTCATCAGCAGTCCGGCTGTGGCTCCGTAACTGATGTTCAAAACGATCTTGCCCTCGCGCACGTACTGACGCGGCACCCGCACGGACTCCGCCTCTGCCTGCACCACCAAATGCGGCGTCTGGTCGTTATCCGTCATCCATTCGTGCATGGCACGTAACAGATAAGGACGTCGGGAAGTGATCGGCGCGGCCATAGGAGCACCCTAGAGAGGCAAAAAGGCGCCATGGCATTCACCATAGCGCCTAGCAAAGATCGCCGGGACCGCTACGCGTCCCGGCTCTGAATCACTTAACGTCTTTCCAGTATTCTTTCTTGGTGCCGTAAGCCAGAGCGGTGAACACCAACAAGAACAGGATCACCCAAATGCCCAGCGACTCACGCTTGGCTTGGATGGGCTCACCCATGTAGACCAGAAAGTTAACCGTGTCGCGGACAAACTCGTCGTACTGCTCCGGAGTCATCGAGCCCTTCGTTGTCAGTACGAACTTCTCGAACTCCGGCTGCTTAACGGTAGAGCCGTCAGCCATAGCCACCGGCACCATCTTAAACTCAGCGGTCTGAACACCCTGCAGGCTGGCCAGCACGTGCGGCATGGCCGCACCTTTGAGCACTAGGTTATTCACGCCATTGGGTCGGGAAGGATCTAAGTAAAAACCCTTCAAGAAAGCCGAGATGTAATCAGCCCCACGGCTACGCGCGATCAACGACAGATCGGGCGGCGCGTTACCAAACCAGCGCTTAGCGTCTTCCTTGGGCAGCGCGCTGCGAATAGTCTCGGCAACCTTGGTATCCGGATCCTGGATTAACGTCGCTCGCAGATCGTCATCGGAGATACCCAGATCGGCACCGATACGGTTGTAACGCACATACTGTGCCGAGTGGCATCCTGAGCAGTAGCTCATGAAGTTACGCGCACCACGCTGTAGCGATGCCATATTGTGAATATCGTTACCCGCTGACGGGTAAGCCTCACCCTCATGAGCTGCAACCACCGATGAGGACGCTAAACCGCAAGCCAGGGACGCCACAGCCACCGCGCGCACCAGCACCGGACGAGATTTAACCCAGCCAGCAAAGCGGATCATTCGAAAAAACTCAGTGTTCATCGACATTGTAGGTCACCCGGCTAGGAACGGTCTTGGTGCTATCGATCCGCGAATACCACGGCATCAGCAAGAAGAACAGGAAGTACGTGACGGTGAAAATTCTGGCCAACAACGGATAGATACCCTGTGGCGGCTTCATCCCGCACACGGCCAACACGACAAAGCTCACCGCAAAAACACCCAGCATGAACTTGGTGATCGGCCCTTTGTAGCGGATCGACTTAACCGGCGACTTGTCCAACCAAGGCAGGAAGAACAGCAGGGCGATAGCCGAGAACATCACGATCACACCCCAAACCTGCGTACCCGCGAAGGACGGAACGGCACGCAACATCGCGTAGAACGGCGTGAAGTACCAAACCGGCGCAATGTGTGGCGGAGTCTGCATGGGGTTAGCCGGATCGAAGTTCGGCGCTTCCAAAAACAACCCACCCACGGTCGGTGCGAAGAACACGATGCCGCAGAAGACGATCAAGAACACACCTAAACCGAAAGTATCCTTGACCGTGTAGTACGGGTGGAAGGCAATGCCATCCAAAGGAATGCCTTTTTCATTCTTGAGCTTCTTAATCTCGATACCGTCGGGATTGTTCGAGCCCACTTCGTGCAGGGCCAGAATGTGCGCCACCACCAAGAAAACCAGAATCAGCGGCAGAGCAATCACGTGCAGAGCGAAGAAGCGGTTCAGCGTGATGTCTGAGATGTAATAGTCACCGCGAATCCACTCGACCAGCGAATCACCAACTACGGGGATGGTGCTGAACAGGTTAACGATCACCTGAGCGCCCCAAAACGACATGTTGCCCCAAGGCAGCAAGTAGCCCATGAAGGCCTCGGCCATCAACGCCAAGTAAATCACCATGCCCAAAATCCACAGCAACTCACGCGGCGCACGATAAGAGCCGTACATCAGAGCGCGGAACATGTGCAGGTACACGACGATGAAAAACGCCGACGCACCGGTGGAGTGCATGTAGCGGATCAACCAGCCCCACTGCACATCGCGCATGATGTATTCGACCGAGGAGAAGGCCTCCTGCGCCGAAGGTTTGTAGTTCATGGTCAGGAAGATGCCTGTCAGCAACTGAATCATCAGCACGACAATCGCCAAGGCGCCGAAGTAGTACCAGACGTTGAAGTTCTTCGGTGCGTAGTACTCACTCAGGTGGTCACGAACCAAAGAGTCCAGTGGGAAGCGCGCGCAAATCCACCCATAAAGCCCACCACTTGGTGGCGCCTGAGTCTTATCTGTATTAGCCATCTGTCAGCTCCTGTGTAACACCGCACAAGGCGGCGCTACGTCAGTATTTTTTCTTGCAAAACAATATCAGCGACGTCCCTCGACATCAGCCAACAACACCATTAAGCAGCCTTGGTATCCGCACCGACGACAATCTTGGTCGCCGAGGCAAAGCTATAAGGCGGCACGGCCAGATTCAGCGGCGCCGGAACGCCTTTGAAAACTCGACCGGCTAGGTCGAATTTCGAACCATGGCAGGGGCAGTAAAATCCGCCCGGCCAATCCGCCTGAACCGTGACATCGCCAGGGGTAAACTTCGCGGAAGGCGAGCAGCCCAGGTGAGTGCACACGCCTAACAGCACCAAGTACTCTTCCTTGCTGGCGCGGGCGGTGTTTTTGGCATACTCCGGCTGCACGGAGGCATTGGAGTCTGGATCAGCCAGCAGGCTGGTATCGGCTTTGAGACTGGCCAGCATCTCAGGCGTGCGCCGCACGACCCAAACAGGCTTGCCGCGCCACTCCACCTTCAACATGGCGCCGGGTTCCAGCTTGGCAATATCAATCTCTACCGGTGCGCCCATGGCTTTCGCGCGCGCACTCGGTTCCCAAGACGATATGAAAGGCGTCGCGACAAACACGGCCCCAACCGCACCAGTCAATGCGGTTGCCTTTTGCAGCAACTGCCGACGGCCCAGATCTACATCATCACTCATTCGTCCACCCCTGCTACAGGCCAATACCGCAACCGGGTCGGTTTGCGGTTTCGCGCGGGCGCGATTGTATCCTCGCCGCGCACAAGCTCCTACCGCTATCTGCGTTCACGTGTCGTGAGCGATCGCGGCGGATGTGGCTTCATTATACACAGGTGAAGCCTACACAAGAGCGTCGCAAAGCCAGCTAAACTGACAGTCACCATGCGTCGACTCCTGCGAACCGTCCAGTATTTAAGCCCTTGGGTAGCCTTAGGACTGGCCCTAGCCCTCTTTGCGCTTTATCAAGACCCCAGCTTACTGAGTCGTAATAAGTCTGATCATCAACCGTCTGCTAACGCCGCCCATAACTCCGCCAGTGCCACGTCGCCGGCAGCCGCCGCATCGCCAGATCCGGTCAGCCCTCCGGTAGCGCCCCGCGTTGCGCCGATTGGCAAAACAGCAACGCTCAGTTATGCCGATGCGGTGACGCGTGCCGCACCGGCGGTTGTCAACATTGCTACGCGCCGAGTCGTACTGGAGAGGCGTTTTCCCGAGCAGTTGGCGCCCTTATTTGGGGATGGATTGCCGGAATACCGGCAACGCGTGGATCGCAGCTTAGGCTCGGGGGTGATCCTCGATGAGGCCGGCCATATCGCCACCAACCATCATGTCATTAAAGATGCCCAGGAAATCGAGGTGCAGCTAGCCGATGGCCGCACCGCACCGGCCAAGCTGGTTGGCAGCGACCCGGACACCGATTTAGCCTTATTGAAGATTGATCTTGGCAAGTTACCGGTGATCAGCCAAGGCCGCTCGGATGAACTGCGAGTCGGCGATGTGGTCCTGGCCATCGGCAACTCCTTAGGGTTCGGACAAACCGTAACGCAAGGGATTGTCAGCGCGACCGGCCGCAGCGCCGGACTCACTACCTTTGAGAACTTCATCCAGACCGATGCTGCAATTAATCAGGGCAATTCGGGCGGTGCGCTGGTTAGCGCAACAGGAGAACTCATTGGCATTAACACCGCCGTACTGCGCGGCGAGGCGGGAATTGAAGGGGTGGGATTTGCGATCCCCGTGAATCTCATGCGCGGCGTCATCGCTGAACTGGAGCGGCGTGGGCGGGTGGTCCGCGGCTGGATCGGCCTGGGCGTTGCCTCACTGCCGGCGGATCTGACGGATAACCAGGGCAAGCCGGTGCGCGGGGTGCAGATCCGCGGCTTTTATGCAGGCAGTCCGGCTCCCGCTTTAGGCTTGCGGCCGGGCGATATCGTCTCCAGCCTCGATAAAACTCCCGTTAGTGACCCGCAAGGCTTTCTGGCCACCATCGCCCGACGCAACCCGGGCACGGCGCTGACCTTAGAAATCATTCGCCCCGGCAGCGGACGGGCCAGCGTCAGCATTCCGGTTATTGAGCGGCCACGCGGGTAGCTCGCCCAGACCCGATGGGTGCTCAGTCAGGAATACGCTTGATGCGGGCTCCCAGCGACTGCATCTTCTCCTCCAGGGCTTCATAGCCGCGATCGATGTGATAGATCCGCTCGATCTCGGTACGACCTTCGGCAACCAAACCGGCGAGCACCAGGCTTGCCGAGGCACGTAAATCCGTTGCCATTACCGGAGCGGCCGTCAGTTGCGGCACACCGCGAATAATCGCTGTGTTGCCCTCTAGGCGAATCTCGGCACCCAGTCGGCGCATCTCCAGCATGTGCATGAACCGATTTTCGAAGATCGTCTCTGTCACCGTACCCACGCCATCGGCAATGGTGTTGAGTGCGGCAAACTGCGCCTGCATATCGGTAGGAAACGCCGGGTAGGGCGCGGTCCGAATGTCCACTGACAGCGGTCGCCGACCGCGCATATCGATGGCGATCGTGCTGTCTCCCAGCGTCACGGTGCCGCCGGCCTCGCGCAATTTGGCAATAACCGCATCGAGATGACCGGGAATCACGTTCTTGACCATGACCCGGCCGCGGGTGATTGCCCCAGCCAGTAAATACGTACCGGCCTCTATTCGATCAGGAAGCACCTCATAACTACCGCCGTGCAAGGACTCCACGCCCTCAATGGTGATGGTGTCCGTGCCGTGTCCGGAGATCTTGGCGCCCATGGTGTTCAGGAAGTTAGCCAGATCGACCACTTCAGGCTCACGCGCGGCATTCTCAAGTACGGTGGTGCCCGAGGCCAAGGTCGCGGCCATCATCAGGTTTTCAGTGCCAGTGACCGTCACCGTGTCTAATACCAGCCGCGCACCCTTCAGGCGCGAGGCACGCGCCTTGATGTAGCCATTCTCAATTTTAATGTCAGCGCCCATCTGCTGCAGGCCCGTCACATGGATGTTCACCGGCCGTGCACCGATGGCACAGCCGCCAGGCAGCGAGACATCAGCGCGACCAAAGCGCGCGAGCAAAGGACCCAGAACCAGAATCGAGGCGCGCATTGTTTTAACGAGATCGTACGGCGCGACGAATTCGCGAATGCTCGAGGCATCCACCTCTACGCCCATCCGTTCGTTGATCGTGACGCTGACACCCATCCGACCCAACAATTCGTTGGTGGTGGTCACGTCCTGCAAGTGCGGTACGTTACCCACCCGCACCAGACCGTCCACCAGCAAGGTAGCCGCCAAAATAGGCAGTGCCGCGTTCTTGGCACCGGAGATCCGCACTTCGCCGTCGAGGGGAATGCCACCTAAAATCTGTAAACGATCCATCGCCTAGCGACCGGTCGGCGCCGACAGCGCCGCCCATTCTTCAGGGGTGTGGACGGTCAGCGATAGCGCATGGATTTCCCGACCGACCGCCTCCCCTAAGGTTGCATACACCAACTGATGTCGCTGTAACGCTCGCTTGCCGGCAAACTGCTCGGCGATCACCACCGCCTCAAAATGAGTGTTGTCGGGCGTGCGGACGTCGGCCTGGCTACCAGGCAGCCCGGCTTGAATTTGACTACGTACTTGCTCAGCATTCATAAAGTTAGCGATCCGGCATCAGTGAGGGCCCGCAGAAGGGTTCCGGGGCACAGAAGACGACAGTGTAAGGAATTGGCAAGGCGGGGAACAGACGCGCCAGCAGCGCGTGCCAACAGTTATCATGGCGCGGCCATTCGTTGACCCTTCAATGACACGACTAGGATACGCTCATCACCGTGGAATCCCGCTCCTTGATTAAGCCAGACTCGACCGATGCACAAATCATCGCCCTGGGCACTGACGCCATTGCGATTGAAGTAGCCGGGCTGAACGCCCTGATCGGCCGCCTCGACGAGCACTTCGCGCAAGCCTGCCGACTCCTGCTGACCTGCCCGGCGCGGGTGGTAGTGACGGGCATGGGAAAATCCGGACACATCGCCGGAAAGATTGCCGCCACGCTGGCCAGCACCGGCACGCCGGCTTTTTTCCTGCACCCCGCCGAAGCCGGCCACGGCGACATCGGCATGATCGCCGCAAACGACGTGGTTTTAGCCCTGTCCTACTCCGGAGAAACCGCTGAAGTCCTAACGCTGGTGCCCTACCTGCACCGGATGGGCATACCGCTGATTGCCATGACCGGCAATGGCCAATCCACCCTGGCGCGCGCGGCCACGATCCATCTGGATGTCAGTGTCGCGGTGGAAGCCTGCCCACTGAACCTCGCGCCCACCTCCAGCACAACCTGCGCGCTGGCCATGGGTGATGCTTTAGCGGTGAGCTTGCTGCGCCTGAAAGGCTTTACCGCCGAAGACTTTGCCCGCTCGCATCCGGGCGGCAGTTTAGGCCGACGCTTACTCACGCGCGTGGCCGATATCATGCATGGCGATGAACTCATACCGCGGGTCTTTCCCGAGCAAAGCATCCGTGAAGGGCTGCTGGAAATGACCGCTAAAGGCCTAGGCATGACCAGCGTCGTGGACGCCAACGGTCGCCTGTGCGGCATTTTTACGGACGGCGACTTGCGCCGCATCCTGGATCGTCGCCTCGATGTGCACGCCACGCCCATGTCCGAGGTCATGACCCGTAGCTGTAAGACCATCCGCGCCGAGGCGTTAGCAGCCGACGCGGTGCGGGTTCTGGAAGAAAACCGCATCACCTCGCTGGTCGTGGTCGATTCACAGCAGATCGTGGTCGGCGCCTTCAATATCCACGATTTGCTGCGCGCCGGTGTCATGTGAGCGCCACCATCCGCTTATTAATTTTGGACGTGGACGGCGTACTGACGGACGGCCGCCTCTGGTACGGACCTGCCGGCGAGGCGCTCAAAGCTTTTCATGTACACGACGGTGCCGGCATCAAGGCTGTGCAGGCCGCCGGTATTGAGGTTGCGATTATTTCAGGTCGAGACTCACCCGCGGTGAGCGCAAGAGCGCGCGAACTGGGTATCGTGCAAGTTGTTCAGGGCTGCGCGGATAAAGGCGCGGCCTTCGACGCCATGTGCGAAGCCCTGAAAATTCCAGCGGGCCAAGTCGCCTGCGTGGGTGACGATACGCCTGATCTGCCCATGTTGGCTCGTGCCGGGTTAGCTATCGCGGTGAGCAACGCTCACCCTACCGTGCGCGAGGTCGCACACCGCATCACGACTCTGGCCGGTGGCCAGGGCGCTGTACGGGAAGTCTGCGATCACCTCCTTTCTGGAATAGCCCGGTGAAGTCACCGCCGTTTAGCACGCTGACCCTGCTGGCGGTGTTGGCGGCCGGCAGCTGGTGGCTGGTGCGTAGACTGCCTACGGACGAGCAGACTTTGCCTACCGTGTCGCTTGAGCAACCCGGCTACTATTTGCGAGACGCCACTGTCATGGAAACCGATGACGCGGGCAGACTCGCGCTAAAACTCACCACGAAAACCGCCGATCAGGATCCCAAAAGCGGCGAAATTCAATTATCTCCGGTCAGGGTTGATTATTTTCCTGAAGGCGGCTCGGCGTGGTTACTCACCGCCCAAAACGGCCGACTACCCGAAAATGGCCGCGTGGTGACTCTCTATGACCAGGTCACGCTGTCAGGAACGCCACTCGCCAAGCAAGCGGCGGCTATTGTTCGTAGCCCGACGATGAGCCTAGACACCACCACCAGCATCGCCTCCACCAGCGCGCCGGTCAGCATCGAGATGGGCAGCCGGCAGGTAACGGCGACCGGGCTGTGGGCCGATTTAAAACAGGATCGCTTGACGCTGAAATCGGATGTCAAAGGCCAGTATGTACGCTAAGAACACGCGTCTTGCCGCCAGGCTGCTGCCTTTATTAGCGACGGCGTATCTGGCGTGCGGCCAGGCCGCCACGACGCCATTGATCGACAAAAGCCTGCCCATCAACCTGGATGCGCAGTCCTCAGACTTTGATTACCGCAACAATCTTCTGCGATTCCATCACGTGCGCATCAGCCAGGGCGCCACCGCCGTGGAGTCGGATGAAGCCACCGCCACAGGGCTAAGCTTTGACAACAGTCACTGGGATTTTCGCGGCCATGTACGCATCACGCTGGCTGACGGTGCCTTATTGAGCGATGTCGCCGTGGTCGAATTCGCCCATAACGCGCCCAACTCCGCCGTGATTACGGGCAACCCCGCAACCTTTGAACAAAAACGCGAACAATGCGTCGCTAAAGGGCACGCCGGGCGGATCAATTACGATTTTACGACCCAAACCATCCGTCTGTCCGAACAGGCCTCCATCAGTTATGGCGACGGACAGATTAATGGGCGCACGCTGATCTACAGTATTCAGGAGCAGCGCGTACTGGCGAACCCGGAAGATCAGGACAATCAGCGAGTGCATATCGTCATCAACCCTAAGGACAACCCGGGCAGCCTGCCCAAGCTAGGGTGCACACGATGAGTCTTCTACGCGCCAGCCATCTGGCAAAGGCGTATCAATCGCGCCAGGTCGTGCGCGATTTGTCCCTGGAAGTGGGCGGTGGTGAGATCGTGGGGCTCTTAGGCCCGAACGGTGCCGGCAAGACCACGGCGTTCTACATGATCGTAGGCCTGGTTCGTAGTGACGCCGGACAAATCGAACTGAATCAACGTGATGTCACTCGCCTGCCCATGCACCGCCGTGCCGCCTTAGGGTTGGGATACCTGCCGCAGGAAGCTTCGGTATTTCGCAAAATGTCCGTGGCCGACAATGTCCTGTCGATCCTCGAGATGCGCAGCGACCTCGACCGTCACGCTCGTCAACAGCGCCTAGAGGAATTGCTCGATGAACTTAAAGTCGCGCACTTACGGGACAGCTTGGGCCAAAGCCTGTCTGGCGGCGAGCGTCGCCGGGTAGAAATCGCCAGAGCGTTGGCCATGGAGCCACAATTTGTGCTCTTGGATGAACCCTTCGCTGGCGTAGATCCTCTGGCCGTGGCTGATATCCAGGCCAGCATTCACGTGCTGCGTGAGCGGGGCATCGGCGTATTGATTACCGACCACAACGTCCGTGAAACCCTTGGCATTTGCAGTCGCGCGTACATAGTTAGCCAAGGAAGTGTGATCGCTTCCGGAACTGCGGAAGATATCCTTGCAAATGCTCAGGTTCGTGAGGTGTACTTGGGACAAGACTTCAGGATGTAGCGAGGAGCGTACGGCGTAGAGCCGCCGCGTAACGTCCGCCGGAACAATTGCCTTTTGAACTATGCTCAAACCTTCACTGCAGCTGCGCCTAGGGCAGCAACTCACCATGACCCCTCAGCTGCAGCAGGCTATCCGCTTGTTACAGCTGCCGGCGCTGGAGCTACAGCAGCAGGTTCGTGAGGCGCTCGAACAAAACGTCATGCTCGAAGCTGACGACGATAACGACGAGCTCGAATCCCTAGAGGCCTTATCTGAGCAGTTGCCGGCGCACGCAACGACGGGCAGCGACGAGAGCACGGCCGTCATCGAGCCGCAAGCGACGGACACCCACGATTCGGAAGCCGTTGATACCGGCGCCGATGACTGGGAAAGCAACAGCGCGCAGATTAGTGAAGTATCGAACTGGTCCGGCGATGAGGACCGAGCCCTAGAGTTATCGGATCGCCGCGGGGAAAGCCTGCGTGAGCATCTGCTTTGGCAGCTAGAGCTGAGCAAACTCAGCGACACGACCTTAGCGGTGGCCACGCTCATCGTTGACAGCATCAACGATGACGGATACCTCACAGACTCGCTGGAAGAACTGCACCAAACGCTGCCTGCTGAGCTAAAGGTCGAGCTCGCCGACATCGAGGCGGCGTTACGCCACGTCCAAGCCTGCGACCCAGTCGGTGTAGCGGCTCGCTCGGTTGCTGAATGCATTGAGCTGCAGCTTTTGCAGCTGTCCGAAGAGGTGCCCTGCCGGCAGGTAGCCTTAACGATTGCGCGCGAACATCTGGATCTGGTTGCCAACCACCAATTTGGCCCATTGCGGCGCATGGTGCAGTGCTCGGAAGAAGAACTCAGTATTGCACTGGCCTTGGTACGCTCCTGCCACCCCCGTCCGGGCTCAACGATTCAACCCGCAGAACCCGAATACATAGTCCCCGACGTGTACGTGCGTCGCGGCAACGAGGGATGGGCTGTGGAGATCAATGTGGGGGCCTTGCCGCGGGTCAAACTCAATCAATCTTACGCCGGGCTGCTGACACGCGCCTCGGATCATGCCGTCATGCGCACCCAACTCCAGGAAGCCCGCTGGCTGCTGCGCAGCCTGGAGATCCGCAACGAAACGATGTTGAAAGTGGCGCGCTGCATCGTCGAGCGCCAAATCGGGTATTTCAACCATGGCGAAGAGTCCATGCAGCCTATGGTGCTGCGCGATGTCGCCGAGGCCGTGGAACTGCATGAATCGACCATCTCTAGGGTCACCACCGGCAAATACATGCACACCCCGCGTGGCGTGATCGAATTCCGGTATTTTTTCTCCAGCCATGTCGCCGGTACCGACGGCTCGGAGCTGTCCTCCACGGCTATTCGCGCCAAGATCCGCAAGATGATTGCTGCCGAAGACCCGTCCAGTCCACTTTCTGACAATAAAATTGCAGAAGTGTTAACTAAAGACGGTGCACAGGTAGCGCGACGGACCGTAGCCAAGTACCGTGAGTCTATGAACATTGCTCCGTCCAGCGAGCGCCGCCGCGTCCCGGCGCGGGGGTGCTGACCGGCGGTAGCACAGGTTGATCTTGGTTTTACGCAGAGTGGATCAAGGAGAAGTGACCATGCAAATTACGATGACCGGCCTTCACATCACGGTAACGCCGTCGATGAAAACCCAACTGGAAAAACGATTTGAGCGCCTCGCACGACACTTTGACAGTGTCCGGGATGCCCACTGCGTATTCAGCGTTGAGAAGCTCGTCCAGAAGGTCGAGGCGACCTTACACGTTCGTGGCGCGACGCTGCATGCGGAAGCCACCGACACGGACATGTACACGGCTATCGACTTACTGTCCGATAAGCTGGACCGATTACTGACCAAGGAGAAAGAAAAGCGCACCGACCATCATGCGGCGGAGGCTCCGCACGGCCAGCCGCCAGCCTGATACCGGTGGAGCTGATCTGCCGGCCAGTAGGACCTTCGTTTTTTCGATAAAGTACCGATGAGCGACACGGTTTCGCATGTCGCTCATCGGTTTTTCGGCTAGGGAGGCGAATAAATCATGCGAGTGATTATCGTGAGCGGTCTTTCCGGATCGGGTAAGAGCGTGGCGCTGCGCATGCTGGAAGACCTGGGCTGGTATTGCATCGATAACATTCCCGCCGGATTGCTGAACGATTTCATCTCGCACACCGTGCGAACCTCGCAGGAGACCTATTCCAAAACAGCCATTGGCTTAGACGCACGAAACCGTCCTGCGGAGTTAGCGGCCATTCCTGGCATCGTGCGTGACCTGCGCAAAAGCGGAATTTCCTGTGATGTCATCTATATTCATGCTGATGAGTATGTGCTCTTACGCCGCTACGGTGAAACACGACGCCGCCACCCACTGACGCGCGATGGCGTGGACTTGCGTGAAGCGATCGCTGAAGAACGCCACCTGCTAGAGCCTTTGTCTTACGCGGCAGATCTGAACCTCGATACCTCACGCACCAGCGTGCATGAACTAAGAGAACTGATTCGTAGCCGAGTCGAACAACGCGATGATGGCGAGATTTCCATCATGTTTGAGTCTTTTGGGTTCAAGCACGGCATTCCCGGAGACGTAGATTTCGTCTTTGATGCACGCACCTTACCCAATCCCTATTGGGAACCGGATCTGCAGCCATTCAGTGGTCTTGACGAACCCGTCATACGCTACCTGGATGCCCAGGCTAATGTGCAAAGTTATTTAGCCGATATCATCAGCTTCATGGAAAAGAGGATCCCCGAGTACCAGCGTAATAACCGCAGCTATCTGACCGTAGCGCTGGGCTGTACCGGCGGACGACATCGCTCGGTTTACTTAGCAGAAAAACTGTCGGCCCATTTTCGAGCTCATCACCCACGCGTTATTTCCCGGCACACGTCGTTAGCGGAAAGCAAAGGGCTCGCCTAAAAACGTCACTAATTCCTCGCGCCGACGATAGGCGTCGGCGTAACCACAGGCGATAAGCTCACGCGTGTAGCCAGACTCGAACAACAAATACGATAACAGCAGTCGCCCGGCATGATTATCAGCACCTATCACTCGCATCAAGGTGCGCATACTGCGCGGGAACTCCTCGGCGTGCCGCTCTGCGACTGCGCCAAAGTCCAGCGTGGGTTCCAGTAAAAACGGCAGCACGTGGCGTACCTCTGGCAAGGCACCACCGGAAAGCTGCGCTAACTGATTGTCACGAGTCAGCCGCTCCATGTCCCCCTGCAGACCATCCATAAACAGCGTATCCAGCATAAAGCCGAAGATATGGCCCATGGAGGGTGGGACACTATCGCCAGTCTCCAGCGGGCGCTTCTGCTCACGCACCGTGACGACTAACATCTTGTCAGCGCCTAAATGAATAGCCGGTGACAGCGGCGCGACCTGGCGCATGGCTCCGTCACCAAAATGTTCCCCATTCATCAACACCGACGGGAACAAAAAGGGCACCGCCGCACTGGCCATCAGATGGTCCAATGAAAGCTCTGCGTGCTCGCCCTGACGCCAATCGCGCTGCCACGGCGCAATCGGGTACGCGCTATCAAAAAATGCGATGGATCGTGCGCTTTGATAGGCCGATGCGGTGATGGCAATGGCATCCAGCAATCCGGTATCCAGCGCAAAACGTATGCGCGAGAAGTTTACGTGCCGCTCTAGCAAGGCCCGTAAGGGGCTGGTGTCAAAAACGGCGGTTGGGGCGCGACCCAGGGTGCCGAAGCTCACCATCGCTCGCAGCCAGGCCAGGCCGGAGCGAAGCATTGTGCTGCCGTCGCAGCGGATGACCTGGTCGGCATGAAAATTACGCCAGACCCGCTCCAGATTGATCGCACCGCGGCGAAACTCGCCGGCATTACTGGCCAGCACCGCCGACAAGATGGCACCTGCCGAATTGCCGGTCAAAACCCTAAACGGCAGCGGCTCACCCGCAGGCACCCACTCGGCCAAGGCTTTGATGACACCCACCTGATAGGCGCCTCGTGCACCCGCGCCGGGTAACACCAAGGCAAGCTTAGGCCGCCCCTTCGGATCCTGAAGGTCGCGTTGACTGGCCTGCGCTTGGGCGTTCATCGTGGCATCATGGCCTTACAAACCGACGGTTGGCCACCTTTTTGTCGGCCACGAATGGAAAAACCTAATGGCAGCGCTAGATAGCCTGCCTGTTCTACGTCTAAGGAGTTAACGCAATGACCCATTTTCTAGAGCGCGGCCTACAGTTGAGCGTCGCTTTGGGTCTCGTGTTGGTCACGAGTTTACTCATCAGTGCTTGTAATCAGGCCGGCGCCAGCCCGTCCATTGGTACCCAAGCTCCTGCTTTTGCTCTCAAAGACCAAAGCGGTACCGAACGAACATTAGCCAGTTATCACGGGCAGTGGGTCGTGCTGTACTTCTACCCTAAAGATGGAACGCCAGGATGCACCACAGAGGCCTGCGAATTTCGCGATAACCTGTTCGCTTTTCACGACGCGGGAATCGTAGTCTTAGGCATCAGCCTGGATGATGAGAAGTCGCATCAGAAGTTTGCGACGGAGCAGCATCTGCCCTTTCCGCTGTTAGCCGATACGAGCAAAAAAACGGCGCGCGATTATGGCGTTTTGTCGATGCTAGGTGGGTTGTTTACCAAGCGTGAGACTTTTGTTATCGATCCGGCCGGCATGATCGCGGCTCACTACACGAATGTAGACCCCAAAAGCCATTCCAAAACCCTGCTAACGGATATCAAAGCCCTAAAAGCTCACACGAATCAACCTTGAACAAACGCCGATTAAAGCGTGAGTCAGTGATTATTGAGAAGTGAGTGCGCGCGCAGCTTGGTCCAATCCCGCCAGAGTTAAGGGATACATGCGTCCGGCCAGCAAATCGCGCGCCATACCAATAGAGGCGGTACGATCCCAGCTCTCGCGGGCGGCTGGGTTTAACCAGGCGTGATGTGGGAAGGCGCTCAATAACCGCGCAAGCCAGCGTGCGCCAGACTCTTCGTTCCAATGCTCAACACTGCCACCAGGCTGAGAGATCTCATAAGGACTCATGGTCGCGTCACCGACGATAACGAGCCGATAGTCCGGACCGTAGGTACGCCACAACTCCGTTGTGGGAAGTCGCTGTTGATGGCGCCGAGCGTTGTCGATCCACAAAGACTCGTAAACACAGTTATGAAAATAATACTGTCGCAGATGCTTAAATTCGCTGCGTGCAGCACTGAACAGCTCCTCACACAGCCGGACGTAGCGGTCCATAGAACCACCTACATCCAACAGCAACAACACCTTAATAGCATTACGTCGCTCGGCGACTAACTTCAGATCCAGATAACCGGCATTGCGCGCGGTCGCGCTAATGGTAGCGTCAAGATCCAGGTGGTCTTGGGCCCCTTCGCGTGCAAAGCGACGTAAACGCCGCAAGGCGACTTTAATGTTTCGCGTACCCAGCTCCACATTGTCCGCGAGGTTTTTAAACTCACGCCGGTCCCAGACCTTCACCGCGCGCTGATTGCGCGACTGCCCACCTACACGCACACCCTCAGGGTGGTACCCATCGTTGCCAAAAGGCGATCGTCCGCCCGTCCCGATCCACTTCGAGCCACCTTCATGCCGACCGGACTGCTCAGACAAACGCTGCGCAAACTGGCGCATCAACTCCTCGAAGCCTCCCAACTTATTAATCGCCGCCTGTTCCTCAGGACTGAGCAGCAACTGTGCCTTGGAGCGCAGCCAGTCGGCAGGCACGTCGCCTTGAGCCAACGCCTCGAACGAGGTTTGGATACCCTTGAGATAATCCGCGTAAACCCGATCATAACGATCGTAGTGCCGCTCATCCTTAACCAGCACCAATCGCGCAAGCGCGTAAAAATCCTCAACGCTATGAGAGGCGACACGAGCTTGCATCGCTTCTAGCAGTGCTAGAAATTCGGTCGTGGAAACAGGAATTCCGGCGCTACGCAGCGCCAAGAAAAATCTAACGAGCATTCCTGCGATTCAAAAACAGTAGTTGCTCATACAAATGCACATCCTGCTCATTTTTCAGCAATGCACCGTGCATCGGAGGAATTTGCTTTTTTGCATCGCTCTCACGCAGGGCATCTGCTGCAATATCCTCAGCCAGCAGCAATTTGAGCCAATCCAGTAGCTCTGATGTGGAAGGCTTTTTCTTCAAGCCGGGGACTTCACGCAAAGTGTAGAAGACCTGTAAGGCCTCCTTGAGCAGATCGCGCTTCAGGCCCGGAAAATGCATATCGACGATGCGCTGCATAGTCGACTCATCGGGGAAGCGAATGTAATGAAAGAAACAGCGCCGCAAAAACGCGTCGGGCAACTCTTTTTCATTATTGCTGGTAATGATGATCAAGGGCCGATGTCTGGCTTTTATCAATTCGCGCGTTTCGTAGACAAAAAACTCCATCCGATCCAATTCGCGCAATAAATCATTTGGAAATTCGATATCGGCTTTATCGATTTCATCAATCAACAAGACTGGCGGCGTCTCACAGGCGAAGGCTTCCCAGACTCGACCGCGCACGATGTAATTAGAAATATCGCGCACACGATCATCGCCTAACTGGGAATCGCGCAAACGCGAAACAGCGTCGTACTCGTAAAGGCCCTGCTGCGCCTTAGTGGTCGACTTAATGTGCCACTCAAAGAGGGGTCGTGAAAGCCCAGCCGCCACCTCTTGAGCGAGCTGCGTTTTGCCCGTGCCCGGCTCACCCTTAATCAACAAAGGCCTACTCAAAGTGATAGCGGCATTTACCGCCAACATCAAGTCGTCGGTCGCCACATAGCGATCGGTCCCGGTAAAGCGCGTAGCCTGCATGAAAGAGCTCGTCTTAGTTAACGACCATTACACTCAGGGCATCAAGGTCAGGGTGTGTACGGCACTACCCGGCAAGAAAGCGGTAGGCTTACCCGTCACCCATGCCTCAAAACCCTCACGATAGTACGGCGATAAAGGATTACCGCTCTCACCGCCAGGCATATGAAAATACGCCTCTGACTCATGCCCTGGGGAAACGCTGAAGCGCTCAGAAGCACCAGCATGCACACCAATTACTCGTGGCATATCTTCATCGCCAGGCATACTCAGCTCTGGCATATTCAAAGCACCGGATAGCCCAGGCAACACGCCACCCAACGGATGGCGCACTTGAGTCACGTGCACCGTGCCCCACGTACAGGTCGCCAAGGTCTTACAAACGGACGGAAGCTTGGCTGCTGCGTCGGCAGACTCTAAGAGAAAAGCATCCCAACTGGCGTAGCGCGTAGCTAGCAGATGAGCAGGCTTTTGATCAACCAACATCCACAGAGGACCTTCGAAGCGCGCCGGAATAACCCATTCAAAACCGGGTGCCCGAGCTCGGGCCGGAGCGATCATCATGTAAAAGGCACGCGCCTCGACTTCCTGACGAAATCGCCTGACTAGACGAAAGGCCGGATCATCCACGGCGGCATGGCCACTCCAGTGTTTTAACACCTCACGCATCTCAAGCCGATCGGGACGATTCGCAAGCGCCGCATCAGTTAGCGTGCGATCCAGCAGCTCTTTCCAACGCTGCAAGAACAAGGCCCGCTCATCCAGCTGAATGCTTAAGCTAGTCTTCGGATCAATTTTGGGCGTGGCCAGTAAGTCATCGTGGATCTGTCGTGCGCGCGCGCCGCGATCAGCGTCCAGATCACCAATCACTTCTCCGGCACTACCACCCAGCACCCGCGTATTGGCAGTCCAAATAATGCCGTCTTGCGGATCGACAATACGTGGTGTTTGCGCCGCTGCCACCCAACCCGTGAGCCCTACACCCGCGGTAGTTGAGGACTGAGGCAGGCCCTGAGTCGGCAGATGCGTGGGAATATGACCACCGATGGTCCAGCCTATGTGCCCTTGAGAATCCCCTACGGTGAGGTTCTGGCCGGGAATACCTAAACTCGGGCCAGCCGCCAAGGCTTGATCCACGCTGCTGGCTTGCTCAAGCGAAAGCAGAGCCAGATTCGTCGCCTCAGGATCGTAAGCCGACCAGTCCAAAACCATTCGCAGGCCGTTCCAGTCCTTGGCAACCACCGGCCCCCACTGACTTTCCTGCACACGCAACGTCACCGGGGAGCTGCCCTGCACTCGAATAACCTCATCATAGGTTTTGAGTGTTTGCACGCCAGATGCCGTTTGGTACTGATCCTCGTGACCGTCAACCGACTGCAGTCGTATCAGGGTTTGGTATTCGCCATAAGAATTCGTGAAGCCCCAAGCGATATGACCGTTGCTGCCGGCCACCACGCAAGGAGTACCTGGCAAAGTCACCCCCGTAATATCCAATGGGGCGGTCGAATCCTCGCTAATCATTCGGACCCGGTACCAAATGGTGGGCACGCGGAACCCTAAATGCATGTCATTAGCCACCAGCGCCACACCGTTGCTGGTCTTACTACCGGATACCGCCCAGTTGTTCGAACCAATAGACGTCAACTGACGCAGCACATCCAGCGGAGGACGCACCTCCAGATCTGGCTGCTGGCGAAGGTCAACATCCTCTATCTTCGGTAGCTCAGGTAACGCGGAGCGACTACCGTCGAGCGTTGAGTCCCACTCCGGTGCACCTGCCGTGACAAACCGATAGACGGGCTCATACAAAACTTCCTTCAGCAGATCGCGCTGCATCTGCAGCTGACCATTAGCTGACTGCAGATCCAAGTACATCGTGTAGGCCACCAGCAGGGAGTCCTCTGGCAGCCATGGCTCTGGAGTTACCTTCAGCATCAAATACTCAAACGGCGCACTGCGCATAGCGGCGAGCCCGGCATTAACACCCTCGGCATAGGCATTAGCCAAATCACGCTGTTCTAGAGGTAACTTCTCCATAGCAGCGCGCGCCACGCTGCGAAATCGATGCACACGAAAACGCAGATCGGTCTTTAAGGTGGCTGAACCCAACAAGGCGGAGAGCTCACCTGCAGAGGCACGCCTCAATAAGTCCATCTGAAAAAAACGATCCTGCGCATGCAGGTAGCCCAGCGCGCGAGCTAAGTCCACCCGGCTTTTAGCACGCAAGGTTGGCACACCCGCGCTGTCACGCTGCACCGTCACCGGCTGCTTCAGGCCCACCAGCGAGTGAGAGCCCTCCAAAACCGGAAGACTGTCACGCAACGAGAAGTAGCCGTAGGCAGCTGCAAAAATGAACAACAGCAATAGCGCTAACGCCAATCGCCGCACGACTTTAAGAATCGCGAAAGTTTGCGGGCGCATCGCTAGACCGACACTTTCAAGATCTTCATGCCGTTAGTACCTCCGGCGACACCCGATAACTCACCCTGAGTCACGATAATAGAGTCACCCTGCTTGCATAAGCCTAGCTCGACAGCCTGAGCCATAATGGAAGGGTACAAATCCTCAGGATTGGTGTGAGTAACGTCAAACGCTACGGGATACACACCACGATAGAGCGTTACGCGATTGCACGTACTCTCGTGGCGAGTGAACGCATAGATGGGAATATCTGAGCGCACTCGCGACATCCACAACGTCGTCGAGCCCGACTCCGTCAACGCAAAAATTGCTTTTACATCCACATGATTAGCCGTGTACATCACGGCCATCGCAATTGCTTGGTCCGTGCTGTGGAAGGTGCCGTCAATACGCTCACGGGTTCGATTGTATTCAACCTGGTATTTCTCAGCACCCTCAATTACCGAGGCCATAGCTTCAACGGCTCGAATCGGATACTTACCGACTGCACTTTCTGCGGAAAGCATCACCGCATCAGTGCCGTCCATCACAGCATTGGCGACGTCAGAGACCTCGGCCCGCGTTGGCGCCGGACTGGAAATCATTGACTCCATCATCTGCGTTGCCGTGATGACCACCCGATACTTCTTCTGCGCCATGCGAATAATGCGCTTTTGCAAGCCGGTCAACTCGGCGTAGCCAACCTCAACGCCCAAGTCACCGCGGGCCACCATGACAGCATCGGAGGCCTCGGTAATGCTTTCTAAGTGGCGTATGGCCTCAGCACGTTCAATTTTCGCCACTAACTTACCGTGGCCGCCCGCCCGCACTAGACGCTCACGGGCTTCGTTCATGTCTTCTGCGTTTTTGGGAAAGGATACCGCCAGATAATCCAAGCGCATCTTGGCCGCCAATTCGATATCGGCATAATCTTTTTCGGTCAGCGCGGCAGCCGACAAACCTCCACCACGGCGATTAAGACCTTTGTTGTTGGATAACTCACCACCCGACACCACTCGGGTATGCACGCGCGTCCCACTCACGCCAGTGACTTCCAAGACGATTAATCCATCGTTGAGTAAGAGCACATCGCCCTCACCAACCTCTTTGGGAAGCGGCTGGTACGCGACACCCACACAATGAATGTCGCCACCGTCAACAGCCAATGCGGTATCCAGCGCGAACGCCTCTCCCTCTCGCAGCTCGACGGGGCCATTAGCAAAACGCTCAATTCGAATCTTAGGACCAGAAAGGTCGCCTAAAATTCCGACGTGCCGGCCCACCGACTCAGCGACATCACGGATGCGATTGATACGTTCAATATGGTCGCTGGCCTTACCGTGCGAAAAATTGACCCGCACCACATCAGCGCCAGCACGAACCAGGTCAGCCAGAACATTAGGGTCATCGGTCGCGGGCCCTAATGTCGTTACGATCTTAGTACGCCTTGGGGCACGCTGCTGATGATTCATAATTTATCCTTGAGCGCGGGCGCGCTCGGAAAGAATAGACACAGCCGGCAGCACTTTTCCTTCGACAAATTCCAGAAAAGCACCACCACCCGTGGAAATATAAGAGATACCGTCCTCAACCTGATACTTCTCAATCGCCGCCAAGGTGTCACCACCACCAGCCAGCGAAAAGGCTTTGGATCGGGCAACTGCCTGCGCCAAGGCACGCGTACCCTCGCCAAACTGATCAAACTCAAACACACCGACCGGTCCGTTCCAGACCACCGTGCCCGCTGTTTCAATCAGTTTTGCAAAACGCTCGCTGGTGTCGGGACCCACGTCGAGGATCAAGTCATCCTCAAGCACATCCGAGACCAATTTGACGTCAGCCTCAGCGACTGCGGAAAACTCCTTGGCAACAACGACATCCGTGGGTAACGGAATCTCGATGCCTTTTTGCGCGGCTTGAGCCAAAAGACGCTTGGCGATATCAACCATGTCCGGCTCTGCCAGTGATTTGCCGATCGGGAAACCGCTCGCCAGCAAAAACGTGTTAGCGATGCCGCCGCCGACAATCAGGCGATCGACCCGAGCCAGCAACGACTCCAGCACAGTCAACTTGGTTGAAACTTTTGAGCCCGCCACAATGGCCAGCAAGGGTCTAGCGGGCTTTTCCAACGCCGTTTCGAGCGCGAGCAACTCCTGCGAGAGCAAAGGTCCGGCACAGGCCACAGGCGCAAAGCGCGCCACGCCATGCGTACTGGCTTCAGCGCGGTGTGAGGTCCCAAAAGCATCCATCACATACACATCGCAAAGCGCGGCGAGTTTCCGTGAGAGGCCTTCATCGTCTTTTTTCTCGCCGATGTTAAATCGCACGTTTTCACACAACACCGCCTCGCCGGGCGCCACATCCACGCCATCCAGCCAAGTCGTGACCAAGGGAACACGTCGACCCAAAAGCTCTGACAAACGGACGGCCACAGGTGCTAACGAGTTGGCCGTGTCTGGAGCGCCCTCGGTAGGACGCCCCAGATGCGACAGAATCATCACGCGCGCACCGGCTTCCAGCGCCAATCGCAGAGTCGGAAGCGCCGCGCGGATACGTGCATCACTGGTGATGACGCCATCGGCCATGGGCACGTTTAAATCCTCACGAATCAAAACGCGCTTACCGCGCAGGTCTAAGTCCTGCATGCGAATGACGGTTGCGACCATGGTTATTTTGCCTTCGACCAGGCAATCGTCGTGTCCAGCATACGATTGGAGAAACCCCACTCGTTGTCGTACCACGAACACACCTTAACCAAGGTTCCACCAATCACTTTGGTTAGCGTTTCATCATAGGTTGATGACGCTGGATTGTGATTGAAATCAATAGACACTAACGGCCCATCGCTATAGGCAAGAACGCCCTTTAAAGCACCGTTTGAAGCCGCTTTTAGAATTCCGTGAATTTCCTCAGCGGTCGTCGCGCGAGAGGCTACAAACGTCAGGTCAACCATCGACACATTGATGGTCGGCACGCGCACAGCGAATCCATCCAGCTTGCCCTTCAATTCAGGCAGAACTAAGCCCACGGCGGCAGCGGCACCGGTTTTGGTCGGAATCATCGACATCGTCGCCGAGCGCGCACGACGCAGGTCCTTGTGGAATACGTCAGTTAATACCTGATCATTGGTATACGAGTGAATCGTGGTCATGATGCCAGAGACCACTCCGATCGCCTGATGCAACGGCTGCACCAGGGGAGCCAAGCAGTTGGTTGTGCACGAAGCGTTGGAAACAACGGTCATATCCGAACGCAGCACGGAGTGGTTAACGCCATAGACCACAGTTGCGTCAACAGCACCTTCAGCCGGCGCTGAAATAAGCACCTTCTTAGCGCCGCCTTCAATGTGCTTGTGGGCTTTTTCCTTAGTCGCAAACAAGCCGGTGCACTCCAGCACCACATCGACACCCAAGTCGCCCCAGGGCAGCTTGGAAGGATCACGTTCGGCCAGGACACGAATGCGATCGCCATCGACCACCATCGAATCTCCATCCACATGGACTTCGCCGGGGAATCGACCGTGGGCGGTATCAAAGCGGGTCAGATGGGCGTTGGTTTGTGCATCACCGAGGTCATTAATTGCCACGATACTGATCTCGCCCTGACGCTTGCCTTCATAAAGCGCCCGCAGCACGTTGCGACCAATACGACCATAACCATTAATTCCAACTTTAATTGACATGAAACACCTCGCTAAAAACGGCTTACCGACCGGAGTTCATCTGCTGCTTTACGCGCCGATTAACTCACCTGCCAACTCCACTACATGCTCTGGCGTAAAGCCAAAGTGCTCAAATAACTGCTTCGCCGGCGCTGAAGCACCGAATGTATCCAGGCCCAAGACGCGCCCGTCAGTACCCACGTAGCGCCACCAACCCTCAGTCACTCCCGCCTCAATGGCAATACGGGGAATCCCTGCCGGAAGGACCTGATCACGCCACGACTTTTCTTGCTGATCAAATACTCGGGTTGCGGGCATTGAAACGACGCGCACGCGACGCCCACGCTGAGTCAATTGCTCGCGGGCAGCCATGGCTAAGGCAACTTCCGACCCGGTAGCTATCAGTATCAACTCCGGTGCACCTTGAGAATCGGCCAGCACGTAACCACCGCGAGCAATCCCAGCCAGGGCGCTGGCGTCACGTGCCTGATGCGGCAACGCCTGACGAGTCAGTGCCATACAGGTCGGTCCGTCGGTACGCTTGATGGCATCGATCCAAGCCGCATGCGCTTCCACCGCATCGCACGGCCGCCACACTGTTACGTTCGGGATCAAACGCAGACTGGCGATATGCTCAATAGGCTGATGGGTAGGACCGTCCTCGCCAACACCGATCGAATCGTGCGTTAACACATAAATGACGCCTAACTTCATCAGTGCGGACATTCGAATCGCGTTACGCGCGTAATCCGAGAACACCAAAAACGTGCCGCCGTAGGCGCGCAGGCCGCCGTGCAGCCCCAGGCCATTCATGATGGCGGCCATGCCGAACTCTCGTACGCCGTAGTGCAGGTAGTTGCCTTGTGGCTGCGCAGAAGTCAGCACCTGGCAGGCACTGTGCCAGGTGTTGTTAGACCCGGTGAGATCCGCGGAACCGCCGATCAACTCCGGCAAGCCCGGTGCAAAAACGTTCAGTGCTGCCTGCGATGAGGCGCGGGTGGCCACGCTGGGCCCTGCCGCCTGAACAGCCGCTAGCGCCTGATGCGCTGTCGCGGCAAAGTCGCCCGGTAATGCGCCTGATTGGCGTCGCTCAAATTCCTGAGCCAACTCCGGGAAACTCGCGCTGTAGGCCTTATAGAGCTTTTTCCACTTCGACTCGAGCCGCTTACCGGCCGCCCGTGCGTCCCAGCCCTGACGTATATCCTCAGGAATTTCAAAAGGACCCCAAGGCCAGTCAATCGCCGCGCGGGTCGCAGCAATTTCGGCCGCCCCTAACGCTTCGCCATGTGCCGATTTAGTGCCGGCTTTGGCAGGCGACCCGAAACCGATCACTGTTTTGCAGCAAATCAAGGTGGGTCGATCCGTTTCGCGGCGCGCTTTGGCGATGGCCCGCCGAATAGCCTCAGCATCGTGACCATCCACACCACGAATAACTTGCCAACCGTAGGCCTCGAATCGCTTCGGGGTGTCATCGGTAAACCAGCCCTCAACTTTGCCGTCGATGGAAATTCCGTTGTCGTCATATAAGGCAATGAGCTTGCCCAGACCTAACGTCCCGGCAAGCGAGCACGCTTCATGCGAAACGCCTTCCATCAGGCAGCCATCACCTAAAAACACGTACGTGTGATGGTTAATGATCTCAAAGCCGGGGCGATTAAATTGCGCAGCCAAATGGCGCTCGGCCAGCGCAAAACCCACCGCATTGGCCAAACCTTGGCCCAGCGGTCCGGTCGTGGTTTCAATTCCTAAACGGCCATCACGCTCGGGATGCCCGGCGGTATGTGAGCCCATTTGTCGAAACTGCTTTATATCCTCGAGGCTTAACGGGTAGCCGGTCAGGTGCAGCAACGCGTACAACAGCATGGAGCCGTGCCCATTGGATAGCACGAAGCGATCACGATCGACCCAAGTAGGGTTGCTGGGACTGTGACGCAGAAAGTCATTCCACAGGACCTCGGCCATATCAGCCATGCCCATGGGCATACCGGGATGACCCGAATTCGCGGCCTGCACCGCATCCATACTAAGCGCGCGAATCGCGTTCGCGAGCTGCCGTCGATTAGGCATGAATCCCCTTAAGTCTGGGTTAGACCAAAATGAAAGTGAAAGAAACCGAAAAGTTCTGATGCCATTGTCGCAGTAGGGTACCCGCGGAGCAATCTCCTAGCAGGCAGAACTGTCAAAGTCGGGTATAGTTCAACCCTCGCGGTGTTTGTCGAGCGCCGGTGTTGGCCCCTGACTTGGCTTCCCTCACAAGGGGCTCGGGGACTGGCTCGGTGCAAGACCCTCGCGCTAGACAACCCTTAACTTCCTGAATAACTGGCAGGGATATAGCAACGATGAGCAGCGGCTCCTACCTTTTTACGTCTGAATCCGTTTCCGAAGGCCACCCAGACAAGGTCGCCGACCAGATTTCTGACGCCGTCCTCGACGCGATCCTGATGCAGGACAAAAACGCGCGCGTGGCGTGTGAAACGCTTATTAAGACCGGCTGCGCCATCATCGCCGGTGAAATCACCACCAGCGCCTGGGTTGATCTCGAGGCCCTGGTGCGCCGTACTGTACTTAAAATCGGCTACGACTCCTCAGACATGGGTTTTGACGGCGCCAGCTGCGCGGTTATCAACATCATTGGCAAGCAGTCCGCCGATATTGCTCAGGGTGTGGATCGCACCGATCCTCGCAAGCAGGGCGCTGGTGACCAGGGCCTGATGTTTGGCTATGCCACGAATGAGACCGACGTCTTGATGCCTGCCCCGATCACCTACGCCCACCGCCTCGTGAAGCGCCAGGCGGATGTACGTCGCTCAGGCAAGCTTGCCTGGTTGCGGCCTGACGCCAAGAGCCAGATCACGCTGCGCTACGAAGATGATAAGCCTGTGGCTATTGATGCGGTGGTGCTGTCAACCCAACACTCACCGGATATCGGTATCCGAAAACTGCGCGAAGCGGTCATGGAAGAGATCATTCTTCCCACGCTGCCTAAAGAGTGGCTGCACAAGAAAACCAAGTACCACATTAACCCGACCGGCAACTTTGTGATCGGTGGTCCGGTCGGAGATTGCGGCTTGACCGGTCGCAAGATCATTGTTGACACCTACGGTGGCTTTGCTCGCCACGGTGGTGGCGCGTTCTCCGGCAAAGATCCTTCCAAAGTGGATCGCTCAGCCGCCTATGCCGCCCGTTATGTCGCTAAAAACATTGTGGCTGCGGGTCTTGCCGACCGCTGTGAGGTGCAGATTTCCTATGCCATCGGCGTGGCCGAGCCTACCTCTGTCACGGTGGAGACCTTTGGTACCAGCAAGTTGCCGCGTGAGCGTTTAACTCAGTTGGTTCGCAAGCATTTCGATCTCACGCCGTATGGCCTACGACAGATGCTGGATCTGGCCCGCCCGATCTATGAAGCTACCGCCGCCTACGGCCACTTTGGCCGTACCGAGCCGGAGTTCCGCTGGGAGCGTACGGATCGTGCGAAGGCACTGAAGGCAGACGCCCGCTAATGAGATAACCCAATCTCCGGTACCTGAGGGGCGTTGCAGCGACGACGGGTTTTAAGACCCGCGTCGTCAGGCTCAGGAACTGGTCACCCATCAACGGCGCCCATTCTTAAATCCAGAGAGGATAGAGAATGAGCGCTGTACTGAAGACGACTAAGGACTTCCACGTTGCCGATATGGCTTTGGCCAGTTTCGGACGCAAGGAAATCGCTATTGCCGAAGTTGAAATGCCCGGACTGATGGCTCTGCGTGAAGAATATGCAGGACAGCAGCCGTTAAAGGGCGCGAGGATTGCCGGCTCCCTGCACATGACCATCCAGACCGCGGTGCTGATCGAGACGTTAAAAGCGCTCGGCGCCGATGTACGATGGGCTTCGTGCAACATCTACTCCACCCAAGATCACGCCGCCGCTGCCATTGTTGACGCAGGAACTGCCGTGTTCGCTTACAAAGGTGAGAGCCTGAGCGATTATTGGGAATTCACGCACCGGATCTTTGAGTGGGCCGATGGCAGCATCGCCAACATGATCCTGGACGACGGTGGCGACGCCACGTTGCTCGTTCACTTAGGTTTGCGCGCTGAGTCCGATGCATCGGTGTTGGACAATCCGACCAACGAAGAAGAAGAGGCCCTATACGCCTCCATCAAACAGCGTCTGCGCACGCGTCCAGGTTTCTACGCCTCACTCGCCAAGAGCGTGTTGGGTGTGACCGAGGAGACCACCACCGGCGTGCACCGTCTTTACCAGATGGCGAAAGAAGGCAGTCTGTTGTTCCCGGCGATCAACGTTAATGACTCCGTGACCAAGTCTAAGTTCGACAACCTCTACGGCTGTCGTGAGTCATTGGTGGATTCAATCAAGCGTGCCACCGACGTGATGATCGCGGGCAAGGTAGCTGTAGTTGCCGGTTACGGCGATGTAGGCAAGGGCAGCGCTAAGGCGCTGGCCGCACTATCGGCTCAGGTTTGGGTCACGGAAATCGACCCTATCTGCGCACTACAGGCGGCGATGGACGGGTTCCGAGTAGTTACCATGGAAACAGCCGTGGCTCATGCGGATATTTTCGTGACAGCAACGGGCAACCTGCGCGTGATCAACCACGACCACATGGCAGCCATGAAGCACAACGCTATTGTGTGCAACATTGGCCACTTCGACAGCGAAATCGATATTGCCAGCCTGCGTCAGTACACCTGGGAGAACATCAAGCCTCAGGTCGATCACGTGATCTTCCCAGACGGCAAGCGAATCATCATTTTGGCCGAGGGTCGTTTGGTCAACTTAGGTTGCGCCACCGGACACCCCAGCTTTGTGATGTCCAGCTCGTTTGCCAACCAGACGCTGGCACAGATTGAACTGTGGACTAAGCGTGCCAACTACGAGAACAAAGTGTACGTGCTGCCTAAGCACTTAGACGAGCATGTAGCACGTCTGCACTTGGAGAAGATTGGTGTAAAACTGACCGAGCTCACCGATGAGCAGGCCAGCTACATCCGTGTATCGAAGCAGGGCCCGTTCAAGCCCGACACGTACCGCTACTAAGGTACCTTAGGGTGCTGGCGCCATCAGGCGCCAGCACCTTTTTATAAGGCTACGACTTTGCTTTTAGCGCAAAGACAGCAATTCGCCTCACGCCGAATCAATCTCTAATGTAAGCGGACTAGCGCTTTGCGTGAGCCAGCTTCGCAACAACCTCGAACTGATCTTTGACATCCCACTGCGCCTGCGCCGCATCAGCCTGCGGGTCCCGCAATCGGATCATCTGTGCCTTGAGTACTGAACCCACCAACTCAAAGCGCAGGTAATGAAAATTCGGAAATTCCTTACCCTGATAAAGATCCTTCGGACTGCGATCCACCGGATACGGCGAAGCACCACCGCCACCGGACACCAAGTAAACAATGCCGTCTTGCTCGTTGCGCTCATAGTTATGAACGTGGCCGGCGCTCACGACTATCTTGGCCGACAGACCTGGCGCGATTTGCCCTAGATAACTGGCCAGTGCCTCTTCGTTGGGCCGCGCATTGTGTGACGCCAGCGATCCGCCTTGCGGGTCAGCCGCCGGCGGATGATGCAATGAGATCAGTACGAAACGTACGCCCGCATCCAAGTGCTGCAGTGTTTGCTCCACCCACTGTCTTTGTTCACTGCCGGGCAAAAAAGAGGCGTCGCTGTCAACCATGAGCGCCAATACCTGTGAGCCCAGCGCCACGGAGTACCAGCGATGCCCAGTCAACTCGGGAAACGCATGCCACCAGTTCTGCAAGCACTCAGCCTCCGCGCATTGTGAGAACTCGTGATTGCCCAGTGCGGGGAAAACCCGAATCTTTGCCTCGCGCCAGGCTTGGGTCTCTTGTTCGTAGACACGGTAATCATTGACCACCCCCCCGTGCCAGGGCACATCGCCATTCAAAAATACAGCGGTAGGACGTTCCGCGGCGACTCGTGCAACCAGGGCGCGCCGTGGTTCAACCCAACTGGCGCTGTGCTCCGCCGGGTCCGTGAAGCGCATGTCGCCGTAAGCGATGAACACCAACGGCTTTCCTTTAGAACCCTCTGAAAGGCTGAACAGCGCCGTGGCTGCGCTATCAGGGCTGATCGTGGGTTGTGAGCGCGCCGATAAGGTACATCCTGCCAAGCCAATCAGCCCCAACGTACAAACCATTAATCGCAAGCTTGAAAATTTCATGAAACCCTCTTCGCTTAATGCCCTTCACCCTAAATACGTCGTTGCCGGGGCAGATTAACCTAATAACTTTGCAATACTGCGTTTAGCGATAAATTTAACTTGTGCAGAATACCCTTTGCTAAACGGCGCTGTGATTCACAAAGATTTTCGGTGAAGGTCGACTGCACTTCACGGGCGCTACGCAAGGTGCTCTGCTAGCCTTTATCCTTGAGATATTCTCCAAACAGCCTTTCTACTGAGCCCGCGCGCCCGTCATGAGCATTCATACCCGCCTATTACAATTCACGGACTGCCATCTGTTGGGTGACTCGTCTTCTACCCTACGCGGCACCAACACCTGGCAAACGCTGCAAGCCACCCTTGCTCATGCCAGCACCCATCAGGCACCGTGGGATATCACCTTGCTCACCGGTGATCTGGTCCAAGACGACGTCCTGGGCTATCGCCATATTCGGCGCACGTTTGAGACATCCCAGGTGCCCGTACACTGCTTACCCGGCAATCACGATGACCTAAAAGGCATGTCGCAGCAGTTATCGGCCGCACCCTTTCATCTGCTGGGGTCTTTCTGTCGCGAGAACTGGCTGGTGGTGATGCTGAATTCCTGCCTAGCGCATTCGGCAGCAGGCTCAATCTCCCGTGCAGAGTTGGCGCGCCTTGCAGACCTACTGCATACAACCCATCACGAACATGCCCTAATCGCGCTACATCACCATCCGGTGCCTATGAGCAGTCAATGGCTTGATGAGGTGGGAATCGATAACTCCGAGGCCTTTTTTGCCGTCCTTGATGCAGCACCCAGCGTACGGGGTGTGGTTTGGGGACACGTACACCAAGCCTTTGACGGTGAGCGCCACGGCGTACGTTTGATGGGAACGCCTTCGACTTGTGCACAGTTCACTCCTCGAGTTGACGACTTTGCGATTGACAGTAAGCCGCCGGGTTATCGCTGGTTGCACCTGCACGAAGAAGGTGCTTTAGACAGTCAGGTGGAATGGGTCTTTTAAGGCCTAGTTCCGGACTGCGACTCATTGCCAAGCCTCATGCACCGGTAGCACCCCCGGCATTTAAGCGGTTTTGGGGTTACGTCCTGAGGCTGCGGTGCGTACACTTCGGCCCCGGAGGTAAGCCGTGCCAAACTCAAAAGAACTGTTCGATCGTGCCTGTCAGGTGATTCCCGGCGGCGTTAACTCGCCTGTACGCGCCTTTAGAGGCGTGGGTGGACATCCCATCTTCTTCGAACGGGCTCAAGGCCCCTACATGTGGTCGGCTGAAGGCCATCGCTACATTGACTACATCGGTTCGTGGGGACCTATGATTTTGGGTCACGCACACCCGGACGTGGTGAAACGCGTCCAGGAAACTGTGGCTAATGGCCTGTCCTTCGGCGCGCCAACCGCGCTAGAAACCACCATGGCGGAACTGGTCTGTGAGCTGGTTCCGTCCATTGAGCTGGTGCGTATGTGCAGTTCGGGCACCGAGGCGACCATGAGCGCCATTCGGCTCGCCCGTGGCTTTACTGGTCGCGACAAAATCGTCAAGTTTGAAGGCTGCTACCACGGCCATTCGGATTCGTTGCTGGTCAAAGCCGGCTCCGGCTTACTGACCTTCGGCGTACCCACCTCCCCCGGTGTGCCTAAGGAGCTCGCGGCGCACACGTTAACGCTGCCATTCAACGATATTGAACAGGCGCAAAAACTCTTTGCAGAAGTCGGCGATCAAATTGCCTGCATCATCATCGAGCCGATTGCCGGCAACATGAACTGTATTCCGCCAGTCCCAGGCTTTTTACAGACGCTGCGTCGTCTGTGCGATGACTACGGCACGGTTCTGATTTTTGATGAAGTCATGACTGGCTTTCGCGTGGCTCTGGGCGGCGCGCAGGAACTCTATGGCGTGAAGCCAGACCTCACCACACTGGGCAAGATCATCGGGGGCGGAATGCCAGTCGGTGCCTTTGGTGGCCGACGCGACATCATGAGCCACATCTCACCTTTAGGTCCGGTCTATCAGGCAGGTACATTGTCTGGAAACCCGGTCGCTATGATCGCCGGAATTACGACGCTGACTCTGCTCAAGGAACCAGGCTTTCATGAGCGCCTGGGTGCTAAAACGGACCAATTAGTGACGGGTCTAGCCGCCGCCGCAGCGGCGGCGGGCGTGCCGATGGCTACCAATCACATTCCGGGTATGTTTGGCTTTTTCTTCACCGACAAGCCCACCGTGACCTCGTTTGCTGACGCCACCGCCTGCGATATGGAGCATTTCAAGCGTTTCTATCACGCGATGCTGGCCGAGGGTGTTTACCTTGCACCGAGCGCTTACGAGGCGGGCTTTATCTCGATAAGCCATACGGATGTCGAAATTGAAGCGACTGTTGCCGCGGCAGCACGGGCTTTCAAGGCATCCTAAAAACGTCTCGGCGCGGTCTTAACGTTAAGACCGCGCAGCGTGATCCGCTATGACTTGCCGATAAGCGGCCAGCGTGTCTTGGGCGACTACCGACAGGTAATAAGGCGACAAGTCCAGGGCAACGCGCGGCGGCCTGTGGGTTGCGTATTCTTGCAGCGCCTGAGCTAGTGCCGAGGCATCATTCAAGCCCACTAAACGACCGGGGTAACGCGACAGGGTTTCGGTTGCTCCCTCGGTGGCCGAGGCGAGCACCGGCGTGCCAGCGTCTAAGGCTTCGAGCAGCACTCGGCCTAATGGCTCGCTGCGTGAGGGACTCACAAACAAGTCAAAGGCCTGGTAACAGTCTTTGACATCAGCGCGAAAGCCTGTGAAGTGCACACGCCCCTGAGCCAATCGCAGAAGTCTGGTCTTTTCCCGGCCTTCGCCGACGATGACTAACCGTGCCTTAGGAAAATTACAGGATAAAAAGGCCTGAATTAACAGGTCGAAGCCTTTGGAGTGGGCCAGACGACCTACCCCACCAATCAAAAAGTCATCCTCACCCACGCCCCATTCCTGGCGCAAACGGGCGATCTCGGTGCGTTCTAATCGTCGGTGCGATACCAAAGACTCATTAATCTCGAAGAGGCGACCCGAGTAGGTGGCGAGCGCTTTCTTCTGCCAGGCAGCAATCACAATCAGTCCGTCCATCTGCAAAAAATGCGGCCCGTTGACCCACATGTGCAAAGTCGAGATCGTCGCGCAATCCGGCTTCAATTGCGCAAGATAGCGAGTTGCCCGCCGTAAATGCGCATGAGCGACCTGCGGCTTGAACTCACGAATGACACGGGCAATAGCACGGCCCGGCCAGAACCGTGGCACCTCCACGACACGAACCTCAGGACTTAAAAAATCCCGAATACTAACGCCCCGCTTACGGTGCCCCGCACGGACAACCAATAGCACCTCATGCTCGGACGCATGTGCGTTACACATCTCTGCCGTAGCCCGCTCGGTGCCGGCAAAGCCTGAGGACAAAATCAAATGAAGGATCCGCATGGACGCATCGCACCCGTTCAAAAAGGCTAAGCCTACCTTAAAGCAGAAAGCCGCCTCTTTGCATCGTTAAAGCTTATCGAGCCAAGCCATCTGAAGGTTACGGTAGGATCGGCGGCGGGCTGACCGCAACGGTCGGCGATCATCCTCACGTCTGCGCCCTAAAATGACCGAAGTCCTTGGTCAGCTTAGGCTTCACCAAAAAAGGTGTGTTGAGCCGATGTGCTTACCTGGTAAGCCTTCCCTGTGAAGGGATTAATCTATGTGTGGTTAGCTAATTTTAAGATAACCGCGCCATCACTTTTTATTTTGCCGCCGCGATGTGACCTGCTTTAAAAGCACCGCGAGCGTAAAAAGTGCCGACCGGTTGTAGGACTCCTCAGCATCCACTAACGTAAGCGCATGAAAAGCTTAGGCCTGTTTTTTTCCGTCATCTTGGTCACTTTGGGCTTGGCCGCTTTACTGGTCTACCCCGTGTATGTGGGATTGCACGCAATCAACCCAGACTGGCCCTTTCATAAAATTGCCTCCAGGCTGTGGCTGGTGCTGGTGGTGGGTGCGGCGATAGCCTTAGGGCGGCATCTGCAACTCAAGCGCGCCAGTGATTGGGGCTACGCAATCTCGTGGAGGTCGTTCAGCCAACTGCTAAGCCTGGGCTTTATCGCTGGCGTGATCTCAATGTTGCCTGTAGCCCTGATGCTCGTGCATTGGGGTGCGCGCCCGTGGGCAAACGTGCCTGAAGCTCGTCTGCTGCATTTGCTGTGGTCTGGGTTGCTATCAGGTCTGGCAGTGGGCTTTATGGAGGAGACGCTGTTTAGGGGCCTGCTGCAGGGGGCCGTACAAAAAGATTTTGCGGCACGCGGGAAGTCACCTTTAGTGGGTATCTTTTGCGTGGCCGTGCTGTTTGCAGCGCTGCACTTTCTGGCGCGCATTAGCATTCCACCCACCGAAGTGAACCCCTGGAGTGGGCTTCGCCTGCTGGCCGCCGTCGGCGATCAGTTCGCCGACTTCAGCCGCATCGCTGATTCCTTTTTAGCGCTCACCGTAGTGGGCTTGCTGCTGGGCTTGATTCGCGCGTACTTTGGCAACATCGCCTTTGCCATTGGTTTGCACGCCGGCTGGGTGATGGTGATGCGCTTTATTGTGGGTGCCACTAACGTGCCCGTTACGAGTCCTTATCACTGGCTGGTCAGCGAGTCTGACGGGTTCACCGGCTGGTTGGTGTTTGCCTGGACAGCAAGCCTTTTGCTGGCGCTGGGACTCGCGTGGCGACTGGGTGTCATTGCCCGCCCGCCTGTCCGTTAGGCACACGCCTTGTAAAGACTAGCTCTGTCTCACCCGAATCATCGGCGCAATAGTGCGCAGGCGCTGCACAGGATCGGTCTCTTCCAGTAGCAGCTGTCGCACCGTTGGCTGCAACGGTGCTAACTCCGTCAGCCGATTAGCTACCCACCCCGCATCATTAAAAGCCGTCGGTACATGCGCGTAGGCCTGGGCAATATCCGGCCAAACGTTTTGTAGAAAGCGGCTGACTTCTTCACAGTCTTCAGGTACCGCTATTACCGGGTCGGCACTTAAATCCGTTACCGAGGCCATCGCCAGGCCATCGGCCCGGCTCCAGGCTTCTGTCACCAGAATGCGTTGTTGGCCCACACAGCTCAACCCCAGCAAGCCACCGTCCAATGAATCGAAGTCGACAATCTTAGCTTCGGTGCCGATCGCCGCCGTGGAGGCAGCGGCACCGACCTCCTCACCCTTCACAATCAGAACCACACCAAAACCCGTTCCGCTGCGCATGCAACGGCGAACCATATCCACGTAGCGTGTCTCGAAGATCTTTAAGGCCAAGGGGCCCTGCGGAAAAAGCACGGTCGACAATGGAAAAATCGGCATCTCACGCGTCGACATAATGACCTCCTGCCAAAGCGCCTAGCAGTCGCTCGTGCAAACCACCAAAACCGCCGTTACTCATGATCAGTACGTGATCGGTAGCGCGCGCCTCCTGAACTAATAACCCGATCAACTCCTCCAGAGAGGTAGCGACCATGGCGCGATCGCCGATGCTTGTGCAGATCGCTGACACATCCCAACCCAAGCTCGGGGGTTGATAGAGATACACCCGATCAGCAGCAGCCAGCGAGCCACCTAAGGTCTCGTTATGCACACCCAGCTTCATCGTGTTGGAGCGAGGCTCAAGTACCGCCAGAATGCGTTGCGTACCCACCCGCGCCCGCAAACCGGCCAGCGTGGTGGCCACGGCCGTAGGATGGTGAGCAAAGTCGTCATAGACGATGATGCCGCGCACTTCACCACGGACCTCTAAACGCCGACGTACGCCGCGAAAGCGACTTAAAACTTCAGCGGCAAAGTCCACGCCCACGCCGGCATGGCGTGCCGCCAGAATAGCCGCCAGCGCATTCTCAGCATTATGGGCCCCCAGCAAATTCCATTTAACGTGACCGACTACCGTCTCACCCTGAAAAATTTCAAAAGCGGACCAGTCCTCACGCACCGCACGAGCGGAAAACGGCTGCCTGCCGTCACGCCCGAAGCGCACTACCGGCGTCCAGCAGCCCTCCTGCAGAGTGCGCGCTAACTCCGGATCGGCGCCATTCACGATAATTTCGCCGCTACCCGGAATAGTCCGTATCAGGTGATGGAACTGCCGGCGAATGCTGGCGATATCCGGGTAAATATCCGCGTGATCAAACTCCAAGTTATTCAGAACGGCAGTACGCGGATGGTAGTGCACGAACTTCGCGCGCTTATCGAAAAAAGCGGTGTCGTATTCATCGGCCTCCACCACGAAAAACGGCGCCCCACCCAATCGCGCCGAGACCCCAAAATCCGCGGCAATCCCGCCGATCAGAAACCCCGGATTAAGACCGGCCTGATCCAACAGGTAGGCTAATAAACTGGAGGTCGTGGTCTTGCCGTGGGTGCCGGCAACTGCGAGTACCCAACGATCTTTAAGCACATAATCAGCCAGCCACGCCGGCCCCGAGGTGTAAGCCAAGCCCTGATCCAGAACTTCTTCTAGTACAGGGTTCCCGCGACTGATCACATTGCCCACGATGACGATGTCTGGAGTGGGGTTCAACTGCGCCGGATCCCAGCCTTCGGTCAGTCCGATGCCCAGCGCTTCCAACTGCGTGCTCATCGGTGGATACACGTTAAGATCCGAACCCGTCACGCGATGGCCTGCCGCCTTCGCCAAGGCCGCAACGCCACCCATAAAGGTGCCGGCGATTCCCAATATATGTACGTGCATCTTAGCCTCCCGTGGCCGGCGTACTACCGAACCACAGATCGGAAAAACCATAAGCCAGTAAGGCGCAGGCCACCGCCACCAATACTCCAGTGGCTAACGTGGACTCGAACACCGAGCGCATCACGTGCGCGACAATCAACACATTCCAGATTAAAACGCCGATCAATCCCACTCGAGCCACCAGACCTAGCGGATCGGCCGGTGTGGTGGCCGAAACACCAGCCGCCAAAGCCAGGGTCAGCGGCGAAAGCAAAACCTCGGTACCCAGTAAAGCGAGTAACGTTTGCGCAAGACGGTGCGTGCGACCACCCACAACCACCACAGCCGTGTAAATGGCACAGGTGAGCACCAAGTCCACAACCCCGTCCAGCCCTTGCAGGTTGCCCTGAGAGGCGATCGCAGCCTGCCCGGTGCTCTGCGCTATGTAGGCTAGCATCACAGCCACCAACAATGGCCCTGAGGACGGCAGGTCTCGTGGCGTGCGGCGCCAGATTGCGATATCAAACAGCAGTCGAATTAAAAGCAAAATCGGCTTACTCCGCGTCAAAATCGCGCACAGGTTCTTAGACGCCGTCGATTGTAACCGTTACCCTTAGCGCGAAAATGGAAACTCCCTAAGACCTGTAAGGACACTGTGTCAGCCCTGCCACTCATCAAAGACTCCGCCGCTGTCGCGGCGCACTGCGCCGCCTTCGCAGACTCCCCCCGTGTGGCTTTGGATACGGAGTTTCTACGGGAACGCACTTACCTGGCCGAACTGGCGCTAGTACAGCTAGCGGCTCCGCATAAGCTGGCCCTGATCGACCCACTGGCCGGATCGGATCTAGCCCCGCTGGCGCAGCTTATGACCAACCCGACGGTGACTAAAGTCGTGCACGCCGCGCGACAGGACCTGGAGGTGCTGATGCCACTGACCGGCACACCGACCGCACCCGTACTGGATACCCAAATTGCGGCTGCGCTCATCGGTTTGGCCGCGCAAATGGGTTACGCCGATCTGGTTAAGCAAACGCTAGGTATTGAGCTCGCCAAAGGCGGTGAAGGCGGCAATCTAGCGCGCACTGACTGGACGCGACGCCCTTTATCGTCCGCGCAGCTGGAGTACGCCGCTGACGACGTGCGTCATTTGCTGGAAGTCGCCGAACGCCTAGAGGAGATCCTCAAAGGCCATGGCCGCCTGCACTGGTGGCAGGAAGACTGTGCGCTACTGGCCGATCCTTCGCTGTATCGCGTTGAACCCGCACAGGCCTGGCAGCGCATTAAGGGCGTTGAGAGCGTGCCGGTACAAGAACAGCTGCGCATCCGCGCGCTCGCCCAATGGCGCGAAGAACAAGCCCAGGACCACAATTTGCCGCGCTCTTGGGTGTTGGCAGACGACGCGCTGCGCGAGCTTGCGCACAAGCCACCGGCTACGGTGGCATTGCTTAAATCCCGGCGCGTGTTTCGTGACGAGACAGTTGATCGCGTGGGTGAGAAATTAATGCTGGCCTTAGCCGGTGCGCAACACGCCTCTATGGAAGGGCTGTCGCAAAAAGCGCCAGGCAAACCCAGCGCCGAGGAACTCGCGCAACTCAAACGCCTGACCGATTGCGTGGCTTTAATCGCCGCTGAGCTGAAAATCCCTGCTGAAACACTGGCTACCCAGAGAGACCTTAAACGTCTGGCTCGCGGTGATCGTGACGAAAGCAGCCTGTTGCGCGGTTGGCGAGGCACAGTGGTCGGCCCCGCCCTGCTTAACGCTCTTTGATAGCCCCGCTTAAGTTCCATCTGCTAGGGCGCCTCACCGAGCAGGCAACTCACAAGGCTCAAGTGAGGTAAGGGAAAGTCTGCGTTATCGAGTAGCCCGTGCCCGCCCGCCCCACACGCCGATAGATAGGCTTGCCGACGACGCCGGTCAGCCTTGCTGCCGTACGCTACTGTGGAAACTGAATCAAACGGCGGTGCCTACTCAGATCGCGAGCGGGTTAACTTACGCACCGGTGCACAGGCCTTGGATGTTATCCGCGCGCGGGCAGGAAGATTGGCAAAGGCTTGCTGCGCGCTGTGTAAAACCTCTGCCTCGAGTTGTTGATAGGCCTTGATCAGCTCGCGCGCTAATGGCGTTAACTCAGCGCCGCCACCGCCCTTACCACCGGTCGAGAGATTGACCACGCGCTGATCAAAAGCACTATTCAAGCTATCCAGCAGTAGCCAGGCCCGGCGATAGCTCATATTTAGGCGTCTGGCCGCTTCCGACAGGGAGCCCGACGCCTCAATGGCCTCCAAAAGGGCAATTTTTCCCGGACCCACCGAGCACACGGGGCTGAAATCAAGCCTGAATCGTACGCGCAGAGCACTCATACCGACTCTGTAAGCTCATAACCCGCACGCGTGTGCCGCCAAACACCCGACCCGCCGTGCCGATTAGAGCCTGCCAGCAAAGACAGACTTCGTGCCGGTAAAGCCCGGCAGAGTGACGAAGGTTTGTCGGACTAAAGCACGCTCAGACTCGGTCAGCAGTGGATTCCAGATATCGAATACCAGGACCACCTGTGGGCTGCTGCTCTCATTAATGGCCTCGTTTTCAATGGTGTCATCGAAAACATAGGCGCGGCCGTTCTCATAAAAACGGATTTCAGGCCCCACCCGCAGCCGACAAGGACCCGGCGTAACCAGCGGCAGGTGAACCAGAGCGCGCGCGTTAGTCGCGCCCGTGTGCCCCGGTATCGCCATACCCGGCTGCAGCACGGATAAATACACATTAGGCGCATTGCCAGGCATATCCGCCAAAGGCAGCTGCTCGATAGCCGCTTTAAGCACAGGACAGTGTGAGACAGCCGCCTCAACCGGCAGGCCATCCTTCCACAGGTCGTAGCGTGCCCAGGACAATGAATGATTCAGGGCCTGCCAGGGTTCTCCCGACACTACCTGAAAATCCACCGCCGGCACCAAGCCCTCAGGATGCTCGCTCAACAGGGCGCTAACCTCGCCGGCCAGCGCGTCAGTCTGCGCTTCCAGCATAGACAGCCAAGGAAACTGGTCAGTAGCTAAAAAAGGCAAGGCGGGTAACTCAGGGATCTGCAGGAACGTCGCCTGCGAAACAAACACACGGGTCTTACCCAACATCGCCGCCAAGCCTCGCTCGAAGCGCGAACTGGGCTTTGAATCGTATTGCGCACGCGTGGATGCGAGTGCAGCGTCCAAGTGCTGGTCCAGCTGTGCGGCTTGGGCCCGCAACAGCTCGATTCCGTGGTTAAGGCGCGCGCCGATATTCGGCGGCACTTGATCCGCCGGTGGGGCGCAAGACATCGCGGTTTGAAAGGCACCGCAGGCTTCACGAATCTCACCCAGCTTTTCGTGTAACTCGGCTTTTTGCAAATGGGCCAAATAATCATTAGGTGCCAGAGCCAGCGCACGATCCAGCGCTGCACGTTCAGCGGGGATATCCCCCATGCTGCGACACGCCGAGGCTAAGTTAGCCCAAAGGCCTGCCACGTTAGGGTTACGCTCCAGCGACTTCTCCAGCAACTGCCTGGCGGCGGGCACATTGCCGGCTCGCAAAGCCGCAATCGCCATCGCATTGAGGACGGCCTCATGATTGGGTGCCAGTGACTTGGCCTGAGCGAGCAATCGATTGGCCTCGTCATCGCGCCCCTCGGCATAGGCTTTTTGTATGGCATCGAGCAGGACTCGAATCTGGGCTTCAGTGGCAGCGGATCTCATTTAGGCAGGATTCTCTTAATTTTGGACATTTTATAAAGCGTAGCGATCCCTATCATTGGGCGCTAATCGCGGCATTCAGGCGTGCGGTAACCGCATCGATATCGCCCTCGGCATCCACACTGCGCAGCAAACCCTCGCGGCGGTAGTACTCGACCAAAGGACGCGTTGAGGCTTCATAAACCTCCAAACGCCGGCCGATTGTCGCTTCACTGTCGTCTGGGCGCTGAAACAGGTCCGGCGATTCGCACCGTCCGTCACACGGCGGCGGACTGGGTGGTGGTGCGGTGTGTACGTTGAAGACCAAACCGCAAGTACGGCAGGTGCGTCGACCGGTTAAACGATCAAACAAGGCTTTGGAGTCAACCTCCATCAGCACGACAGCATCCAGGGGCTGACCTAACTGCGCCAGCAGGACGTTAAGCGCATCCGCCTGACCAATGGTGCGCGGAAAGCCATCTAAAATGAATCCGGCAGCCGCATCCGGGCGCGCCAAACGCTCCCGGATAATGCCCAATATGGTGTCGTCATCCACAAGGGCGCCGGATGCCATGATGCTCTGGGCCTTTTTGCCCAATTCAGTGCCCTGAGCGACGGCCTCGCGCAGCAGATCCCCGGTAGACACCTGGGGTACTCCGTGAGCCTGAATCAGGCGCTGCGCCTGAGTTCCTTTGCCAGAGCCTGGGGCTCCCAACAGTACGATGCGCATGCGCTTATCTCTTCCTCTGTCTCGGCCGCGCCCGAACACCCTCGGACACGCGCTCCAACACTCTATCCTGCCCATGGCAGGCGAGGCCGTCAAACCTCAAATGCGAAGCACGGCAGATATTGAATGTCCACGCCCGAAACCTTGGGTTTCCGGCTATCCTTTTAGCTATCGCCCTTGATGCAGGAACCCGACCATGAAAAAGGCTGCCCCACGCAATGCGTTTTATGCCCAGTCCGGGGGCGTCACCGCCGTGATTAACGCCTCGGCGGCCGGCGTGATCGAAACAGCACGCAAGTACCCCAAACTGATCGCGAACGTGTATGCCGGGCGAGACGGCATCGTCGGTGCGCTTACCGAGGACCTCATTGACACCTCGGCGGAGTCCAAGGCCGCGATTCGTGGGCTGACCCATACACCGGCCGGCGCCTTCGGCTCGGCACGCTACAAACTGAAAGGTCTGGAGCAGGATCGCGCTAAATACGAGCGCCTGATCGAAGTATTCCGCGCCCACGATATCGGTTACTTCTTTTACAACGGTGGCAATGACTCTATGGACACGGCAGCCAAAATTGGACTGCTGAGTACCGAACTGGGCTACCCACTCACCTGCGTGGGAATACCTAAAACGGTAGACAACGACTTACCACACACCGATTGCTGCCCGGGCTTTGGCTCGGTAGCCAAGTACGTCGCCATTTCCACACGTGAAGCGGCGTTAGATATCGCCAGCATGGCCAGAACCTCAACTAAGGTATTCATTTTGGAAGTCATGGGGCGCCATGCGGGTTGGATCGCCGCCGCCGCGGGCTTGGCTGGCCAGAAACCTGCGGATGCCCCGCACATCATTTTGTTTCCTGAGATCACCTTTGATCGCGAACAGTTCCTGGCTCGCGTCAAACTCTGCGTGGATCGCTACGGTTACTGCGTGATCGTTGTATCCGAGGGTGTAAAAAACCCAGATGGCACGTTCTTGGCTGAATCCGGCACCAAAGATGCCTTTGGCCATAGCCAGTTAGGCGGCGCAGCACCGGAAGTGGCTCGACTTATCAAGGAAAGCTTGGGCTACAAATACCATTGGGCGGTTGCCGATTACCTGCAGCGCGCGGCACGCCATATCGCCTCTAAAACCGATGTAGAGCAGGCCTACGCCATGGGACGCGCCGCGGTTGAATTGGCGATCAAAGGTAAAAACGGCGTGATGCCGGTGATCGTTCGCAAGAGTGACAAACCGTATCGTTGGACTATTGGTGAGGTTGCACTGACCGCGGTCGCCAATAAAGAAAAGATGGTCCCACGCAACTTCATTAGTAAAGACGGCTATAGCATCACGGCCGCGGCACGCCGCTATTTAGAACCCTTAATCGCCGGCGAAGCACCACCGCCATTTAAAAACGGCCTGCCTGATTACGTGGAACTCAAAAAGAAGCCGGTAAAACGGCGCCTGAAAACCACGTTCAAGGTGTAAGTCGCGCCGAGCAGAGCTCATCTGCTCGGTTCTTCCTAAAACCCCTTTCGATCAGTTTGCACCGCAGCAATTAAGGCATATGCCTTGACCTGTGTTTCAATGCAATGACAGCCTACCGCCTTGGAGTGGGCTGTACGCGCGGATGCACCCCCTGAAGGCCATGGGCCTACCAGGTTGTGCCTAAACGCGTTGAGCCTCGATTCGAAACGTTCATTAGTACTCATTGAAATCTGGTCATACAGTTAAGGGGGAAGAGAATGCTCACGAGCGATACTGCTCTGCTGCTCGCCGTTGGTGCGGGCGTAATCGCTATCCTTTACGGCCTCTGGTCGTACGCCTGGATCGTTAAACAATCCGCCGGTAACGCGGCCATGCAAGAAATTGCAGCGGCCATTCAAGCGGGCGCACAGGCCTATCTCAATCGTCAGTACTCCACCATCGCTATTGTCGGCGTGGTGCTGCTGGTACTCATAGGCTGGCAACTAGGCTGGTCTACCGCGGGTGGCTTTGCTGTGGGCGCTATCCTCTCCGGCCTTGCTGGCTTTATCGGCATGAATGTCTCGGTGCGAGCTAACGTACGTACCGCTCAGGCGGCCAGTGTGGGTCTGAATCCGGCACTACAGGTGGCCTTTAGGGGCGGTGCTATCACCGGAATGCTGGTCGTAGGCTTGGGCTTAATCGGTGTCGCCGGTTACTACGGACTCATGCTCAAACAAGGGCTGTCCAACGATGACGCGCTGCATGCGCTTGTCGGCGTAGCCTTTGGTGGATCACTGATCTCTATCTTTGCTCGCCTCGGCGGCGGAATTTTCACCAAGGGTGCTGATGTGGGCGCGGACTTGGTGGGCAAGGTTGAGGCCAATATTCCCGAGGACGATCCTCGTAACCCTGCGGTGATTGCCGATAACGTTGGTGATAACGTCGGCGACTGCGCGGGCATGGCTGCTGATTTGTTTGAGACCTATGCGGTCACGGTCGTTGCCACGATGCTGCTGGCTGGCCTAACCATGAAAGGGCTGGGCTCTGAGGCCGTACAAAATGCGGTGCTGTATCCGTTGATGCTGGGTGCGGTATCTATTTTTGCCTCTATCGTTGGCACTTTCTTTGTCAATGTCAGCGACGGCGGCAAAATCATGAATGCGCTGTACCGTGGCGTGATCGTGTCGGGTGTTATCGCGGCAGTGGCGTTCTATCCCATCACGCAAGCCATGATGGGCGCTACTTGGCTACCCATCTATTACTGCGCGTTAATTGGCCTGGGCTTAACCGCAGCGATGATTGTGATCACCGAATACTACACGGCAACAGAATATGCGCCGGTACGCTATGTGGCTGCCGCCTCGCAAACCGGCCATGGCACCAACGTGATCGCTGGTTTAGCGATTTCCATGAAGTCCACTGCACTGCCGGTGCTGGCTGTTTGTGTCGCCATTTGGGGTGCATACGTTCTCGGCGAGAGAGCCGGCACAGGTGAAGGCCTATATGGAATCGCGATCGCCGCCACCGCCATGCTTTCTATGACAGGCATGATTGTGGCACTCGATGCCTATGGCCCCATCACAGACAATGCCGGTGGCATCGCTGAAATGTCAGGCTTACCCGCGAATGTACGCACCATCACTGACGCACTGGATGCCGTGGGCAACACCACCAAAGCCGTTACCAAGGGCTACGCCATTGGCTCAGCAGGCCTTGCGGCACTGGTGCTATTTGCCGACTACACGCACGCCTTGTCGCTGTATAACGTGCATCCGGATTTCAGCCTGTCGCAACCGGCGGTAATCATTGGACTGTTTATTGGCGGCATGGTGCCTTACCTGTTCGGCGCGATGGCAATGGAAGCCGTGGGTCGCGCGGCAGGTTCGGTAGTCATCGAAGTGCGCCGTCAATTTGCGGAAATACCGGGCATCATGGAACGCACAGCCAAGCCTGAGTACGGCCGGGCTGTGGACATGCTGACCAAGGCGGCGATTAGAGAAATGATCGTGCCCTCGTTACTGCCTATCTTCGTGCCGGTCATCGTTGGCTTTGGCATGAACTGGATGTTTGGGCCAGGCGGTGGTGTTCAAGGCCTCGGTGGCCTACTCATCGGCACGATTGTAACCGGCCTGTTTTTGGCCATCTCCATGTGCACCGGCGGTGGTGCCTGGGACAATGCCAAGAAATATATCGAGGAAGGTCATTTCGGCGGCAAGGGCAGTGACACCCATAAGGCCGCAGTGACCGGTGATACCGTAGGCGATCCCTACAAAGATACGGCCGGCCCGGCGATTAACCCATTGATCAAGATCATCAACATTGTGGCGCTGATGTTAGTGCCACTACTGGTGGGCTAACGGTGTAATCGCAACCAATTAGAAAAATGACGCTAACACTTGCCCGCTACAGCCTCGCTGTAGCGGGCTTTTCTTTGCGGCAACGGCTTAGCAGACAACCCACGGGCTTACGCCAACAGCACCCTTATGCCGCAGGCAGCATGGGCTCTGGGTGGGCGATTAAAAAACCCTGCATGTAATCGACGCCCAGCAAGCGCGCGGCATCATAGGTTTGCTGATCTTCAACCTGCTCGCCGATCACCTTGAAGTTTAACGTGCGAGCCAGCTTGATCATGGCCTGCACCATCGCCTGATTCACGCTATCGCGCGATAAATTGCGCATATAGGCCCCGTCGATCTTCAGATAGTCAATTTCCAGATTTTTAAGGTTCGAGAACGAACCCAGTCCGCTACCAAAATCATCTAATGCAAACTGGCAGCCCATGCCATGCAGTACACCGATGAACCGACGGGCATGCTCCAGATTGGCAACCACCGAGGCTTCCGTCACCTCAAAGCAGACCTGCGAGGGCGATACGCTGGTGCGATCCAGGCAATCGACTACAAACTCAAGAAAGTGCACATCACCCAAAGTCTGCCCAGAGATATTGATCGACACACTACGGCCTGCTGGAACGCGTAGACCACCACGACCCAACTCGGCCACCGCGGTTTGCACCACCCAACGATCAACCAGCGACATCAAACGGTAGCGCTCAGCGGCCTTGAGGAATTCGCCTGGTGCGATAATTCGACCTCGCTCGTCCATCATGCGCACTAGCACTTCTACCGCCGGACCGCGCTCATTGTCAGAATCTGAAGCCAATATGGGCTGGGTATATAAAACAAAGCGGTCATCACGCAAAGCGTGCTGCAGTTTCTGCAGCCACTGAATCTCACCGCGATGACGCGCTACCGCCTCGTCACGCGCGGAGTACACGTGTACCCGACCAGCACCGGTGCTTTTTGCGACATAGCAAGCTGAATCAGCAGCAGACAGGACATCTTCCAGCGCCCCGCTTTCACGACCCACTTCAATCAGGCCGATGCTAACGCCTATCGAGAAAATCTTATCCTTCCAAACAAAGCGATAGTCACGAACAGCCGCTACCACATCATCAGCAATCTGATTGGCTTTTTCTAAAGGACACCCAACCAACAGCAAGGCGAACTCATCACCACCAATACGCGCCACGGTATCAGAATCACGTACCGCGTCTTTTAGCAAAGCAGCCACTTCGCGCAGCATGTTGTCGCCAGCCGAATGCCCGCTGGTATCGTTAACGGCTTTAAACCGATCCAGGTCCAAGTAACACAACACATGCGTTCCCAAGCCGGAGTGCGCAGTATCTATAGATTCCTGCAGTCGACGCTCAAACTCACGACGGTTCACAAGACCGGTCAACGCATCGTGACTGGCCTGATAAGACATTTGTCGGGCCAAACCGCGCTGCTCAGTCACGTCTTGCAGCAAAACGACCGTTCCCGTTAACTGCTCGGCATTATCACGCAGTGGCGCCACCGAGACTTCGATGCTGTGCTCCACATTGTCCTTGCGTGATAACAGCATCGCACGTCGACCGAGTGATACCGGTGCACCGCTGGAAAGACACTGCCTTACGGGGTCAGAAATCGGCTTGCGCTCTGGCTCATCCACAATGGCGACCACATCGGGAAATGGCTGACCCACCACATCTTCCAAGGCATGGCCTAACAACTGCTCAGCGGCCCGGTTTAGATAATCCACGCGCCCCAAGGCATCGGTGGTCAACAAACCGGCGGTTAAAGAATCAATCGTTGCTTGCGCCCGACCACCTACCACCGCAGGACGTGACGGCCCCTCCACTATCATCTCAGCGGTGGTGTAGAGCATTGCCGGACCGCCGGAGTACTCAATCAGACGCCCGGTAAGCTCAACCCGACTCACCTGACCGTGCGAATCGGCGAACTCCACTTCGAAACGATCCGGGGTAGTCTGGCCAGCCAGGGCTTGAGTCACGTACTCGGCAACCAGCTCGCGATAATCCGCCGATACCAAATCCGCGAGCGGACGGCCAACGACTGCCGATGCGGGCACGCCCAACAACTGCGAAAAGTGCTCATTGGCGACTAAGATGGTTTCGCCGGTCACCAGCACGGCATCGCGTACGGTATGCAGCAATTCGTCGAAGGACGGCTCGGCCGCACTGGGCGGAGCCTGACGCTCCAGCAAAGTGTTAACCGCCGAGCGAACCCGCTGTGTCAACGCCGTATCCGACGTTACCCCCAGACGCGCCACGCCATTAGCAGGCAACAATTCCAGCGCATCTGCCAGATCCTCGAAGGCTTGTCGATCCCGACTCCGACGTGAGAACGCGGCATAGGCCAGGACGACAGCTAGGATGAGCATCCCTGTCAGCAGTGCGGCAAATCCGGCTTCCATGGCGTTCACTGGCAGCATTCCTCACCACCCACCGCCAATCTGCGCTGCTAAAAGCACAGACTTAAGTACGGAGGGGTCCCCTTTATAATGGCCATGCTGGTTCGACTCTAAATCGTCAACCGCACGGCCTGTAGTTGCTTGAGAACGTACAATAACGGAAGGCGTTGCCGAAGCATGTGAGGATTCACCATAATAGCCATCCTTTCAGGCTTTCACGGTCAAAGCATGACCTTGTTAGCGGGGTACAAACTCCGTAACCTGCGCGAATCTGAATTTAACCCCTAACCCTTGACGGCGCATTACCCCATGAACGTACCAGCAGCCCGTTTACAGATGGTCGAGCAGCAAGTCCGCGCTTGGTCCGTACTCGACCCGCGTGTCCTTGATGCGATGAGCGAGGTAGCTCGGGAGCTCTACGTCCCGGCAGCCTTCAAGGACATGGCCTATGCAGACTCACCGATCCCTTTAAGTGATACCGTTAGCTTGTTCGCACCGTCGCTGGACGGTCGAATCTTGCAAGCCTTGGGCGTTTCACCGGGCCAATCGGTATTAGAAATCGGCACAGGGTCTGGATTCCTGGCGGCTTGCTTAAGCGCACTGGGCGCCACGGTGCGAAGTATTGAAATAGATCCTGCGCTGGCCGCGTCAGCCACCGAACGGCTGAAGTCAGAGGGAAGAGCCAGCGTCACGGTAGAAGTTGCCGATGCGATGGCCCTGGCACCTATCGCCGCCTACGACGCTGTCATCGTTTCCGGCTCCCTTCCCACTTATGACCCCCGATTTGAACAGTGGCTACGTCCGGGCGGGCGCCTGTTTGTCGTAGTCGGCATGCACGCCCCCATGGAAGCGCTGTTGATCACCCGCGTGAGCGACGTTGAGTTTCAACGCGAAAGCCTGTTTGAAACCGAGATGGCACCACTGCTTCACGCCCACACTCCCTCCCAGTTCAGCTTTTAAGGCGGCGAATGATTCCCCAGGTCACCCCGGCGATGGTTCAAGCGCGCCTGACTGCCGGTGAGGATCTCACCCTGGTGGATGTTCGCGAGTCCTGGGAACTGGCGATCTGCGCACTGCCTCAAGCACAGCACATCGCGATGGGTGAAATCCCAGAGCGCTGGAGGGAATTACCAGCGCACAAATCCATCGTTGTGATTTGCCGTTCGGGGCAACGCAGCCAGCACGTTGCGCAGTTTTTGCAGGACAAGGGCCTGCCTCTGGTCGAGAACCTGGCCGGCGGTATTTTAGCGTGGGGCCGCGATATCGACCCTAGCCTGGCGGCCTACTAACCCGCTGGGCCATCGGGCGCGCCCCTTTAGACCATTCAGGTGCTAGGCTGGGCAATAGTCGGTAGAGAAAAAGCTACGAGGATGGTTCTTGCATGGGATGCCGCGTGAACAAACTAAAATTAGGGGTCATCAGCTTAATCCTGGTCGGCACCACCCTCGGTTCAGCAACCGCTTTGTCGGCTGATTTGATCGAGGTTTACCAGAAAGCGCTGCGCAACGATCCTCAACTACGCGAGGCCGAGGCCACTCGCTTAGCCCTACTCGAAAGCAAGCCACAGGCCTTAGCAGGGCTTTTGCCACAGCTTAATGGCTCTGCCGGTGCAACCCACTACGAGTCCTCTGATCGATCACTGACACCGAATATCACCGCGCCTGGCGCACCGGGTACCAACGGCAGCGACGTAACCGTTCAGAATTACACGAACTACTCCACGGCACGCACGGATACGGTCCAATGGGGACTGACCCTGCGCCAGACCCTGTTTCGCTGGGATCGCATTGCGGCTTTAAGACAAGCGGATGCTCAGGTAGCACAGGCCGAAATCGATTATCGCGCAGCTCAGCAAGACCTCATCCTGCGCACGGCGACTCGCTATTTCGATGTGCTGGCTCAAAAAGATCAACTTAGTGCTGCAGAAGCGGCAAAAGACTCTTTTTCTCGACAACTCGAGCAGGCGGAGAGTCGCTTTGCGGTTGGCTTGATTGCTATTACCGACGTGCAAGAGTCGCGAGCGGCCGCCGACACGGCAGCTGCTACCGTAATTGCGCAAAAGCGTGCCTTGGCCACGGCAGGCGATAGGCTGCGCGAACTCACCGGCGAGACCTTCTCAACGCTGGTGAAGCCCGGCGATGACATGCCCTTAGTAACTCCGGATCCCGTCGATGAGGAACTGTGGGTTCGAACGGCGCTGGATCAAAGCCTGACCCTGTCGTCCGCCCGTATCGGTGTGGACATTGCGCGTGAGCAAATCTCTATCGCCAGAGCCGGACACTTACCATCGCTGGATTTAGTCGCCGGTCGAAACGGCAGCACAACGAATGGTACGAATACAGAGTCCGTGGTCGGCCTTCCCGGCTATCCCACGACGGCTTTCCCCTTCCCGGGTGATAGCGGGCACGGAGATCGCTCCATCGGTCTGCAGCTGACCGTGCCTTTGTACTCGGGTGGCGCGACGGCCTCGCAAGTCCGGCAAGCCGTTTACAGACAACGAGCGGCTAAGGAAAGACTGGAATTCACCGCGCGCGCCACCGAACGCGCCACGCGCGATGCCTACCTGGGGGTCAACTCCGACATCGCACGAGTTCGCGCCCTTCGCCAGGCGCTGGAATCGAGTCGAGTTGCTCTGACAGCCACCGATGCCGGTTATGAAGTCGGTACTCGCACACAGGTCGACGTACTGCTGGCGCGCCAACGTCTGTTCGCTGCGCAGACGGATTACTTAAAAAGCCGCTATGACTACATCACGAGCCTGTTGACCCTAGAACAGGCGTCCGGCCAGCTCGATGAATCGCGATTAACCCACGTCAATGAATGGCTTAAAGAAACGGTCAGCGTTCAATAAAACAACCGTCTCTTAGAACTCTTTTATTGGAACCCTTCAACAAAGAGATCTCATTTATGCGCCACCTTTGGTTCAGTTTGGCTGGTCTTTTTCTCCTATCCACCCGCGCGCTGGCCGGTGATGTACTCATAACCCATGCCCTTATTTACGACGGCACCGGTCAGGCACCGTTTCATGGCGACCTGCGCATCCGCGATAAGAAAATCATCAAGCTCGCCAAACGGATCAAACCCTTGGCCACCGACCTTGTTACCGACGCGAAAGGTTTAAGCGTAGCGCCCGGCTTTATTGATATGCATACCCACAGCGATAGGGGACTCCTTCAGGATCTGGATGCAGCCACCGTCTCTCGCCAAGGTGTTACTACGATTGTCATTGGCCAAGACGGTGAGTCTAACTATCCATTAGCCGACTACTACCAAAAGCTCGAGCACACACCGGCTGCCGTTAATGTGGCCAGCCTGATCGGGCATGCGACCCTACGTGAACAGGTCATGGGTCATGACCTATATCGAGTCTCCACGCCAGGCGAACTGGCGCGCATGAAAGAGATTTTGGCGCACGAACTGGATGCTGGGGCTTTTGGTTTATCCAGTGGCTTGGAATATGAGCAGGGCCACTTTGCCACCACCGAAGAGGTCGTCGAACTCGCCAAAGTGGCTGCAAAGCGCCAGGGCTTTTATATCAGCCATGTGCGCGATGAAGGTAACGCCGTCTTCGACTCCTTTGATGAAGTGCTCAAAATCGGCCGGGATGCGAAAATTCCGGTGGAAATTACCCATATTAAGCTCGGCTCCACGCCGGTATGGCATCTGGCAGCTAAGCGCATACCGGCCTACTTTGCTCAAGCAAAACGTGAGCACATCGACCTGTCTGCCGATGTATATCCTTATACCTACTGGCATTCAACTATCCGCGTAATGGTGCCGGACCGTGATTACTTCAACCCGCAAAAAGTCAGCGCCGCACTCGCTGATAACGGCGGCCCACAGGCCATTCGTCTAGCGCATTACGAGCCGGAACCGGCTATGGCCGGTAAAACTTTGGCGCAGATTGCCGATCTCTGGCAGATCAGTCCCGTTGATGCGTACATGCGAATCGTTAAAGCCACCAGCGCTGAGATTGATAGCGATCAATCGATGGAGGACATCATTGTTACCTCGATGAGTGAGGATGACGTCCGCTGGTTTGTAGCGCATCCTAAAATCATGTTTTGCAGTGATGGCGAATTGCACGGCTCGCACCCCCGAGGCGCCGGCTCATTTCCACGCGTACTAAGCCACTACGTTCGTGACGAGCGCGCGCTGTCCTTAACCCAAGCCATTCACAAGATGACTCAACTACCGGCACATCAACTGCACCTCAAAGATCGCGGTCAAATACGCACAGGATTTGTCGCAGATTTAGTGTTGTTTGATCCCTCGTCGGTGCGTGATCAAGCCACCATCGATCACCCGGAGGCAGCCCCCTTAGGTATTGCGTCGGTGATGGTCGGCGGACAATGGGTGATTCACGATAATCAAGTGACCGGGCAGCGCCCCGGTCAGGTGCTGCGCAGTAACGCCTACCGGCCCTCATCAAGGCCTTAATGATTGTCGGGTTTAGATTTCCCCAGCCAGGGATCTATCTGCAAGAAGGTTCGCGCAGCGGCACCTCGATGCGGGGAAATCGCCTGATAAGCGGCCTGACCCGCACGACGCCCTAATTCGGGGTTCTGAAAATAAGCCTTAACGGCGGCGGCTAAGGCATCGGCGTCGCCGACCGTCTGCCCACCAGCCGAGGCCTCCAGCACCTCAGCCATCAGCCTGGCGTTGGAGATAAACGGGCCAAACAAGACCGGCCTTGCCACCGCCGCAGGCTCGAGCAAATTGTGGCCGCCGATGGGCACGAGCGTGCCGCCCACAAAGGCCACATCGGCAGCGGCATAAGCACACACCAACTCACCGAGCGTTGCTATTAACCAGACATCGGCGGCGGGATTGGTCACCGCCGCATCGGTCTGACGACGCACCGCGTAGGCACGGCCCGAATCTTTAAGCCGCTGTTCAACGACTGCAAACCGCGGAGGATGGCGCGGCACTAAGATCAGCAGGGCCGTGGGAAACTGGGCAAGGACTTTTTCATGGGCGGCTAGAACGGCATCTTCCTCCACGGCATGAGTACTACCGGCAACCCAGACTGGACGCACCGCGAGGCTTTGACGCCAGCTTTGCGCCTTTGCCACCACGCTCTCGGGCACTTGATAATCAAACTTCAGATTACCGCAGACCGACACGCGCGAAGGATGAGCGCCGATCGCACAAAAACGCTGTGCGTCCGATTCACTCTGCGCAGCGATAGTCACATTCGCCAATAAGCTTGAGACCCAAGATTTCACCCGTTGGTAGCGCCCCACAGAACGCGCCGACAGCCGTGCGCTGACCAAAACCAGAGGAACACCGTGGTCGACCGCGCCGGCATACAGGTTCGGCCAGATCTCCGTTTCTAAAATGACCCCAACGACCGGACGGACGCGCACGAAGAATCTGCGTACGCAGCCAGGCAAATCAATCGGCAGGTAATGAACACGGGCCTGAGGATAGAGCGATTGCGCCATCAGTCGACCCGCAGGAGTCGCGGTGGTGACCAAAAGCGCGAGTTTGGGATGCTGGGCCGCCAAGAGTTTCACCAGCGGCACACTGGCTTGTACTTCACCCGCTGAAACCGCGTGCACCCATAAGGTCTGAGTCCGCGTGGCCGGCAAAAATCCAAAACGCTCGGGCCAGTGCGACAGGTACGCCCGCTCGCGCCAGCCACGGATACACCAGTTGAGCATCCAAAAGGGCGTCAAGACTGTCAGAAGGAGGGTATAGATCAGGCGCAAGCGGCGCGTATCTCCACGCCGATGGCTCGGCTTAGCTTCTGTAATAATACGCCTCATGACGGACAAACGCAGCGCTCAACCGACCCCAGCTCCCGACGCCCATCTGTACCGGGGGCTACGCTTCTGGCCGGTGTGGATCGGCTATGCCCTCATTCGAGTGCTCAGCGGCGCACCCAGCCCCCTGCAGCGGGTCCTAGCCCGGGTAATCGGCAGAGTGGCTTGGCTCGTTGCTCGACGGGATCGGCGCATCACGCTCATCAACTTGCGCCTGGTGTATCCGAACTTCAGTGAGAACAAGCGGCGACAGTTGGGCCGGGAGCATTTTCAGTCGTTGGCCTTTAGCGTTTTTGAAACCGGCCGTGTGTGGTTCGCCAAACAGGATGAACTCGCCACCGATGTTCGTATCGAGGGACTCCAACACCTAACCGAGGCGGTAGCGCGCGGGAAAGGCGTGCTGCTGCTGGGTGGGCACTTTACGACCAACGAGATTGCCGCCGCCGCACTAACGCTGACCAATCACCCTGTCAGCATTTTGTATAAAGCGCCGAAAAACCCGCTAATGCACGCCTTAAGCCTGCGTCACCGCAGCGGTCGCGGCAGTCAGATGATTGCGGCAGACCGATTAGTTGACATGATTCAGGCGCTAAAAAAAGGGGCGATCGTGCTCTACGCACCGGATCAGCGCTATGACATGCAAGACAGCCTGACACTGCCGCTGTTTGGTGTTCCGGCTTTAACCAATCCCGGCCCGCCGGTGGTTGCTCGCTATACCGGCTGCGCGGTGCTCACCTATTTTCCGCGCCGCCTGCCGGATGGCAGGGGCTATGTGATGACATTCGGCCCCGTGCTGTCCGACTTTCCCAGTGGCGATAATGCCAAGGATGTCAGTCGCTACCTGAGGGCGTTAGAAGCCGCCGTTGAAGAAGCACCCGAGCAATATCTGTGGAGCTACAAGCGTTACAGACCCAAAGATGGCGAACCGGATCCGTATCGCCACAGAGTTCTGCGTGGCTATACGCCTTCGTAACCGGACTGGATAAGCGCCCAATCACTTGCCGGTAACACGCGACCCTGCGTGCCATGAATTTTCACCAGACTACGCTTGAGTCGCAAAAGATTCGCCTGCGCCCAGGATCCTGGTGCGCGTTTGCACGCCCGATCAAAATCGATGATCCAGATCCGATGGTGATCATCAATGAGCACGTTGTGTGCATTGAGATCAGCATGCCAGACGCCGGCCTTGTGCAAACGCCGCACGACCTGACCAATGCCATGCCCAACCGCCGGATCTAATGGCTGCCCCTCACCTTCAAGAACCTGCATAGCTAGGGTGCGCACGTTCGGTATAGCCACGGTCAATAAGTCCGCCTGATACCAAAGCCCGTGGCGCACACAACGCGCCGCTACCGGCAAAGGGACAGGCAATCCAGCCGCCGTTAGTTCTGCCAATAAATGAAATTCCGCAAAACTTCGGCTGCGACTATCACCCAACCAAAAATAGTGATCGGCAATCGCACGGGCGATAAGGCCTCCCCGTCGATAGTGTCGCAAGACCCAGTGTGAACCCACGTGCAGGGTAGGACTGCGCGCCGTCAAAAACCAGGTCGTGCCTCGTCCTGCCGCCTGACCCACCACACGACCTGCAGCGGCTAACGGCGCCGGCTCAAAGTCGGCCGCACTGGCTAGCTCAATCAGCGAAGGGTCGTATAGGATCGATTCTCCCGTGATCTTCACGTGCTCGAATGTCATGCTGCTCCCATGCTGATCCGCCTAAAACACAACCCACCCAGGAAGATATGTCTGCTACGGCTGTCTGCCCTGGGCGACGTCTGTCACACCCTGGCGCTGGTGCGTCGCTTACAAGACTACTGGCCACAGACTGGGTTTACGTGGCTGATCGGCCAAAACGAACACCGCCTGTTGAAGTTAGCGGATGGCGTGGAGTTTATCACCGTCAACAAAAAATCCGGCCTGCACGGCGCCTGGAAGCTAGCGCGTGATCTGACCGGGCGCGAGTTTGATGTGTCATTGCACCTGCAGCTGGCGCTGCGCGCCAGCCTTTACGGGACTTTGATCCGTGCACCGATGAAATTGGGATTCGATCGGCAGCGGGCCCGGGAAGGTCAGTGGCTATTTACCACCCACCGCATAGAGCCCGCACCGCGCTGCCACGTTCTCGACGGACTGCTGGGATTTGCTGATGCGCTGGGCGCACCGGTTACCCCGTTACGCTGGGACCTAGCGCCAGCCCCAGGGGATATTCAGTATGCGCAGAATTTGATTTCAGGGGACACGAAAACCCTTCTCATCAGTGCCTGCTCCAGTCATGCCGCACGCAATTGGTCCGCGGCCCACTACGCGGCTGTGGCTGATTACGCGGTCTTGCGCCACAACCTAAGAGTTATTTTAGTGGGCGGGCCATCGGCCATCGAGCGACAGATGGCGACACAAATCTGCTCGCAAGCCAGAGTCGACGTCATCGACCAGGTAGGGCTTGATACCCTTCCTCAACTGCTGGCCCTAATGAGTCGGGCCAGCGTACTGCTCAGCCCGGACTCTGGCCCGGCCCACATGGCCACCATGGTGGGACTGCCAGTGGTTGGCCTTTATGCCGCAACCAATCCGGCGCGCAGCGGCCCCTACCGATCCCTCAATTACTGCGTTAACCGTTATCCCGAGGCGGCAGCGCATTTTTTGGGGCGCAAGCCTGAAGACTTGCCGTGGACCACCAAAATTGAGCGACCCGGGGTCATGGATTTAATCACCGTAGGCGACGTCACCGAGCGACTGGACGCCGTGCTCGAGGCCGGCGAGATCGCCAAAGCCGGTAAAAAGTGATCGAGTTGAGGCTAGCCACTTAAAAAGACGGCAGCCGCCACGCTAAACTGAGCGCTCCTGCAGCTTGTGACAAGGTACTCCCATGGCCGAACTGATGGCGCCGATCTCACCGGGCGAACTGTGCGACAAAATCACCATCCTGCGCATCAAAGCACAGCGCATTGAAGATGCAGCGAAGTTAGCCAACGTCCAGCATGAACTGGCCGCGCTGGAGGACACTTGGAAGCTAAGCGGCTTAGCGTCAGCCGCGGTCGAGGCGGATATCGCGGCACTGCATGCGGTCAACGAGCGCCTGTGGGTTATCGAGGACGATATACGCCACTGCGAACGGGCAGGGGACTTTGGCGCCACCTTTATTTCGCTGGCGCGCTCGGTTTATATCGAAAATGATGAGCGAGCAGCCCTCAAAAAACGCATCAATTTGACGCTAGGGGCCACGCTGATCGAAGAGAAAAGCTACGCCAAATATCGCTAAAAGCAGACCTTTAAGCTCCACCAGGCGTCAAAGGGTCGGACTGCCAGCAAGAGCACTGAGCGTCGACAGTCGCCGCGCGCTGCGTCTAGCGAAAAAATTCTGACTCTAAGAACCACGCCGATCGAGGAGAAAAGCGTGGCAAATACGGCCGGCAGCAGGCCTTGCGGCACGAGCCGCTGGATTTTGGTGGACCTAAAAATCGCTTAACGTGTAGTTTGCGCCGCAATATGGGCACTTGGCTGATCCGGTCTTCTCAATAGGCAGAAACACTCGCGGATGCGAGTTCCACAATTGCATCCCGGGCATGGGACAGGCCAGAGGCAGATCGGCGCGAGTGACCGTATAGGAGTGCTCTGCATTGGGCTGCTGCAAAGACAAAGGAAGACGGCTGGGTGCCATGAGTGTGCCTGCGCGATGAAGAATGGCTAAATTATACGCGGGTTAGAGCAAAAACGTAGACCAGGCGCGATCACCCCAGCCCTCCCCTTTCAGTCGCACTTCGCCGGGCGCCTGACGGACCTTGCCGCAACTTAAGCGGGTCTCCCGGCTGGCTAGTGCATGGCTCTCAAGCTAAAAGCATCACCCAAAAATAACACGGCTTGCCCCAGCGACGCTGAAGTCATACGCTACGTCGATGGGGTGGAAAGACACTATAACGATTGACTTCAGTCAACGCGGCGGACGGCCTTGTATCCGCGGACTGCGCATCACTGTCTCCGATATCCTCAATCGTCTGGCCATGGGCATGACGCACGACGAAATCATCAGTGAGTTCCCTGAACTCACCGAAGATGACATTCGCGCTTGTCTAACCTACGCGGCGATCGTGACCAACCTGTAATTTTGCGCTGCGGTTGCCGCGCGAGCGGCAAGCTGTCTGCCGTGACCTCGCCCATTAAAGCTAATCAGGCTCCTGCGCCGATAAGATGTAGGTCTCCCACAAGGACCGAACCGCTTCGCGTGTTGGCTGCAAATCGTCCGCCGTCACGCAGGCGGGCTGCCCCTCTAGCGACAAGCGATGCGCGATGGACCGGTAATCTCGATAGGCATCGATCAGCGTATCAATATGTTGATGATCAACGAGTGCTGCCGAGCCTACGGACTCTAGCTGCCGGATGGTATCGGCAAAGGTGACCAACGCCGGGTAACGACGGGCGAACTTAAGCACCCAGTACTGAGCTAAGAACTCGATATCGGCCAGTCCGCCAGCATCGCGCTTGATATCAAAAATTCGCGCATCGGCATTTCCGGTTTCCTTGCGCATACGCGCGCGCATGTCGCGCACTTCATCGCGCAGCGTTGCCACATCGACGTGCTCACACAACACACGCAACCGAGCTTGCGCAAACTGTTGTGCTAAATGTGCCGATCCTGCCACCACTCGCGAGTGCAACAGCGCCTGATGCTCCCAGGTCCAAGCCTCTTTGCACTGATACTGCTCAAAAGCCACCACATTGCTCACCAGTGGCCCACCCTTTCCGCTAGGGCGTAACCGCGTGTCCACTTCGTAAAGACGACCGGCCGGCCCATGCATCGTCAATAAATTCAGAATCTTTTGGCCCAATCGGAGATAAAAAATGCCGTTTTCAACGACCTTTGGTCCACTGGTTTGCTGAAACTCACCTTCCGAGTCATGCAAGAACACCAGATCCAAATCCGAGCTGTATCCCAACTCAAAGCCACCTAACTTGCCGTAGCCAATGACGGCGATACCGCAAACCCGCAAGCCCTGACCATCAGTACATTGGGGTTCACCGTAAATGGCGGTCAGATCGCGCCAGGCCAGTGCGATAACGCGCTCCAACAATAACTCAGCAATATCAGTCAGCCGATCACTGACCTGCATCAGCGGCAGGCGGCCGGTCAGATCCAGTAACGCAATCCTAAATACGGCCGCTCGCTGAAACTCACGCAATGTTTCAGCTTCACGCTCCGAGTCGGGCTCAAGAGCATCAGACACGCGCAAGCGCAGATCGTCGGAAAACTGCGCACGTGATGGCATGAAATCAAATAAACGCTGGTCGACTAATTCATCGAGTAACAGAGGATGGCTGGCAATTTGGGCGGGCAGGAAATCACCCAGCCCACAAACCTCGATCAACCGCCGGCAAGCCAAATCACTTTCGTGCAGCAAAGCCAGATAAGCGGTACGCCCACCGATCGCTTGAAGAATATTCAGAACACGACGCAATGTCGCTGTCGCAGACGGTTGACGGTTAACACCCTCAACCACCAACGGCAATAAACGGGCTAAACGCCGCGCACCCGATTCATCCAAGCGTCGATAATAAGAACTGCGGATCCACTCCAGTAACAATACCGACTGCGCATCGGCTTCACGCACACCCTGCTCGCGTAAGGCCTGCGCCAAGGACTCTTCGGTGGCTGTGGGAGCCCATAAGGCGGCCAAATCATACCCGGCGGCACGCACGTGTTGACCACCCTGTATCAAGTCAGCAAAGTGGCCTCTGACCATGGTTCGATATTTATCAAGGTCGGAACGCAAGTCCGAGTAGGACGAAACATCCATACTCATCGCCAAGCGTAGCTGCATCACCGGGTCTGTTGGCAATCGATGAGTTTGCTGGTCGGCCATCATCTGCAGACGATTCTCTACGCGTCGCAAATAACGATAGGCAACGTCTAGATCGGCGACTACGTCGGGTGCTAATTGTTTCTGATGCAGCAAGCGCGGCAAAACACTCAGCAAAGATGGCGTCTGCAAGCTCGGATCTGAGCCCCCGCGCAGCAACTGATAGGCCTGAGCAATAAACTCGACCTCACGTATACCCCCCGCTCCTAACTTCACGTCATCATCGAGCTCTCGCCGAGCAACTTCCCGGCTGATCATCGTCTTCATCTCGCGCAGAGATTCAAAGACTCCAAAATCCAGATATCGCCGATATACAAAAGGTCGAATGGCGTCGCGGAATAAACCCTCATAATGCGAAATACCGGTGATGGCGCGTGCCTTAACCCAGGCATAGCGCTCCCAATCTCGCCCGTGAGTCTGGAGATAGTCTTCCAGCGCCGCAAAACTCACTACTAAGGGCCCGGAGTCTCCAAACGGCCGCAGCCGCATATCAACACGAAACACAAATCCATCGACGGTTGCCGCATCCAGCAGTCGGATGACAGTCTGACCGATTCGCCTGAAGTAATCCGGAGCGTCAAGACTTACCCGACCATTACTGTCGGCGGCCTCGGGATAGAGAAAAATCAAATCCACGTCAGATGAAAAGTTGAGCTCACGCCCGCCCAACTTACCCATGCCAATCACGACTAACGGTTGTGGCAAGCCCGTCGAGTCCACGACATGACCGTAACGCGCGGCAATGGCTCTCTCAGCGAAGGCCACCGCCGTCTGAATCGAAAGATCTGCAAAATCAGAGACTGCGGTGAGCGTCTGCTCCAGACTAAATCGCGCCGTCAAATCACGCCAAGCGATGTCAGCCATGACGGCATGTCGAGTCCGACGCAGTTGCGTCGAAAACTCGTTCTCGGTACACCCAGCATCCAATAGCTGGCGCATGGCAGGAGCAGGATCTAAAAACGTTGGCGCGGCCAGGCGGCTCAAAATCGCCTTATCCGTAACTAAGGCATCGCCTAAAAACTCACTGATAGCTATAGCTTTTACCAACTCATCAAAGTCGGGCGCCGCGTCGTTGGCTGCCGCCTCGTAGATGGACAGGGCCTGCGCCCTCGCACGCTCAAGCAAAGCCAGATGATCCATCAGCAAGCTCCCCTGCCCGTTGCCTGTCGATACCTTCAGCCGTGCAGCAGCCAAAGCCTGCACAGCACGTGCAGAGTAACAAAACCATCGCAGGGTGGATGGCCATTAACCGCGTACTGGGGCTCGCCACCTGTTGGTACACCGCCAAACTTTAAGGCGCGCAAGAAAACTTAAAAAAAACAAAGCCCCGAACTTTCGCGCGGGGCTTTGCCTAGCTCATCGGGTCCAGCGGTTAAGCCGGATGGACTTACATGTCCATACCGCCCATACCACCCATACCACCCATGCCACCGCCCGGAGCACCATGACTGTGCTCGTCATCCTTCGGGGCTTCGGCAATCATCACTTCGGTCGTCAGCAACAGACCGGCTACAGAAGCCGAGTTCTGCAATGCCAGACGCGTGACCTTGGTTGGGTCCAAGATGCCCATTTCGATCATGTCGCCATAGACACCGGTTGCAGCGTTGTAGCCGAAGGTGCCCTTGCCATCACGTACCTTGTTCAGAACCACAGCGGCATCTTCACCGGCATTGGCAACAATCTGACGCAATGGCTCTTCGATCGCACGAGCGAGGATCTTGATGCCGTAGGTCTGATCGTCATTCGCGCCGACCAACTTGTCGAGCGCCTTAACGATACGTACCAGAGCAACACCACCACCAGGAACTACGCCTTCTTCAACGGCAGCACGGGTTGCGTGCAGCGCGTCTTCTACGCGGGCCTTCTTCTCTTTCATCTCAACTTCGGTGGAAGCACCGACTTTGATCACGGCCACACCACCAGAGAGCTTAGCAACGCGCTCCTGCAGCTTTTCCTTGTCGTAGTCGGAAGTCGCTTCTTCGATCTGCTGACGAATCTGCTCAACACGAGCCTTGATCTCGGTGGCCTTACCGGCACCGTCAATGATCGTGGTGTTTTCTTTCTCGACGATGATCTTCTTGGCTTTACCCAGATCGGCCAGCGTAGCCTTCTCCAGTGACAAACCAACTTCCTCAGAAATAACCGTACCACCGGTCAGAACAGCGATGTCCTGCAGCATGGCCTTGCGACGATCGCCAAAGCCTGGAGCCTTAACGGCAGCGACCTTAACGATGCCACGGATTGTGTTGACGACGAGCGTGGCCAGAGCCTCACCCTCAACGTCTTCAGCCACAACCAGCAATGGCTTACCGGCCTTAGCAATACCCTCGAGCAGCGGAAGCAGCTCGCGAATGTTGGAGACCTTCTTGTCGTACAGCAGCACCAGCGGGCTGTCGAGCTCGGCGGTCTGGTTGGCTTGGTTGTTGATGAAGTAAGGCGACAGGTAGCCGCGATCGAACTGCATGCCCTCGACAACGTCGAGCTCATTCTGCAGGCCTGAGCCTTCTTCAACGGTGATGACGCCTTCCTTGCCAACCTTCTCCATCGCGTCAGCGATGGTCTTACCAATGCTCTCATCGCTGTTGGCCGAGATCGTGCCAACCTGCGCAATCGCCTTGGTGTCCTTGCAAGGCTTGGACAGCTTCTTCAGCTCGTCCACGGCCACGCCGACGGCATGGTCGATACCGCGCTTAAGGTCCATTGGGTTGATGCCAGCGGCAACGCCCTTCAGGCCTTCACGGATAATGGCCTGCGCCAGAACGGTAGCGGTAGTGGTGCCGTCACCGGCCTCGTCGGAGGTTGCCGAGGCAACTTCCTTAACCATCTGCGCGCCCATGTTCTCAAACTTGTCTTTCAGCTCGATCTCTTTAGCGACCGAGACGCCATCCTTGGTGATGGTTGGCGCGCCGAAGCTCTTCTCGAGCACGGCGTTGCGGCCCTTAGGACCTAAGGTAACTTTTACTGCGTTCGCGAGGATGTTAACGCCTCTAACCATGCGGTTACGCGCGTCATCGCTGAAACGTACTTCTTTAGCTGCCATGTCTATGATTCCTGCTTAATTAAGTGGGGATCTGGTGGAAATTACTTGCCTTCGAATACGGCGAGGATGTCTTCCTCACGCATAACGAGCACGTCTTCACCGTCAACCTTGACTTCGGTACCGCTGTACTTGCCGAACAGAATCTTGTCGCCGACTTTGACGTCCAGCTTGCGGACTTCGCCGCTCTCAAGAATCTTGCCGTTACCAATTGCCAGGACGCGGCCACGGATTGGCTTCTCTGCGGCGCTCTCCGGGATCAAAATCCCGCCGGCCGACTTAAGTTCCTCTTCCTCGCGCTTAACAATAACGCGGTCATGAAGTGGACGAATCTTCATCGTCGTAGTCTCCTAAAATAGAGGTTCTGTAGGTGGATGCGACGCATCCGTAAACGAAATGCCAGAGGACTGCCAAGGACGGCAAGCCGTCTTTGTTAGCACTCTCATGCACTGGCTGCTAATGATAAGGGCTTATTTGAGTATTTCAACCGATCATTTCGTGACAGCGCGCACGTCGCGCACTATTCTGGTTTTTACCAGTCCCGCTTAGAACTCAGCTAAAACCTGCCAGTGCGCTGTTTTCGCTACTGTTTTAGGCCATAAACGTCGGCCGCGCTCGGCGCGCCAAACGGAAATTAAGCCATGTACAAATGCGCAAGTTCGCCGGCGGCATCAGTCACCGCCCGCCGAGGAAGTCTGGCCGCCAGCCTGCCAGCAAGTGTCTCTTTCTTGCAACAAACACTGATACCAGTGCTCTTGTTTCTGGCGCTGTGCCTGCCGGCGTGGACGCAAGCGCAGGCCCAGGACGCGGCCGAGTCAACCCAAACCAAGACCTCGCCGCTGGCTGGCATCCTGAAGCACCGGGCTGACCCGGGTAACGAGACGTTCCTGCCCGTCGAAGAGGCATTTAGCGTTAAGGCACTACGTCTGCCGACCGGGATGGCCGAGCTGACTTTCAGTGTTGCCAAGGGCTACTACCTTTACAGAGATCGGCTGCATCTGTCGGCCGCCGACCCGGGCACACAAATTGGCGCGGCTGAGTTGCCGCCTGGCGTGACCCACAATGATGAGTATTTCGGGCCACAACAGATTTACCCCGACTCATTCACCGTACATTTTCCGATCAAAAGCGGTAACCCCGCAGTGGTCAAGCTGGTTTACCAAGGCTGCGCGGAGGCAGGACTTTGTTATCCGCCGCAGACCCAAATCCTCAAACTCAGCCTGTTGTCCGCCGGACAAGCCGAACTGACCCCACTTGCTCCATCGGCGCCGAGTTCCGGATTGACCACCTGGCAATTGCTGAGCTCAGGCGATCTGCAGGCGCTGCTGCAGTCGGGAAATTTGGCGGCCATCTTGCTGGGGTTCTACGCGTCGGGATTGTTGCTGGCCTTCACGCCTTGCGTGCTGCCGATGGTGCCGATCTTGTCGGGAATTATCGTGGGTGAAGGCGCCAACATAACCACCCTGCGCAGCTTTTTACTGTCACTAGCCTATGTATTAGGAATGGCCGTCACCTACACGGCGGCTGGAGCCGCCTCGGCGCTGGCCGGTCAACAGGCTCAAGCGCTATTTCAGCAGCCGTGGATTATCGTGGCATTCGCGTTGCTGTTCGTGGTTTTAGCCGTGTCGATGTTCGGTGCCTACGAATTGCAGATGCCCGCCTCCGTGCAAACACGATTTGCGCAACTCAGTAACCGGCTTGGCCGCGGCAAAATGATCTCCGTGGCTCTGATGGGTGCGCTGTCAGCTCTGGTGGTGACTGCCTGCGTAGCGCCAGCACTCGTCGCGGCCTTGGCCGTGATCGCGCAGACAGGGCGTATCGCCTTGGGCGCGACCGCGCTGTTCTCTCTATCTATTGGAATGGGTACACCGTTGCTGCTGGTCGGCGCCTCTGGCGGCAAGCTACTGCCCAAAGCCGGCCCCTGGATGGTGACCGTGAAGTCCCTGTTCGGCGTAGGCTTTTTGGCAGTGGCGGCATGGATGCTGGAGCGCATTTTGCCGCACTGGGCCTCCATGGCGCTGTATGCCGCGGTCGCCGCGTCTTTAGTTTGGGTGCTGTGGAGCGTAGGCCTGCGCGGTACTCAGCGGCCCCTGTGGCGCCAAGCCACGGCGGCATTGACCGCCGCTTACGGTTGCGCCTTGCTAATTGGCGCCCTCACCGGGGCTTCCGACCCGGCGCACCCTTTAGCGAGAACCGGGCTGGGCGGCGATGCCGCGCACGGGCCCACGCTGGCCTTTCAACGCATCAAGACCACTGATGATTTAGACCGCGAGATTCGCAGCGCAGCGGATCTAGGATTGTCGGTCATGGTCGACTTCTACGCCGACTGGTGCGCCAGTTGTAAGGAAATGGAGCGAGCGACCTTCAGTGATCCGGCCGTCGCCCAGGCGCTTACTCACTACCGCTTACTGCAAGCCGACGTGACCGCCGCCGACAGCGCTGATCAGTCGCTCATGCATCGCTTTGCCGTCATCGGCCCGCCAACGACGGCGTTCTTCAAAGCCGATGGACAAGAGCGACAACACTTTAGACTCGCCGGCTACGTAGACTCCGCGCAGTTTCGCAGCCACTTGCGGGCTTTTGAGCAAGCACCGTGAGCACAACCTCTCCACTACGCTGGCTGGGCATTGGGCTGGTCGCCTTAGGTGCTGCGGTGAGCGGCGTGTACATCCGCGAACAACTTATTTCCAGCCCGCAAGATAAGGCAGCGACGGCGGCCCTTAAAACACTAGATCCCTCCACGGCCACCCCAGCGGCCAACCCGGGCGCAATCCCTACGGTGCTGCCGGATTTCACGCTGCACGACTTACAGGGCAAGGCCCGCCCCATACGCAGCTGGGTTGGGCATCCGTTGATGTTAAATTTCTGGGCGAGTTGGTGCGCACCCTGCCGCCGGGAGATTCCGTTACTCAACCAGCTGCAAGCCGAGCCACCCGTCAAAGATCTCAAAATTGTCGGCATCGCCGTCGATTTCGTCGACGACGTGAAAGCATTTATGGACAAGATGCCGATACGCTACGACGTGTTGACCGGCGAACAGGATGGATTAGACGCCGCCAATGCTCTGGGTGTGCAAGCCGTTGCCTTTCCATTCACGGTTTTTCTAGACCATCAGGGTCAAATTTTGAGCCTGCACATGGGTGAGCTGCATGAAAATCAGGCGCGAGCGACGCTGAACGTGCTGAGTCGCCTCGAAGGTGGCCAGATCAATCTCCCGCAGGCTCGAATGGAGCTCAAAGCGGCGCTGGCAGCATTGGACCCGACACCATCCGCCACCTGACTCGTTGCAAACGCGCAACACACGCGGATCAGCGTTGATCAGGTCGCGATCGGCAGCGAACCCCGTGATCTGAGATTCGCCAAAAACTAGACACAGCGACGGGTTTGGGTTTAACTCCCCGCCCCGACCTCTGGGTAGAGGCGAGAAAAGGTGGCACGCATGGCGCGAGTTCTGGTCCTTAATGGACCCAATCTAAATCTGCTAGGCAGTCGCGAACCGGCAATCTACGGTCACGCCTCGCTAGACGATCTGATCGCACGCCTCGCGGCTACAGCCGCCGCAGCCGGCGTGGAACTCAGCGCCTTTCAGTCGAATGCCGAACATGAATTGATCAACCAGGTTCACGCCGCTAAAGGTAATGGAATTGATGCGATCCTCATCAATCCAGGGGCGTACTCCCACTCCAGCATCGCCCTGAGGGATGCGTTTCTGGCGGTGGAATTACCCTTCGTTGAGGTTCATTTGTCGAACATTTATAACCGTGAGCCGTTCAGACACCACTCTTACCTATCCGATATCGCTGCGGGCGTTATCGTCGGCTTCGGCCCGTTAAGTTACGAACTAGGATTGGAAGCACTGGTCAGGCGACTGGTCGCCCGATAAGAGGCCGTCGCTAAGCCAGGCTGGGCACACCACACTTAAATTTGAAACGGTTCGCCCTTTTGCGGACTGTAATGGGGACTACGATGGACATTCGCAAAGTCAAAAAACTGATCGAACTGCTTGAAGAGTCAGGCGTTGCTGAAATCGAGATTCGTGAAGGCGAAGAATCCGTACGCATCAGTCGCTACGGCAATGGCCAGGGCGTGACCCACTACGTTCAGGCGCCGCCGTCGATGCCCGCGCCTACAGCGCCAGCACCCACGGCCACGCCGGCTGCCGCACCCGCGGCGGCTGTCGCCGCCGGTCCCAACCCCGATCACACGGTGACCGCACCGATGGTAGGCACGTTCTACGGCTCGGCGGCGCCAGGCTCCAAAGCGTTTGTTGAACTGGGAAGCGAGGTTAAGGCCGGCCAAACCTTGTGCATTATCGAAGCCATGAAAATGATGAACCAGATCGAATCCGATAAAAGCGGTCGTGTCGTATCCATCCTCGCCAAAAATGGCGAACCGGTGGAGTTTGGCCAACCTCTGTTCGTGATCGAGTAAGGCACGATGCTCGACAAAGTCGTCATCGCCAATCGAGGCGAAATTGCCCTGCGCATACTGCGCGCCTGCCGTGAGCTTGGCATCAAAACGGTAGCGGTTCACTCCACGGTGGACTACAACTTAAAGCACGTACTGCTGGCAGATGAAACCGTTTGCATCGGCCCGCCGGCTTCTAAAGACAGTTACTTGAACATGCCAGCGATCATCGCGGCCGCCGAAGTCACCGATGCGATGGCCATCCATCCTGGCTATGGATTCTTGTCCGAAAACGCTGACTTCGCCGAACGTGTCGAAAAGTCCGGCTTTATTTTTGTCGGCCCTAAGGCCGAAACCATTCGACTAATGGGTGACAAAGTCTCAGCGATCCGCACGATGAAGGCCCATGGCGTGCCCTGCGTGCCGGGCTCAGGCGGACCCTTGGGCGAGGATACCGATGAAATTCGTCGAATAGGCCGAGAACTGGGCTATCCGGTGATTATTAAAGCCTCCGGCGGCGGCGGCGGTCGAGGCATGCGCGTGGTGCATTCCGAAGCGGCCCTGCTCAACTCCGTTAATGTGACCAAAGCCGAGGCCCTAGCCGCGTTTGGCAACGACGAAGTGTATATGGAAAAGTTTCTCGAACGGCCACGCCATATCGAGTTTCAATTGATTGCCGACAACTATGGCAACGTGGTGGTGCTCGGTGAGCGCGACTGCTCCATGCAACGCCGCCACCAGAAAGTCATGGAAGAAGCACCCGCCCCGGGCATTACCCCCGAACAACGAGCGATGATGACCGAGCGCATTGTGGCGGCTGTCAGCTCCGTGGGTTATCGGGGCGCGGGTACTTTAGAGTTCCTCTATGAAAACGGTAACTTCTACTTCATTGAGATGAATACCCGTATTCAGGTTGAGCATCCGGTGACCGAAATGATCACCGGCATCGACCTGGTCAAACTTCAGTTGAAAATCGCGGCCGGAGAGCCACTGCCACTGCGTCAAGAAGACGTACGCATCACCGGACATGCAATTGAGTGTCGAATCAATGCCGAAGACCCTAAGGGTTTTATTCCCAGCCCCGGCCCGGTAAAGCTTTGGCATGCACCGGGTGGTCCGGGCATTCGCGTAGATAGCCATTTATACAGTGGCTATAACGTGCCACCCAATTACGATTCATTGATCGGCAAAATCATCGCCCACGGTGAAGATCGCGATACGGCGATTGCGCGGATGCGCAACGCCCTGGGTGAAATGGTTGTTGAAGGCATCAAGGTCAACACGCCGTTACATCAAGAGATTTTGGGTCACTCTGCTTTCCGCCAGGGAGGCTTGGATATTCATTACCTAGAACGGCGTCTCGGCCTCAAATAAGGCTTAGTAAGCGTCTATGCCCTTTCTGGAGCTCCACCTTGATCTAAGCGGACTAGACACCGAGGAGGTGGAATCCGCTTGTTTTAGCTGTGGCGCCCTGTCGATCACTTTAGTCGATGCCGCTGACACTCCTATCTTGGAGCCTCTGCCCGGAACCACGCCGCTGTGGCCTAGCATTCGCTTATCGGCTCTTTATCCTGAAGATACCGATGAGAATGAGCTCGCCGAGGCTTTACGAGAGCTCCTGGGACAGACCGATTTAAATTTAAGTTACCGCCGTGTTGAAGACCGGGTTTGGGAGCGCGAGTGGCTCAAAGACTTTAAACCCCAGCAGCACGGTCAGCGTTTGTGGATCTGTCCGGGCGGCCAACCACCACCGACTCCAGACAGTCAGGGACCGGCACCGGTCATCGTCTGGTTGGATCCTGGCCTTGCCTTTGGCACCGGCACGCACCCCACCACGGCGTTGTGTTTGGAGTGGCTGGATCAGACGTCAATGACCCACGCTCGCGTCTTGGATGTAGGATGTGGCTCCGGGATTTTATCGGTTGCCGCGTTAAAACTGGGCGCTCAGTCAGCCGTTGGCATCGATATAGACCCGCAAGCCCTGCTGGCGAGCCGGGAAAATGCCGAGCGTAATGAGGTGGCCGAACATCTCACCGTACAACCGGCTGAGGCCGCTTGGGGCGACGGGTACGATATCGTGGTCGCGAATATTCTGGCCGAGCCGTTGGTGCAACTAGCCGAAAATATTGCCCTTGCCATACGACCCGGTGGCGGACTGGTACTGTCGGGATTACTCATTGATCAGGCAGCAACCGTAGCGGCGAGTTATGCTCCGTGGTTTGATCTAGAGCCTACCCGTATTCGAGGCGATTGGGCCGCGCTCGCGGGTCGACGCAAACACTGAGGATAGACGCGTGTACACGCAGTGCCCCGAGTGCGGGACCGTCTTTAAGGTCACCCCTGACGTGCTGCGCATGGCCAGAGGCGACGTGCGGTGTGGCGTCTGCGATAGCATCTTTAATGCGGTTCATTACCTAAGCGATCAACCCGCACCCGTGCGCGTGCCACGCGCCACACCCGCCCAGTCGCCGAGCAGCGCGCCGGTACCTACACCCGCCGGTCTTAGCGCCTTACAGGCTCAGGTAGCTGCTTTTCAATCCACCCAACCCGATCCGGCCTCGGCGATATTCACCGATCCAGAATCAGAATTTGATCCGACGAAGGCCGATTGGACCACCGTGATGGTCCACGGTCCGGCTCAACCCATGCTGCAGAACGTGCGGAAAAACCTTGGGACCACGGCTAGCCCCGAGAGCTTTGAGCCGGCCGTTTCTCTGGACAGTACCGTTGACGCTCAGGACGACGGCTTTGACTTACTCGATACCCAAGACTCAGCGGATAACGCCCATTGGCTGGAGGCGGCAGCCGCTAGACCCGGCGCCAAGGCCTATGAGGAGCTGTTTCGCAGCACCGCCGCGGCTGCCGCGGGGTTGCAGCAAAAGTCGCTCGCCGGACGTGAACGTTCGGACCTTTTGGAAGAATCAACAGACACGCCACACGGTGATGAATTCTCCTACGCGCTAGGTGAACTGGCCGACCCACAGGCGGCATCAACCGTCGTCGAGCCGATTCCACCCAACCCCGATGAGTTCAACGGTCTACAGGCGCAACACCCCTCGTCCACGATCCTGCCCGTGCACGCAGAAGCCGATACGAATGATCATCACCCTCCGGTTGAGCCCACGCCTTCATTAAGCGTAAGCGCCCCTGTAGAACCGCTTGTGGTCGCGATGCCCACTGAATCGGCTAACCCTGGCTGGGGACTGGGTGTCTTGCTTCTCCTACTGTTACTGACCGCTCAAGCCGGCCACTACTGGCGGCAAACTTTAGCCAGCGTCCCGGGCCTGGGCAGTTACGTACAACAACTCTATGAATCCATCGGCAGACCCTTAGATCCGGGCTGGCAACTCAGCGCCTATGATGTGCGTCAGTTGGGGGTTTCCAGTGACGTACCAGGCACACTGCGCTTGCTGGCGCGTATTCAAAATAAAGCGAACCGCCCCCAGCCCTATCCGTTGCTGCGTGTGACCTTGCTGGATCGCTTTGAAACTAAAATTGCCCGGCGCGAATTTGCACCCGCCGAGTACCTACCCAGCCGACGAGCCCCTCAGGGCTTGCTGCCACACGAACAGGCTATAGACGCCGACTTGTTGCTGGCGGATCCTGGCAACGACGCGGTGAGCTTTGAGCTGGATGTGTGTCTGCAAAACCGAGACCGTTTGATCTGCGCGCAAGACGTACGCAACGACCCGTGAATATCGGTGGCTATGAACTTGCCTCGCCGCTGGCTTTGGCACCGATGGCCGGCGTTACGGATCGTCCGTTTCGGATTTTATGTCGTCGCTTAGGCGCCGCGGTGGCAGCTTCTGAAATGGTTACCTCTGACGTCAGACTCTGGCACACCGCCAAGTCGCAACGACGCATGGATCACGAAGGCGAACCCGAACCTCGAGTGGTGCAGATTGCTGGGGGAGATGCACCCATGATGGCCGAAGCCGCGCGTCGCAACGCCGATGCGGGTGCGCAAATTATTGACATCAACATGGGCTGCCCGGCCAAAAAAGTCTGCAATAAAGCCGCAGGTTCAGCGCTACTAAATAACGAAGAACTGGTCGCACAGATTCTTAAAGCTACTGTGGCGGCCGCCGGAGTCCCGGTCACCTTAAAAATGCGCACCGGCTGGGACCCTGCACACCGTAACGGCGTACAAATCGCCCGCATAGCACAGGATTGCGGCATTGCCGCGCTGGCTGTGCACGGTCGCACGCGCGCTGATCTGTACCGCGGCGCCGCCGAGTACGACACCATCCGTGCCATTAAGCAGGCCGTAGAAATCCCCGTGTTTGCCAATGGCGATATTGATTCGGGCAGCAAGGCCTTAGCTGTATTGCAACATACCGGCGCGGACGGCGTCATGATCGGGCGAGCCGCTCTGGGCGCCCCCTGGGTCTTTCGTGAGCTGAATGCGGCGCTTACCGGGCAGCCCGTTGCGGCGATCAGACCGTCTGGCGCAGAAGTGCGTGATATTATCGAAACGCATCTGGAGGACCTGTACACTTTTTACGGTGAATACACGGGAATCCGGATCGCCAGAAAACATCTAGGCTGGTATCGGGATAGTATGTTTTCGCCTGACGCGCAGGCGGTACAGACCGAGGCCGCGAAAGCCCATCCGGATTCGGCTCGCGCCTTTTACGATCGCGCCCGAGGGGCAGAGTCGGCGATGGAGCAGCGCCGCTGGGTGGAATGTTGGCTGGATACGGCTTTAGCCGAATCCACAACTGAGAAAATGCTCGAACAACCGCTGCGCGCGGCCTGTGCTACCGGTTAATGCCGCCCAACCATAAGCGGCTGTTTGAACTAGTTTAAAAGGCGATCACCACGCCCGGCATTGAGTCTGGCCTAAGCGCGTCTTTGATGAGAGGGGAGAGTCCTGACCATGGTAGAAACAAAACCCAGCACGCGCGTGCGACGCCCTCTCGTTACTCGACCACCTAATCGAGCCGCTCTGAAAAACAGCCCCCTGCGCTCCGCTACTGAAACCGCGCTGGCCGCCTATTTTGAAAAACTCGACGGCCATGCTCCGGCCAGACTGTATGAACTCGTCTTGCGTGAAGTGGAAGAACCCCTTTTTAGAGCCGTGATGACGCATACCGACGGGAATCAAAGCCTATCGGCTCAAGTGCTGGGCATTAGTCGCGGCACTCTACGCAAAAAACTCAAAGAGTACGGGCTATAACACCTATGAATGAGACTCCTATGCGAAACGATGTCAGCGCACGCCAACCTATACGCAGAGCCCTGCTGTCTGTGTCAGACAAGTCTGGCATCGTAGATTTAGCTCGTGCACTACATGAAGCTGGCGTGGAACTGCTGTCAACGGGCGGTACGGCACGACTGTTAGCGCAGGCTCAACTGCCAGTGACTGAGGTGGCTGACTACACGGGCTTCCCGGAAATCATGGATGGACGCGTCAAAACGCTCCATCCCCGTGTGCACGGTGCGCTGCTAGGACGCCTGCCTGTGGATCAGGAGGTCATGAACGCACACGGCATCATTCCTATAGATCTGTTAGTCGTTAACCTTTACCCGTTCTCGCAGACCGTATCACGGGCCAATGCCACCTACGCTGAGGCCGTTGAAGATATTGATATTGGCGGGCCAGCCATGCTGCGTGCTGCCGCTAAAAACCACGCTCGACTTGCCGTGGTCGTGGAACCTGAAGATTACACGACCATTATTCAGGCGATCGCTCACGGCGGTACGGACTTAGCGCAACGCAAAAAGCTGGCACAAAAAACCTACGCGCACACAGCACGCTACGACACCATGGTCAGCACGTGGCTAGCCGAACAGATCAGCACCGACCAGACCTCGGTTCTGCCTGACGTATTGGATCTGCGCTTTGTTAAAAAATCAGACCTGCGTTACGGAGAAAATCCGCATCAGGCCGGTGCTTTTTATACCGCACCCGTATCGTCTGGTGCGGGGATTGCCAGCGCCACCCAGCTACAAGGTAAAGAGCTGTCCTATAACAACATTGCTGATGCGGATACGGCTTTAGAGTGCGCCCGACAGTTCGTACAGCCGGCCTGCGTAATCGTCAAACATGCAAACCCCTGCGGAGCAGCGTTAGGCGTTGATGCTCGCAGCGCCTACGAGTCTGCCTACCGCACCGATCCAACGTCAGCCTTCGGCGGTGTGATTGCCTTTAATCGTCCAATCGATGCTGACACAGCCACAGCAATATTAAGCCGTCAGTTTGTCGAAGTGCTGATCGCGCCCTCTGTGTCTGCCGAGGCACTCAAGATTTGTGCCGATAAGCACAACGTACGTGTCTTAGTTACCGGGGAACTTGGCGCTGGTCTCACGTCAGGTCGTGAATACCGCAGCGTCACCGGCGGCTTGCTGGTACAGGATCGTGATGCGGGTGCCATTGAGCGCGCAGGACTAAAAGTGGTCAGCGAGCGGACCCCAAGCGAAGCGGAATACGCCGACATGGAGTTTGCTTGGGCTATTGCTCACTTTGTAAAGTCCAATGCCCTCGTCTTTGTTCGCGACCAGGCCACACTTGCGATTGGCGCTGGACAGATGAGTCGCATCGACTCTTGCCGCATCGCCACGCTTAAAGCCTCGGAAGCCGGACTATCGCTGGCAGGTGCAGCGCTCGCCTCAGATGCCTTCTTCCCGTTCCGTGATGGCGTGGATCTGGCTGCGCAAAGCGGAATCCGCTCAGTCATTCAACCCGGTGGTAGCCTGCGTGATCAGGAAGTGATCGAGTGCGCTAATGAGCACCAGCTAGCCATGGTCTACACCGGCATGCGACATTTTAGGCACTAAGTCATGCGCGTACTGATCGTTGGCGGGGGCGGGCGCGAACATGCGCTGGCGTGGAAAGTAGCGCAGTCATCGCGCGTATCTGAGGTACATGTAGCACCCGGCAATGCCGGAACAGCAACAGAACCCAAGGTAAAAAACGTTGCTATAGCGGCCGATGATGTTGGAAGCCTGCTCATGCACGCTCAAGAAAATCTCATCGACCTGACTATCGTAGGTCCTGAGGCACCTTTAGTTCTGGGTATTGTCGACCAATTTACCGCCGCAGGTTTAAGGTGCTTTGGTCCGACGGCAAAGGCTGCGCGGCTGGAGGGCTCTAAAGCCTATGCCAAAGCGTTCTTTGCGCGCCATCATTTGCCTACCGCGGCTTATCGTACCTTCACGCAAGACAACTTTGATGCGCAATGGGTACACAACCAGCGATTGCCTATGGTCGTTAAAGCCGATGGATTAGCGGCAGGCAAAGGTGTGGTCATCGCCGACACTCATGCACAAGTTATCGAAGCGTCCTTAGCGATGTTTACCGGACAGTTTGGTGCCGCCGGTAAAGAGATCGTGATTGAGGAGTTTTTGCTGGGTGAAGAGGCAAGCTTCATAGCGATGGTAGATGGCACACACGTACTACCCCTAGCGACCTCTCAGGATCATAAGCGTTTGGCAACGGGCGATGCAGGACCCAATACGGGAGGCATGGGTGCGTATTCACCGGCGCCTGTAGTTACCCCGTTAATCCATGAGCGGATCATGAACGAGGTGATGTTACCGACCGTACGCGCACTGGCGGCCGAGGGAACTCCGTATACGGGATTTTTGTACGCCGGCGTCATGATAGACGCGAATGGAACCCCTAACGTTCTGGAGTTCAACTGCCGATTCGGTGATCCGGAGACCCAACCGGTATTAATTCGACTGCAATCCGACCTGACCCTTCTGGTGGAGGCCGCGCTCGAGGGGCGTCTTGATGAGGTTCAAGCCCAATGGGACAGCCGATCAGCGGTCGGAGTGGTGCTCGCTGCAGGCGGCTATCCGACTAGTGCCCAATTGGGTCAACGCATTCATGGGCTGGATGCCGCCGCTACCCAACCAGGCAAAGTCTTTCATGCCGGCACGGTTCATCGAGACGGCCAAACGTTGACCCACGGTGGCCGGGTCTTGTGTGCAACAGCCTTAGGAAACACAGTTAGCGATGCGCGGCTTGCCGCCTATGCGTTGGTCAACCTAATTGCATTTGAGGGAATGCAGTTTCGTACCGACATAGGCCACCTAGCGGTAGCCCGCGAACAAAGGCTCTCAACCCCATAGGGGCGAGCTAACTTAGGCACGGCAACGTGAGAGTGACTTCTAATCCGCCAGTCGTTCGATTAGCCGCTTCAGCCTTACCACCGTGCGCGGTCATCACTCGCTCGGTGATAGCCAAGCCCAACCCATCGCCACCGCTGTCCCTACCCCGCGCTTCTTCGACCCGATGAAAGGGGGCAAATATGCGCGCCAACTGTGCTTCGGGCACGCCCGGGCCCTGGTCTGACACGACAATTTGGGCCGAAAGTTCGGTCGGTGTAACCAAGGTGATCAGACGGATCATCAACGTGCTGTCATCCGGCGCATACTTGAGCGCATTACGTACGACGTTTTCTAAAGCGCTCGACAGCAGCGTCGCATCACCTAACACCATCACACTGTCCGTGCGCGGCACCCAATCCACGACAATATGCCTAGGCTGTGCTTCAAAGGCGGCATCGCGAGCAATGCCATCGATTATATCGACAAGATCCACCGGTTCCTTGGGCACCAGGACACCCTGGTAGCCCAATCGCGATAACGTCAAAACCTGAGCGATTAAAGCGTTCAATCGCTCAATTTCACCTTCCATACGGTCTAATTGCACGGTGACATCACCACCCTGCTGCCTTGCCAGGCCAACCGCTACACGCATACGCGCCAAGGGCGAGCGTAACTCATGAGACACATCCTGAAGCAGTCGCTCCTTGGTCTCCACCAATTCATGTAGGCGACTGGCCATTCCATCAAAATCGCGTGCAAGAGCACCTAACTCATCGGTACGCTGACTGACGGCCGGCGACACACGAGCCGCCCAATGACCTTGCGCCAGTCGCTTGGTAGCATCGGTAAGCGCCTGCACGGGCTGTGATATGGAAAGGGTCAGCCAAAGACTAGCCAACCCGGTAACCACAATAGCCAGCAACAATTCGCCTAAAGGAGTCCACGATCGCTCAAAAATATCCGTGCCCAAGCGGTGCGGCACGACAAACAACCGGTATTCCTTGCCATTAGCGCTCACCAGCACGGGCAACAAGCGGGGAGGTAAAAACTGTGCTGCCAAAGGCGGCGGTAGCGGCGCGCTGAACTCGTCGGGTCGAGGAGCTGTGGGCTGGGATTTTTCAGGACTGATAATGGCGGCACCCGAACTACTGCCATACGCCGGCGAACTCAACATTCGCGCCAAGCGCTCGGGTAACGGACGACCCAGCAACTCCGTGCCGTCAGCACCGATAATATAGACGTGATAATTCTTGTGTTGCGTGATCGCCGTGCGCAGCCAATCCACCAGACCCGTCTCGCCACCCTCACTCAGCGCGGCGGTTGCAGCCGTACTCAGATGTTCGGGCGCACGTCCGATATCCGCAGCGCGCTCCATCAATGCCACCCAGGTCAGCGCCACAGCACCACCAACAATGGCAATGGTCACCACCCAAAAAGACACCAAGACCCGGACATATAGGCGGCTCAAGACAGACCCGGTTGCGTCAACATGTAGCCTGCTCCGCGAATACCGCGTATCTCAGGGTCTTTGGGTGGATTCAAAGACAGCTTGCGCCGCAAGTTACTCACATGGGTATCGACGCTGCGGTCGTACAACTCCAGCGGCCGACCGAGCGCCTGCTGGGTGAGTTGCTCGCGACTCACCACACGTCCCACTGCCTGCATTAAGACCTCAAGCACGCGAAACTCAGCACCGGTCAACGGAATAATGGCTTCACGAACGGTTACGGTATGCCTAGAGACATCCAGCGCAATAGGTCCAACCACCAGAGCAACGGTTGATGCTAACGTTCGCTCTTGGCTGCGACGTAAAATCGCTCGCATTCGCGCCACCAGTTCCCGGGGATTAAAGGGCTTTGGCAGGTAATCATCAGCGCCTAACTCTAAGCCCACAATCCGATCGACATCATCGCCGCGCGCGGTCAGCATCAAGACAGGCGGTGAATGACTGACCGCGCGCAAGCCACGCAAAAGATCCAGACCGCTGGTGCCAGGCAACATCACATCTAGCACTAGCAAATCCCAGCCCATTCCTTGAGCAAACAGCGCACTGGCTGCGTTGCCATCGGAACACACATCAACGGCGAAAGACTCACGCCCTAGGTACTCAGTCAGCATCGCCGTGAGTTCCTGATCGTCGTCAACAATTAATATTTTAGTCAGTATGGTGTTATTCATCGGCCTATGTTGCGACTCTAAGCTCCCGGTGTCATCCCATGACGCTACGCTTGACCTAACTTTACCAGCGGCATTCAGCCTGATCATTTCGCGATTTTAGCGTGAGCGATCTCGACCGCACCGCGCCCTAACTAACCCTAAGACCGGCGCTTACAAACCCAAAACTCACCCAAGCCAAACTCTTAGCGAGCAACTTTTGTATTCTAAGATTTTGCGTTTTTAATCTTGCAATCTAAAGACAAGCCCGCCGAAATCCAGACAGGTTAGGCTATTCATGGGCGCTGATGTAACGCAGATCTACCACGATGATTGGCGTTCGCTGGTCCTTTTTTTAAAGCGCTTTACGCTTGGCGGTAGTTTGCGCATCCGCATGCGACTCGACTGCGGCACGCTGAGCGCGCGTCAGGTCCACGTAACGCCACATATAAAGAGCTACGGTTGAGCGATAAGGTGCAAAACCGCGACAGGCCTCTTCGAGTTGTTTGGGTGATGGCATGTCATCCAGGCCAAATGCCCATTGATAGCCTAAGCGTACGCCGAAATCATCGCTCGGCATGACATCGGGCCTACCCAGCGTTGATATCAACAACATCTGTGCGGTCCACCGACCCACGCCGCGCACGGTCACCAGACGCTCGATAATCGCCTCGTCATCCATTGCCTGAATGGTTTTAAAATCAGGCACTGTTCCATCAAGCACCCGGCTCGCCACATCGCGCATGGCCAGCATCTTTGATCGCGACAAACCTACCGCTCGCAAACTATCGTCGCTGTAGGCTAATAACTCTGCCGGCGAGGGATAGCGTGACTGACCAGCCAGGGCACAGAGTCTTGTCAAAATCGCCCGAGCAGCTACCCCATGCAACTGCTGATGGGCAATCGCACTGAGTAATGACTCATAAGGGGAACGGCCCGAGCCCACCAAGGGACACGGGCCAACCATCCGGATGACGGCACTTAATCGTGCATCACTTCTAGCCAGTACCTGCCAGGCAGCGGCCAAGATCCGTCAACCTCTACAATCAGCGCTTCATCGAGTCGAAGAAATCACCATTAGTCTTGGTGTCTTTCATCTTATCGAGCAAGAACTCAATTGCTGCCAACTCATCCATAGGATGCAGCAACTTGCGCAGAATCCACATCTTCTGCAACTCGTCAGTGGCCGTGATGAGCTCTTCGCGGCGAGTACCGGAGCGATTGATATTTACTGCAGGGAAAATTCTTTTCTCGGCAATGCGCCGATCCAGATGAATTTCCGAGTTACCGGTGCCTTTGAACTCTTCAAAGATCACATCGTCCATACGCGACCCGGTATCAATCAGCGCCGTGGCGATGATGGTTAGTGAGCCACCTTCCTCAACATTACGTGCCGCACCGAAGAAACGCTTCGGGCGCTGCAGAGCGTTTGCATCCACGCCGCCTGTCAACACCTTGCCGGAGCTTGGAACCACGGTGTTGTAAGCACGGGCTAAGCGTGTGATGGAGTCTAGCAAGATGACTACATCACGCTTGTGCTCAACCAGCCGCTTGGCTTTTTCGATGACCATTTCAGCAACCTGTACGTGGCGGCTGGCAGGCTCATCAAAGGTTGAAGCGACTACTTCACCCTTTACCGTGCGCGACATTTCAGTCACTTCTTCAGGGCGCTCGTCGATCAACAGCACGATCAAATACACCTCGGGGTGATTGAACGTGATCGAAGTAGCGATATTCTGCAGCAACATCGTCTTACCGGCCTTGGGCGGCGAAACGATGAGCCCGCGCTGTCCCTTACCTAGCGGCGCGCACAGATCAATAACTCGAGCTGTTAAATCTTCCGTACTGCCATTGCCCTGTTCAAGCTTGAGTCGCTTGGTGGGATGCAGCGGCGTGAGATTTTCAAATAAGACCTTATTGCGCGAACTTTCCGGCGACTCGTAGTTGATCTGCCCCACTTTCAGAAGAGCAAAGTAACGCTCTCCGTCTTTAGGCGGACGAATCAAACCAGAAATCGAATCACCGGTGCGCAAGTTAAACCGACGCACCTGACTAGGACTCAGGTAGATATCGTCGGGGCCCGCTAAATACGATCCATCCGCGGATCGCAGGAAGCCAAAGCCATCCTGCAGAATCTCCAAGACGCCATCACCGTAGATATCTTCGCCGTTACGCGCATGCGCCTTGAGCAAAGAAAAAATCACGTCCTGCTTGCGCTGGCGACCGATATTCTCGATGCCCAGCGACTCCGCCATCTGCACCAATTCAGCAATAGGCTTCTTTTTGAGCTCCGTGAGGTTCATGGAGCGTCGACTGGCCTCTAGGTCAGCCGCGGAAATAGTGCCTAACTCATCCGGATCAAACGGATCATCCTGCATGCCGTGATGCTGATCACCACCACCGCGCGGGGCACGGTTACCACCACGCTCATCACGGTTACCTTGTCGAGGGCCCTTAGGACGATTGCCGCGTGGCTGATTTCCTAAAAAACCCCTCACAGGTTGCTATCCAGAAATGCACTCAGCTCCGATTTCGATCGAGGGGCACCCACTTTCTGGGCTTGAACCTGACCACCCTTGAATAAAATCAGGGTCGGAATTCCGCGCACAGCAAATTTACCTGGGGTGCTCGGATTGCTGTCGATATCCAGCTTGACGACCTTTAGGCGCCCCGCGTACTCCACTGCCAGTTCATCTAGCATGGGGGCAATGGCCTTACAGGGGCCACACCATTCGGCCCAAAAGTCCAATAAGACGGGCATTTCAGACTTGATTACGTCGTTATCGAACGTAGCGTCGGTTGTATGAACGATGTTGCTGCCGCTCACGCGGTGAGTCCTCCTCAGTGGAATAACACGCCGGCGGATTACCGGAATGTCGGAAAAATTAAGTGATTTAGTGACGTTTTGAAGGGAATTGGTTGTCTTTTGACTCAGGTTCAATGCAGGTAGTCGTGACGTAACCGACACATTGCGGCACAATGACTGTTCGGAGTGCCTAGATCTAAAGATCGAGATTCCGAATGCGTTTGGGGCCGATGTTTAAGTTCTGACTGCTACGTATGCGACTGCCGTTGGAACATGTGGAGCGAAGCCAGTTGGCTTTTAGCTCTTTCTGACTGCGTGCAATGGGTGTGTATCTTGAATCCTCAAAGTAGAACCGTACAACTCAACAGACACCTGCCTGTTATCGACCAAAACCATCACAATCTGAAACAAACTCACGACCCTGCCAACGGCGCGTTCCCTGCTTCGACTGACCTTAGCCAGGCCTTACCTGATCCGTGGCAATGAATATCTCCAGGTCGCCTGATCCGGGCCTGACTGGAAACCAGTATCATGCTCCGTCGACCCTAACCTTAAAACTGCATCAGCTAAACGAAGATATGCCAACCCTGCCTATCCAAACCTACCAGGTACGGTATTCAGGCTACTCTCACCCCAAAAACGACTCAGTAGACGCGAGAAATAAGCTTAAACTTTGCTCAGCGATGAGCTTAGCGATATTCAAGCTTGACGCCGAAAGGCGGAGGTCGCAATCGACCGATAGTAACATTCAACGGGGAAGGCGCGGATTAGCCGCGCGGGCTAATCGTATTTTTAGCCTTTCCCTGCCCGCTTTGCAAGCATCAAATTCTGATCTGTGAAAAATCCGTGAGCGAAACGACACCAATCTCTGAAATTAGCTTTTCCAGCCTGCATCTCCCCGAATCCCTCGCGCGCGGCATTGCCGACGCTGGCTTCGAGCGGTGCACCCCTATACAGGCACAAACATTACCCCGAGCCCTATCGGGCCTCGATGTCGCAGGCCAGGCCCAAACCGGCACGGGTAAAACCGCCGCGTTTTTAGTGGCCTTGTTCGCGAACCTTTTGCGCCAACCACCAGACCCTGATCGCCCAAGCACATCACCGCGCGCCTTCATTCTGGCCCCCACGCGTGAACTGGCCATTCAAATCCACAAAGATGCCGAGCTGCTTGGCCAATACTGCGGCTTGGCCCTGGGCTTGGCGTTCGGTGGTATTGATTACGAAAAACAGCGCAAGCATCTTGATGCTGGTGTCGATATTTTAATTGGCACCCCTGGTCGGGTGATTGATTACTTCAAGCAAGGCGTCTTTGATCTACGCCATGTCAAAGTCTTAGTGCTTGATGAAGCTGATCGCATGTTTGACCTGGGATTTATCGCAGACATCCGCTATTTGATGCGCCGATTACCACCCGCCGACCAACGCTTATCGATGCTCTTCTCAGCGACCCTGTCGCAGCGCGTGCTGGAACTGGCTTACGAGCACATGAATGAGCCTGTTTTGGTAAAAATCGAGTCAGAGCAGGTCACCGCCGATCGAGTTGAGCAGGTGATCTATTTCCCGGCGATGGAGGAGAAGAGCGGCCTGCTAGTTGGACTGTTGCGCAAATTCGACTCCGGGCGAACCATCGTTTTCGTCAACATGAAGCGTACTGCTGAGCGTCTCGAGGCGCAGCTAATGGCTAACGGCATTGATGCCCAAGCCATGTCAGGCGACGTGCCCCAAAATAAGCGCATGCGCATGCTGCGCGACTTTCATGAAGGGCGACTCAAGGTTCTGATTGCCACCGACGTGGCCGCACGTGGGCTACATATTCCTGACGTCACCCATGTCTTCAACTACGATTTGCCTCAAGATCCCGAAGACTACGTGCATCGAATTGGTCGAACTGCGCGTGCGGGAGCGGCCGGCGATGCCATCAGCTTTGGCTGTGAGGATTACGTCGTCGCCCTGCCGGATATCGAAGCTTTTATTGGCCGCAAATTACCGGTTGCCAGGGTTGAGCCTGAACTGGTTGTCGAACTTGTTAAAAGTGATTACACACCCAGAGCGAGGCCAGCGCGGGACAGCCGGGGTCGACCGACCCGTCGCCCGGACTCACCGCGCGATGGCAATCGCAGCAACAGCGGCTCAGGTAGCCGATCCCGTCGTGGTCCGGATGGTCCAAACTCGGGTAGCACACGAGGGCCGGGCGCGGATCGGGTCAATCAGCCGGGCAACGCCCAGTCACTGCCAACTGAAAACCCTCTGGTAGCTGCCGCCGTCCCTGGTGTGAACGTAGAACCCATAGAGCCCGCCAAGCGTAAGCGCCGCCGTCGCCGCCGCAGCCGTGGACCGGCTGGCAGTCTGGATAATGCCGGCACTGCCACCCAAGAGGCCCTGAAGGCTGGGGAGCGACGTTTACCGATGCGCTGGATGGCACTGACCGGCTTGGGGCTCGCGCTAGCCGCCTTAGCCCTCTGGCGCACGCTGAACCCTTAAGGGCTTAACTGTTCACTAGGCAAAGAGTCAGCAAGCGGCGCACCGGTTGCATCAAACAGGTGCGCGACTGACTCAACACCGGGGATTTCCCCGGTGTCGCGCACGGGCAGGCTCAGGTCGGGGCGGCTGACCGCACGCAACCAACGAATGCCGTAACCTTGTGCCGCCAACAGCACCGGCAGACTGTCATCAACGAACAAAGTGCGCTGCGGATCAAATGGGACCTGGCGGCGCAATCGGGGCCAGAAATCCGCCGCCTCCTTAGGCAGCCCGTACTGGTGACTGCTGTGCACCTCATCCAACCAAGGCGACAGACTGACATGGCCATCTTTAATAGCCAGGGTCTGTGGATGGGCATTGGTGACTAAAATTCGGCGCTTACCTAACTCTTTGAGGCGCGCTAAGAATGCCGTTGCACCGGGTAAGAACGCCACACGCTCACGAACTTCGTGCTTGAGGCTGGAAATATCCAGGCCTAGTTGCCGGCTCCAGTAATCAATGCAGTACCAGTCCAAAGTTCCCTGCACCGCCAAAAAACCCGGCTTAAGCTGTTGAACGGCTGCCTCAAAACTCAGCCCGTGCAAAAGCCCGTAACGCGTTGGTATATGCACCTGCCAAAACCAATTATCGAACTGCAAATCCAGCAACGTACCGTCCATATCCAGAAGAACAGTATCGATGGCCTGCCAGTCAACAGGTCCGTGGATGTTTATAAGCGGAGCGTTCATACAGAGCATGTTATAACGCCAGTATGTTTTTGACGCACTACAGACCGTGAGCCTGATAAAAATCATTTTAATGCGGCAAGAGCCGACTACTGGATATACACCGTTGTTAGCCACCCGCCGTCGAACTGACACGCCATGACCGAAGCCTTGGTGGCGCTACTGGTGTTGTTGCCTGTCATCGTCTGGTGGCAGATGGCCACCCGTGCCCGTGAACAAGCAGCTGAGTACGTACACAGGGCCTGTCAGGATGCGGACGTACAGTGGCTGGATAGCACCGTGATATTTCATCGCTGGGAATGGGTTAAAGATAGCCGGGCCAAGCGCTACCTCCGCCGCACCTACCTGTTTGAATATTGCGATGACGGTATCTCGCGCCGACAGGGGTTTGTGGCTATGCGCGGCATGGAGTTGGAATGGGTCGGCCTCGGGCCCACGCTGGTGGGAAATCACTCGTGAATTCACCCTTCACCTGCGTCGATCTGCACATGCACACGACCTTTTCTGACGGGCTACTTGATCCTGAGGCGCTCCTGCAGGTAGCGGCCGGTAACGGCGTTCAACTCTGCGCGATTACCGACCATGACAGCGTATCGGGGCTGCCGCGAGCCACCCTTGCGGCCAGTAACCTAGGGATCCAGCTCATCACCGGCGTGGAACTGTCCACCACCTGGCACGGGCGAACCCTGCACGTGCTGGGTTTGGGGATAGATCCAGGCGCTGCGAGCCTCACGCGGCTGCTGAGCCGGCTTCACGAACTGCGCCGGGCACGAGCCTTGGCTATCGCCGCGCGTCTTGATAAGCACGGCATGCCCGGCAGCGTTATTCTGGACAGCTTAAGTCAATGCCCGGTGATTACGCGCACGCATTTTGCTCGCGAGCTGGTCAGCCGAGGCCATGCCAAGGATACCGCCAGCGCCTTTTCGCGCTGGCTCGCGAAAGGCCAGCCAGCCAACGCCAGCGCAGAATGGCCGGAGCTCGCTGACACTTTAAGGGCGATTCTCGGTGCCGGCGGTGCGCCCGTGCTTGCCCATCCGTTGCGTTACACCTTAAGCGCAGGACAACGCCGGACCATGGTCAAGGAGTTCGCGCAGGGAGGCGGACAGGCATTGGAGGTTGTGGTCGGTGGCCAAAGTCCCAGTCAGACCCAAACAGCCGTGGGGTTGTGCCTACGCGCCGATCTGGAAGGCTCACAAGGTTCTGACTGTCACGACCCGGCGCTACCATGGCAGCGACCGGGCCGTTTGGCTAAGCTTCCCCCGGCGGTCACCCCGATCTGGCATCGTTGGGTTGACCTTCACGATAGCCCCGCACGCCCGACAAGGACGGCAGAATAGCCCCATGTCTGACAATGAAAAAGACAACGTTTCGACGCAATTGCTGGCGCGCTTAGAGCGTCTGCGAGGGTTACGCATTGAGCATCGGGATCTTGATGAAATCATCCATCGCCTACAAATGGACCTGCGTTGCGACGAGGTGCAGATGAAGAGGTTAAAGCGTCGTAAACTCTTTCTTAAAGACCAGATTACACGCCTAGAGAGTGAGCTCATTCCGGACTTAAACGCCTAAGGCCTGACTTATGACAACCAGCCTCATCGATTCCCTGCCAGGACGTGTGATAACCCTCGCGCACGCGGTCTGGACGCTCGATGACCTCATACAGCTCATCATTATCGGCGCGGCTCTGGGCCTGGCCGTATTCACTGCCAGAGCCGTGCGTCTTGGCCGAGAGTCCATGGCGCCTGAACAATCGTCACCCGGTACGCTTAGATTTCCAGGTGTCATGCGTGAGGCTCTAAGGCTCAGCGCCCCTTACGTTGCAAGTATCGCCACCTTACTAGCCGGGCATGGCCTGCTTGCACCGACTAATATCGATACCTCGTTACTGAATCTGGGCCTGCGTCTGCTCGGTTCACTGATAGCGATTCGCTCCGCAGTATTTTTACTGTTTTTATCGTTAACGCCTAATCACCGACTGCGCTCGTTAGAAGCACGCAGCGCACTTCTAATCTGGTTTTTTGTGGCGATGTATATCTTAGGCTGGCTGGAAGCGTTCATTGCGTACCTGGACGCCGTGCCCATTTTAAATGCACCTCGCGCTGAAGCACCGGTAACACTGTGGTCTATCCTAAAGTCACTGGTAACCGTCATTGTCTTTGTGATCTTCTCTGCTTGGGTCGGTCGCGTTCTTGAGCAGCGCATCGGTGAACTGCAGGGATTAGCGGCGAGCACGCGGATTGCTGCCGCCAAGTTCACTTACGCGCTGCTTATTGCTTTTGGTGTGTTGTTTGGATTATCAGCCTCGGGATTCAACCTTGGTGCGTTGAGCTTCTTTGGTGGCGCACTGGGCTTAGGACTGGGTTTTGGCCTGCAATCTATTGCGGCAAACTTTGTCAGCGGCTTTGTGCTGCTGATGGACAAGTCCATTAAACCTGGCGATGTCATTAGCTTTACAGGCACCCTAGGTACAACCACGGAAGGATTTGGCTGGGTACAGCAACTGCGCGGCCGCTACGTTGTGGTACGTGATCGTGATGGGGTTGAGACTCTGGTGCCTAATCAAAACCTGATCACCAATCAGGTTATTAACTGGAGCTATAGCGATCGCCGCGTCCGCCTCAAAGTGCCCGTCCGGATCAGTTATAACAACGATCCCGAACTTGCTCTAAAGGTTCTGGTCAATGCCGCAGCAGGCCACGCGAGAATTTTACGTGACCCTGCCCCTGTCGCGCGGTTGATGGGCTTCCACGATTACGGAATGGATTTAGAGCTACGCTTTTGGATAGCCGATCCACAGGAAGGCGTTAATAACGTTCGCTCAGACACGAACAGAGAAATCTGGCGGCTCTTTAAAGAGCAAGGCATCGTGATTCCGCGGGCACAGATGGATTTACGGCTGCTCGATGCCTCAGGTCAGGTACAGATCGTCTCATCCAACCGGCAAAACCTGATTGACGAGGCATGAAGCTAGTCAATCTTGCGCCAGGTGTGGATCTACCAGAAGCTGACCTAGAGTTTCATTACATCCGCTCGCCAGGGCCAGGCGGGCAAAATGTAAACAAAGTAGCCACCGCAGTGCAGCTACGCTTTAACGCCGCCCAATGCAGCCTGCTCGATGAGTGGACGCGCAGCCGTCTTGCGACTTTAGCCGGCCGCCGACTGAATGATGCAGGCTGGCTCGTTATCAGCGCACACCGACATCGCACGCAGGAGCGAAATCGAGCCGATGCGATGGAACGATTGGCAGAACTGATCACGCAAGCTCGCACCCGGCCCAAGGCCCGCAGACCCACTAAACCCACGCTAGGCTCAAAACTTCGTCGGCTGGATGGCAAGCGCAACGCGTCAACCGTTAAGCGCCTGCGCGCCAAGCCCCACGAAGATTGAGCGCCAGCATCAGCCAGTCGCCCATGGATTAGCCCCGCGTGCGACCCACCGGTGAGTTGGTGTCGCTGTTAATCAGGGCTAATTTGGCCTGACGGGTTAATCGCTTAATAGCGGCTTCTCGCCGCTGCGCGGCAGCCCGATCGGGCGCAGGCTCTACATAGCGCAGCTGCGCTGGGCCGGAAAAGCGAAACCAGCGCGCTCCACGGCGCCCGCTGGCGTGCTCGCTAAGGCGCCTTGAAATCGAAGTAGTGACACCCGTGTAGAGCATCCCTGCTTGGCTTTCAACAATATAAATAAACCAAGGTGATGTGGCCTCGGCAGATTCCACTGTATCCACGGCGAGCATACTCAGTCAGGTTTATCCAGGCGGACCAAAAAATACTCGAACCAATAGTTAATCTGACCCAACACATCCTGCAGTCGATGATCTGAGTTCAAGATATGCAAGGAGGCTTGATGTTCACGAGCATAACGAATGCTGTTTTCTACCGGCACAATGTCATCGTTCCAGCCGTGCACTATCGAGATGGGGCACGGCGCAGGCTTTGGCGTGAACTGCTCAAACCCCGGCATATAGAAGGCTGGCGCTAACAAAAAAAGCCCACGGGCCCTGAGCAACGCCGATGCTTGGGTACACACATGCGCCCCCAAACTCGATCCCACCAGAACTAACGGTCCCTGTAACTCGCGACAGGCACTGAGCAAGCGGGCGACCCGCTCCTGTGGATCATCCAGCCCCCGATAATCGACAGACTCGACCTCGTACCCTTCGGCGCGTGCGACCTCCGCCATAGCCGTGATCTTGGTACCCCAGGGGCCACTTTCTTTACCGTGCGAAAATACGACGTAACGCGCCATGCGAACCTGCTCCAAATGAACTGTACTGATGGTATCAGCCGGACTGCTGCCACAGCAGCGCATCCAGATCTTTATGCTCGTTGGTCGAACGTTTAACACGCCCGTTTTCTACCTCGATGCCCTCAGCTTTTAAGAGCCGCACCTGCCGTCTATACGCCTCACTGCCCGGTGGGAAAGCCAGATGGCCACTAGACAGCAGTACTCGGTGCCAGGGCAGTGGGCGATTAACGGGCGCTACTTTAAGGGCACGTCCGACCAAGCGCGCGCGTCCCCGCAAGCCTGCTTGGGCAGCTACCTCGCCGTAACTGATCACCCGCCCTACCGGCAAGGCCTCAACGACAGCCCAAATACGTTCCAGCGCGAGCAAAGAAGATGCCAAACCGACGCCATCGGGTGACCGCGTAGCAATGCCAGGAGTTTTCGATACCTTAACTCGAGAGCTAGCGGTTGCAGGTCCCTTACTCACTGATTTTTTTGCCATGCGGAAGTTGAAATCCCGAAATTATTGTCAGCACGAGGTCGTGAGGAGCTGTCCTACGTGGTAAAGTTTTACCCGAATTAGCGCTAATAAAGATCCCTACACGCAGTTTCGAGATTCTATTCCCGTGCCACTCTTGAACGCTTGGCGGCGCCTTAGCAGCCGCCCTATTGGCCACTGGCGCTTTAGCCGCCTAGTTGCACGACATGCGCCGTATTTAAGCTGGATTAGGCCTCACTTTAAAGTCGTGCGCCCCGGTCTGTGCACGGTGTCCTTAACGCATCGCCGCGACGTCCTGGATGCTACCGGGAACGTGCATGCCATGGCCATGACCAACCTGTGCGAACTCGCGGCACGGATGCTGATGGAAACCACGCTGCCAGAGAATTATTTCTGGTCGCCGCGCGGAATGACTATTGAATACCTTTCACCTATTTGCACAGACGCCGTTGCTACCGCGCGATTAGACCGTAGTGACTGGGCGCATACCTCTCAAATTGGTGTGCCGGTAACGGTCGTCGATGCCAGCGGTAAAGAAGCGGTGCGTGCCGTGATTTCAATGGCCGTCGGAGTCCGTCACTAATCGCCACGGCTCACCCTGACCTTAGATCACGATCTGATGCCCAAGGCATGGATAAAACGATCCAAGTGTTCATCATTTTCTGGCGAGAACCGACCCGCTGAAAATTCCGGCCAGTGCAACCGATTCAGCGTGACACTACGAACGGTGCTCTGACTCACGCTATGGGTGACCATAAAGGCCTGAAACTGACCTTCTCGGCGCGCCGCAATGCCATAGAGCAGACTAACCATCGGGGCTTCCCGCAGATTCAGCCGACCGTCACACAGCACAAACCACGACTGCTGCGATGCTTCTTCCCCGAATAGTCCTTGATCCTGCAACTCTTTAAAAAACTGGCTTACTTGCTCTGTCAATCGGCGCCATAAACCCGGCTCACTGACATGAAAGATGCTCCACCGAGTGCCGCGTTCCACGCTCGCTGCTAAGAACAATGTCATACGCCGATATTGCAGGTAGGACTGCTCCGGAGTGCGCGCATGCAAACCTGCCATCGTGCGCGCGGGTATTCGCTTAGGGGAGCGCACCGACTGCAGCACATTAATGCCAACGCAAGACAATCGTTCACGCAGTGCCTCATCGACGATCACGCTAGGCCGCAAACCTGGGCGCAGCGCACCATCCAGATCCAAGCCGCGGCCGATACCGTCAATAACCCCGGCGCCACGTGACAGCATCCCCGCCGCCGCCGCTGAAGGTGCGAAGGATTCAAATCTTGCGCGTAACCGGTCGTAGGCGAGCACAGGCGGGAAAAACATCACCGCATCCTCACTGCGTAACGGCAGATCGCCCGCACCCGCTAAAGCATCCAGCGGATCAACCCAGTCTGCTGGTGGATCCATCAGCAGCAAGGCATGACGACTGCGACAGAAGCGGGTGGCTACCAGAAGCGCACTAGGGCCTACCGACTGGGTTCGGGATAAAGGTGGCAAGTACAGAAAGTTAAAATAGTCCGCTTCCGTTAGTGCGAACAGCCCGGTGCGCTCGCTCGCCGAGCCAATCAGATCGTAGTCACTCAATGCAGCACCATCGTGCCCATCGGAATTACACGCTACGTACGCCTCCTGGCCGCGCGCACTCGGCCAAGGACGCTCAGACGGCGCAGGGCCCAAGGCACGCGCAAGCAAAGAGGCTCCGAGCAAGATCTCTACGCGACGTGCAGAGTCTGGCATCGTTGATACCCGAGGATAAATTTCTTGCTCTTCAATATGCTCTAGCCCAACGGCCCTGACCCGTTGCAAAGTCAGGTTGTACGTTGTGCTATCGCCCGGCTCAATGCCATCGTAGTCAACCGCGGCGCGAAGAAATTCACGAGTACCAGGATTTTGAGCCACCAATTGCAAAGGACGCCCGTCGGTAGGCAAGGTTAAGGTCGGTGGCTTAGCGCCGTTAGCAACGCGCACGACCAGGGCGGCCGTACCGCCGTTCTCAAAATACTGCTCGATCGCGTAGGAGAGTGTACTCGGCTGCCATAGGCCGCCAAAATTGGCGGAAAAATCCGCGAAGCTGCTAACCAAAATCGGTTGATTAATAGGTCCGCGCAGAACTCGTCCTACGAACGCTGTAATGGAGGTCGCGGCATGAGCAATAGGCTGTCCCTCGCCTAACTGCTCAACAACACGAATTCCCGCGGCAGTAGCATTCGTCACAACGCCGTTCCTATGAGAATCAACACCGATAGACGAAAGGTTAACATAGTGCTACTTCAGCGGCGTGAAATAGCCGGCGCGTTTGGCTGCAATGACCTCCTGATAGAGATTTACCAGACGCTCGGCCATCGAACGAGCAGACCATGCCGCGGCATCTTGCGGCCCGACAGCGCGCAGGCTGGCTTCTAGGCTAGGGTTCGTGAGTAGCGAATGGATAGCCTGAGCGAAGCCGGCTTCATCTTCAGGGGCGATGATCGCGCCCTTAACCTCCCGCAACACATCCGCCGTCCCCATCACCGCCGTGGAAACCACGGGCACACCCAGGGCAAGCGCCTCCAGCAAAACGAGCCCTTGTGTCTCTGTGCGTGAAGCAAAGACAAAGGCCGAGGCGCTCCGGTAACAATCCAATAACGTTGTTTCGCGATTTAAATAGCCGACAAAAAGGCAATTTTCGGTAATTTCTAAATGCCTTGATAACTGCTTAAGTCGCGCCAACGCAGGACCATCGCCAGCCACTACTAAAAGTACGTTTGGAACGTCTTCCTTAAGCCTGGCAACCACACGTAAAATAAAATCGATATTTTTCTCATAAGCAACACGCGAGATATGAACTAATACGGGACGGTCAGATGCAATCTGATATTGCCGGCGGAACGCGTCGCCATCACCGCCGCAAAAGCTCGATGTATCGATGCCAGTGGGAATACGCTCCGCGCGCACCTTAACTCCGTAAGAGCGAAGAGCGTCAATCATCTGCGGGGATGGAACCACTAGCGCATCAATAGCAGCGCACTGACTGACGGTCAGGCGTCGTGCAAAAAAACGCATGAAAGAGCGTGGCAGCAAAGGCATGTAGTATTGGCCATATTCTTCAAAATACGTGTGGTAGCTCTCAACCACCGGTATTCCTAACCGACGAGCCAACTTTGTGCCTGCATAGTGGGCAATGAAGGGCGTATGGACATGCACAAGATCAAATTGCTGCTTCGCTAATTGCGGCAGCATGGATTGAATACCCCGATAACTCATCAGGCGATCCTCCGGATCGCCGGGCACTCGACGGGATTTCATGCGTATGACGGTTGGATCTTCATCCTGCGTCATACCAGGATAGTCAGGCGCAATAAGAACCGTTTCATGCCCTAGCTGATGCAACTGACTGCGAAACGTGTGGATTGAAGTCGATACGCCATTTACGCGCGGAAAACTGACGTCTGAAATCATCAAAACACGCACGAAACACTCCACCCTCAAAGGCCATGAAACCAGTCAAATTGACGCACCTGAGCCAACGAGCTCACTGCATTAAGGCAGTAGTCAGCGACCTGCGGGCTGGTCCGGTGCAGACTCTCGAGCACCCAACACTTCCTGAAACTGGGCTGAAGCGGCGGAGGATCTTTCCTCGCCAGCCCAGGTAGCTCCCTTAGGCAGTACGTTTTGAACACGCAGGGCGCTTTTAATGACACTGTCTTGTGTCTGCGGCGTTGCCTTCATGACTGACTCTGGTACGCCTCTGGTCACCTTACCCAGCCCATCAGCAGCCGCCCAGTCAATATCCGCAAGATGCGCCCGAATTTTCTGCCACAAAGGAGTATGGGTGTTTTTAGAGTGATCGAGTAACTGTCGTGCGCCCTTTTCCCAGTCTCGCTTGTCATCAGACAATGATCCGAATGCCTGCGCCAGTAGGCGCTCATGATCCCACCCCAGCACATAAGGCTGATTCACCACGCGCACCGACGTACCCAAAGGTAGCATCTTATAAAATTCAGCAATGTCTTCGGGGTACAAGCGAATGCACCCATGGCTGGATCTCATGCCCACGCCATACGGCTTATTGGTTCCGTGTATCAGGTAAGTAGGCCAGCCCAAACGAAGTAAATAAGCCCCCAAAGGATTATCAGGTCCCGGGGGTACGCGTGCTGGCAGCTCATCGCCGTCGGCGTGATGTTCCTTACGCACCGACAACGGCGGAATCCAAAACGGATCTTTAACGCGCGCTTGAATCTGGGTCACGCCTTCTGGCGTTGACCAGCCAACCTTGCCAATGCCAATCGGATGAGTAATCACTTTTGCGGCCTGGCCAGCGCCGTGCGGCGGGAAGTAGTAAAGCCTCATCGCCGCTATGTTCACAACCAACCCGACCCTAGGGGCATCAGGCAAAACAAAGCGAGTCGGAAGTACGATCTCGCGCCCTACGCCTGGTAACCAAGGATCAACGCCAGGATTGGCTCGCACGATCTCCTCATAACCGAGGTTAAATCGTCGCGCCAGGTCGGGCAATGTGTCGTCAGGCCCGGTAGTCACAACCTGCACCTGACCCACCACATCATCGCGGCTGGGGTAAAAATCAAACTCGTGCGAGGCCCGAGGTTGTGGCTTAAGCGCAGGACTTGGCGGGGCTTCTGGCACAACCGCGGCCGTAGACTCAGGCGCCGGCGCGGACATCGGTCGCAATAACGAGCACCCAGATAACTGGAAGAGCAAGAGTGCGGTGAGCACGCCGTACTTTAGCGATGAGGCCGGTTTCCAGTCAGCGCGTGAGTTCACCATGGCGCCTAGTATGACATTAACCAACCGCTCGAGCGTGGGGCGAGCTTAGCGCGCCTAGCTTTAGATCAGCGCAGGGCGATCTGGCAGTTCGTTACGGTTACCCTTAACGGGAAAATGTCGGGCAATAAGCAGGCCAGCTGCTTTGATACCCCTTTCCACACCCTCAGCAAACTGCCCCTCTCTAAAGGACATTTCCATCTCTTTGCAGACGACTCGCCATTCGCTGTGAGTCACTAATTCACCAAAACCCCGATCTGCCAGAATTTCTACGCGGCGGTCTGCCAATAGCAAATAAATCAACACGCCGTTGTTAGCCTCGGTATCCCAGATACCGCATTGGCCAAACAACTCTACCGCGCGAGCATGGGGCGTTTTACCCATCAATACAGAGCGAGTATCCAGAGCGCATTCAATGACTACTCGAATCTCCCCCGCATGCGAGGACTCCACGCTTTGTATGGACTTTTCTAACCGATCGAGCGCCGCTGCCGGAAACAGTGTGCGTTGATATCGGTGCGTGGTCGCCCAATGGCGAAATAAACGTATCCACCTGTGCACCTTTTTCACCAACTTCCCGAGGCGCCGCCGCCTCCAAATCCGCCGCCGCCGCCGCCCCAGCTTCCGCCGTCTCCGCCGCCACCGCCCCAGCCACCGCCGCCGCCGTAACCACCACCCATACCACCACCAAAGCCGCCTCCGCGATAACTGCCACCGGCAGACATGACGCTACTGGCGCCACCGGAAATCAGGACAAGGAAGCAGACTGCGCCAATCAAGACCGCAGACAGGGACAGCGATAAAAACAACCAAGCTGCGCCGCCGGCTAAAAGTCCAGTCAGCAATGAGCCGAACACACGTCCAATGAGTGACTTTAAAAACTGCCCGAACAACACTGCGACGAGGACAATCTCTAGGATCGAGTTTGCACCGGAGTGCTGCTTGGTGGCGTGTGCAGGTGCAGGCAGCGCCTCACCTTCAACCACTCGTATCAACGCATCGACGCCGGCATTAATACCGTCAGCATAACGACCCTGAGCAAAGTTCGGCGTCATCAAGTCACTGACGATTCTCTTAGCGACCACATCAGGCACGGCACCTTCCAACCCGTAGCCCACCTCAATTCGCGCACGTCTGTCGTTTTTCGCGACAACCACCAAGATACCGTCACTGACGTCCTTGCGACCCAGTTTCCATTGGGTAGCCACCCGCACGGCGAAGGCTTCTATCCCCTCATCGCCGACGCTTGGAAGCATCAAAACCGAAATTCGGCTGCCTTTCTCCTGATCAAGCTTAACGAGCTTGGCCGTTATTCTCGCCTGCTCAGCCGGTGAAAGGGTAGACGTCAAATCAATAACCGGCGCCGCGGCAGGTACCTCCACTGGCGTACCAGCAGACAGTACCGGTTCCGCGGCTAAACTCAGTCCACCACTAAAGCCACCTGCCGCGGCAGGTACCTCCACTGGCGTACCAGCAGACAGTACCGGTTCCGCGGCTAAACTCAGTCCACCACTAAAGCCACCTGCCACGACAAGCAGCACAGCGCACAGGCAACGGGTGACAATGCCTGACCCGCAGGAAGTGGCGGTTCTTCTGTCTATCCTCAATGGCTTACCTCGGCCTTAGGTGCTCCAAAGTCAACCACGGGTGGTTTAGAAATGCTGGCTTCATCTTCGACAGTAAAGTTGGGCTTTGCCTGATAACCAAACATCTTTGCCGTCAAGTTTGACGGAAACTGCCGAACCGTCAGGTTGTAACCCTGAATTGCCTGGATATAGCGATTACGCGCTACCGCGATCCGGTTCTCTGTGCCCTCAAGCTGCGCCTGCAGATCGCGAAAATTCTGATCGGACTTCAAATCGGGGTATTTCTCGCTGACAACCATTAAGCGAGACAAGGCACTCGACACCTGTCCCTGGGCTTGTTGGAATTTCTTTAGGGACTCCGGATCTGCGGCATCGACCTTAATCGAGGTTGCAGCAGCGCGGGCCTGAGTCACACCGATAAGAACGCTGGACTCCTGCTGCGCATAGCCTTGAACCGTCTTGACCAAATTAGGGATGAGGTCGGCACGACGCTGATATTGATTCAGTACTTCTGACCAGGCGCTCTTGGTGCCCTCATCCTGAGCCTGAATTTGGTTATATCCACAGCCCGACGTCAAAAATGCCACACTGAGCACGGCAGCCAACCACTTAAAACGCATGAGTTGCACTCCACAATTAATGATCAAAACCACGGCAGGCGCTGCGCAAGGTGCAGATACCTGTTTCTGTTAGATACATAATCGGGCGCTGGGAGGCTTTTAACAAGGGTGAACTTACCCGGCCACGGAAAAGTCCGAGCTTAAACGAGGCGAATCCTCGAAAAGACTAAATAAACTGTTTTAAATTCAATATTCTAGGACTACAGCTGCGGACCGAAAGAATGCGCTTTAGTGCAGACGGGCCCAACGCAGGACACGTATATGCTCGCTTTGCACGTTAAAATCACGAGCGAGCTCTCGTGCAAGCGCATCATTGCCGCGCCCTAAAACGTCCTCGGCCAGCAACTCCACGATACCGCGGAACTCGCTACAGCCTTTGGCTCCGAGGTCGGCAACAAAATGTGCATACACTTTAACGCTCATGGGATGAGAGCCTAGACGCAACCGGACCCTGAGTCCGTGACGGGCTGCTCGAATTGTCACACTACTGTTACTGAATTTTAAGGATCGCAAAAATTGGGCCGTTGGCGACCTAGCGAAAAACCCGGATCTCAATACTCAACACCGGAAGGGGCGGCGCGACTGCGTGCCGAACTGGATGAGCTTTGGCGTGTTGAGCGGCCGCGAGTAACCGAGGCTGTGACCGCCGCTGCGGCACAGGGCGATCGGTCTGAAAATGCTGAGTACACGTACGGTAAGAAACGGCTAAGAGAGATAGACCGGCGCGTTAGGTTTCTGCGCAAGCGTTTAGATGGGATGGTGATCGTTGATAAGGCGCCATCGGATCCAAGGCGGGTTTATTTCGGTGCCTGGGTAGAGATTGAATCCAGTAGCGCAGAACTTCGTGAGGTACGCATCGTCGGGCCCGACGAGTTTGATATGCACCCTCACTATGTGAGCATGGACTCACCCTTAGGCAGGGCGTTACTGGGCCGAAAGCTTGATGACGAAGTTCGCCTGGAAACTCCAGGCGGACTTCGTTCTTACATCGTGGTGGGTATCCGTTACGAATACCCACCTACCGCGTAGGTATTAAACGACTCGGATGTTTTTGAACTGCCAGGGATCGGTCTCATCCAGATCTTCAGGGAACAACTGACCACGGTCCGTCAACGGATGCCACTCGGTGTATTCACCCACCAACGGCCCCAAATACGGACGGCAAATCTCAAGCACGCGCCGGAAATCCATATCGTCAGGCTCCACAAGGCCACGGCCCGGATTTTCCATCGCCCAGATCACACCGGCTAGCACCGAAGAGCAAATCTGCATCGTGGTGGCCGAGTTATACGGCGCCAGCGTCCTGGCCTCATCTACCGATAACTGCGACCCAAACCAGTAGGCGTTGCGTTTGTGCCCGGCGAGCAATACCCCTAATTCATCAATACCACCGCTGACAATTTCATCGAGCAGAATTCTTTTTTTGTCCTGCTCCTGCCAGTTGCGCCCTGCAAACTCGTGTACCGACATCACAGCAGAGTCGCAGGGATGGTAGGAATAATGAACCGTTGGCCGGTAAGCCACCGCTTCACCCTCACGCACGGTGTAGTAATCAGCAATCGAAATCGCTTCACCGTGGGTGATCAGAAAACCGTGAAAGGGACCAGCCTGAGGGGCCCAAGTCCGTACGCGAGTTGCCGCGCCGGGCTGCATCAAATAGATTGCCGCACCACAGCCAGACTCATGCCGGCGCCCGTCGCGCGGGAAATTTCGCTCATGACTACCCCAGCCCAACTCCGCGGGCTGCGAGCCCTCAGAAATAAAGCCATCTACCGACCAGGTATTCACAAACTCATTGAGTTTTTTAGGAACACTTGGAACTTGCGTGTCTTTCTCTGAAATATGGATTACTTTCACGCCTAACTGGTGAGCTAGCGTTGCCCACTGAGCGCGGGTGACGGGTTCTGCCACGGACTGGCCCATATCCGCTGCTATATTAAGCAGTGCCTGCTTTACAAAGTGGGAGACTAAGCCTGGATTAGCTCCATGAGTTAGTACAGCCGTCGGAGCATCCGAATGGGCCCGACGCAAAGCCAGTGCTTCTTCACGAATCGCATAATTAGAGCGCTTGTCTGGCTGAAGCGCCTTGTCTACGTAACCGCCTAACCACGGCTCAATGCAAGTATCCAAGTACAAGGCCCCTCGTTCCCAAGCAAAACGAATTAGAGCGATCGAGGAGACGTCAACAGAAAGGTTGAGAAGAAAGTCACCCCGTCCCAGAATTGGCTCTAGGACGTGCCGGAAGTTTTCTCGAGTAATCGGCTGGTTTATATAAGTGACACCTGCCGCTTCGGCTTGTTCACGCCCCGATTCATCAGCCGTAATTATCATGATCCGCTCGGCAGGCAACCCGCCGATATGAAGCAAGACGAGCGGCAGCACGCCACGGCCGACTGCGCCAAAACCCACAAAAACCAGACGGCCTGGAAAGGTTACGTGAATCGGATGTTTTTCCATTCTGAACAGTACTCCCACAATAGTAGCCTCATGAAAAACGACCAGCCCGACCATGCAGGAACTTTCTGACGTTTAAGCACGAGAATAAAACGCCAACAGGACGCAATCCTTGTTGGCACGACTTGTTGTCTGTTTAGCGCTTAAGGGTAGCCGGTTCAGTCAATTCGTACCGCGGCAATGACTGAATCCGCGAAAACCAGCGGGCGACAGCAGGGTACTGTACATCAATCGGTAGGAAACGCGCAGCAAGCTCCGAGGCATCTGGATCTTCCAACGCTTGCTGCAATCCACGTATCCACGGGTAGATCACAAAATCAGCCGCTGAGGGTTGCTCCCCTACGATCCACTCAGACTTCGATAAGCGACCCTCAATCGTTCGAGCTTCACCAGCGGCTATCAACATGTGGTCCATGATTTCATCGCGACGGCCCTCCAATTCATGGGCCTTAATGGCAGCAACGATAGCCATCAAGTGCGGCTCAATGTAATTCTGAAACTCCTCAATGACCCGTAAAATCACTCCGCCTTCCTGGGCGCTCGTACCAAATAAGGGCCACTCAGGATATTGGCGATCCAGGTAGTACAGAATTGCCACAGACTCGAATACCACGTAAGCACCGTCACAAAGTACGGGCAAACGTCCGCGGGGAGTCAGCCGGAGCATTGCCGGCGATTTGTGCTCTTGGGTCGTCACGTTAAGCTGATGATTGTTGTAGCGCAGCCGCTTGTGCTCTAGTGCCAGTCGCACGCGCCAACACCAAGGGCTGTCCTCAGAGGCGTAAAGTTCCATAGGCGTTTTGACTCCACACTTCTATTTAGCGAATTATAACGTTACCTAAGACACAGCAACACGTTGTCCTGATTCAGGGAGATATTCGATGTTCCAAACGCTGGTACAACCGTCAGAGCTTGCGGCACATCTTGAAGACCCCGACTGGTGCGTACTTGACTGCCAATACAGCCTTCAGGATCCACAGGCCGGATATGCAAGCTACCTCAAGGGCCATGTACCCGGGGCCATTTACGCCAACTTAAGTACCGTTCTGTCGGGCAAGCCAACGCCGAGTTCAGGCAGGCACCCCTTACCTAACTCCTCTGATCTCGCCGATTTTCTCAGTGCAGCCGGAGTTAACTCTACGGTGCAGGTCATAGCCTATGACAGCTCCAATGGCTTGTTTGCTTCGCGTGCGTGGTGGCTCTTGCGCGCCATGGGCCATTCCCATGTCGCGGTATTAGACGGCGGCTTGCCTGCGTGGCAAGGCGCTGGCCTGCCTATGACAGACATCATAAAGGCCCGTGAACCGCGCCATTTCATAGGCCAACTGCAACCTAAAGACAGCGTTTCAACGGCAGATGTGACAGCGGGATTACAACAGCGATCGATCAAACTGGTGGATGTCAGGGCAGCCGAGCGTTTTGCCGGGACCGTCGAGCCTCTAGACCCGGTCGCCGGCCATATACCCGGCGCGATCAGCCTTCCTCACTCCGAGAGTCTGAGTGCCGACGGGAAATTCAAAGCACCCGAGGCGCTGCGCGCTCTATTTTCTGCCCAGTTGGGTCCGCAGGAACCCGACAACATTGTATGCATGTGCGGCTCCGGCATTACTGCTTGCCATACCTTGCTAGCCCTAGAGAGGGCTGGCCTTACGGGCGCCCGGCTGTACGCAGGCTCTTGGAGTGAATGGTGTAAAGACCCCACCCGGCCCGTAGGGACCGGACAGTCCGTGCCGCACGGCTCATAAAAACTCACGCTTTAACATGAGTGAAATTGCTTCCCAGACAGGCGTGGCGTAGCATCTTTTCTAGAGGTTAATGGCGATCCACGGCTTTAATGGTGACAGCGATTGCAACCGCAATGCAGCATCGGGGCTTATTGACGACATCTACCTTCGGTTCGGGCTCGTTCTTAACTGGGTACTCTGTAAATTGAACAGGACCATGAAAGCCACGAGCGCGAGGTTTAGCCCCGCGACACATCGGTCAGGGACCGAGCGTTGCATTTTATTTGAGTGAGCTGTGATGACCACTATTTATGTCGGCAACCTTCCTTTCTCGGCCACCGAAGATGATGTGCGAGCCCTGTATGAGGCTCATGGCACAGTTGAGTCGGTAAAACTAGTCAATGACCGCGAAACCGGACGTCCACGCGGTTTCGGATTTGTTGATATGCCCAGCGCAGATGCACAGAAAGCAATTGCCGCAACCAATGGCCATGAGATGGGTGGCCGTCAGTTGCGCGTCAACGAAGCCCAGGAACGCGCACCACGTGCGCCACGCTCTGGCGGCGGCGGCTACGGCGGTGGCGGTGGTGGTGGCGGCGGCTACGGTGGCGGCGGTGGCGGCGGCTACGGTGGTGGTGGCGGCGGCTACGGTGGCGGCGGCTACGGCGGTGGTGGAGACGGTGGTGGTTATGGCGGTGGCGGCCGCGGTGGTGACCGCGACGGTGGTGGCCGAGGTCGTCGTTAAGAGCGACCTACCCTAAAACGGGCTCTCCAACACAACAAACCCCGCCATCGCGGGGTTTGTTTTATGGAAATGGGAGTTCCAGATAACCGATAGATCGGCGTATTCTGAAGACCATTAAGCTCAGGGGTTTCAGCTTCAACCATGCAAACATTGTTATCCGCCGTTCGCTGGCTTCTTACCTGTTACCGATTGCCAGCAGTCGTAGCACTGATGATGCTCAGCATGGTGAGCACCACATCGAGCGCTCAGACCGCCCTCACCACAGCTGTCGATTTGAGTATTACGGATGCTGCTACCAGTACCAAGCTGGACCTCATACTCACTGGCAAGCAACGCAGCCAGACTAGCCGTGACCGCGACATCTACCAGCACCCCAAAGCCACCTTAGAGTTCTTCGGCCTTCGCGAAACCATGACTGTCATGGAGATCTGGCCCGATAAAGCGGGCTGGTGGGCAGAAATTCTAGCGCCACTATTAAAGGCGCGAGGCCGCTATATCGCCGCGCAGTGGGATCCTAAATCCGAGCAGCCTTTCTACCAAGACACCAGCAAAGGCTTCCAGGCGAAGCTTGCTGCTGACCCAGCCAGCTATAGCAAAGTGCACCTCGTAGCCCTACAACCGCCCGGCGCGCTGGCACCTGTACCAGCAAACTCCGTCGATCTGGTACTTAGCTTGCGCAAGCTGCATAACTGGCTCGTCACTCCGGACACCGCCAGAGCGATGCTCAGCGCAATCTATCTGAGCTTAAAACCGGGCGGCATACTTGGACTGGAGGATAATCGCGCGACGCCTTCCAGGTCGGCAGATAGCCAATTAAAACTGGGCTATGTCGATGAGAATGCGGCCATAGAATTGGTTCGAAGTGTTGGCTTTGAGTATCTAGGATCCAGCGAGATTAACGCCAACCCAAGCGACACGAAGGATTATGACCAAGGAGTCTGGGCTTTGCCACCCACGCTGCGGTTAGGTGATAAAGATCGCGATCGCTACCTAGGCATCGGTGAGAGTGATCGATTTACACTGCGTTTCCGCAAACCCACAGGCAGCACGCACTGAAAGCGCATTGGGTGTCATCCATCAACCCACCTACTTTGAAAAAACCAAAACCGATCTCTTAATCGGTACAGCAACAAGCCGTTCTTAAATCATGCCCTAGTCTAGGCATTCACCCACTAACCATTATTTACCCGGATCTGCCTGAGGAATCTCTACACCGACAATGCTCAAGAAATTATCCCAAGTTCGCGTACGTTGGTGGATCTTTACCCTGATGTTTCTCGTAGGCTTTGTGGCCTATCTGCAGCAGAAAACACTAACGATTGCTGCCGCTTCAATGGAACCGGACCTTTCGCTATCGCAGCTGCAAATTAGCTGGCTTAGAGCCGCCTTCATAATGGGGTATGCCTTTTTCCAATTCCCAGCCGGCGTGATCGGCGAATACCTTGGGGCACGAAGGACCTTTACGTTAGCAGGACTACTGGCGATCGGCGCGATGATGGCGATGCCTGTTGTGCCATCGGTCTTACACGGTAACTCGCTCTTTATTGCGATGATGCTTTCGCAGGGTCTGTTAGGAATTTCCCAATCGGTCGTATGGCCGGTATCTGCCGGCGTTCTGTCTCGATGGTTTCCCTCGTCGCAATGGGCTTTCATACTCGGCTTACAAACGATGAGTCTTTCCATCGCATCGATGATTACACCGCCATTAATATCTCACCTAATGACGAGCCACAGCTGGCAGCACGCATTTTTTATTGCCGCCTTACCGGCTATACCTCTGGTTCTAATTTGGGGCTGGTACGGTCGCAACAGCCCGCAAGAGCATACCGCGGTAAGCGCTCAAGAACTTCAGGAGCTAGACGTGGTTGAACCGACCACCGGCCACTCTCAACCGCAAACTCCTTTGTCCCATCGAATAGTGAAGCTACTAAAAAACAAAAACATCTTGCTACTCACTTTTTCGTATCTCACGATGAACTACGTTTTTTATCTTGTGGGAGATTGGTGCTTTCTTTATCTGGCACAGGAGCGGCACTTCTCCATACTCGAAAGCGGCTGGTTAGCCGCACTACCCCCTATGGGGGCGGCGATTGGAGCTGGCGTTGGCGGCATCATCACAACCCTACTTTGTGTCCGCCTGGGACAGCGATGGGGCCTGCGCCTTATGCCACTAATCACGCTACCACTGGCCGGCATCCTTCTTTTAATCACGGTAGGAAGTGAGAATGCGTATCTGGCCGTCATGAGCTTAACGCTCTGTTATGCCTGCATTGAACTCAATGAGGGCGCCTACTGGGCGGCCACCATGAACGTGGCGCCGGGGGAAACCATGGCAGCAACTGGGGTACTCAACACGGGCGGAAATCTAGGTGGAGTCGTCGCCTCGCCTATTGTTGGCTATCTGTCGGGATCTCATCATTGGAACGCCGTATTTCTCATCGGTGTTGGCTTCGCGGCGGCCAGTGCATTAGCTTGGTGTTTTATTGACGGGCATTCTTCAACTGAAGAATCCATCGTGGCCGCTCGTTAGGAGCACTTAATTTAAAAAACCAGGTGCTCAAGGTCTTTTTCTGCTTCAACTCTACTATCCGGGCTGGCGCTACAAAGCTGCGCAAAAAGCGCCAAATTTATATAGATTAATATCACCACACAGGAGACCTATTTGATGAGCTTTACACACGTTGAGAGCCAAAAATGCCGCGCTGATTTTCCTGCACTTTCACGCACCTTAAACGGCCAGCCGCTTGTTTATCTCGACGGACCCGCGGGTACTCAGGTACCGAGTCGCGTCATCGATACGATTTCGCATGCCTACTCCCACCACAACGCAAACACCCACGGGATGTTTCCGACATCCAATGACGTAGATGCCGCCATGCTGCGCACACGTCAGGTAATCGCTACCTTCTTGGGAGCGGAGAGCGCTGATACGATCTCTCTAGGCGCGAACATGACGAGCCTGAATTTTGCTCTAAGCCATGCGCTAGAGCCGCTGCTTAAACCCGGCGACGAGGTTTTGGTCACACAGTTAGACCACGAAGCCAATCGAGGGCCTTGGTTACGATTAAGTGCCTCGGGGGTAATCGTGAGGGAGATTCACCTTCTTCCTAGTGGCCAGTTGGACGAGGCTGACTTGCGTGCCAAAATCGGGCCCAAGACTCGCCTGGTGGCGATGGGTTATTCAGCTAATTCGCTGGGGACGGTAAATAACGTCGAACTGGCGCGTGAACTAACGACGGCTGTGGGCGCTTGGCTTTTAGTTGATGCTGTTCATTACGCGCCACACTTTGTGCTCGATGTGCAAAAACTTGCACCGGACTTTTTACTGTGTTCAGGATATAAGTTCTACGGACCGCACGTCGGCATCCTCTACACGCGTCCTGGGCTTTTAGAGACCTTGCCTACGGATCGACTCGTCGTGCAAGAACCAGTCGCTCCGTACCGAATCGAAACAGGAACCTTAAACCACCCGGCAATCGAAGGGGTGGCCGCCGCTATTGAGTACATTGCCTCCTGGGGGCACGGTGATACGCTACGTGCTCGCATAGTCGACGCCGTCACCGGAATCAGTGCCTATGAGCATTCCATGGGCGCTTATTACTATGAGGAAGTTAAAAAGATACCGGGTGTTACCGTATGGGGACCTGATTTTAGTACCCGGCGGCGTGCTCCCACGGTCTCCATCACCATGCAGGGCGTGAGCCCTCTGGAAATGGCGACAGCACTTGGTAAATTGGGCGTTTGCGTATGGGATGGTGAGTTCTACGCACAACGACCGATTAATATCCTTGGATTAACTGAGTCTGGTGGAGTGCTTCGAACAGGCATGTCCATGTACACGCAAAAAAGTGACGTCGATCGACTCTTGGAAGGCCTGCGGAGCATCTCTGCTAGCCGCGCCTCTTGAAAGGACGCCGAGTAGCGTAGTTATGAAGTCACGATCCATTTATACAGGCCGCGTCATTGAACTGAACCTAGAGCAGGTGACGCTGCCTAATGGACATAACTTTGAACTGGAAGTTGTCAGCCACCCCGGCGGGGCCGCGGTGGTTGCCCTGAATAATCAGGGGCAGGTGTGCCTGTTGCATCAATACCGCCACGTCACGGGAGGCTGGCTCTGGGAACTACCCGCCGGAAAACTGGCGGGTGGAACCCCTTTGGACAATGCGCAGCGGGAGTTAGCAGAGGAGTCGGGCGTCTCGGCCAAGGATTGGGCTCCATTGGGAATCTATTGGAGCTCACCCGGCATCTTCAAAGAGGTGGTGCATCTATTTCTCGCGCGGCAACTCACCCAAGACGTCGCCACACCAGAACCCGATGAGGTCATTCGCGTCTCCTGGGTACCACTGGATGAAGCCTGCCAATGGGCAATCGATGGAAAAATTGTCGACGGCAAAACGGTGGTCGGCCTCTGGCGGGCACAAGCCGCGGTCGCCAGACAGGTAACATAAACTACCCCGATTCAAGTAAGCGCTACCACGGCCGATGGCTTTACTTACATGCTTCCCAGTAAATTAACGCAACCCTTGTCTAGCGCACTGCAAACCGGTGCCTATGCACTTGATCGAAGCATTCAAAGACTTGATAGCGATGCCCAGCAGATCGCTGACCCCCAGCAGATAGCACCAGGTCCCCTGTTGGACTTGCAACAAGCCAAATTGAGCGCGGAAGCGGCGATACAAGTCGTTAAAACGAGCAATCAAGTATTGGGGAAACTGCTCGACGTACTCGCCTAGGGCCGTCAGCCCCTGCCAGTGCGGGTAGGTCGACCGAAGCCTACGCACCAATCAGTAAAGTGCTAAGGCCATGTAAATCGTTTACCTCAGCATCCGCCCTGGGCAGGTCTTCAGGCCAAGCCCGCTGATGTCGGTTAACCCACACCGTACGACACCCGGCCAGACGCCCGCCCTGCACATCGGTAACCGGATCGTCTCCGATATGAATAATCTGCGATGGCCTAACCCCAACTCGGGAAATCAAATAGTCGAAAATTTTAGAGTCTGGCTTGGCTGCACCGGCCTGAATGGCCGAAACTCCCAACTTAAAATACGGCCCTAAAACCGTCTGATGCACATCGGCGTTTCCATTCGATAAGGCGTACAAGGGAAACCGCTCTGCCAGCCGTGCCAAGCCACTGTACACATCGGGATAAGGCTCAACCTCGTTGCGGGCGCCGTGGAACACTCGAAAGGCTTCATCAGCAACACTGGGTGGGCACTGAGCCATTGCCGCTAATCGGCGCAAGGACTCCGTTCGGACCCATGTCAGATCAAATGCCCGCTCGGGTGTCTCGGACATGATCCGTTGCCTTTCCTCTTTAGCGCGAGCCGGAGTGTGCAAACTTGCGAGCGCTGGATAGTGCTCAGACAGCCAATCCGTAAGGCGCGCCTCGGCACGAACCAACACGGGCGCAACTTCCCAGAGGGTGTCATCAAGATCAAACGACAAGGCTCGAGAACTGGACCACATAGTGAGATAGTATGACTCAGCTCAGCCAAGTTAGTTGAATGTTTAATACTCTGCGACGAGGAGACTATCAATGAACGGGATACCTCCGATCGTGATTGCTCACCGCGGTGCCAGTGGCTATATGCCTGAACACAGCATCGGCGCGAAGATCCTAGCGCACGGCTATGCGGCCGATTACCTTGAGCAGGACGTAATCATAACCCGCGATAACGTGCCCGTAGTCTTTCATGACCTGCATCTAGACGAACTTACCGACGTAGCGACCGTTTTTCCGGGTCGCTCTAGAAGTGACGGGCGTCACTATGTCATCGACTTTACACTCGATGAATTACGCCGCCTACAACTCCACGAGCGTATTGATCTTGAAAGCGGGAAAGCACATTGGCCTCAACGCTTTAAGGAACGTGCGATACGTTTTGGCATAGTCACGCTTGATGAGGAGCTTGCGCTCATTAAAGGCCTGAATTCAGCCACTCGCCATCGTGCCGGAATTTATACCGAGATAAAGAGCCCGGGGTGGCATCGAAAGCAAGGTAAAGACTCGACACATATCATCTTAGAGTGCTTAAAAAAACACGGTTACTCAAAGGACACCGACCTGGTATACCTGCAGTGTTTCGACGATTTAGAGCTAATTCGTATCCATGATGAACTGGGCAGTGAACTGAAACTGATTCAGTTAATTGGCGAAAATCACTGGAATGAGTCAGGTACTGATTACGATCAATTACGCACTGCTCATGGCCTGAAAGAGATCTCACGATACGCCCAAGGAATAGGACCTCCCATAGATCGCATCGCCTATTGGACTGATCAAACGCAGCCAGCATGTATTACAGATCTCGCCGCTAGCGCGCATTCTCTTGGCTTAGCTGTCCATCCGTACACGGCCAGGCTGGATCAATTGCCCAACCGGTGTCCGTCATGGCATGAACTGCACAAGGCATTGTTTCTTGAGGCGGGTGTCGATGGCTTATTTAGCGACTTTCCAGATCAAACCAAATCATTTATTGATGACCACGTAAAAAGAGCACATGCCTGATGAACCCAAAACTTCCAAAGCTTGTTATTGGCAACCGAAATTACAGCTCTTGGTCACTCCGAGCGTGGCTGGCATTACGTCATAGTGGCTTTGTGTTTGACTGCCACCTGTTGCCATTAAAGACGCCGTTATTTAAAGATGAAGTACACCGGTACTCGCCATCAGCAAGAGTTCCCTCGCTAATAGTCGATGACTACATCATTTGGGATTCTCTGGCCATTGCTGAGTACGCTGCCGAGGTTACGTCTCTAGGCTGGCCTAGAGATGTGCGCGCGCGTGCCGTAGCCAGATCCGTTTGCGCCGAAATGCACAGCAGCTTCCAGACGATGCGCGCCTGCTGGCCCATGGATATACGAGCCATCTACCAAGATGACAGACAGCTCGATCAAGTGTTACCCGATCTAACCCGCGTGACCGACATCTGGACTCACTGCCGAAGCCAATTTGGCGGCGCAGGCCCGTGGCTTTTCGGCGAGTATTCGGTTGCAGATGCTTTTTTTGCGCCGGTTGTGTGCCGGCTACACACTTATGCGCGACCTTTTAAGTCGTCGCTCATTAGCGAATATTGCTCTACCACCCTTGCTGACCCGCATCTACAAGAATGGACAACTCTGGCATTTGCAGAAGTCGAGTCGCTCAGCTAAAGAAAAGCCCGGCCGTAAGCGACCAATTACCCGAGGTGCCATGAAGCTTTATAATTCAGTCCGTTAGCGAGAATGCGCGTTAGTAACTGCTCGTAACTCATTCCGGTGGCCAGCGCAGATTTTGCAAAGTCTTCCGTCACAGCTAAGTTGGGATTTGCATTGGCCTCTAGGACAAAAATAGAGCCGTCATTGCGAACGCGAAAATCCATCCGAGCGTAACCAGTCAGATGCAAGGCACGGTAAATGCGCTTGGCCAGTGCCTGTAGCCGCGCGCCGACTCCATCTGGGAGACCCTGAGCGCGCAAAGTACCAATGCCGTGTCGGCGTTGATACTTGCGATCCCACTTCACTTTATGCGTGGCAATCGCCACTTGGTCAGCAGGAAGGCTGCCAAAATTAAGCTCCCAGGGTGGCAAAACGGTCAAGCGCTCGTTGCCGTAAACGCCTACATAGATTTCACGACCTTCAATAAACTCTTCAACCAGCGCATCTGATCCGTTTTGTTCATGTATGAACGCGATACGATCCTTCAGGCTTGTCACATCATGAACTACTGATGCTTGCGATATACCTAAGGAGGCATCATCGGTCGCTGACTTTACGAACAAAGGGTAGCGCAATGCTTTCGGTGGCGACACCTTCCGACCCCGCGCGAACAGCATGAATTGTGGCGTGGGAATGCGGTGATAGGTTAGCAGTTGCTTTGAAAGAACTTTATCCCGCGAAAGCATCAAGCCGCGCGGATTACAGCCCGAATAAGGCTGATGCAAGAGCTCCAAATACGAGACTACGTGATGATCCTGACTAACAACTCCGTCAAATTCCTCTAATAAGTTGAAAACAATATCGGGCTTGTCTTCCTTAATAGCCGTACGCAAGGCTGCCATGCTGTCGAGAATCCCAATACAGCGCACGTCATGTGAAGCCTGACGTAGCGTGGAAACCACATCAAACTCGGTGCGCCATTCGTCGATTTCAGATTCTGTATACCCATCAGTAGTCTCTGGAGGAATTAATGTCTCGTGAACGGTGACCAATATTCGGAGTTTTTTCATAGAACAATGCGCCGACCGGGGCGCTTCTGCATAGTTTCAGTTAATCGGAAGAATTCATCGGTGAGAGTACGCGTTACCTTACGTGGATTGCCGGAAACATAAAGACCCAATTGATCTGCCCGACCGATACTCGACCTTACCAATTGATGCACGCAGTACTTGGTACATCCGGCGCGTTCAGCAATTTGCGCGCTCAAACTTGGCGTTAAGCGACGAAGCAGTGCGGCGGCTCGCTGCGGGTTTGGACCTGGCTCGGAAGCAAAGATTCGCTTCAGTAGCGCATCCTGGCGAGGCAGGGCACGCTCACGATAGCGCGATTGAACAACGCGGTAGTGATCACCCAGCGTGCGTCTGTCATTGGAGCACGGATCTATATAACAACGATTTCGCACCAGCGCAGGCATAGTCGCGTAACTTTTAATTGCCTCGTCAACATAAAGAAGCTTTCGCAGCGCCGGCCAGTCGGCATACTCCTCGCGCCAGCGAGACCCTGGCTTTAACCAGACGGCAAAAGTCTCTGCAAAATCTTCGGTAGGATGACTCTGGGCATACCATCCGCCCAGATGTTGAACGTATCGACGACTACCCGGTCGTGGAACATAAGCGTCTGGGTATGGCGTCGACACAGGCCCGAAAACCTCTCGAAAAGCCCGCCTTCGGCGCAATCGATACGCGGTATCAATCGCATGACCTGCCTCATGACGCAAAAGCCTCATCAGCCAGTTGTCATTGCCGCCCTCTACGTGACCCATCATCACTTTCTCGAGACGACGCAACCGCGGATGGGCCAGATAAAACGGAATGGCAATACCAGGTACGCCGTCCGCAGAAAACCATTCATCGGCAAGCCAGCAATGAGGACGAAATTCGACGCCGCGAGCCTGCAGCTCGGCATATAGCCTATCCACGTAGAGCTTTAAAACCGAGCGCTCCAGCGATAGACCTAAATCACAAAAGCGCACCTTCAGTAACTGTTCGTCTTTAAGGGTCTGCCACCAATAGCCTTGGCCTTTACCCGTGGGCGGGGCACGAAGATAGGAGCCAGCCGAGGACGTCGCCATGAGCAGGATCTCGCGATTAGCAAAAAAATTTAAGCTCGGGACACCTGAGAGCTTAGCCGAGGATTGGCAAGCTCGGAAAGATCTAGCGCCTACGGCGCCGCGGCCGACCCGCCATCGCGCAGGGCGAAGGCTCTCAGACGATCTGCCGTTGCCTGCAGCAAGTCGCTAAAGGCAAGCTGCCTCATCCAATTTTCAGGGATCGCGCGCGCACCGTAGACCGCACCCGCTAATTGACCGGCCAAGGCGCCGGCGCCCTGAGATTCACCGCCGAGACTCACGGCTAAAAGGACCGTTTCGGCGAACGTATGACCTGTAGCCAAAGCCCATAACGCAATAGACAGGCCATCCAGCGCTCGGCCTGATGGCAGAGGCGGCGCGGAAATTCCCCAGCCACCGGAGACTATGGCCCGCACTTCAGGCCGAAGAGCCGCCTGATTCCACGCATTGGGGGCAGGCGTATAACCGGATTCCAGCAAATGCGACTTTGGTTCTCCTCGTAACGCGCCGACCATCAGCACCGTGAAATAGCGCATGCAGTCGAGCACAACCGGCGCCTGATGGGTCAGGCGACTGACATCGACAGCGATCGACACCGCCTTAGGCGGATCCTCAAGCGCAAAGGCCGCGACTACACCGGCACGTACCAACGGCTCTTGATCTGCGCGTCCTGGGTCATGCGAACCGGAAAAAGGATTGCCGGTCCATTGCCACTGCGCCAGTGCCTTGGTCATTCCGGCAGAAATACCAGTACAAGCCCCTGTAGGCGACGGAAATCCTGTCAGCTGCCAGTGACGCAAGCGATTCAACTGATCCACAGCATCGAAGCCCTCGGCGGCGAGCAGACTCTCTGCAACCACTAAAGCCTGGCTGGCCTTATCGGCCCAAACGCCTGGAGCAAGACGGTACGGACCGCCACCGCTGAGTTCATGAACGGGCCCAAACTCTGCCTGCCCGATTCCCTGGGTCGATTGGCCCAAAGCATCCCCCAAAGCCAGCCCAAATAACAAACCTCGGTATCGATCTTCGAGGCTGGCGGCGACGGCCGGCGACGTAGCCTGGCTAGACTTGCCGAATGATGACGATCGAGTCCGATTGGTACCCGGTCGGTCTTTTGTAGGCCATTGCCGGACATACTCGACCTGCGGATCCGTTTCGGGAGTTCGAGAAAATTCTGTCGCCAGAGTTCCGGACTGCCAGCGCTCACCCAGGGTTTCCAGCGCCTTGTCGCCACTGCCTAAACATCGCGCCAGATAACAGCCGATAACCATTCCCGTCCTACCAACCCCAGCCCGACAATGAACATAAATACGATGGCCAGCAGCAAGCGCCTCATCTATGTCATCCAAAATTTCAATCATCTGAGCGGCATTATTAGGAACACCATGGTCAGCAATTGGGCGCTTAGCATAGTAAATCGGTGCCGCCCCGGCCAAATCGTAGGGGTCGGGAAAGAGCTGATCGTACGGAAACATCTCCCCGGGTCGAGTCAGATCGATGAAGTAATCAATGCCTGCAGCCTTCAACGTCTGAATCGGCGGGCCATTCGACGCGCCAGCCGCTAGTGTTGGATATGAACCGGCCAGCAATTGCCCCGATAACACCCAGTAGGTGTTGGTCGGCAGCTCAACATTCATTCGAGGTCAACCGGGTCAACCGGGCCCTCAAGCTCTGAAGCATCTGCCTCCTCAGACCAATCATCTTTTGCAACAACCGCTGCGGCCGGCGCAAAACCCCACGCCATATCGCGTGGCTCTAATTCTGTATCTGCCAGAGGCAGCCCACGGTTTTCGTGATCCGCACGAGCGCGCTTTTCCTCTAAGCCACGAAAATCAAATAACTTAGGATCTGCCAACTGACTCGCTGATACCTGGGTGATCGCACTAAACAGAGACTCTATACGCCCGGGGTGATCACGCTCCCACTCCTCAAGCAAGCGCCCCACGACGACTCGCTGCAAATTCGCCTGTGAGCCACATAACGTGCAGGGAATAATCGGAAACTTCCTAGCGCGGGCGTACCGAATAATCATTCGCTCCGGGACATAGGCCAACGGACGTATAACAATATGGCGGCCATCATCTGACAGTAACTTTGGCGGCATCGCTTTTAAGCGGCCACTATGAAACAGGTTCAACATCAAAGTCTCAATGATGTCATCACGATGATGACCCAAAGCAATCTTGGTCACACCCAGTCGACTGGCGTGAGTGTAGAGTGCGCCACGCCGCAGCCGCGAGCACAGACTGCACATCGTTTTCCCTTCGGGGATCACTCTTTTGACAATGCTGTAAGTATCTTGAGTAACGATATCGAAAGGAACACCCAATGCCGTTAGATAATTGGGTAGAACCTCTGCCGGAAAGCCCGGCTGTTTCTGATCAAGATTGACGGCAATCAACTCAAAACGTACCGGCGCAGACCGCTGCAAAGACAACAGCAAATCCAACATGGTGTAAGAATCTTTACCGCCCGATAAACAAACCATGATTCGATCGCCATCTTGAATCATGCCGTAATCGTCAATCGCCTTGCCGACAAGTCCGCGCAACTCGGCCTGCAACCGCTTGAAGGTCTTAGATGGCCGAGCCGTTGCAGCTTGGGGAATAGTTACTGAGGTTAAGACGTCCATCAGCCCTCAAAACTCTCTAGATACTTGGCATCGAGGTAACGTAAGGCGGGCGCTGCCGACAACGGCTTATCGGTAGCCTTAATGATTAACTCAGGCACAGAAAGGCTGGCCGCCAAGCCATGCACATTGTCACGCAACCAACTCACAACACCCGAAAAATCCCCGGCGGCGATTTCTTCATCGACCGAATCACGTTCGGTTCTTAAGGTCTCCCACAACTGCATCGCCGTCAGTGAGCCAACGCCGTAGGCTGGGAAAAAACCAAAATCACCAGCCGGCCAATGCATGTCCTGCATGCAGCCCTCCACATCATTGGCGGGTGTCACGCCCAGCCGATCCTGCATAGCTTCATTCCAAGCTTGAGGCAAATCCCTTACTTTTAAATCACCGCTTAGCAGGTCTTTTTCTAATTCGTACCGAATAGCCAGATGCACATGCTGAGTTAGCTCATCGGCGTCGACGCGAATCAGACCGCGTTGCACCTGTGTCAGATGGCGATAAATGTTATTGACCTCCCAGGCTGGACCTGACACGCCGTAGTGCTTGTCTAGCAAAGGCTTTAGATAATCAATAAACGGCCGGCCGTGACCAATTAGCGTTGATAAAATTAGCGACTGACTTTCCTCTAAAACCAAGCCTCGGTTGCGCCCCACGGGCTGGGCAGCCCACTCCGGAGGCAACCCCAAGTCGTACATAGCGTGACCCGTTTCATGTAACGCGTCATAGACGCTACGCAGCGGATGCGCGAGGTTGAATCGACAGGTGACCCGCAGATCTCCGGGATCACCCTCGGTGAGAGGTTGATTTGATTCATCCAAACGTCCCCGTTCGAATGAGAATCCCATGGCTTGCATGATCTCCATGGCTAAAGCCCGCTGCTGAGCTACCGACACGGTTTCGCCGTCAGGCAGTAGCGGCAAGGGCTCGGGCCCTTGCAACTCAATGGCCTCGCGGATCAAAGACGGCAGGCGAAGGCCTAGGACCTTAAAAAGACTATCGATTTCTTTGGTCGTCAAACCCGGACTGAATTCATCTAACAGCGCGTCATAAGGATCCAGCGATAGATGCTGACCCAGCAGATAGGCTTTCTCACGCACCAGCCCTACCACCTCTTCGAGGTGAGGACACAAATCCGCGAAGCGATTGGAACGACGAGCCTCAACGCACGCGGCCTCAGCCAGCGCACTGGCGTTAGCAAGCCTCGCGACAAGACTACCCGGGGTTGCGATGGCGTGATCGCGTTGCCGACGCATTTCGTTGAGGTTGGCCAACTGCCAATCTTCTAGGCTCTGAGCATTCGCTTGAGCACGGTCAATTAGCCGCGAGACGCGCGGCGTACTGAGAATTGCATGGCATTCTTTTTCCAATGCAGCTAACTGTTCGCCACGAACGCCAATACTACCCCGCGGCATCATCACCGCCTGATCCCAGCGCAGCAGTGATGCCGCACCTCGCAAAACATGAAGACGGTGAAATTCTTGCTCGAGCTGTTCGTAAGTTGAGGCGGCCATAGCTGCTTTGCCCAAGTTGTTGGGCGGGGTCAAAAATCATTTAAACGCACGACACTATACCAGCCCCCTGCGAGCTTCGAGCGCAGCAAGGTCCTTAACTTCTTGTTAAGTAACATATTAGTGTCGAATTTAGGGCATTGACAGCGAGTTGGACAGACCGTGAATACGGGCTCTGTCTGTCAAAAGCAAGATCACAGCAACAAAGTCGTTGCTGCCCCGGAGCCAGTCCTGACCCGGGGCAGCCTCCGTTTATTGACCTAAAAGGTGTAGCCGACCGCTAGCACCACAGAGCGCGGGCCAAAATCCAAATGGGTTGTGCGAACAATCCCAGCGGTATCAGCCACAGCACTGGTATGGATGTTAGATACCGAGTACGAAGCATGGGCAAACCAACGGTCTTGCAGGCGATAGCTAAGTCCCACAACCGCAGCACCGCCGGTGGACGGCGACAGCGAGACTGAGGTTGGCCCACCGGTAACAGCTTGCCCTGCTGCGGTGACCGTGCGGTCGTAGAAGATCGTGTGGTTGATTCCAATGCCCACATACGGCCTCAACGCTGTGTCCTCACTGAAAAACTTGTAGTTCAACAGCAAAGTTGGAGACAGCCATTTAGCAGTGATCAGTTTCTGGCCGTTATAGGGCACCGAACCGACGCTTGCAGGCCCTTGACCCACGACCGTTGTTGTCGGAGGGATACCTGCGGCAAGCTCCAAATCAAAATTGGGTGACAAACGGCGGATATAGGCCAGATAAGTGGTCGTGACATTATCCACCGACGCATTCAGCCCAGGAACCGTAAACGGACCCTGTAAACCTGGAGATGTAGGTTTGAAGCTCAAGAAGTACGCGCCAGCGTAAATGCTGTTGTTTGGAACAGCATCAGCGTGGGTTACACAAGTGGCTAACGCTAATAACGCACCGGACAGTACTTTCATCGTAAGTGAAGTATTCATGCTCAGCCTCCTAGGACGTGAACAAAGAAGTTACGCGCCGCGGCGGCACAAAATGGGGGCACCAAGCCGCCATGATAATTTTCAAGGAATGCCGTCTCGCCACCGGCAGCTACCAAGGCCGCCTCGGCCTGCAGGAAACCCACCTGCAGAGGATCTGAACCGGTCGTACTTGGGTAGGGATCTACGCTGTACGCAGTTACTAAGCCAGGCGGCAAGCTAAAGCCAGCCCAGTACTGCGCCATGATCTGCGTATTTTTGAAAAAGACCGTTGGGTCCTGAGCGCCACCACACAGGAACATGGGTGCCGTTGGTGCCCATGCGCCCCCACGCAGGTCGTTGTTATACAGCGCTTTGCGCAGGTTGTTCAGCGACGGCGGCGCTGCAGCCAGTCCTGCCGCAGAACTTCCAGCCACTGCTCCGTCCGGATTGCTTGCAGCATCCAGCACATAGCTGATGCGATACGCGTTGTTCAACAAGGGTGACGGCCCAAAGCCCAATGCAAAAAGCGGATTGGACGGCACAGCCATCACAGCGGCCAACTCGCCGGCTAGATTCCCCGGAACTCCGGCACTGGCCAGATCCGAGAGCGATGGGGTGGTGCTGTTAAATAGCGCTGTTTGCGGAAGCAAGCCCCCCTGAACCGCAGCCGCTAACGAATAGTTACCTGGAAACAGTGACTCAATACCCGGGGCATAGGTTGAGGTGTAGATATCAGAGGTTGCCGCGTACAGGTTGCCGTAGGCTTTTTGATAGCTCGTGGTTAACAGTGGTGCAAACTCCACCGAACCGACGTTTACATTACCCGCAAAAATCGCGTCGCCAAAGGCCTCAAGCGCATACGGACCTGACATCGGCGCCGAGGCAGTGACTGACTGGCCTGCTGCTTCCATGGCCCGCACCGTTGCCATGGCAACGTGACCACCCTCCGAATAGCCGGTCACCAAGACCTTTCCACTGTCCGTGGTGGAAGCCGCAAACGTTTTCGGCAGTGCTACCCGTGCTGCCGACAAAATGTCCATCATCTCGGCAGACTGCTGCTTGGCATTGAGGAAAGGGTGATAACCCAAAGTCGACGTATCGTAGCCGGCGTAATTAGGTGCAACAACGATGAAGCCCTGCGCGGCATACATTGCTGCCAATAAGACACTCTCACCGTAGGCTGGATTCGTCGGGTCAGCGATGTTGGCGATGTTGTAGCTTTTTTGCGCAGCCGTGCCATGCCCGTAGAGCACGATGGGACGTGCACCGGTGCAACCTGCGCCACCAGTCGGCACCATCAACGCACCGCTGGCCGTTGCGCTTTCGCCCGCTCCACCCTGCGTCCAGTATTGCAGATAGTAAAAGTCCACCCCACAAGTGGGCGTACCGCTGATCTGCAATAACTGTGCGCCACTGACGGAACCCCCTAACTCAGCGGCCAGATCAGCAGCCGACAATGAAGCAATTCGAAAAGGGGGCGTTGAAATAAGAGTACCTGGCGCGGTACTCGTCGCCTTGGCGGCGGTGGTGGAATTCGATCCCCCACAACCCGCCAACAGACTCGCTGCTAATAACAAGGCAACGAATCCTAACGGTCGCTGAATTCGCATACTGACTCCTGTTTGACTCAGATTCACGAGCCGAAAGGACTCGCGATGTATCCCACTGATTAAAGCGTTACCGGGGTTAGACCCCCATCGTTTAAGGCTACCAGAATGATCATCCTGACGGTGCACTCACCGTAGTGGTGAAACCACCTATACACCACACCCAACCTGAGCGTTTGCGCATTTGCGTAGAGGTATAAGTCAGCTTAACCCCGACCCTTGCCAGCCATCGGCACCCATCGTGATCAGGAACTTAAGAACAGTTGAATGCGTGCCGGCACGGTAAGGTGAGCCTGGCGAGCAGTAAAAACCCCCATATGACCGGTGTTCACCTCCATGCTTTGATATAGGTGCGAGGAGACAAGGGAGCCAAGGGCCATGGAGGACTCAATCGGTATCAAGTGATCCTGCAGTGCATAGATGTTGAGTACAGGCATGCGTAATTGCGCCAAATCCACCGCCCGTCCATCCATGACCAGAGAGCCTGCAGCTAAACGGTTCTCTTTATAAAACAGCGTGATGAACTCTTCGAAAGCAAGTCCAGGCTGATCAGGGCTATCTGCCACCCATCGAGCCGTACACCGATGATGCTCCAATAAGGAGTCATCGTTCCTGGCATCTTGCATTGCCAGCAAACCATTCAAACGGCTGCCAAACGGCTTTAAGGCCTGAAAGCCCAGCTTAAGCCAGCGACCCGACACGTTGCCGCCCCCGGCTCGCATTTTGGACAGGTCCATTGCCACGGCATAGCGGGCCAGTCGGTCAGAGTCCGTTGCGAAATCGACCGGCGTGACCATGAGCACCAGGCGACGAATCCGCCTTGGGTGCAGTGCCGCATAACACAAAACTAGCGTACCACCCTGGCATACGCCGAGAAGGTCAATCCTCTTTAGGCCGGCGTCGGCCAGTGCTGCACTGATCGCGTCATCTAAATAACCCACAACATACTCGGCGAGATGACGCTGGCTGTCATGCTGTGTAGGCACGCCCCAGTCTAGAAGATAGACATCACGCCCCTGTTCGATCAAAGCCCGAATGAGTGAGCGCTGCGGTGAAATGTCGAGGAGGCTAGGTCTATTGACGAACGAGTACACAATAAAGATTGGCAACTCACGCTGGTGCCCCAAAGCTCGATAGCACCAAAGAACGGCACTGCCACGCACCCAGAGGGATTGGCGATGTGTCACTTGAGTGTCACGCCCAAGGCCGTTAGCAGTAAAAGATGGCGTATCCATGGCTATCAGGATGAATGCACTTTGCGTTACGCGGCGCCTGGTCGCGGTGCACTGGTGATTTTTTTGGCGACCCGAATGGGCGACAGGTCGCCCGGTCTCACATCAGCGTCTTTTGCTACGGACAGTTGCTGCTCTAGAGCCAGAATTCGCATCTCTAACCGTTCAACAGCGTCCCTTGTGGCTAAATTCAGGCGGCGAACTATCAGCTGCCAACACTCCGCTAGCGCATCGGAGACATCAGCCAATGCGTGAATCAAGGCGGTATGCCGAAGTACATAGGCCTGTGTTAGCTGAGCGCTGGCGTGAACCTCATCTAAAGCGGCGATCCACACATCCAATAACCGTCGGGGACTCATCTCACCGGGCGCCAACGCGGCTGCTCGTTGGCCAAACACCGTATAACCCGCCAACAGCACCTCTCGCTCGGTGGTGACAAATTCAGATAACGGCCCTTGCAAAGCTAGGACGGCTAGCCACACTCGCATCACTGGCTCGGCCAATTCAGCTGCAGGCGCTGGGCCCAGCCATTTCAACCAAATCCCGCCCGCATCCGTGGCTGGATCGGCCGATGGGATGCGTAACAGCAAACTCAGCGCCTCTTGGGCTGCCTTGGCATAAATATCCGCTGCCTGCGCGCCGCTAGCGTGCTGGATCTCAACCTGAGCCTGAGCCCAGAGATCGGCGAGCTGCGCCCAGAAGTCTTGCCAGGAGGACGTGCCAGGGGAGGCGTTCGGCTCAGTCACGCGCAGCTCCCTCCAATAAACGGCGTAGCAGCGGGCGACCGCCGCCATGATTGGCCGGATCGCAGGATATAAGCTGATTTATAAGTCATTGTTTTAGTTATTAATAATATAATAAAGCAAAAGCTTGGGCGACCCTGCGTCGTTTGCTGCCAAAAAATATATTGCACTGCAATAACTTCAGCTATATAGTGCAACGCAACATAGATCACGATGCTTTCAGTCCTACCGTATTCAAGGAGATGACCATGGCGAACGCAAGCCCAGAAATCAATGCTTTTATCGAAGCGACGCACAAGGCGCTCGCTCCCGCGGTTCGTTTCAACGAGATCTCAGTGCGCGCCGCTGAGAAGATTGTCCGCCTCAACTATGAACTGATGGGCGATTTTTTAAATCTCGGCCTGGCACAACTGCACCTCGGCTCATCGATCAAAGATGTGCCTGCACTGGTCCAGAAGTCGACCGAACTGACCCACCAGTTTGTTGAGAAGCAGACCCAGCGCTCACAGGATTTCCTGAAGCTGGCCGGCGAATCGCAGTCCGACTACGCTCAGTGGTTTGACAAGACCAGCGCTGAGATCTCAGCCAAGACAACTAAGGCTGCCTAAGACGTCTCGACCGTGCGCTCACGCGAACGGTCAGAACCTTGGAAAGGCTAGGGCCATACGGTTGCATACCGTATGGCCTTTTTTATGGGTAGCTTATCTTCTGGGCAGTTTCACACTACCTTGTTGATCAAACGGCAAGGTGCGGAAAAAAGTCATGCCGGTCTTGACCTCCCCGACCACACGATAATCGAAGCTATCAGCGCCTTGAGTCAGCAACGTGATGAGCTTTCCCAAACCCGAATGCAAATTGGTTGTTAAGGGTAAGTCCACCTGGGTACTTCCACGAGCAACTACGACCAGGGAGTCTCGCAACTCGCCACGAGCAAACTCTTCTCCGTTGATCGTCACGCTATAGGTAACGCTCTGAATCGGTAGCGCCTGCGCGTTAGGGTTTGTTACGAGCAAATGCACCAAGAATCGCTGCTCAAGTAACTGAATACTTTGCTTTTCAATACCCAGTACCTGCACCTGGGGCTTTTCAAGGTGCGGCACACAGGCTGACAGACTCAGCCCAAAACCCAAGAGACTGATATAGGCAACGATGCGAGGCCCAAAAGCGGTTATGAGATTTTTCAAATTGCTGACCATCCCTCGTAAAATCAAAAAGCTTAATCCGCGCAACGCAGCGCATCAGCATCATCAGCACTGGTTTTCAAGCATACCCCGATCGCTCTTTGAACCAGGAGTTGAAGCGCAGGATAACTCGTCTAAATCGCGCTATCCTGCGATTAATCCTCTGCGTGGATCGCGCCTTAGCGAGAATAGACTGTTGCGAGATGCTCTTAAACTGCTGACGGCGCTACTCCTGCTTCTGGTCACTCCTGCCGTACTGGCAGCCGCCCCCGTCAAACCCGTGCCTGCACCGGTACCTTGTGCTCTTAACACAGCCCATTTACACGCACAGATTAATGGAGCCATCAACGAAGAAATCCGCTGGCAAGCGACACAGATGAGCTGTGAGGGTCTGCCTCGCGCTGATGGTGGATTTAGACTGAGCTTTAGCGGCCCCTATAGCGCGGGCACGCTCACCGTTTTATTCGGCATTCCTGATCTAACAGCCGGCCAGTCCACGCATGCCTTACCGGTGAATCTGACCTTAATCACCAGTCTGGGGCCCATATATGGCACACGCGGCACGGGAAAATGCACGTTGGATGAGGTGACACAATCTTTGCTACCCGGTCAAACCAAAGCCAGAACCTGGCAAATTGAAGCCCGTGGGTTTTGCCTAGATCCGGCCAGAGCCGTTGGCGGGGACGATTCGGTGCTGGTGACCACCTTCGAACTGATCGGCCTGCTCAGTGAAGAACCCCAGACCTAACTGTGGCCAAGACTTAGTCGAGATAACGAACTTTTGACGACATCAGCGAGATTACTTCGTCTAAATCCGTAGCACCGCTGCCCACGACCGCCATAGAACCTCGGGCCATAGGCACTAGCATGCCATGGAGCCCCAGCTGACTGAACGATTGTCGTTTAGCGATGCGCTCTTGGGGGAGCATCAATACCACTACCGGTCCATTCGATGTGTGAACCGCCAGATGCGGGGTCAAATGTCCTCGCAATTGACAGGCGTTCACATAAGTAACCGTCGGCCCGCCCGGTAACAGTGCTATGTGTGCCCCCGCCAAAACGGCGCTCAGGGCAGGCAAATCAACAGCCTGCTCACTGACCAAAGCCTGCGGCTCGTGATCCATGTGCAGCGCTACTGCTCGCGCCAGAGCATCTTGTGGCGTTGCCACCAGTAGGGCGGTTAATAACACTGCAACCGTGGTGAGCGCCGCTGCCAAACCGAACGGCAAGGCTGAAAAGCCACGCATTGGCTTTGGCATTACGCCCGAGACCGGCACCTGTAGCGCCGCTTCAATCCTCGCCTCAAGCACCTGCAATTCCTGCACAAAAGACGAGCACTCACTGCAGTTAAGCAGGTGCTCGCGCTGCTCGCTAGTCAATAGCATCGGCTGCGCACTGACGCTGCGCTTAAGCTCTTCATGATTCATTTTTCACCTGACAGTACGACTCGCAGTTTCTCTCGAGCGCGACATAAGCGCGTTAGCACAGCGCCCTGCTCAATGCCCAACTGCTCGGCTATTTCCGACGTTGTCAATCCAAACAACACCTGCAGCACTAGGGGCTCGCGATAGTCATCGGACAAAGTAAAAAGCGCGGCGCGGACTTCGGACAAATCCTCCGACGGAAAAACGCTCATTCCCTCATCCGAAACAGCCACTGGGTCCTCGATATCAATGGTCTCAAAGCGTTTTCTTTCATATAGCCGCGCATGTTCACGACGCGCGATTTTCAGCAACCAGGGTCGCACCGACTCAGGCTCTAAAAGAGAATCAATTGCGCGCCAGGCACGTAAAAAAGTCTCTTGAGCAATATCTTCTGCCAGCGCCCTATTTTTGGCCAACCAATACGCATAACGAAATACATCCGGCTGAAATCGGGCGCACAGCGCCTCAAATTTGGCCGTCTTCGATCCCTGTTCAGACAAACCATCTCCACTAGGAGCAGACCGGCGGGAGGGAAATTTTATTACTGGTGCCATTCAATTCCTGATTCTAATCCTCATCGGATCATACCGAGACAATGCCTAGGGATTCGCAGTTTTACAAAAGCCTTCAATCAACCTTCTAATTTGGTGACCCAGGCAGGCTCTTTACCCATCAGCACCTCATCTCCGATGCTCAATCCCAGCAACTGCTGCGCCAGCGGCGAGACGTAGGAAAGTAGACCCTGGGCTGGATTACTCTCATCCTCCCCAACCACTCGGTATATAACCACCGTTGCGTCGCTTCGCTCCAGGTGCACAAGGACACCAAAGCGCACTGCGGTGGGCGAGCTTTCCGGCTTAACCAAGCGTGCACTGTCGCGACGTGCCTGAAAATAGCGCAGCTCGCGAGCAAGTCGGGCCAGTTGGCCTACATCGGACTCGGCGCGTGCCAGGGAGCGCTGCTGCTCAAGCTCTCTCACGCGGTCCTCTAATTGCTTAAGTCCGGAAGCGGTGACAAAGTTGGGATGGCTGCTGATTACGCGCTCAGGCAACCCGTCATCTTCGTGATCGGTTTCTTTTACAAATGCTCTGCTCATGAAACTACTGCCCCAACAGCTCTGCGGCCCGGCCACTGCGCGTCCCCAGCGCTGATTATACGCATGAGCCTTCTGGGTTATGCTTGAAGCCGGACCTCATGATATCGCGGCACCAAGGCGCTGCGAAAATGCTGCGACCGCGTCAGACTACGGCCGAGCCATCAAGTCCAGCCCAAATCAATCTGCGTGGAGTTTTAATGTTTAAGTCATTTTCTCGAACGATTAGTGCGTATCAGAATGCCCTGCTAGTCAGCATAGCGCTGAGCTTTATTCAAAGCTCATTCGTGTACGCTGCCAGCATCGACCCAATGCCTCCGACCGTGACACTAAAAGCTGCACGCTACATTGACGTGGACAACGGACGAGTAGTCTCACCGGCAGTGATCGTCGTGCGCGGCGACATCATACAAAGCGTGGGCACAAACACAGCCTTAGTACCTTCAGCCCAAGTGATTGACTTGGGTGGGGTGACTCTGATGCCAGGACTGATCGACGCCCACACGCATTTGACCTCTAATCCCAAGCTCGGCGCTTACGAGTCACTCGGCGTTTCAGCCACACGTGCCGCCCTTTACGGAGTCAGCGCTGCCAGCAAAACCCTGCAGGCTGGCTTTACGACAGTTCGCAATGTAGGCGCGAATGGCTATGGCGATGTCGCGCTTAGAGACGCGATCAATGCCGGTGAAGTCATTGGCCCACGAATGCTGGTTTCAGGTCCGGCCTTAGGCATCACCGGGGGACATTGTGACGAGAACCTGCTCGCTGCCGATATTCCCTACAAGGCTGATGGCGTGGCTGACGGCCCATGGGCAGCAAGACTCAAAGTGCGCGAGAACATCAAGTACGGTGCCGACGTAATTAAAATCTGCGCGACCGGTGGTGTCTTATCCAAAGGCGATCAGCCTGGTGCCCAGCAATACACCTATGAGGAGATGCAGAGCATCGCTGATGAAGCGCACAAGCTAGGTCGACGGGTGGCTGCCCACGCCCATGGCGCTGCGGGAATTAAAGATGCCCTTCGTGCAGGCATTGACACGATCGAGCACGCCAGCCTTATCGATGCGGACGGCATCAAGCTCGCCAAGGAAAAAGGCGCCTGGTTGGTGATGGATATTTATGACGATGACTTTATTCTCGCGGAAGGCGCCTCGGTAGGGATGCTGCCAGAGTCCATTGAAAAAGAGAGAAAACTGGGACAAACCCAGCGTGACAATTTCCGCCGGGCAGTCACGGCCGGTGTGAAAATGGCTTTTGGTACTGATGCCGGCGTATACCCACACGGTGACAATGCCAAGCAATTTCACTACATGGTTGAATATGGCATGACGCCTATCCAAGCTATTCAGTCTGCTACTGCGGTTGCGGCTCAGGCGCTGGGTGTTGAAAGCTCGCGCGGCTCACTGACCCAAGGAAAACTGGCTGACATCATCGCCGTTGATGGGAATCCCGCTGATGACATCTCGCTACTCACGAACGTTATTTTCGTGATGAAGGGCGGCGTCGTTGTTAAGTACAGCCACTAAATTCTCAAGCCAATCCGGAGAAAACTGATGAAATTGAAGTTTTTAATCTCTGCCGCACTGTTGCTGTCGGCAAGCCAATCCGCTTTCAGCCAAAGCACGCCGCCAACATTAGTAAAAGCTGCGCACCTTTTTGACGGCCGCAATGGAACGTTACATGATGCAGGCGAAGTTCTTGTCAAAGACGGCCGCATCGTTGCCGTCGGCGAGCATCTGACTTTTCCATCTGACACAAAAATCATTGACCTGGGTGATGCAACGCTGATGCCTGGATTCATTGATGCGCATAGTCATGTCACCGACGAGAGCTCCAGCAACCCGTATAAAGATTTCTACGACAATGCGTTGCGCTCGCCTGTGGAACAGAGCTTTTATGCCGCTCAATATGCGAAGACAACTTTACTTGCTGGGTTCACCACACTGCGCGTCGTCGGCTCTGGTGACTTCATCGATATTGGCTTGCGTAATGCAATTAATGCGGGCGTGACCGTCGGGCCGCGAATCATTACAGCGGCTCACGCTATCGGTTCGCCCGGTGGGCACTGCGATCAGGCACCATTTCCGCCTGAAAAAACGAAACTACTGGGGCCGATAGACGGCATTTGCTCGGGACCGGAGCAGTGTCGTGAGGCGGTGCGCCTACAAATGAAGTTCGGTGCCGATGTCATCAAGATTTGCGCGTCCGGTGGCGTGCTATCTGAGTCTGACCCACTCGAGGCCTCGCAGCTGACTACTGCCGAGCTCGACGCGATTGTCAGCGAGGCGCATACCTGGGGCCGCAAAGTTGCCGCACATGCCCACGGCGATCATGCAGCTCGTTTAGCCGTTGAGGCAGGCGTCGACTCTATTGAGCACGGTACGTTTTTGACGCCCGACACGCTCAAACTGATGAAGGCAAAAGGTACCTACCTGGTTCCAACACGTCTTGCCGCGTACTGGGTAAACAAGAATGCCGACTCATTTCCGCCACCTATCGCGAAGAAGGCTCGCGCGGTCATTGATAAGCATGCAGAGATGGTCCGCAATGCCAATAAGATCGGTGTCTTAATGGCGTTTGGCACAGACTCAGGCGTGTCACCTCATGGGCTTAACGCTAAGGAGTTCAGTCTGCTGGCTGAGTTGGGCGTAACTCCGGCTAATGCCCTGCTCTCCGCCACTCGAGACGCGGCAAAACTGCTGGGCGTCGATGCTGAGACAGGGACGCTGGAAAGCGGTAAATCCGCCGATCTAGTTGCTGTTCGAGGCAATGTGTTTGAACACATCGAAGCTACCGAGCATCCGACCTTCGTCATGGCGCGCGGAGTCATCGTTCTGCCCTGAGCTCAAGGCAATGGCGTCTGATCTATGTCAGATCAGGCGCCATGCGCCACCTTGGATGTGGTTTTGGCGTGCCCCCAAGACACCCGGCCGGTCAGAAACGCAAACCAACCCCAAGCAGCGCCACTATGGCGCAGCAACTGAAAACTGAATGGCTCGGCCAGTGCCGCAATGGCTGCCATCACAAGCCTGCGCATGGTCACCGCCTCACCCAGCCATCGGCTGTAAAGCGTTATCCACCATAGATAAAACAGCAGATCAATGACAATTTTGGCGCCGATAACCACCAGCACGGGCAATAAGACGGCCAAATTTCCCGTAACCAGATAACCCACTAACAACCCAAAAGCCGTGAGCCCGTAGATTGGCTGTAGTGTATCCACCGCTTTGATGGGCAACATCAGACGTCCTACCGATCCGTAACTGGCGTTCGCCGTCATGTCTTTATTCCAGTACTGAGTCTGCAAGAACCCGGCGAACCAGCGGCGCCGCTGCCGTAGAAACTTCATCACGGTTCCCGGTGCTTCGGTAGTGCCACGTGCCTTACTTAAGACCCTGACTCGCCAGTCGTGCTTTTGCTCATAGGCATAGCGGTGAATCCGGTGAATCACCTCATAATCTTCCACCAAGCATTGAGGATCAAAACCACCGACGGTAAGTAGTGCGTCGCGGCGGAAGGCAGAAAACGCACCAGATACAAGGAGTAAAGCGCCCGACTGCATCCACGCGATTCGCGAGATAAAAGCACGAACGTATTCATAGGTTTGAAAAAACTGGAATAAACCATTCTCATGGGCGCCACGACAGATAGGTGTTAGCACACCACACGCAGCAACCAACTCAGGCTCATTAGCAAAAGCGCGGCGCAGTTCCAAAACCGCGTCCGGAGCAAGATAGGTATCGGCATCAACGGTGATCACAAGTTCAGCAGAGCTGTTTGTCAGAGCGGCATTTAAGGCGCAGGCCTTACCGCCAGCCGGCAGGCTCATTAGTTTCAATCGCGGGTCACTATCACAGTAAAGCCAGGCACCAGTCGCATCGCGTGACTTTAATCCGTAGCGCTCAATCAACATCGCTGAGCTTCCATCTGTTGAGCCATCGTCGATAACGCAGATATGCTCGGGCAAATCTGACTGACTAAATAGCGCATTGAGTGTACGTTCTAGCGAGTTAACCTCGTTGCGTGCCGCAATGAGAACCGCAATCGATGGCCGTCTCTGACTGACCGCCGACGGACGCGGCTGCTGACGCATAATAAATGCGGTCTTTAGCGCTACATGAATCAGAAGGCCCGTGTCATAAGCAACGTACACCAGGCCCGCCGTCCACGCGAAAATGCCACTAAATAGACCTGCTCCAGCGATGGCAACTACCCATAACGTGAGAACCGCGAAGTACAGCAGCGCACTCAAAAAGGGCGTAGGCCGCCGACTGTAGCGCGGTGAAAAGTCTCTCAGGGTTAATTCTAGATTCGGCATAACTGATTAGCTGCGTTTCACTGAACCCGATAAGGGGAGCGACTATAGCGCATGGGCACGACGCGCCGCAGCATTCTGTGGGCTAAATTGGGGCAAGATACCGTTGATAAAAACCAATACCGCGGCTTCTGGTCGGGCTCTTAACGAGGGTCGGGCTTGGCATTGAGATTTACGCCAACTCGGCGTTACTCTGCGCCATCGATCTGCTGCATTGAACGATGTTTGACTACTAGGGACGGCCGATGAAAACCTATTTGCCTTTTTCGTTGACCTGTCTTTTGACCTGCCTTACGGCTGGGGCGACCGAAGTACCGCTTAGACCCGCAGCGGACCTGATCGTGCACCATGCCAAAATTTGGACGGTCGATCCTAGCCACCCTCAGGCAAGTGGCATCGCCATACTGGGGGAGCGCATTGTGGCGGTGGGCTCGGATAAGGAGGTTATGGCATGGAAAGGTCCGCGAACCCAAGTCGTTGATGCCAAGGGCCAGCGGCTGTTGCCAGGATTTAACGATGCTCACGTCCACTTTTCCGGTGGCGGCGCTGCGTTAGCCGCCGTGCAACTTAATGATGTCACCAGCGCTACAGAGTTTGTCCGGCGGGTGGCGGAAAAAGCCAAGGAGCTCGCTCCTGGACAATGGATGCGTCAAGGTGAGTGGGACGAAACCAAATGGTCACCCGCCGAGTTTCCTACCCGTCAAATGATTGATGCGGTGACTCCTGATAATCCTGTGTCACTTGAGCGTTATGACGGGCACATGGTTCTCGCCAATACCCAGGCGTTAAAACTGGCAGGAATTACTGCGGCCACGGCGGATCCTCCGGGTGGAGTTATCGTCCGAGACAATCGTGGCGAACCCACGGGGGCACTTAAAGACGCAGCGATGGGGCTGCTGGAAAGAATTATTCCCGCTCCCCGGCCCAGCGAAAGACGCCAGATAGCCGAGCGTGCGTTACACGAGGCCGCATCTTTAGGCGTCACCAGCGTACAGGACATGGCTGATGACTACGAAGATATCAGCGTTTATGCCCAGCTACGCGATGAGGGCTTGCTTACCACCCGGCTTTACGCCGCCCCACCTATCGCCCGTGTGGAGGATCAAGCACATATAGGGTTACGCCATGCCTTTGGCGATTCACTACTTCGAGTTGGTGCGGTCAAGGGCTTTGCTGACGGATCGTTAGGATCACGAACAGCGTATTTTTTCGAGGGCTTCACGGATGATCCCAGCGGACACGGCCTGCTTTCAGAGGATTTACAACCTATATCTCGAATGCAGGGATTCATGGAGCGAGCCGATAGCGCTGGTCTACAAATATGTACCCATGCGATAGGTGACCGAGGCATTTCAACAATTTTAGATCTTTATCAATCGCTGTTAACCACGCACGGGCCAGCGGACCGGCGCTGGCGAATTGAACACGCTCAGCATATGGCTGAAAAAGATTTTGATCGCTTCCGGGAGCTTGGCGTCATAGCCTCCGTGCAGCCGTATCATGCGATCGATGATGGCCGCTGGGCCGAGAGCCGGATTGGTCATGACCGCGCTAGTCGCACCTATGCGTTCCGTACTTTTCTGAATCATGGCGTACGCCTGGCTTTTGGCACGGACTGGCCTGTCGCACCGCTCAATCCCATGCTTGGCCTGTATGCCGCTACTACCCGCGCGACCTTAGACGGACGCAACCCCAATGGATGGTTCCCAGAGCAAAAGTTAACCATCCAAGAGGCTATTGAGCTTTACACGATGGGCTCGGCATACGCTGAATTTCAAGAACAGGTCAAAGGATCCATCACGGTTGGAAAGCTGGCTGACTTCATCTTACTGAGTGAGGACCTCCTGAGTCTCCCAGCTCAAGAGATACCTAAAGTTAAGGTGCTGAAAACCTGGGTCGGTGGCCGATTGGTTTATGACCGCGACAGGGCACCAAAAACCACGAAGCCTTGAGGCTTCGAGCATTGTGACTATTTGAAAAACTTTCGAAGGATAAATGATGCCTGATTCCATCATCGCAGACCTCACAGCCCTAGTCGGCGCCGACATCGTAGTCACACCCGATTCCAGCAATCTTATGCGATATACGCGCGATTATGCCGTCGAGGGCTCTGTTGAGATCGGTGTACTGGCCATCGTGCTCCCACGCAACGTCGAGCAAGTATCCAAGACACTGAAGTATTGCAATGAAAAGCACGTAGCTGTGCAACCCCAAGGCGGCTTGACCGGCCTAGCCGGCGGCGCGGTGCCTACAGGACCTTGTGTGGTGCTCAACCTAGAACGCATGCGAGCGATTCGCGAACTAGACGACGTTGCCGGCACAATCACGGTTGAAGCGGGCGTGGTGATGGAGGCTGTTCAGAAGGCAGCTGATGCGGCTGATCTACTGTATCCACTGGATCTCGGTGGCCGTGGGTCCTGCCAAACCGGTGGAAACCTATCGACGAATGCGGGGGGCAATCGTGTGCTGCGTTACGGCATGGCGCGCGAGCTAGTTCTCGGTCTCGAAGTCGTCTTAGCTGATGGCACGATCATTCATGGCTTACGAAAGATGATCAAGAACAATGCAGGATACGATCTACGGCAACTGTTCATTGGTAGCGAGGGTACGCTTGGCATTATAACCGCAGCGGTTCTACGACTTTTCCCAAAGCCGCGCAGCCAATGCACGGCGCTATGCGCTGTTGCTGATTACAGTTCCGTCATTGCGCTGCTAACGCGAGTTCGTTCAGGCTTTGCTTCACAGCTAAGCGCGTTTGAGGTGATGTGGCCGGACTTTTACGCCCTATCGACTCGCGGCTTAGGTCGTAATCCGCCGCTTGGCGAGGAACACGGTCTGTACGTTCTTATCGAGACTCTGGGTCCAGACCCCCAAAGTGATCAAAAGCGATTTGAAATAGTTATCACTGAGGCTCTGGAAAGTAGCGTTATAAACGACGCTGTCGTTGCCCAGTCGCAACGAGAGGCCTCCGATTTATGGTCCATACGCGATTCACCGGCTGAATGGAAAAGGGCAGGCCATTGGCCCCATGTTAGCTTCGATGTCAGCACGTCCACCGGGCAAATTGGCGAATTAGTGGAACGCATCCGCGGCGCGTTGTCGGCAAAATGGCCACAGATTTTCACCATGTACTTTGGTCATGTCGCCGATGGAAATCTGCACCTGTCCGTGCGCCTAAACGAAGACCATGACCTTGCTCATGCGATCGAGGTCGCTGTCTATGATGTTGTTGCGGAATTTGGCGGGTCTATTTCGGCAGAACATGGCATCGGCACCTTAAAAAGAGAGTTTCTACATCTGTCACGTACGCCCGACGAAATCGCCCTGATGCATACTCTAAAAAGAGCGATGGACCCAAATGGCATCCTGAATCCTGGAAAAGTTTTATGACGCCTGGCGCAAGATTTTTACGCTCTGCGCCCAAATTGCACTTTCAAAATTTAGCAGAGCAGATGCCTGAACATTAACAATGCTTAATTGATGTGCACCATCTGAAGGTCAATGCGTTTTGTCTCTCACAAGGGCAAACAAAGCCCTTGCTGATAACCGAAATTAACCACTGATGGAGATTACGCACATGTTCCAGTTAAATCGTAAGACGCTGACCACTGCCGCTGTCATGCTGACGTTCTCGGGTGCGGTACTCGCCGCGCAGACCCCAGTCTCCGGCAGCCAGGCGGCGACCGAAGTTAAGCCTGCTGCCTCATCGACAGTGAAGTACGCAGCGCTGAAGCCTGCCGATGTGGCGACGACCAAGGCACAGGACGCGGCCGTGGTAGCCACGACCAAAGCCAAAGACACCGCTGCGGTGGCCACGAGCAAGGCTAAGGACTCGGCTACTGCGGTTACAGCCAAGGCTAAGGACACTGCTGTGGCAGCGACGACTAAAGCAAAGGATGCCGCCGTCGCAGCGACCGTTAAGACCAAAGATGCGGCCGTAAACGCTGTCACTTCAAAGACGGAAGCCGTCACCCAGAAGTAAGCTCAACTGACGGGTTAGCGCTTAACCAGCGCATGGGATGGCCTGCCTTCGGGCAGGCCATCACTTTCATTAGCGAATACCACCATTACTGGGTGAAATAACACGCCCCAGCTCGGATGCCCGATCAAGCTTATCAAGCAAATCATAAGCTTCTGCCGAAATCCGACTGATCGCTTCTTCACCAGCACGCTCAGAAGTCAGGTAGGTAGTCATAATGCTGATGACGTAACTACGATTCTTCAGGAAAACCACTCCCGAATCGGCGCGCACGCCTTCCAGCTCCCCCGGCTTGTTGGCTATTTTCACACCAGCAGGCAGATTGCGTGGCAGCCAACTGTCTTTGTGCGTGGACAGAACCTTAAAAAAATCGTCGTTCAACGGCGACTCAACGACTTTACCCTCCACTAGAAGCTTTAGCAGAGTCATCATTTCGCGCGGGGTAGAGATGTTCTCACGGCCGCTGGCCGCTGCTTTAAGGTCCATCATCTTGCGTTTTAACTGGGTGTGAGGTAACCCAAAAGAGGCGGTGAGCTTAACAATATTGTCCATACCTAATCGATCAATTAAGACATTGGTCGCCGAATTGTCACTGACCGCCACCATGATGGAAGCTAAATCACGATTAGTCAGCAGACTGACTCCCGGCGTTAAACCACCCAAGACGTCGCTGTCTTGCACAAGATCGACGGCATTGACGACATACCGATCCGAGAGTCGGGCAAGTCCGGTTACGCCCCGACGGCTGTCCTGTTCTTGCCGGTACAACTCGGCAAGCACGGCAATCTTGATAGAACTGGCTTGTGGAAAAACCTCATCCGGGTGCAGAAGGATTTGTCGGCCCGTTTTTAGGTCTAAGATAGCAACACCTAACACGCCATTTAAATGCGCGGCTTCGGCGTTTACCATCTCATCCAGGTGACTCCAGAGTACGGCCTCCTTGTCGCTAGTGGCTGCCTCTAGACGGACTGTATCTTTGGTCTCGGCGTGAGAACCGCAGGCAAACAACATTAAAGCCACAGCCAGGTATATTCGACGGCTCATGAGATTTCTCCTTATCAACAAGCCTATGAGCGGGGCAGGTTCAGCGCACACCCGGGCTGGCTATAGACTACGACGTTTCTAAGTTGTGCTGGACGATTTATGATCGACCATACCGCGTATTACCCTGGAGGCTTGCACTATGCGATTACGGATCATTCAAGCAATAGCGTTCGGCCTCGCATGCCAACTGGCTCATGGTGCACCGCTAAGCGCGTTAGAAAAGAAAATTACCCGCTTGGCTTCCGCGCAGGACGAACGTGCCATAGCTTTGACGCAGCGATTGGTCGATATCAATAGCGGAACACGCAACCTTAAAGGCGTGGAGACCGTGGGCCGAATCATGATCGATGAGCTTAGTCAGCTGGGGTTTGCAGCTCGCTGGGTACCCATGTCATCCGTAGGCCGCGCTGGGCACGTGGTCGCCGAGCACGTGGGCAACGGGCAGGGTCGTCGTATTCTGCTTATTGGACACCTTGATACCGTTTTTGAGCCTGACAGTCCATTTCAGCATTTTGTGCGGCGCGGTGACACGGCGGAAGGCCCTGGCGTCAATGATATGAAGGGCGGCTTGGCCATCATGGTTAGCGCACTTCGCACCCTTAAGGATAGCGGCGCCCTCACCGACGCCACCGTGACGGTTGTGCTGAGCGGCGATGAAGAAAGTGCGGGCGCGCCTATCAACGTATCGCGCGCTGATCTCATCAATGCGGCCTCGCACAGTGACGTCGCTCTGGAATTCGAGCCGTTATCAACCCAAAACGGTCATGACATGGGCTCGGTCAGTCGCCGCAGCAGCTCAACGTGGACGGTACGCACAAAAGGTCGTGCGGCACATTCGGCGGGTATTTTTTCGAACGATGTAGGCTACGGGGCGGCCTACGAATTAAGCCGAATCTTAGATGCGTTCCGCCGTGACGCAGGTGAACCCAATGCAACCTATAACGTGGGGCTTTTGTTGGCTGGTGGAACTACTGAACTTCGTGCAGACGAGGCCGCCGGAAGCACGAATGGCAAAGCCAATATAGTGGCTGGTGAGGGCTTTGCTCGTGGCGATTTACGGACCTTAAGCAATGAACAGACAGCGCGTATCGAAGCCCGTATGAGCGATATTGTGCAGCAGCACCTACCAGGAACGGAGGCTTCTATCGAGTTCAATGAGAGTTATCCGGCTATGCCACCGACTCCTGGTAATCGCGCCCTGCTCGTAGAATTAAATAAGATCAACCGGTCGCTCGGCCTTGAGGTCATGCAAGAACTGGATCCATTGCAGCGTGGCGCTGGCGACATTTCGTTTGTGGCAGACCGCGTGGACGGCCTAGTCGGATTTGGCGTCGCTGGTGAGGGCAGTCATGCCCCTGGTGAGACGGTTGATCTGAAAAGCTTTGATCGGCAGATAAAGCGCACGGCACTACTCATTGAGAGGCTATCGAAAACCCCGCGATGATCGCGGTTGCCCCGCCAAATCCAGGTCAATACCTGATGCTGGGCTTTAGGCTCATAACTGCCTTAGAATGTCATACGCACAATCTGGAGTCACTCAATGGCTACTTTTATCCTTGTACATGGTGCCTGGCATGGCGCCTGGTGCTGGCACCGAATCGTTGCTCGACTCCAGTCACAGGGTCACGTCGTCTTAGCGCCGGATCTTCATGGTCTCGGTCGAGACTTCACGCCACTTGGTGAGGTAACCCTTGCCGGATGGACGGGGCAGATCACTCAGTTAATTGACGACAGCCCAGGCCCGGTGATTCTGGTGGGGCATAGCCGCGGCGGCCTCATCATTTCAGAGGCCGCCGAAAAGCGTCCGGATCGTATCCATTCGCTGGTCTATCTGACGGCCTTCCTGCTGCGCTCGGGCGAGCAACTCCATGGCAGCGTCGCCGCAACGGATCCTAATTCGTTAGTAGGCCCCCACATGATTGTGGCAAGCGACCACTTGTCGGCATCGGTCGCCGACGCATCCGTTAAGGAAGCGTTTTATGGCGAGTGCAGTGCAGAAGATGTGGTACTCGCAAAATCACTTCTGCGGCCGGAGCCTTTGGCGCCGCTAGTGACGCCACTGCACCTCACGGATGAAAGGTTCGGCTCAGTTCCCCGGATTTTTATTGAGTGTCTGCGAGATCGGGCGATCACACTGCCTTCACAACGGGCCATGCAAGAAGCTTTACCCTGCAAGCAGACCTTCCACCTGGATACTGATCATTCACCGTTTTTCTCTCGCCCCGATGAACTTGCCAACGTGCTTGAGAACATCGCTCATTAATCACATGAGGGCGGCCGATTGGAGAAACGTTGGCGGGCAACCAGCCTGTCCAGCTGTGAATCTGAAGACCAATCGAACTATCGCTGCATCTGTTATCGCGAGAGAACCTACAGGAGATTGCCAGTGACCGATCTCACCGACATCAGTACCGTTCAGTCTTTGTTTCGTCGCGACGAGCTATCGCCTGTCGAGCTTACAAAAAATTATCTGGCACGTATTGAACGACTTAACCCGCATTTAAACGCTTTCATTACGGTTACGGCAGGCAGTGCTTTGGCAGAAGCTCAAGAAGCCGAGCGTGAAATTCGTCGTGGCCAGTGGCGGGGACCCCTGCACGGCATTCCCATAGCCTTAAAAGATCTGATCGACACCAAGGGCGTTCCCACCACAGCAGCCAGCGCGGTTTACAAGAACCGAGTCCCGGATGAGGATGCCGAGGTTGTCAGCCGCTTGCGGAAGGCAGGTGCGGTGCTGTTGGGCAAATTGAACCTGCATGAGTTTGCCTACGGTGGCACCTGCGTGCCCAGCGCCGCTGGCGCGGTTCGCAATCCTTGGAACCTGCAGCGTATTTCCGGCGGCTCGTCGGGCGGATCGGGCGCCGCCGTAGCGGCCGACCTGTGTTTGGGTGCACTGGGCACCGACACAGCAGCCTCGGTGCGTCATCCCGCAGCGTACTGTGGCGTCACTGGCCTTAAACCTACCTATGGAAGGGTCAGCACCCGCGGCGTCGTGCCGCTGTCATGGTCCCTTGACCATGTAGGCCCCTTAGCCAGAACGGCGTTAGATGCGGCGCTCATACTCGAGGCCATCGCCGGCCATGATCCCAAAGAGACGTCCAGCGCGCGTGAGGCCACCGAGGCTTATTCCGGATTAATGTTGGCACCCACGGCAGGTTTAAGATTGGGGCGGGTTCAGTCTCCGTATTTCGAGGACCTTGATGCGGACATAGAAGCCGCGGTGAATACCGCGCTAGACACCCTGACGAATCTGACGGCAGGTGTGCACGGGGTCACTCTTCCCTACAACAATTTGTTGATGACTATCGCTTCGGCGGAAGCTTACGCGTTCCATCGGACGTACCTTTTATCAACTCCTGACCTTTATCAGCCAATGACGCGAAACCGCTTAGAGCACGCCGCCATGATTTCGGCGGCTGATTACATCCTTGCGCGTCGCGAGATGGAGCAACTGCGCCTTCAGGCTGACTCTGTGTTTAATCATGTCGATCTGCTGGTAACACCAACTACTGCTATTAGCCCCATTGATATAAGCGATGGACATCTGGATCCACCACTGCCAGCCAGCGGAACGCCCTTGGAGTTTCGTAACACGCATATGTTTGATGTGCTGGGTCTTCCGGCCATTTCCGTGCCCTGCGGATTCACCCGAAAGGGCATGCCTATTGGTCTGCAGATTGCCGGTCCACGCTTTGCGGAATCACGGGTATTGTCGCTGGCGCATGCTTATCAACAAGTTACTGACTGGCACCGACGTAAGCCACCGGAGCCGATCTAAGTCAGAACGTTTAACGGATCCGGCAAGCGTGCTAGCAAATCCGGGGCAAAGCGCGCGTCTAAATGAAAGAACGCGGCGCGCGCAATTCGATCTGAGCGATTCTCCCAGGCGTGATCCGTGCCGCGCTGCACCACGACATCGCCGGTCTGCAAAATCTGTTCGCTATCGCTGAGAATCAGCACCAACTCACCCTCTAGCACCACCACATAATCTAAAGTGCGCGTTCGATGCATCGGCGTTCGGTGGCCACCGCGACTCAACGGATAAACCTCTAAAATCCGCAGCAGATGACCTGATGGCGGCATAATAGTAAACGGACGCGCGGTCGGTTCAGTTCCAACGCCCGGTGTCAGTTCAGGAATCGCCGAAGGGTCGCTCCAGATCTCGTGAAAGTCCGCACCAATGGCCGTACCTTGCATGGGATGGTTCTGGACTGGCCAGTCTTCGGATAGCACGATCGATTTGCCCTTGGCATCGTGACCCGTAACGATTCGGCGAGTTACATAAGACATCGGACGCGCTCCTTAGAAGCTTAACGAGAACCCGAACCTGAGGCACGCAATAGCGGTGAACCAATAATTGACCGGATGGTCTTAGATATTACATCACCGACCAATCAGATCTATGATGCTCTGGAACCCTCACCACGGATGAGGCATCTTAAGCAGACCTGCCCGTGAGGTGGATTGACTAAATACAGCGACAATACTTTAACTAAGGAGATGTTATGGCACTGCCGCAAGATATTTCGCCGGTGAACTCTGAAGCCATGGAGTCGCTCGTTCGCAGCAATCAGATGGAATGGGTTGCACAAAGCTTTGATCCACAGCGATCCTTTATGAAAGTACTGTGGACCGGCCCTGAAAGCGGCCGCGTCGCGCTTTTATTCCGCTGCCTGAAAGGCGCGGTTGTTCCGGCACACAAACACATAGGAGACGCCCATACCTTCGTTCTCAAAGGACAGCTTGAAGTGCGCGGCACGACGATTGGGCCCGGTGATTATTTGTACGAGGCCAACGGCATGGTTCATCATGCCACTAAAGCACTGGAAGACACCGAGTATCTCTTCATCATGCAAGGCGCGGTGCTGTTTTTCGACGACAACCAATTCTTAGGCTATCAAGGCTGGGAAGAGTTCCATCGCGCAAAAGCCCAGTCAGAAGCAAAGGGCTAACTGGGCTTTTCACCGCTGATGGTGGTGCGGTACATCTCCCGGCGATAACCCTGATAGTCGTTATATGCCTGATGTACGCAGAGTCTATTATCCCAAACCACGACCATATGTGGCTCCCAGCGCAGCCGGCATGAAAAAGCGGGCTGTACTAAGTGCGCACCTAAAAAATCGAGGATGGGCGCGCTTTCCTGCCGCGTCATCCCTTCTATTCCAACCGCGTAGGAACAATCCACATACAACGCTTTTTCTTGCGTCACCGGATGAGTGCGCACTAGGGGATGCACGTTGCCACGTATTTTTCGCGCCAAATCTTCCGATATCGTTGTGGCATGGCGCGTTGCCGCCAAGCGTCCTATTGGACTATCGCGCTCCTCTACCGAGTCATAAACCGCCTGCAACACGTCGCGCAAGGAAAAATGCACGCGCAGTTGGGCGATCATCTTTTGATAGGAATCACTCAACATTCGATACGCCAAGGCCGAATTAGCGAACGTGGTGTCACCGCCGAACGGTGGTATTTCCACGGATCTTAAGATTGTTATGGCCGGTGGCTCCGCAAGAAAAGGCGAATCGGTATGCCAGCCTTCACCGAATACCATCTTTGACTGATCGTCCGCCTCTTTTATGAGTGGATGGACATTACGGTGTCCGGGTACTCCGCTGGTGTAAGCATCTTCCGCAAATGAACCAAATCGCAAGCTGAATTTCTCATGCTGCGCATGACTGAGATCTTGCTGATTACGCAAATAGATCATCTTATGACGACACAGAGCATCCTTGATCTCTCGCTCTTGCTCGTCCGTCAAGGTGGCCAGTTGCACACCCTCAATCTCGGCTCCCATCGCTGCTGCCAGTGGGTGGGCAGTAATGTAGCTATACTTACTGGCGTGATTGTCAAATTTTCCGGTGGGATGCAGTTGCATGGGCGCTTTCCTAGTTGCCGTCCGTCCATATTGAGAGTAAGCCTTTAAATACCTATTACCTACTCAATCCGTAGATCACTCAGCCTGGTGGCGTGTTCACTCTTGGAAGAGAGTGGCAGCTCAAGCTTCGGATAAGCTCCTATAAGCGAATGAGCAAGGAGCTTTGGCATCGCCATGAAAAGAATATCGCATTTACTGCTTGGCGCACTGACGGCTGGCCTGCTTTTTTCGCCGGCGACCTTCGCCGATGCGCGTGGTGACGGATTTGTACGGGTCAAGCCTGACGACGTGCACTGGCAGGAGGTCCCCAATTCGCACGGTGTACAGCAGGCAATTTTGTACGGCAATCCGGATCAGCCAGGGGTTTATGTCATTAGGGTCAGATTTCCGCCGTTCCTGATGGATCAGCCTCATTGGCATGATACCGCCCGCTATGTGACCGTCCTGGAGGGCGCCTGGTACACCGGCACCGGTGATCGTTTCGACTTGTCAAAAGCGATTGTGCTTGACCCAGGCAGCGTCATGATCCACCCAGCCCGCGGCGTACATTGGGATGGCTCTGCGACCAAGGATCCGGTTGTAGTGCAAATTATTGGCGAGGGCCCGGTGAGCACCCATCAAGTTAATAGTCAGTTACCTTTTTGGATCGATCTTCGTCATTAGTCTTCTTCAATCGTCGTGGCGGTTATGACCACCGTCATCGTTATTCGACCAACAGGGAAATCCTTTGATCGATTGAGTATCTTAATTGCTCTCAAGGAGGAATCAGAGTCGGCTAATTCGCCAAAATGACGATGAGCAAGGGAATTGACGGCTCAGGTTTAGACAACCGATCTGCAAAAGCACCGCGGTCATCGGGGCTTTTGCGTCGTTGACCGTATTCTATCGCGAGCGGTACAGTGACTCTAAGCACCACCCGAATGGTCTAGGAAGCGGAGCAGAATTGCCGTGAAATTACATGCCGGCTTATTGGACTTTGGTCCGGTTGATTCACCAATGGCCAATCAAATTCAATCGTGTGAAGTCAATGCCGGTAGCCTTAACGGCAGCTTGAATGCCACGACAGTTGGGCGTGAGATCTTTGACGTGATTGACCAGCACGGCGCCGTTCTGGTGCGCTCCGAGATGCGCGAAGCGCAAGAACTTTCGGATTTTCTGACGGCTATCGACTACAAGCCCTTCTCGTCGTACGTGGGGGGGACATCGATTCGCTCCGCTCCTGTAACGGGTAATGTGTACAAATCCACAGAGTTGCCACCGGATGTCACGATACCGCTACACCAAGAGATGGCATATGTATCGGTAATACCCGATTACATTTCTTTGTTTTGCAGTTCTGCCGCATCCGATAATCAGAAGACGAATCTGGTCGGCAACATGGTTAAGTTCACGCACAGCCTGCCTGACTGGGTGTTTGATAAATACCGCGGTCGGACAGCACGGTTGCGACGCTTTATGCCACCGCGCGGAATCACCGAAGGTATGTTCAGATTACGTCGGTGCTGGAATGACATGATGGGCACGTCAGATCGAGACGAAGCGCAGGCTATTGCGGCCGAGCGAAATTGGAAGATACGGTGGACCAAAGATGATTTCCTGGAGGTTCTGCAGGAGCCATTCCCGTTTTTCCGGAATCACCCGATTCATGGAGAGGTCTGGTGCACTCAGGCCTTTGCCTATCTTCCGGTCATACAATCCTATCTTGCCGAGAAAGATGGGCGAGTCGACGACTGGAATCGTATGCAGACGGCACTACGAGAAGCGCCAGAGACGCTGGATTCCGCGGTTTTTGATGATGACTCACCACTAGCGGACGACGACGCGCTGTTCATCCATAAGCATCTTGAGGGACAAACCCATGCTTTGGCTTTGCAGGACGGCGAGCTCTTAATCCTTGACAACATTCTCTGGGCACATGGCCGCTCCCCGTTCCAAGGGACCCGCAGAATTTTTGTTTCTCTAGGTGTACGACATTGAGCGAGGACTCCACTATGCACAGTGAGAAAAAACCTGCCGATGCCTTTGGATCGCTGACGGCCAACACTGCTGCAGGGTTGGTTGATCACTCGTCAGTAGCTCAGCAGGTAAGTGCAGAGGAGTGGGCGCTTCGTGTTGATCTGGCCGCCGCCTACCGACTGGTAGCGCATTTTGGCTGGGATGACCTCATATTCACCCACCTGTCAGCACGCGTACCAGGGCCTGAAAATCACTTCCTGCTCAATCCCCTCAATTTGATGTTTGAGGAAATCACCGCCTCTAATCTGGTTAAGGTAGATATGGAAGGGCACCCGGTCATGGCGACGCCCTACGTCACTAATCCGGCGGGATTTGTTATTCATTCGGCGCTGCACATGAATCGACCCGATGCACATGCCGTCATGCACCTGCACACGCCGCACGGGCAAGCCGTTTCGGCTCATGCCAACGGACTTCTACCACTGACTCAAACTGCCATGGCCATTGGCGAAGACCTAGCCTTTCACGATTATGAAGGTATCGCCGTAGACCTTGACGAGCGACAACGCCTGGTCGCCGACATAGGCGTCAGAAACTTAATGCTACTACGCAATCACGGCACGCTAACGGTGGGAGAAACGGTGGGCGAGGCATTTTTGCGTCTCTATTTCTTAGAGCGGGCGTGTATGGCGCAGGTTTTGGCGCTGAGCGCGGGTTCTGAGAACCTCAATCTACCCAACCCGGGCGTGGCGGAACTTGCGGCGCGTCAGGGCTCGTCCGGCGTTAAGGCCATTGCCAATGGTTTTGCCTGGCCGGCTCTCTTGCGCAAGGCTTTCCGCCTAGACCCTACCTTCGCAACCTAATGCCCTGTGATCGAGTCGCAAGCCCGACCAGGAAAGCCTAACCTTGACTAAGCTCGGTGTTGGCAGTGGCCATTCGCCGGGCGCTAGGAGAGCAGCTCAACAAGCGGCAAATACCGGCAATCTCGCAGCCGAAGTTCCAATAATCTTGGCGCAAACTAAGAATGTCGAGCACTTTTATCCTTTGAAAAGACGCTCATTCAGGATTGGTTACCCCTAGTCCTTGTATGCGAAATTTGGGAGCAGCACAAAGGCATCCGAAGCAGGACTTCACGTCGCCATACGCCGTTGGCATCAGCGCCAGATCTCAGCGTGGCGACGGAACTCCAAAATTTTTTGCAAGGACGCCTAAGTTATGCCGCTCTCACACGCGCACTCTCGTGAAGCAACACAAGGTTGCGTGCCAAGAGCCGTATCACTCGGCCACTATTGCCGATATTCCACCGCGATAATACGGCTCTGAAAATAGCACCTTCTCTGCACGTTCCTTCGTGATGGTGATACAGGCACCAATCATGTCGACCTTACCCGCAATCAGTGCCGGGATCATCGCGCCGAAGTCCATATTGACGATTTCGAGTCGACGACCTAGCTTCAGAGCAACACGCCGTGCAATCTCAATATCGAGACCGACAATTTTTTGCGACCCATCGACATAAGAAAATGGCTCAGTGATAGCCGCAGTTCCAAAGCGCAGAACCGTACCCGTTGCTTCAGCAATAACTGGCATCGGTCCAGGCTCACCACTGGCCGGCAGCCAGCGTTTGACCATCGCTTCATATTCACCAGCGGCTTTCATTTCTGCCACAACTCCGTCAACTGCGGCCTTCAGGTCGGTATCGGTAAGGCGCATGGCATAGCCGTAGTCATCGGTCGTGATCGGATCTGGGAGCACGCGCAAGCCCGGATTTTTCGCGGCGATGTTTCTTAAAATCGGCTCATCGTAAGCCGCCGCATCTGCCTTATGAGTCTTTACCGCCAACGCGGCATCAAGCACCGAATTTAGATAAACAATCTTTGCTGCGGGAAACTTCTCCAGCACCAGTTTATCGGCCACCGTTCCCGTGGGCACTGCGATCTGCTTATTAGAAAGCTCAGCCAGCTTGGTTATTTTTGCTCGTTCTCCGCAGCCAGCGATAAAACAGAGCAGGACAGTCAACGTAATCAATCCAATTTTTTTCATTTGAGTTCCTATGTGTTTTTTCTTTCGCGTGCCGAAATTATCCGACTAACCTATATAAAGACCATCCCAGATTAACTATGACCAAGCTTATCAGCGTAACAAGCGTAATCTGCATTCCAAGAACGCTCTTGCTGAAATCAGGAGGCGGGATGTTAATACCCACCGCGTGGATTAGACGACCAATAATTAAAGCGACGCCCATAAGCGCAACTTACCACCAAGGTGCTTTATTCGCCTCTAGACATGCCAGCAATATGATTCCAAATGGAACGTATTCGGCGAAGTTTCCCTGAGCTCGTATTGCTCTTTCCAGAGCTTCATTGCCACCAGTTCCGAATCCGACCTGGTTCTTTTGCCTAAGATTAATAACGGCAAAAGAGAGCTTTATAAATAGGATGGTTAGAACAGCCGAAATAACAGAGGTTACCAATAGCATTTATGACTCCCTGGTAAATTACTGATGGTCGATGCAATCACAAACAATTATCCGACAACTGCTAAGGCTCGCTGCGACAAAGGGCCCAATAAAGCTTTTCTAACTTGGATTTTTTGCCCATCACTCTGCCAACTGCACAAGACCTCAGGAGGCACGCTGTTCCAAAAAAAACATCCCATATTGATTGAGTCGCAGCCGCATGGGAGTTGAAAAAATCGTTCAGGCTCAGGGTTAGCGAACTCGTCAATTCTATCCCTGCCTATATAACTGTCTCAAACAGCCATCCAAGCGAGACCACGCGCACGAGACTCAGTCCGCGCAGAGCGACACATCCCCGCTTTTGCTTTCAGCTCGAACCTTTGCCGTACCCGCGCCTTCCCTGAAGTTGAGGCGCGAGCCGGGGCCAAACTTGGGGCGTTCTGCGGCGTGACCGCGACAACTTTGAACGTCGCCACTCAGGGACTGCAGATCGAAATCCGCCGCAGGCAGCCCTCCTGCGAATTTGATCGACACATCGCCACTCACAGACTCGGCCTCCAACTGGCCATCGGCCGTCAAGGCGACCGAGCCGGATACATCACCGGACACCGTCTTTAGATGCATGCGCGTAAAGTGACCGCCGGATAATTGGGCATCCCCACTCACCGAATTCAAGGTCAAGTCACCCGTGCCGCCCTCCAATCGCAGATCTCCGCTGACAGAGTCGAGGTTGAGCCGCGTCGACTGTGGGGAAGCTTGCACATGAACATCCCCGCTGATGGAATGCACGCGCACATCTGAAGCCGTGACTAAATAGACGTCTCCGCTGACCGTCTGCACGTCCGCCGCTGCCGTCAGCCCTTTCGTCGCAAGATCGCTGCTGACTAGTTGCGCGATGAGCGCTGCCGTCCGTGGCATCATGATTTTTAGGCGGGCCGCCGTTGGTTCGCTCGACCAACCAAGATGAATGCCATGCCATTCGTGCGAGATGACCCGCACTGTAGTTCGCTGCCCATGTACGGTGATTTCCACACGGTCCACATTGGCGCCGAGGGTTCCAGTGACCGCTATTTCTGGCTTGTCCCAACCCTCAACCTCGACTTTCCCCGATACGTTGATGATTTCCACAGAACCTGCCGGGTCAGCAGCGCGATGGTCATCGATTGGTCGTTGCGCTGCTGCCATGGCGATGGAAGCGATCCCGAAGCCCGCCAGTGCGAACCATCGGCGCCCAGCAAAAGTTCGGGTGATGTTTCGGGTCATGTTCATGTGCGATTCCTTGATGCAAAAGGCTCCGTCGCCCTTGTGATGTTCGAAAACGACTCGACTTCCTGATAACGAGTATGCGTGTAGAAATCCCTGAGCATAAAATTGCCCGATATCCTGAAGATATCAGAGCTCACGACGCGCAACTCGCAGCAGCTCAGTAGGGAACTATCGAGCCGCACGTGTATGGCGGTCCAAAAACAAGGCTTCAGCGAACGCGACTACATTACCGAAAGATCCCATCATCTTTCTAGGAAATAAAAAGGTAGAAACATCGTTGAAGCTATCGCCCGCCGCACCTGCGCCCGAAACTACTCAAAAAAGTTTTGCTCCAAGGGTGGTATACTGCACCACGCCGTGACTTGGGCACTAACTGTCTGATATTGATCGGAATAATGGTGGCCAGGGGCGGAATCGAACCGCCGACACGCGGATTTTCAGTCCGCTGCTCTAGTAACGACATACCACGTCAAGCAGCGCGCCGTCTTCAACAAGTCAGGTAGAAATGATCTAGTCGCACGGGTACGACGGTCGAAAAAAAATCTGCCGCCAACGCGTTGCGGAACGATTCCATCCGATTTTCGTGTTATCAGAAGTTGATAAATTTCGTCAATCGCTGAGCATCAGTCGACCGACGTTACTCTGCGAATACCTCTTGTAAAACACTCAGTGCAGCAGCGAGCGTCTTACCACTAATGACACCCAAATGCTTGATCAGACGTAGTTTGTCGACAGTCCTTATTTGATCCAGGACGATCAAACCTTTGGTACCCGCATGCGTCACAGGTACACGGAAAGGCGCCATGAAGCCTTTACTCGTTAGCGGTGCAACGATGACTGTTCGTAGATGCTGGTTGAGCTCAGAAGGCGAAACAATCACACATGGCCGCGATTTCTGAATCTCACTGCCGACTGTTGGGTCAAGAGCGACCAGCCAGACCTCACCGCGTTTCACCACTCAAGCTCCGAGTCCGCGGCGTTGGAAAATTCGCCCATCAGGAGTTTATCTTCACCGTCTCTTGCTACCATTTGCGCAGCATCAGCCCACCCCGCACGCACGGCCTTGCTCGGCTTGCGCAGTACGATGGCTCCGCGCTCGACCGTGAGATCAGCGTGTCCCGCTAAGCCGACCTGCGCCAGCAATGGCTTTGGAATCACGATCCCCTGTGAATTCCCGATACGACGTAAGGTGACGGTTAGGGCTTTCATAATGATAACAATGTTATAACTAAAGCGTTCTGCCCGTCAATGGCGTGCCGCCGAATAAGCAAAAAAATATATTCGTTAACATTTTGTTGTGTTTACACAATATTATGATAATTTTATTTCATGGTACAAAATCGCATCGCGGTGTTTCGAGTGGAGAAGGGGCTGAGCCGCAAGGACCTCGCGGCGGCGGTGAACGTCAACCCTCAGACCATCGGATTTCTGGAGAGGGGGACCTACACGCCAAGTGTTGAACTTGCACTGAAGCTCGCTGCCGTATTCCGCGTGCCGGTCGAAGCATTGTTCTCCCTGCAATCGTTTCCCACCCTAGCGAGTCAACTGACTCATCCAATCACCGCCCAGAAGGAGCAGACACATGCCCGTCACGAGCCCGTTGAGCGCTGACCGCTCGAAGTACATCCTCCTGAGTCCACGCGGAGCAAAATTCCTCCCCGCAGTTGCGCTTGGCACACTTTACCTTTGATTCTTACTTAAGCTGTTCTTGATCAGCGAGCATCCCGCGCTCCAGCTCGCCGTGGGCTTTGCGGCTTTGATCGGATTTTCGACTTCAATCCTGGTCTTCCTGTGCAGCTATAGCTTTCTTGCCAATGCACCAGTGAGGGATCTTGACGAACGCGAAGTTCAGGGGCGCAACGCCGCCTATCTGCATGCCTACGCCTATGCGGTTGCGGTAATCTTGATCGGCCTTATCGGCAGCGATCGCCTCGGTAGGGTATATGGCGATTTCAAGCTAACCCATAGCGTGGTCGCCGACTTCCTGAATGTCGCCTTCTTTTCGTGCTTGATCATGCCCGCGACAATCCCCGCGTGGCGCGATCAGGAGGGTTGACCGCTGCGTGCCGGCCCCAGCCAACCGAGCCGCACCCCACCTCACCCCAAAACATTGAAACAGTTGTGCTACGGCAGATCGCCGCACATCGCCGTTGCTAACCGTTTGATATCGCTTGGAGAAATGGTGGCCAGGGGCGGAATCGAACCGCCGACACGCGGATTTTCAATCCGCTGCTCTACCGACTGAGCTACCTGGCCGAGTTTCACGCCCGGTGGGCATGAACGGTCGCGTATTAGACCGGTCGCGACGGCTCCGCGTCAAGGAGTAGGAGGCACGTAGGCATCCGGTGCCTCAGACCCAGACCCAAAAATGAACTTTTCGAGCTCACCAGCCAGGAATTGCCGTGCTTTTGCCTCGTACGGCGTCAGGCGGTACTCGTTGATCAGCATGGTCTGGTGCGCCAACCACTGATCCCACGCTTGGACCGACACCTGCTCATAAATACGCTGGCCGGCAGCCCCGGGAAATGGCGGCCGCTCCAAACCCGGAGCTTCCTGCTTAAGACGCGCGCAATAAACCATTCGAGTCATAACCGATTCACTCTGAAAAGAGGTCAAAACTGACCCTGCCCGTACTGACCGCGCGAATGAGATCGGCGACTGGCGCCGCCAAGCCAATGGCTGGCGGTGTATGGGGGTTATACCAGACACTGCTCTCATCCTCTATGCCAGCCGCCCCTAACTCGTCGAACAGTAACGGGGTGATCGTCAGATCAAAATGACTAAAGCTGTGATTTACCGCCGTCAGGCGGCTGAACTCAGGTGGGGTGCCCGCGCGAACTGACATCGCGCTAATAGCCGCTGCTAGGTCCGGGAACTCCGGGAACCCCCACAACCCGCCCCAGATCCCCTGTGGTGGTCTTTGCACCAAGCGCAAGGCACCATCTCGCCTAATCAACACCCAAACAACCTGACGGGTACGCCTGTCGCCCTTTACAACGCGTTTGCCAGGGTAGAGGCTCTGCAGGCCCTCGCGGTAAGCGACGCAGCCTGGAGCCACCGGGCAGCGCTCACATTGAGGCCTACTGCGGGTGCAGAGCGTCGCGCCCAGATCCATGATGGCTTGCGTGTAATCCGCTGCGCGAGTCGCTGGCGTCACGGCCTCACTGGCCGCCCAGAGCCTGGTCAACACCGCCGCCTGACCCGGCCAGCCGCCAATACCAAACCAGCGCGCCAGAACGCGCTTAACGTTCCCATCCAAGATCGGCTGCCTCTGATCCAGCGCTTGAGCCAAAATGGCGGCCGCTGTGGATCGCCCTATTCCCGGCAACTGAACTAAGTGCTCGATATCAGTTGGCCACTGGCCGCCACCCTCAGCCAGAATTTGCCTGGCCGCTTTATGCAGATTTCGAGCACGCGCGTAGTAGCCTAATCCAGACCACAGGTGCAAGACCTCATCAATAGGCGCGTTGGCCAACGATTCGATATCAGGGAAACGCTCCAAAAAGCGTTGGAAGTAGGGAATGACCGTGGCGACCTGAGTCTGCTGCAGCATGACTTCAGACAACCACACACGATAAAGGCTGCGTGGCGACTGCCACGGCAGGTCATGCCTGCCGTGTAGGTCAAACCAAGACAGTAACGCCGGGGCGAAGTCGGCTTCTTTCATGCTAAGCGGCTGCCGAGCACAGACCTCGCCTCACACACGAACCAAATTAGATCCAGCCTTATCGCAAACACTGCTCTCAATACCGCCACAGCCAACCTAAGCGCAGTGTACCCTGCCAGGCAGTATTAGGCCGAGATTGCCTGGGGCGCAGTTCGTTGCGCGATTCGCGCGATCGCATCAGGCACCAAAGCCGCCGACATCGGGCGGGCCAACCAGTAACCTTGAATTCGGTTACTGCGCACTTCACGCAAGAAATCAACGGTAGCTGCCTGTTCAACACCCTCGGTGCAAACCGTCAATCCAAGATTATGTGCCAAGTCGATTAACGACCGGGTGATGGTCCTAGCTTCAGCACTGGAGTGCATTTCCATACCTAATGAGCGATCAATTTTCAGCTCATTAAAGGGCATTTTATAAAGCTGAGTTAGCGATGAATGACCTGTACCGAAGTCATCAAGCGATAGCCCGAAGTTTTTTACGCGTAACCGCGTCAGAATATCCCGGGTCAATGCCGGATCTTCTAAAGCTGCAGTTTCAGTGATCTCAATGGTCAAATCAGAGTTCGTCAATTTGCGCGCGCGCATCATCTCTGACAGCTGATCAGGAAAATCCAAGTCCTTCACCAGCAAGGGCGACAGATTAACCGCCAAACCTAATTTAAGACCCTGTGAACGCCAATTAGCCAACTGTGTAAGACTGTCATTCAAGACAAAATGAGTGAGCTCACCGATCAGTCCGGTACGCTCAGCCAAGCCAATGAATTGATCGGGAAGCACCAGGCCTAATTGTGGGTGATTCCATCGAACCAGAGCTTCCACACCGACTACAGGAACGCTCCCATCCAGCGCGAGATCGGCTTGCGGCTGGTAATAGACGGTCAGCTCGCCTTTTTCAATACCATGCTTAAGGTCGCGCTCAGTAGGCTCCAGCGCATTGACTAACTGCGAGGCTAACAATGCCTCTAGATCAGGCAAGGCCAGAGGCTTTTGCATGTTACCAATCATGTTCAAGCCCTGGGTAAGACCCAACTGTTCAACGCTAGCAAGGACGCGTGAATCCATGCCGCTGGAAATCACAATAGGCGCCCGCGTGCCATGAACAGCCAGTCGGCGGATTAACTCAACGCCATCCATATCCGGCATCTGCAGATCTAGCATGATGAGGGTCGGCTCAAACTCTCTGAGCAGACTAAACGCACGCTCAGCATTCTGAGCGGTGGCCACGCGGTAACCGCTGAACTCCGCGACCGTCGCAATGAATTCCAAAATATCGGCCTGATCGTCGACGACCAGCAAGCGATTGATATCTGTCATTTTCAGCGAACTCCCAAGCTATAGCAGTACAAATAGTGTTTTGATCCGCCTGCAACTCCGGCCTTGAAAACCAGAATAACGCGAATGCCGCAGCAAACTGTTAACCAAGCCACAAAACGCAAGCACTATCTGGCTTTGCAGCACGATTAAAGAAAGGACCCCGGATCTGACATCGCTAAGGACATAGGCTGCTGCAGCACCTGCTGGACTGTCGTCTGACTGTCATAAAATGGCAGCAATAGCCGCACAACGGTGCCTCGACCCACGGCGCTATCCAAAACGACCGTGCCGCCGGCACGAACGGCGAATCCATAGACGATGGACAAACCCAGGCCGGTACCCTTACCCGGATCCTTAGTTGTAAAGAAGGGTTCAAACACGCGATTGATGATCTCAGGCGACATGCCGCAACCGGAGTCTACGACCTGAATCTCAACGTACTGCCCATCAGACAGCGACAGCGCGTGAGGAAATTCGGAGGCCTCAATACGCAGATTACGGGTCGTGACGGTGAGTAAGCCCTCACCGGCCATCGCGTCACGAGCATTGATGGCCAGATTCAGTAAGGCGTTTTCCAACTCGTTGGCATCAACCCGAACGGTACAGGGCCCGGCGGCCAAGCTAAGGCGCAACTGAATGGCCCCACCTACACTCTGCGCGATCAGATCCTGCAAGCCTGCGATGAGCGGGTTCACATCCAGCGGCATCGGGTTTCGAGCCTTGGGTCGCGAGAAACTGAGCAGCCGTTTGGTCAGGTCAGCGCCGCGAGTCGCGGCACCCAGTGCGCTGCGCACCTGACCTACGTACGGTGATCGCTCGCCAAACTGTCGTTCCATCAATTGCAGGTTGCCGATGATAACCGAGAGTAAGTTATTGAAGTCATGAGCGATGCCACTGGTTAGCCTACCCATGGCTTCCATCTTATTGGCCTGTAGCAACTCAGCTTCTAAGCGCTTCTCATCAGCAACATCACGACCTATAGAGAAAAAACCCACTACGCAGGCGTCCACGACGTGAGGAATATAAGACACCGCCATCTCGCGTGTTCGACCACGGCTGACTACATGACTTTCGAAGTCAACGCGTCTACCGGCAAGAACGGACTGTATTCGTGCAGTGCTTTCCTCAACGTCTTGGGGGTTGAGCAAGTCTTCTAGTGATCGGCCCTGCAAGACTGTAATAGGCTGCCCTAAGGACTCCTCGGCCAGGCGATTGGCATGCAGCAACTTACCACTGCGGTCAACGTAAAATATGCTTAGCGGTATCGCATTTAGCATCATGCGATAAAAGGCATCCGTCTCACGCTTTAGCCGTGAATCCTGATCAACAACCAGTAGATCTGACTGCGTAATGATCGCGCCGCGCTCGTGGCCTACCAGAAAAACGCGTATCTGCAGCCTTAAGGTCTGAGGATCACCGGCATCTGATATTAAGTGATAGTCGACCGTCTGATGATCGTGCTGACCCTGTAAAACGGCTTCTACCGCCTCAGCGACCACAGTACCTGCTACGCACCGATCGGATAGGGCACGGCACACCCGAGCATAGTTTTCACCGAAGCTAAAGCGCGACCCCACCAAAGCCACCGACGAGGGGAATTCGGCCCAGGCACGATTAAGCTCAATGATCTTGCCCTTAGCGTCCAAGATGGCGACACCCATCTGCAGCGAATCAAATATGCCCCGCAGAAAATGATGCGCGTCCGACCGTGCCTGACTGACCAGCAGTTGTTGGGTGACATCCTCAACGACCCCAGACAGGTGTATCGGCAGGCCCGCACTGTCACGCGTAGCGCACCCTCGCAAGCGAAGCCAAACCGGCTCGTTGTCAGTACGCAGTCGTACATTGACGTCGAGCGACAGATTTTGCTCAAGGTGGCGGCGAATAGCCCCTAAGAACAGCACCTGATCTTCATCCAGAACGCTAGACAGTAAGGCCTTAATAGAGGGCTCTTTGCCCGTAAAATTCAGCAGTCGTAAGGCCGCTTTGTCGTACCAGGCTTTACCACTGAGTAGCTCACACTGCCAATGACCGATGCCGGAAGCCTCAGCCGCCGCAACGGCCAAAGCGCCAGTCCGGTCCCCGGTGGAGCTTTCTGGCTTTAGAAGGGTGAACTGGATTAATTGGTAGTCGGCGGACTCAGGCAATGGCTTAACCTGAGTCTGCAGCACCTGCTTGCTCTGGCCGTTGCGAGTAACCGTCAACAGTTGTCTTTCGAGGCTACCACCGGCCGCGTTGGCCTCGTTTAAGAGATTTGAAACCGGAATACCCAGTAGTGGCAAATCGACCAATCGAATTTCGGTATTGTCAGCCAGCAAATTGTTAGAGAGCTCTTGCATGACTTTATTGGCATAGACGACCCGTACGTCCGCGCCACCACGGGTCACTAAAAGAAACGCCGCGGGAGCCTCATGGACAGCCGCGCGCAGCAAGGCTACCGCGAAGTCTGGCGCAGTAGCCGCAGGCGTCAGGTTCCGTATTGTGCTTAAGGTCTGCATGGAGGGCCGCAGCCAGTTAGTGGCTCAGGTCCTTCATATCGGCGCTTTGCGGCGCATCTGATTCAGGAAATCCCCTAAATTCAATCGCGAGGCCCTTAGGGTTTTCCCGCAATTAATAGGGATAACCCTTAATTAGCGGGCGGAGCCTCGCGACCTGAAAACCAATTCACGGCGTACTGGACTAATTGCGAGCCCGTAGCCAAATTGAGCTTGCGCTTAATACGCTGCCGGTGCGACTCCACGGTTTTGACGCTTAAGTTCAAAGCGTCAGCGGCCTGGCGAGTGGATAACCCTTTACCGATCATGTGCAGTATTTGCAGTTCACGATTGGACAACCGGTCGATGGGATTCGCGGAAATGTAAGAGCCACCTGATGCAAACTTTTGGATCATCGTATTGCCGATGGCTTCGCTGACGTAAATCCCGCCCTCAAGTACACGACGCAGTGCGACCAAAAACTGATCGCTGGCGGCCTGTTTCATGATGTAACCGTTCGCGCCGGCCGACAGCATGCGCTCCGCATAAACGGTCTCCTCGTGCATCGACAGAACAAGCAGCGGCAAATTCGCATAATGAGCCCGACTGTCTTTAATCAACTCGATGCCGTCACCCTGGCGCAAGGAGATATCAACAATGACCGCATCGGGTTTAAGGTCGCGGATTGCCATTTTGGCGTCGCGCGCTGTCTCCGCTTCGCCGCAGACGCCTAAGTCATCCTCCTGCTCGATTAACCGGCGCAAGCCCTGCCGAACAATAGGATGATCGTCAACAATTAACACGCGGCGCTTTGTTTTTATCATGGCTTACCCTAACGACTTGGTGTGTTTTTTGCGGATCTCTCCGCTAAGGGAACTTCAAATTCACGACTGGCATTGTCACCTGTGACCAGCGGTTGATTCAGGGCACACGTAATACGTGTTCCTGCTCGTTTGGCGCTCGTGATGGCTAAAGAGGCGCCGATGATCTCGCATCGATACCGCATAATCTTAAGACCCATTCCAATATCAGCGCTGTCTTTCAATCCTTGCCCGTCATCTTTGATCGTTAAGAGCACCTTCTCACCTTGGACACTCAAACGCAAAACCACATCCTGCGCCTGCGCGTGACGCGCCGCGTTAGTCAGCGCCTCTTGTGCGATGCGATAAAGATGCATCTTAGTTGCCGCCGATAAGGTTAACGGGCCATCGGCCTTACTCGAAAACTTAATATTTAGGCCATACAACGCACTGGCACGCTCGGCCAAGGCTCGAAGGGCAAAGATTAGACCGCCGTGCTCGATGTCGACCGGCGATAAGCCACGGGCCATCGAACGCGTGCTTTGGATCGCCTGATTAACCAGCTGGATAATGTCAGCCACGTCGGCGGCCTCTAACAAAAGGCCGCGGTCAATGCGACTCTCCAAACCCCGCAACAGTAGCGCAATGCCGGTTAGCTCTTGGCCTAGTCCATCGTGAAGGTCGCTACCAATTCGCCGCTGTTCACGATTAACGCTAGCTAACAGCTCAGCCTGCAACTCCCGGCGTTGCGTTTCGTCTCTGACAATATAGATGCGCCAATCCTGCTCGTACACACGCAACGGGCTCACGGATACCGCGGCAGAGAACCAGGAACCGTCCGAGCGCTGAACCTCAACACTCGATCCCGATTGCAATTCAACAAGCATCGGCAATAGCTCGACGAGCGGGCGCCCCAATAGATCTAAGGGAGCTAACCACATGGCGCCGAATGCCGGATTACTTAACCGAATTAGCCCATCGGCATCGGTGACACAGACTCCCTCTGCCATATCCGCCAACACCTGAGCTTGGGTTCGCAGATAGCGCTGATCGGCCCGACTCTCGGTGATGTCCTGAAAGGTGCCCACGACCGCCACACCATCCGTAGAGATAAACCGCTCACCACGAATGGCGATCCAGCCCGGCTTATCCGTACTGCCAAGTTCACATTCCAAACGAAGCGCCTCACCGGAGCTAGCTGCCTGATGCAGCGCTTTTCTAAGGCGCAAGCTGTCAGCCTCAACGAACAGCGCCAGCCACCGGTCTAAGGGTTGGCGCTCCTTTAGGCCTGAAAAACGTCTTTCGTCCAGCGCATCGAGAACCAGCGCGTCGGTATCCGGATACCAGCGCCACGTCGCCAGCAAATTCGCCGATAAAGCCAATGACAACCAGAGACTTTGACGCTGCATACGCACGCCGGCGCGCTTTACATCATCAATGTCCTGAATGGCTCCTACCACTCGCGTGACAACCCCATCGGTCACTTGCGCGCGGGCCACAATCCGCACCCAAATGCGCGACCGCCAGGCTCTGTTAATGCGCACGTGCAGCTCATAACCACCACCGTGCTTGATGCAAGCCGCGTTCTGAGCGCGAAACTGTGTCAGATCGGTGACAGATAAAAACTGCGCATAAGCCGCACTCGTGGGCTCGAAGGTTTCCGGAGTCACCCCAAACAACGCGAAAGTTTCATGGCTCCAGCGCCATCGACCGGTACCGACATCGAGTTCCCAGGATCCTACGCGCGCGAGAGTTTCCGCCGCGGCTGAAGGCTCTACCCGTAGATAGCGGCCGGTTTGCGAGACCGACGGGCTGGATACGCCCAGCGAGCCCAGAATAAACGTGCAGTAGTAGCGCGCTAATCGTGCCTCTGAAGGGTCTTTGTGAGCGACGACCTGGGCGGATAGGCGCTGGTTATTCTCACCGACCACTCGCACCAGCCAACGGTTGGTCTGCGCCGGCCGAACCTCACGCAGGACGTCAAGGAACGCACCGTCGTGATCGCTATTTTCAATAAAATCAACGACCCGACCAACGGTAAGGGGCCTATTAAACGTCTCTTGAAAGCGCTGACTGGCCCAAACTACGTGCCCTTGGCCATCCTCAGCCAACTCAATGAGCAAAGCCCCGTCCGCCGCCCACTCTAGCCCTGGACTTCCCAGCTCGTGGTGACGTGGACTGTTGTGCAGCTGCGTAGACATGCTGTCTAGTTTCGACGTAAACGCCCTACAGAGCCAGCCGAATTTCCCTTAAAAATACTCTGTTCATTAGCAGCCACGCCTAGAGCCATCCGTTAGCGCCCTAAGCAGGCGTTGATAGCCCTTCGCGAGTTGCGGTAGGTACTTATCCTGTGAGTACAAAGCGCCTTACCCCTTGATACCCAGTCGCGTTTTAGGGATATTCCCTACTCTTTTTCTTTACGTCGAGTGGATGCCGTGCCAAAGGTTCGTATTTTACTCGTCGATGACCACCCTCTTTTGCGGGAAGGGCTACACGAACTACTTAGCACCGAGATGGATTTTTTGGTCTGCGGCGAAGCAGACTCCATCGCCACCGCTGTCCAGGCATTAGAAACCACACAGCCCGACGTCATTGTCATCGATCTGACTCTAGGCTCGGACGATGGTGTTGAACTCGTCAAGCTCGTCGCTTCGCGGTGGCCTGCGGTACGGATCTTGGTCTTATCGATGCACGAAGAGGGGCTGTACGCCGAGCGTCTGTTGCAACTCGGCGCGCACGGCTACCTGATGAAACAGGAATCCGCGACGGCTTTGCTGGCAGCACTGCGTAAAGTCGCGCACCGGGAAATTTACGTGAGTCCCTCTATCAGCCGACGCTTACTCGGCAAAGTGGCACTTCATCGGGAGCAAAGCCCAGCCAAAGGTGGACTGACCGATCGAGAACACCAAGTGCTGCGCGCGGTTGCCCAAGGCTTAGGCACTCAGGAAATGTCTGTCGCTTTGGGGATGAGCGCTAAAACGGTGGACTCCCACCGGCGCAATATTCGCGAAAAACTGGGGCTGAGTTCAGCCACCGACCTGGTGCGATATGCGGTGCGTTGGGCGAATGACAACGCTTTACCCGACTCACCGGACCTGAAAGAGTAACCCTCAAATTGCCCTCAATGCTGAGTCAGCATTCAGGGTAAACCGCATCGCTTGCCGCGGGCCCATGAGTTGTACTTCTCCTCCGGGCCGCACTTTGATTTAGTGCCTGCCCCCACCGGATAGAGGGTGCAATGGGTCATTTACTGAATCTGCGACCGGTATCCAGCACACTCCAGCCGGCAGAACGCGCGGACCCATTGCCCGTACCGAACTACCCCACCGGGGACACTCCGGCCGCGAAGCGTGTGCGTCGTTTAATGGCGCAGGTGGCGCGCTTTGACACCACCGTTTTGGTATTGGGCGAGTCCGGTACTGGCAAGGAAGGCGTTGCTCGCGAACTGCACCGGCTGTCACCCCGGGCGCAGGGCCCTTTCATGCCGGTCAATTGTGCGGCAATTCCCTCCGAACTCATGGAAAGCGAGCTCTTTGGCCACGAGCGCGGCGCTTTTTCAGGGGCGGTATCGACCCGACGCGGTCGTTTTGAATTAGCCGAAGGTGGCACGCTGTTTTTAGATGAAATCTCAGAAATGTGCCCGCGCCTGCAAGCCAAGTTACTACGCGTGGTGCAGGAAAGGATGTATGAGCGCGTCGGATCCGGTGAGTTACGCTCAGCCGACGTGCGCATCATTGCAGCTTCCAATCGTGATCTGGATGCTGAGGTCGCTGCAGGTCGCTTTAGGGCTGACCTTTATTTCAGACTCAATGTGTTTCCTGTGCAGCTTGCGCCGCTGCGCGAGCGCATTGATGATCTGCCCATCCTGATCGAAACCCTAAATCAAAGTTTGGAATTACGCGGGCTCGAATCGGTCACCTTCAACGACGCGGCTCTGGCTGCCCTGCGTCAGTACCGTTGGCCGGGAAACGTACGTGAATTAGAAAATCTACTCGAGCGCCTAGCCGTGACGCACCCGCGCGCCCTGTTGGATTGTGCAGACCTTCCCGAACGGCACAGTGCGGCAGACTCCAGAGTCAGAACGACCACTGCAGATTCGGCCTTCGCCTCTACCCTGCCCACCGATGGATTATGTCTGCGCGAACATTTGCAAAAAATTGAGGATGCTCTAATAGGCCAGGCCATGACGCGCACACAAGGTGTCATTGCTGAGGCCGCGCGTTTGCTAGGGTTAGGTCGAACCACGCTGGTAGAGAAACTCAAACGCCGTGACCTGCCACCGGTCAACGCCTTGTAAAAGGCCATAGCGATTCAACCGTACAAAAATCCAACAGGCGCTGACAGCGCTCAGCATTTGGCTCGACAAATCCCTATACTTAGCCCTCTTTGGAATCTAGGTTCGTTGAGAGCCTAGCCGCAGTCGCAACGGGTTTGACCACCCGTATTGGCAGGCCTCGTGCAGCATGTTTTTATTGGGCGGCAGCCCATCATTGATAACCGCGGACACCTTTACGGCTACGAGCTGCTGTGTCGCGATGAAAACAATAAAGTAGCGATCGTTGGCAATGGCGACCAAGAGTCCACCGTCATGCTGCTCGATGCGATTCTGTCTATAGGCCTGGATAGACTGACACGCTCCAAACGCGCGTTTATCAATGTAACCGAGGCGCTGCTGCTCAGCGAACACATTGATGCTCTGCCGCCAAAAAATGTGGTTCTTGAGATTTTAGAGACCGTAAAACCCAGCCCAGAGCTCGTCAAAAGACTCGAGGCACTCAAGGCGCGGCATTTTTCGCTAGCGCTAGATGACTTTACGCTGACACAAGACAACCGATCACTTACCGACCACGTGGACATCATAAAAATTGATGTGCGCGCTTTGGAGGTGACACAAATAGAGCAGTACTTTCATGCGCTCAAACAAAGCCGTGTACTGATGCTTGCCGAGAAAGTCGAGACGCAGAGCGAATACCAACAATTACGTGATATGGGTTTTGATTTATTTCAAGGTTACTATTTTGCTCGTCCGGAGCTTTACACCACACGTGCACTGCGCCCCAATCAGGTCGCGGTTTTACAACTATTGCAGACAGTAAACGATCCGAATGTTTCAATAGAAACGCTTGCTAATCTTATTCGCGGCGATGTGGCCCTAAGTATCGCGTTGTTGCGATGGACTAATGCAGCCAGTACAGGCCTTGCGCAAGCGGTAGACTCCATAGACCGAGCCATAGTCACGCTAGGAATTTATACAATACGAAACTGGCTAGGCTTAATCGCCATGGCGAACATGGGTATACAGTCTCCGGAATTAGTAACTACCGTACTGGTCCGCGCCCGCTTTTGTGAACTCTTGGCCATCACAGCAAAACGCCAGAATCCGGCTGGATATTTTACCGTAGGCTTGTTTTCGGCTCTGGATATTATGATGGAGAGCCCCATGCCAGAGCTTTTGAATCAACTGCCGCTGGCCCGCGAGCTAAAAGACGCACTTCTGGCACACCAAGGCAGCCATGGTGAAGCGCTAAAAGCCATTTTGGCACTGGAAAGCGGCGAACCCGCCCGAGCGATTTTTGCAAACGTCAATCATTCTAAGATTGCGGCAAGCTATGTTGATGCAAGCGAGTGGGCAGACGAGTTTCTTTTAGTAACGATGAATGTCCAATAAAACATCGTGAAACGCACAGGCCATCAAAGGCCCAGGGTTTTCATGACTTTATTTAAGTTACGGCGAATATCATTCAACTGACCGACTGACACCAACGTTTTCAGTGCGTCTTTCAATGGCTGCAAAGGATAGCCGCCATACTGGCCAGACTCTTTAACATCATTAGTGACGGTTGATCTGCCTGCCAAAACGACGTTATCGGCCAGCGTTAAATGTGGCCCAACGACCGAGTTACCGCCTGTAATAAAACCGCGGCCGATTTTTGTTGAGCCGGCCATCATAAAGCCCGCTGTATACAATCCGTTTTCACCCAAATCGCAGTTATGCGCGATATGGCAGAGGTTATCGAGCTTGGTGCCCGATCGAATGTAAGTGGAGGTCAACGTGGCGCGATCGATAGCACAGTTGCTACCAATCTCTACGTCATCGCCCAAAGTTACGATCCCTAATTGCGGAATCTTTCGCGGCCTTCCTTCGGCACCCCCTGGGGCATAACCAAAACCATCACTACCAATGCTGGTATGTGGATGAATCTCACAGTCACGACCAATAATGCATCCAGAACCCACAAACACGTGTGGATGCAACACAGTTCCAGAGCCCACCTGAACGGCGCTCTCTAAAGCGACATGGGCGCCAAGGCTGCAGCGCTCACCGACATGGCAGTTCTCGCCGATCACCACGTAAGGCCCCAATACCGCGCACTCGGCCACGACGGCCGTTGGATGAATAACAGCCGTTGGATGCCTAGAACCCCACTGCGAGAAGCGCGCTCGCTTCTGATCAAAATGCTTAAGCAAAAGCGCCATTCCCAGAGGAATCGAGCGAATCGAAAAAACACACCCAAAGCAGGCTTTCACGACAAGATCGTCACCAGCGATAGACTCATGCACGATCGCTATGGCAGCCCGCTTTGTTGCGAAGGCTGCCACCTGGTCCGTATCGCCAAAAAACACCAGACTGGCAGATGAGGCTGATTCGGGCGGCTGACAAGATTCGGCTACGGCATCCAGATCGCCACGCAAATAAACAAAGTCGTCTGGGTGATGAGTAACGATTGTGTTGGCTAAAAGCACGTGACCTCTTCTGCAAATCCAGACAACCAAAAAATATTTCTTGGTATTACTCGGTAGGAAATTACGCTCTCAGACCAGGGCAGTAGAAATCAGACTACGCGAAGTGGGAGCACCGGCAAAGTCCAGCCAGACATGACGCTCAAAGTCATATAACTTACAGCGACGAACGCAGTCAGCGTAGTTGGCTTTATCAAGCTGATACGAGCGTAGCGGTGCTTCGGTTCGCTCGCGAAGAACATCTTGAGCGCTGCGCAGGTTGAACATGGGAATGCGTGGGTTCACGTGATGAGCGTTGTGCTCCATAATTCCGTGCATCAAAAGATCTACACGCCATGGAAGCCGAACGTTTGCCGTGGCCGTTAGATAACCACGGCTGTGCTGCCATTCTTGGCGTTTGGCAAACCATGGGATTTCTGGGTGGGTATGCTGAACATACACCACGAAACCCATAATGCAGTTCCACAGCATGAATGGCACCAGCATGGCCAAAGTCCAAACCAGAGCAAAAGATTGATGCGCACGTTCTGCAGCAGCAAACAAGGTAGCGACCCAGAGTAACCCACCTACGGTAACAATCGCGCTGTCAATTTTATACTTGACGCGACTGGAGCCGATTTGCTTACGGGTAGCGAAGTACAGCTTCTTCCACCACAACTCAATCAGATAGTAAGCGCCACAACCATAACCCGAGCGATAAATTTTCTCTAAGACGCGCCTTGATGGGGACAACTGATCAAATTCTGCTTTTGAAAAAGGCGCCCAAACCTGATCCCGACCTTTCAGGTTGTTGAAACCGTGATGTGCCACGTTATGGCCCACATCCCAAAGACTAAATGCGGTAAGGGATGGGACAAACGCCATACGCCCGACCAGGTTATTCAGCCTATCGTTTTTAAAGAAGCTGCCGTGACAGGCGTCGTGGCCAATTAAAAACAGACGCACAATGGCAGCAGTGACGACCAAAGTTCCAACGAATTTCAAAGCCCATGCGCTAGCGAAAATAACGATGAGATTTCCCAAGACAAAAAGAAGGACATCCATCGCACAGGTCAGCAAAGCCCAAGCGGTTGATCCATCCTCGAAGCCCGTTAACAGGGCTTTTCGACTAAAAGATTTTGCTTCCATAGTGATTTCAGGGATCCTCGGGGCTCTGGTTCGGTCATGTGGCAGACGCTTGTACTGCTGAGTGTACGCTTTAAAAATCCGGCGCGCGGACACTTGCAGGGAGTTTTGTCCTAGCTCCTTGCTAAAGACACACCAGCATCAAAGGGACTTGTGTACAGTCAGTTGCACAGGTTAATGGCAGGCCGGACTCGGCCTTATTAAGTGCAAAATGAACGCAATGACGATCCTTGCGGGGCAATTGGCGCGATGCAGCGAAATCAAAACGGTAGTCGAGGCAGCCTGATTTTAAAGTCAGCGATAAGTCGCCCGGGCAGCGGCATTGCCTTGCTTTGTGGCTTTTTATTGTTGCTCGGGATATTGCAGTTAAATCATGCATACAACGGCATCTTTCATGATGCGCGCCTGTATCTTCTGCAAGCTATCGCCCGCTCGCACCCCGACAGCCTCACGCACGATCTTTTTTTAAGTTTCGGATCCCAGGATCGCTACACCCTGTTTAGCGGCCCGTACGCAGCTTTCATCGCCCTTGCAGGGATTCCCCTAGCGGCAGCCTTAGGCACCGCACTGAGTCAATGCGCTTTAGTGCTATCGGGATGGGTTTTAGCCCGGGCGTTGATGGCTGATCGACTCGCGCTCGTGGGAATCGTTGGATTTGTTGCCCTGCCGGGCTTCTACGGACCTGGCCATGTATTTAGTGTTATCGAAGGCTTTCTCACCCCACGCATGCTCGCCGAAGCATTAGTGCTGTTGTCGCTGGCGGCTTTACTCAAGGCGCGTTACGCCACCGGTAGCGTTGCGCTCATCATGGCAGCTTTAGTGCATCCCATCATCGCGGCGGCTGGAGTTATCTGTGTGACCAGCTGGTTCTGCATCCACGGGCAATTGTTACAGCGAATGAGAAAAATTCTATTTTTTACATTTGCCTTTTTAGTTGTCGCTTTATACATCGTGGTTGGGATACAAACGCAACGCTTTGATGAGATCTGGTGGACGCTCGTTACAACTCGAAGTCCTTATCTGGTTATGCAGTCGTGGACCGTGGATGACATCGCGCAGCTCAGTACCAGTCTCGGTGTACTGGGTACCGGCTTTCTGGTTTCACAAAGGCCTCTCCTGAGACACCTGTGTGCCGTGGTTTGCATTACCGCGCTCTCGGGCCTGCTGATGACTTTCATAGGCTGCGATTGGTTGCATAGCGTTCTGGTGACACAAATCCAGCCGTGGCGCTGGCAGTGGCTAGCTGCTGCCACGGCAGCGTTGCTGCTGCCAGCCATCGTTATAGAAGCATGGCAGCGTGGCGAGAACGGAAAGGGCGTGAGCCTGCTGCTAGTAGCGATGATGATTTTTGGTAGCGTGCTTCCTGGATTGTCTGTCGCCGTACTGTGTGTGACTTATGCACTCGTATTGAGACTCCGTCCGATCGAGGGCAGTAAGGCGCGACTTTTTAACTACGGTGCGGCTGTTTTGGTAGCCATAGCCAGCGCGTGGCGCCTCGGCTCCAACCTGGAATTCACTGGCGCCTTCTTTTTATCCGGCAGCATTGCTCTGTGGTTACGCAAGATGATGAGCTTTGCTCAAGATGGCAGCATCGCGTTGGGCTTTGCGTGCCTGATCGTCGGGCTGGATCAGGGCCCTCGGACTAGAAGACTGCTGTGGCCAACGGGCGTGGCGCTGTTGCTAGTCAATATAATGATGCTTCCAGAATCGATGAAATCATGGTCAAAAAACGACTATCCGAATTCGCAGTATCAGCAGCTTCAGCCACTACGCGATGCCATTCCACGGGCAGCTCAAGTGCTATGGGCGGGGCAATCTGCCGATAGCGTCTGGTTTCTTTTAAACCGCCCCAACTATCTGTCAGTAACACAAACCACAGGGATGCTATTTTCTAGACCCATGGCTTTGGAATCCGCTCGCCGCGCACGGGCCATCCGTCAGATCGTGCCCGAGAGGGTTTTTCTGGATTGGGAGGCTGCAGACGTGCTGTGGCTATCAGTAGCGCAGCAGCAAGCCATTTGTGCCAGCGGCGCGATTGACTATTTAGTCACACCCGCTGAACTCAGCCAAACAGTGGCAGTCGCGCGCGTGCAACCAAACAGCCAAGCCAGTAGTGGACTCAAATTAAGCGCCTATCGGTGCGCTAAAAACTAACCGACCACCGTCGACGGCTCAGCACAGGCGGCAAGATTGGAGCGGGCGATGGGAATCGAACCCACGGCTCAAGCTTGGGAAGCTTGGGTATTACCATTATACGACGCCCGCATTGAAGTCGAATTCCACCCCATCAGTCTAATAGTACTTGGTGGTGCCTGCCAGTCCCTTTCGCTGTGAATTTTGTATCCACAGGATTCTAACCCGCGCCCCCAAACGCTGGCATCGGCCGAATTCACCCAAACTATTTGGCCCGGACTGCTGTGGCTGTTGCGTGGGAGCGTTCGGGGATGGAAACTGGCACGCGAGAAAGTTGCTTGGGGAATGCCTAGCTTTGGGAACGATAGGGCAAAACACTGCATGAATACCAGAGAAAGCCCGTCGAACGGCGCACAGTTAGCCGTCGTGGTGCTAGCACTGCTTGGTTTGATCGGTGGCTGGCTCATTGTTCTGGAAGGGGGCTTCCACCATATGAACAGCCGCTACAGCTTGGAGAGCTCCTTCGTGCCTGGTGCGCCAGCGGCTGTTGTCGCAGCCCTGTTCTTCCTGTTCGCTGCTATTGGTACGGCGGCCCTTATTCAGTTACGGCGCGGCAGCGTTCTGGCTTATTTGATCGGCTGTGGTGCAGTACTCGGCACACCTGTGTTGTTTTTGCTTCTAAGGTGAAGCGGGCAATGAGCCGATGGCTCACTCAGCTCCAATAGACGCCGTTCTGGTGAAACCATAAGATTGCCGATCGCTCCAAGGACCATGTGGACCGGGCTACTAAGCCTCATCAATTAGGACAGGAGCAGGGCTTGATGGCCGGGGCTGGCCAGCGACAATGAGAACTACAACAGACGCGGACCCATCTCGGGTGCTACTCCATCGAAGAGTATTGCTTGCGATCTGAGTGTTCTGGCCACCCGTACGAAGTCGGTGAAGCGGCGAAGCGACTAACGACTAGACTCACCTACGGATTTAAAAAATCGACCGGAAAGGTGCTGCTCCAGCAATCCGCGATGCAATACCCAATTTATCTTTATTCGCCGTCATTGCCGGTACCAGTAATGAGGCCTTTAGCTGCACCCAGTGCATTCGTATTCTTTTCAAACGCAAGCAGAAGCTTTAATCGAGGTTATTACCGCGAGGTGCCTCCAAATTCATCAAAACGCAGAATCAGGTGAGTGAAGAAATTTCAACTCTTCATCTGAAGAAACTCGACCTAAAATCTTATTTCGATGAGGATATCGCCCAAATCGATCAATTACCGCCTTGTGTTTAAGCTCAAAACTTAAGAAAGACTCCATGCCAGAATCTGCAAATAGCGACAGCGCGATCTCATGACAAAGCGCTGATTCACTGTGCATATAAGGCATGTAAAGAAACCCCCGCTGCTCACTGGACAGATCAATGTCAGCTTTTAGAGAGACGGCTTCTTGGGCGAGCGCAAGCGCCAGAGGGTCAGAGGAAAAAGATCGTGCGTCATCGCGGTAAATATTTCTCGAAAACTGGTCAAGAACGATAATTTCAGCGAGTCGCCCCTGCGCAGTGTTGCGCCACTCAAAAAGCTCGACGGCCACCGCCGCACGATGCAGGCTCGCGAAGCGAGCAGAAACCAACTGATCAAACATCGGTGATTTTTGCCACCGTTGTTTGGGTGTGGTTTCCTCAAACCAAAATTTTAAAACTGACTCAGCTGAGTAACTCTTCACAGCGTGCCTCAACCTGATTTAAGAAACCACTCACGTACGTAGCGTCGCATCGGCACTTCGATATTTTTAAATACCACAATAGATATACCGCACATCGCCAGCAGCAATACTGCATAAGCCGGCCATCCGCCTAAGGTCCCGGACGACACGCCCGCATAATAGTCTTTAAGAGCAAAGCCTTCATTGATAAAGCGAAACCCGTAGCCTACGGGGAACTGAAGGATATAGAGACTGTAACTGGCTTCACCGAGCAGTACCAGAGACGGGATAGACAACAGCTTAGCCAGCGGTCCGCCGCTGGCTAAGCCATAAATCAACATCGCGAACGCCGGTACAAACAAGCAGTTATCGACCAAGGGCTCTGGGAAGAAATCCAGGTAGGCGGTTAATAAAACGATGATCGCCAGCCCCAGCAGTGTCCAAGTCGTCGCCCAGTAGAAAGCGCCCCCTGACCGAACCGGGGCGCTATCGCGTAAAAAGACAATACCCAAGGCGATGCCCACGGCGAAAGTAGGGACGTGAAAGAAGGGGTTTGATTCGACTAGGGCCACGCCATAGTCCCAGCCCGACAAAAGCCACGGCACGAGTAAGGCGAAAACAACCGTGCTAGTCCAGCAAAGACCCGCCAAAAGCAGCAGGTACGGACGCGACAGCCGACGGATGAAGACTGCCAAAAGCGGGAAGGCTATATAGAAAACTGTCTCGACCGAAAGCGTCCAGCCTGGCCCATTCCAAGCCTTCGCCCAACGAGGATGAAACCAACTCTGCACCAGAAAGATGGAAGGCAAGAATGACGCCAAAGACTTAGCAGTTGCCACCATAAAGGGTGCGGTGATGAATCGATGCGTAAGGAAGACCGGCGCGAAAGCTACTAATCCCAGAAAGTAGACTGGGTAGATTCGTGAGAAGCGACCGACCCAAAAATTCTTCAGCGAGGCGCTACTAAGATCAATGTCAGCGTGGGAATAGGCAAGAATGAACCCCGAGAGCACGAAGAACAGGCTCACCGCAGAAAAACTGGCAAAGCCCGCATTACGACCGAAATGACCACCTAAGGTCACAGCCGGATGAATAAAGTATTGAGTGTGCAAACTAAAAATCGCCAGCGCCGCGAAAAACCGTAGGCTGGTCAGTGCGTTGAGCTTCGGCCTTAGACTTGCAGGAATTTCGGTTGCCATATCCTTCATACTAAGAGGTTTTCATTACGCAATTAATTTCTTCTTGAGAAATCCACCCTGACTGCGGCTAGTGACTAGGCTCGGTAGGGCGAGGTCATTGATCTTCGTCAGAGCATTGAGTCGCCTACTCAGGGCAGGTGACATATTTATACGGGCAAGTGCTCTTCAACGTTTAAGACGACGCCAGTTTTTCACAATTACCCACTTATAATGGTGTTGTTGACTTTACCGGTTTGGCCTGCGAGACCCGGTAAATTTCTGTATTTTTAAGGAGATATGATTGAGCATCCATAATGTTACGGCGGGCGATAACTTACCTGGTGAGTTCAACGTCGTTATTGAAATTCCAATGAATGCGGATCCCATCAAGTATGAAATTGATAAGGCGTCGGGCGCCTTATTTGTGGACCGCTTCATGATGACCGCTATGCATTACCCGGCCAACTATGGCTACGTCCCACATACCATTGGCCTGGATGGCGACCCCGTCGACGTACTGGTGCACGCACCCTTCCCGCTACTGCCCGGCGTCGTTGTGCGCAGTCGCGCCGTCGGAGTCCTGATCATGGATGACGAAGCCGGCAGCGACGCAAAAATTTTGGCGGTCCCAACGGACAAATCCTGCCCATTCTTTATGCACTGGAAGTCGATTCATGACGTTCCAGTTATTCGTCTAAAACAGATTCAGCACTTCTTCGAACACTACAAAGATCTCGAGGATGGTAAGTGGGTCAAGGTTCGTGGCTGGGAAGACGTTGGCACGGCCCATCAGGAATTGATGGACGGCGTGGCCCGATACAACGCGGCGCAGCCCAAGCCAGCTTTTTAAACGTTTTGATCACGGGCCGGAGGTGCCAGAGCGCACCTCCGCCCTCACTGACTGATCACGACCCGTCATTGCCCTAAGGATTGGAAAAAACCCATTAATTGATCCGAGACAAGGTCGTCTCGGTAAAGCTTGGCTCGCGACTCTACAACCTGCGCTCTGGCCTCACGAGAAAACTCCGGGTCTAGAGCAAGCTTTGTCGAAAGATTGACGTACTGGTCAACAGACCGTGCAATCAATTGCTCTAGGCCTATATACGCAAGCGTTCCACTCGCTAGGCGCCCACGCATAAACGCGCCCTCCCAAGCCACCATCGGTGCTCCGCTTTCCAGTACGTTGACCGCGGTGTTAAACCCAGAAAAGCCGACCGTATCGAGGACTGCGGCACTGTTGGCACATAGAGCGCGAAAGACATCCGGGGGAAGCCAGGGTAGTAATTGAAGATACCGCGTCCAGTCCAAATCAGCCGCTGAAAACGCCTTTGCGAGCCTTGAAAACATGCGTCTGGAAAGCTCTGCTCGTTGCTGAAATTCAAAGAAAACAAACTGGCATGGGCCTGCCTGCTGCGCTATTTTTACGAATATCTCGTCCGTTTCAGGCGTGTACTTAAAAGGCGTTCCCGGGCATAGGAAGGTAGGACAGTTTTCATTTAATCCCATGCTCGGCTTATGCACTAGCGACGCGTAATGCGCCGGACTGCGAGAAATGCCTGGTGTCAGATGGCAACCCAGATTATCGATAACCACCAATTGCTCCGTGTAATGGGCATGGCGGTCCTCCGGTTCAAATGCAGCGGCCGTCAAGTAGTAGTCAATAGACGGCAGGCCTGTAGAGGCCGGGTGCCCCCAAGAGGCCACCTGCACAGGTGCCAATCGCATCCCGGCAAGCTTTAGCGTCAGCACATCCAAACCGACTTCCGGATAGACCAGGACGTCACAATCACTAGTCCCAATGAGACCTACCCATTCGTTCAGCGATTTAGTCCCGTGTTCACAGCGATCAACCTGTGCTGCTGCATAGGTGGTTACTTCGTCGCTGTAATTTGCCAACGAAAACAGCAGAATTTCACTATTTGCACCCTTTAATGCGGTTAAAAGAGTACGGGTAATCGCGTGAAACACGGAGTGGTCGCGCACATACGCGGTAACTATCCCCACTCGCAGGCGACGATCCACGACCTTTTTTCGAGGTTTAGGGGGAACACCCCAGCGTTGTGCCCAGCTCTGCAGGTAATCACACCAAGCGGATCCAAACCTCGCAAGCAGGTCCACGTTATTGCGGGTTTGATAAGCCAAATAAAAAGTTGGCGTACCGGAAATCGGCGTTTCTGGATCTGCATGGCGATTAAGCGAAATCCACGCAGAGAACTCACTTAAGGCAATCTGATAACGAACCAGCGCTTGACGACTTTCCTCAGGCGTATCGGCCAACGCAGGAAGCAGGCAAAGCAGCTGGCCCACCCGTGCCCGCAGGCTCTCGGGAACCAACCGCACCGCGCGCTCAGCCGCTTCGATCGATTGATCATTCAGACCGATTTCATGCGCCACGCCGGCAAAACTCAGCAGTGCCTCTAAATGACCCGGCGAAATTTCTAAAGCCCGTCTGAAACTCGCCAGCGCCTCATCAAATCGAAATAAGGCAGCCAGTCCCATGCCACGGGCACTTAAGGCATCCGGATTGAGCGGCTGGGCCGACAGCGAGGCATCAGCACTGGATACCGCCTCGGCAAAGCGCAAGAGATCCAACAACGCGCGGGCACGCTCTAAATACGTGGTGGCATTGTCCGGTACCAGTTGCAGTGCCAGATCGTAGCGCGCTAACGCCTGTAAAGGCCGACCCGAACTTCGCAACGCATTACCCAGGTTCACAAGCACACCGGCCTGAGCAGGCTCAATCAGCAGAGATCGCTCCATGCACGAGATCGCACGCTCTGCCTGCCCGGTTTGGGCGTACAGCACGCCCAACAACTGCCACGCCGAATGATTGTTGGCGTCCAAGGCCAAAACGGCCTCGTAAAGGCCTAGGGCTTGCGACCACTGGCCTTTTTGATGGCAGGCCAATGCCTGCTGGAGCATGTGGGTCAGTTTGGCGGCCTGTGGGTTCGCCGAGTCAGACATCGTGCATCACTCCCACCCTAGACGTGCGGTCTAAAACAACCCGGCGAAGCCCAACTTCTGCCCAGGAAACTCAGCGCCCCATGGTACCTTTGGTAAGAAAAAAGCGCAGCCGGGTTATAGGCGCAAGTATACGGGTCAATCAATGACCGACCTGGCGGTGCAAACTCGTGGCCTTTCACACGATGCTATCGAATCGCATATGATGGTGCGGCATGCAAAGTAACGACCGTTCTGACAACACAGCCCCCGGAGTTCGCGGCATAGAACATCGCGGTCGCGTGCCAGCGCGAGCACTAGTGGGCTGGATGGATGATTATGAGGCCGAGCAATGGCTCAGTGGAAAGGCATTCGCGCCGACTCGCGACCCCGTCCAGCGCGAAATAGTCCGGCGCGCGAAAGCCACGGTTGCCGCCCGTGCTCCCGTCGAAGCCAGGCTTTCTGGCCAGGCCGAACTACCGCCTGAGGTACAACGTCATTTAGCATTGCTGCGTACTCATCCGGAAAGTGCCGACAAGGTCGCTCAGATGGGTGAGGCTAGGCTCGTCGATTTGCACGAGGTGATAGCCGCGCAGAAGCAAATCATGGTCGGTGAGGCGGAAAATCGCGCAGCCCATGCGGCGCCGGATAATCTGTTGAGTCTGGCGGGTATCACCCTTCCGCTGCAAAAGCGCGAACCCATCGCCTGGAACTTTGACGCAGCCCGCAACGCATTTATTTTGGTTTCGCCCGACCCTAATTTAGCCGTAGTGGGCCACTTTAATTCCACCGTGAGTGGTGAGTCGCCGGGCGTAGTCTTTGATGGCCTGGGCTTTGCGGTGGCTCATCAGCGCAGTTACATGCAAATTGCGGTTATTGACGGCAAGCCTATCCTGAGGGATGGCTACCATCGCGCCTTTGGTCTGTTAATGGCGGGAATTCGAAGGGTGCCGGCTTTTGTACAGCACTATGCGAACTGGGAAGCAGCGGGAATGCCCATGGGGCTGCTGGCTAAAAGCCAATGCCTGGGACCGCAGCCCCCATTACTTACCGACTATCTCAATGACGAACTGGCACCCCAACGATGGGTTCCGGCACACCGGCGGATGATTATGATTCAGGCCGTTGAGGTCAACGTACCCGCCTAAGTACTACCCCCGCTTTAGCGAAGGGCGGCTGGCAGTTCGTTGGTGCGCTGGAGATGCCACAGATCGGTGCCTACAGCAAACTCATCGGGATTGACCAGTCGATACTCGATCGGTTCGTATTCGCGCGTGGCCGCTTGATAGGTCGCTCGCCAGGGCTGAGTGGGCAAAAACATCTGCTCATTGATAGCGCTGGCATCGCTGTTAGCGTGCACAGTTGCCAGCGAGTGCAGTGTTTCACGCTCGTAATCAGTAAACACCTCGGCCTCGTAATTACCGCGTGCGTACAACGCTAGCAGGCGACGACCGTTGTTTAAGACGAGATTATCGACGTGAAATTGCTGCGCCAAATCGTACTGCGGAGAGTCAAACTCTTGATCCAGCGTGAGCGGCACCGGACCATCCACCCCGGCATAATAATCGAGTCCGGTCACCGACAATGAAGTCGCCGCGTACACTCGAAAGTCGAGCAGATAGAGCAGCCAGTACAACTTAGCTTTTCCACAATGCGTGGTACGGGTCACGAAATACGTGATCCCGTGCAGCAGTTTGGTTCGTCGAATCAGCTCCGACATTCGGATTCCTCTGTGCGTCACCCCGTTTTCGGCTTAACCGGGGAAATCTTTAGAGGTGCGGGTGAAAATTCTTGCCGTGCGGCCAATCTCCCGCCTTTAGGCAGGCTAGCTTCAAAGTAACGGAATATCCGGCGCCGCCGTGTGGGGTAGGACGCCTAAGCTTCGAGGATCGTCGGCAAGCTCAATTTGTCGGCTGACAGGAACGAATCCGGCGTTACGATAAAATTTGAGGGCAGACGGATGATCCAGTGTGCACGTATGCACCCAGAGCTTGCGGATCGGTCTAGCCCAAGCAGCCTCCAGAGCACGATTCAACAACCATCGGCCGGCGCCCGCGCCGCGCAATTTGGCCGTTAAGCCAAAAAAAGCCAACTCGCAATCGCCAGGAGTTCTAAAGTCCAGCTCCAGCAGGCCCTCATCGTGACCCTCATGGCGCACAGAAAACACCAGCACGTCGGGGTGCCAGATAATTTCCTTCAGTTCAGCTGATGACATCCGCAGGCGAGAAAACCACAACCACTCACGACCTACGCGCTCAAACAATAATTGATACCAATCCGGATCGGGTTTTATCTGTGGCATGAGTTGCCAGGAGATGATCGAAGGATCGGGATAAGCGACCACCCGTTTGGTCATCTCTAAGGAAGTGACTACTGCAGCGATTTTCCCGCGCGGTAAATCAAGATACCCATTCTGCAGCATACGCTCTCCGACGAATCGTTTTGACGATCCTAGCGCGACCTTCGCGCGAGCGTACTAGTGTACCGGCATACACCCAGCCATTGTTATAAAGCGCGTGCACGAATTGGCGTCACAAACTCCAGGCACCTGTCAGGCAGCGCTCTGACTAAAGCCTGGCAAATCCATCTGCGGATGCACGCCGGTCTGATCCAGATCACGACCGCGTAACCAGCGTCGGAGGGTACCTGGCAGATGGTCCTCAAATTGTGGCCGGCCGATCAAATATCCTTGCGCCCGATCAACACCCAGACTACCCAGCGCATCTAAGGCTTCTTCCGTCTCTACACCCTCGGCACAGACACTCATGCCGCGCTGGTGGGCTAGTGAGACCATATGCTCGACAACCCGCCGCTGTTCATCACCATGCTCGATGCCAAGCACCAAAGACTTATCAATCTTAAGTTCGTCACATTCCAGGTAGTCCAGCCGCGTCTGCGTTGAAAACCCAGACCCAAAATCATCCAATGCAACTCGCACACGTCCGCGACGCAGTCTCCATAAGTTACGGGCAGCGCGTGCCACATCGACAATAGGAGCGGTTTCGGTGAGCTCTAGGGTGAAAGCCTCTGCCGGCACTTGGGCCAGATCTAAAAGGTTGCAGATGGTGCGAGGTAGGTCATCATCCTGCAGCACGGCCGCGTGAACGTTCACACTTAAGGACACATTAAAACCCTGATCGTTCAGTGCCCGCCACGTGCTTAAAGACTCCGCAAATACAAACATGAAAAGCGGCTGAACCAGACCAGCTTTTTCTATAGCCGGTAATAACCGATCCGGACGCACCACAGAACCACCCGGGGAGTGGGCGCGAATCAACGCCTCGACTCCATCGATACGCCACTGCTGCGCGGGGCCGGTATGGCGCCGTGCGACGATGGGCTGATAGGCGACTGCCAAGTGCCGGCCGGTAAGAACATCGGCTAGAGCCACCTCGGAGGTTGACTCGCGACGCTTATCCGAGAGGGTCACGACACGCCCCAACCGGCGCGCGATAGAGCTCACGATCCCACCCGGCCAAGCAGCGCTAGTCTAGTCAGTGTTCTCATGACGACTACCCGTGATTGTTTTGCTGTCGTACAGCTAAAGTAAAACAAAAATTTGGGCATGCACCCGTGCGGAATCCCCTGAATGCGTCCTCGGCAAGCCACTACTCTTGGGGGTTTCTGACGCTTTATGTCACGGCCGGTGACGTTATTTTTGAGAGTTCGTGACACTTTGTTTTCAACCAAGCAAAATGTGCGTATGCAAAATTCTCCATTAATCTTGAGCAACGCTAGCGCTCAGTGCATTGCCTTGCGTAGCGCACAGTACTCGCATGGGCGTAACGACTAACGGTGCGTAGCGTGAATTCCACCCTTCGTTTAGTTAGGTCCTTCGTCAAACGCGGCGGGCGCACGACGGCGGCTCAGAGCAAGGCGCTGGAGGATTTATGGCCAGCATTTGGCGTTGACTCAGGCACGCAAACGATAGAGCCCGATGTGCTTTTTGGACGTCTAGCGCCGCTCACGTTGGAAATTGGCTTTGGTGACGGCGAAGCCTTAATCCACCGAGCCATGAACGAGCCGGATCGTGACTTTTTAGGGATTGAAGTGCATCCGCCCGGAGTCGGGCATTGCTTGATGTTGGCGGAAGCTCAGGGTTTAAAAAATCTAAAAGTCATGCGTCAGGACGCCGTCGAGGTCCTGAAGCAAAGACTGCCGGACGCTTGTCTGGATGAAGTGCTCATCTGGTTTCCTGACCCGTGGCATAAAAAACGTCACTTCAAGCGACGGCTACTGCAGGAAGAGTTTGCGTCATTAGTCGCCTCGCGGCTGTCCAGCACAGGCCGCTTACGCTTTGGCACCGATTGGCAGCCCTATGCCGAGCACGCTCTACAGGTTCTAAGCGAGCATGCCAGCTATCGTAACGCCAGCCCCGACGGAACCTACGTCACGCGTCCTAGCGACAGGTTGCTCACAAAATTCGAACGTCGCGGCCTACGGCTGGGTCATGGCGTCTGGGACCTGGAGTTCATCCGTATCTAGATCGCTTGGTAGTCTAGTTGCGCGATACCGCCGCTTGGTCATCCAGACCACTCACGCGAGCACGCATCAGGATCAACAGCAAGACGGCAGGCATTCCACATAGGGTGGTCAGCCAAAAAAACTTTTGCCACCCCAAAGCAGGAACGGTCAGGGTGCCTAACAGGTGCGCGCCCAGGTGTAAGGGAACCGAGCCGCCCTCTACCAGTAAGCCGGACAGAGGTCCCATCCAGCTACGACTGAGCGCGCTCAGCGAGGAGAGCAGTGCAAATTGAAACGCGCTGTAGCGGATATCGCACAGCGCCATAATCAATGCACCGAATGCCGCTGCACCCATACCGCCGGCAAAATAGTCAAATCCCACCGCGATGATCATGGTCGGAAAATCATGACCGGCTCCGGCCAGCACGGAGTACAGCAAGTTCGTCAGCGACTGCAGAACCCCGAACAATAACAAGGCGCGATACAAACCCAGCCGCGCGTATAAGATGCCTCCGATCACGGTGCCTGATATCGTGGCTACAATAGCCAGCACCTTGGCAACCTCACCGACCTCAGTTGGAGTGAAGCCCACGCCTTTAATAAGAAATGCGCTCCACAGCGTCAAAGCGAACGCATCTCCGAATTTATATAAAATCACCAACAGCAGTAGACGGCGAACCTGTGGTCTGGCGAACAACTCACTCAAAGGCTCTACGACCGCTTCACGCAAACTGCGCGGCGGCAGCACCGTGCGTTCCGGTTCGGGGGCTAAAAAAGTAAACAGCCCCATCAGCGCCATCAGAACGGCCATGCACAGATAGGTGACTCGCCAACCTACCCAGCCAGCAAGGACTAGGGCAAAAGCGCCAGCTACATACGTAGCAGCTCGATAACCCAGCTGGGTTGCCGTTGATCCAATACCTCGCTCATGCAAACGCAGGCTATCGGTTCGGTAAGCATCAATCACGATGTCCTGAGAGGCGGACAAGATCACCACGCCCAGCGCAAGCGTGAATACAAGGCTCAAATGACTGGGTGGTGACTGCAGCGCCATAGCGCCGATGAAAACAGCCAAAAGCAGCTGCAGCAGAAGAATCCAACCGCGCCGCCGACCCAGGACCGGCAACGCAAAACGGTCCAGCAAAGGTGCCCATAGCCACTTCAGTGAATAAGGAACAGCCACCAGCGTGAAAAACCCGATGGTCTTTAAGTTGACGTCGGTCGTAGACAACCAACTCTGCAGAGTTCCCTGTGGCAGATTAAAGGGCAGTCCCGATGCAAAACCCAAAGATAGCGCCGCAGCCACACGGGCATTGGTCGTCAGGCTTTTCAGACTCAATCGCTCAACCGGGACAGCGTCCTCAGAGGACATCGGCGTAGTCGACAATGACCGGCGCGTGATCGGAAAACCGAGTGTCTTTCCAGATCGAGGCCGCCCGTACGTGCGGCGCTAGAGCCGCACTGATCACCTGATAATCGATACGCCAACCCACGTTCTTGGCCCAAGCCTGTCCACGATTCGACCACCAGGTGTATTGCTCCGGCTGATCATTCACCAGACGAAAGGCATCAACAAAGCCGCCGGCGGTGAACAACTCCTCCAACCAAGCCCGCTCCTCCGGTAAAAATCCGGAAGTTTTCTGATTACCACGCCAGTTCTTAATATCGATATTTCGGTGGGCGATATTCAGGTCACCGCACAGAATGTATCGTCGTCCGGAGTCCGTAATGGCCTGCAGATGCTGGCGAAATTCAGCGAGGAAGCGAAACTTCGCTTCCTGACGCTCCGCCCCGGAAGAACCCGAGGGGAAATAGGCAGAAATCACCGACAAATCACCCGCTTTAAGCTCTAAGTACCGCCCCTCGATATCAAACTCACTTGAGCCATGATCAGTGACAAACTCAGTAACCGGCAAACGGGTATAAATCGACACGCCGCTATAGCCCTTGCGCTGCGCGTGCACGTGAGCCGCCTGATAGCCATCCAGGCTGAAATCGGGCGTTGACAACTCGGTGTCCCCTGCTCGAGTTTCCTGCAAGCAAATAATGTCAGCTGACTGTTCGACCAGCCAAGGGTATAAACCCTTGCGCGCAGCCGAGCGGATCCCATTGCAATTGAGTGTGATAATTCGCATCCGGCTATCATATCAATCGCGCGCCGGCTTTCCTGCAAAGATTAAGCACAACGGCGCACTGGAAAATACGACCGCACTGCGCTAAAAAAGACTGGCCAACCAAGGAGACGATCATTCACGACTATCAACGTGCCTTCATAGAATTGGCGCTGCGCCACGAAGTCCTTCGCTTTGGCCAATTCACGCTCAAATCAGGCCGACAAAGCCCTTATTTTTTCAATGCGGGGCGCTTTGATACGGGCGCTGCCATTGACGGCCTCGGGCGCGCCTATGCCTCGGCGTTGGTGAACTCCGGTATGGGCTTTGACATGCTATTTGGGCCCGCCTACAAAGGCATTCCCTTGGTCGCCTCGACAGCCGCCGCCCTTGCCCGTGAACACGGCCGCGACGTGCCCTACGCTTACAATCGCAAAGAAGCCAAAGATCATGGGGAGGGAGGACAAATCGTCGGACGTAGCCTGCAAGGGCGAGTGGTGATCATTGATGACGTGATCACAGCCGGCACGGCGATTCGTGAGTCTCTGCAGCTCATCCAAAATAGCGGCGCCGCCGTTACGGGTGTATTGCTGGCTTTGGATAGACAAGAAAAAGGCCTCACCAGCCAGACCTCCGCGGTGGATGAATTACGCGCATCCGGCCTGCAGGTAGCTTGCATCCTGACTCTTCAGGACTTGATCACCGCCGCTGGACAAGGCATCGCGGGCTTATCGTTAGAGTCGCTGACTGCTCTTGAAGACTACCGAGCCACCTATGGCGTTATGACTAACTAAAGCGTGACCCCGTTCGCAGCCACTGGCCCAACCATTCGGGACAATCCGTCTATGAGTATCGCTAACGCTATTTCGCGCCAAGCCATGGCCATCGTGATCGTCGCCTTTGTAGGGCTTGCCGGCCTACAGCCGGCCATCGCACAAAAGGCTGGCCATGATGGCCGTGGGCCGGCTATGTACAAGTGGGTAGATGAACAGGGCGTCACGCACTATGGGGATATGGTCCCGCCGCAATTCGCCAATCAGGAAAAAAAGATCCTCAATGCTCAGGGCATTCAGGTCGGAGTCATCCCCGGGCTGCAGACACCCGAGCAACTGGCTGAGGAATCCAACCGACATGCCGCTGAAGAGCAAGCGCATAGCTCGGTGCAACGAGCGCGCGAGCGCGACCAGCACCTGTTGGCTACCTACCTGTCCGTAGAGGAAATTCAGAGTCTTCGTGATCGGCGATTTGAAATCATCGATGCGCAGGCACGAGTCACTCAGCAATACCTTGAGCACTTAATAGGCCACGAAAATAGTCTAGTGACCCAAGCGCAGCGCTCTAAGCCCTACGCGACCAGCGCCAATGCAGCCCCTCTGCCGGATCGAATCGCCGAGGATTTGGTGCATACGACGCTAGATATCCAGGCGCAATCGCAAAATTTAGAAGAAAAGCATCGGGAGGGGGCGCGCGTAAAAGCGCAGTTTGATGCAGATATCGCGAGATTTAAGGAACTCAAAAAAGGCTGAAGGCCTCGATCAGGTTCGCCCCGAACTGCCGAAGCCCCCCTCACCGCGGTGGCTGGCCGTAAACTCGTCAACCACATCCAGCGCCACTTGTACGACTGGCACAACCACCAGCTGAGCGATGCGCTCGAAGGGCGCGATAGTGTAAGGCTGTGCACTTCGATTCCACGTCGACACCATCAGTTGGCCCTGATAATCCGAGTCAATCAGACCGACCAAATTCCCCAACACAATACCGTGCTTATGACCCAAGCCCGAGCGAGGTAAAATAACCGCCGCCAAGCTGGGGTCTTCCAGAAAAATAGCCAATCCCGTCGGCACTAACTGTGTAGCGCCAGGCGCCAGTACCAACGGAGCATCCAGGCAGGCACGCAAATCCAAGCCAGCGGACCCTGGAGTTGCATAGGCCGGTAATGGATGCTGCGTACCTAAACGCTCATCCAACACTCGCACCTGTAAGCGATGCGTTGACTTCATGTTGGTTTCTCCAGCTTGGGCGCAAGATTGGTAGAGGCTTGCGTTAATCGCTCAGCGATTAACCCCACTAATTCGTAAGCCAAAGCGCACTTAGACTGCTGCTTAAATTCCCGAGATCCGTCCGACCAGAGTACCAGCAACGCGTTGTCATCTCGATCAAACACCTGACCGCCACTCACGTCATTAGCCGCAATAAGGTCCAAATTTTTACGATTGAGCTTATCGCGAGCGTGACGTTCAATATCGTTGGTTTCGGCTGCAAATCCCACCACAAAGGGTCGTCGCGCTAAGGCAGAGACAGAAGCTAAAATATCAGGGGCCCGGGTTAAGGCGATATCCAGGCAATCCGCGCTTTTTTTAATCTTGCGCTCCGCGCAGGTGACAGGCCGATAATCAGCCACGGCTGCCGCGCCGATATACACATCAGCATCGGTAATGACCTGATGCACACAGGCGTACATTTGCTCAGCGCTCTCCACATCAAAGCGGGTTACGCCATAAGGCACTCGCAACGATACCGGCCCACTGATAAGCGTCACGCGAGCCCCGGCATCGCGTGCCGCCGCCGCAATCGCATAACCCATCTTCCCTGAGCTTCGATTACTGATAAATCGAACGGGATCCACAGCCTCCCGGGTAGGGCCCGCCGTGATCACAACATGCTTGCCCCAAAGCGGGCCGTGTTCGGGCAAGGGCCTAGGTGCAAACACCAACGCCACGATGTCCTCCGGCTCCAACAAACGACCCAGGCCGGTTTCACCGCAGGCTTGCGAGCCGGCAGCAGGGCCTAAGACGCGCACGCCGTGATCTTTAAGCAACCGCACATTGGCCTGGGTAGCGGCATGGGCCCACATCTGTTGGTTCATTGCTGGGGCAATCCAGACCGGACTGGCCGTGGCTAAGCACAAGGTGCTCAGCAGATCATCAGCATGCCCGTGCGCCAAGCGGGCCATCACATCGGCAGTAGCCGGCGCGATGAGAACCAGATCAGCCCACCGCGCCAGCTCAATATGGCCCATGGCGGCCTCAGCGGCTGAATCCCACAGGTCCGTACGCACTGGCCGGCCCGATAAGGCCTGAAAAGTCAGTGGCGTAATAAACTGCGTCGCACTGTGCGTCATCACCACTTGAACTTCAGCGCCACGAGCAATCAATAACCTTACGATTTCCGCTGCCTTATAAGCGGCAATACCGCCCGTGACGCCCAGCAATACCCGGCGAGGCCGGTGCGAGGGGGTAGGAGTTGGGGCGGATTCAGAAGTGTTCAAAATAGTCACGGTGCGATTATCCGGTGCTTTGCCGCCAAGCTCTACCCATCAACCCTCATTCTGGTCAGAACTTGAAGTTATTGAGCACCAACCATTTCCTGCACAGGCCCGGATAAATTCGCCAAAGGCACTCGAAACTGCCATCCCATTTATCCGGCCTCGGCGGCAGAGTAAGGCCATGAAACTTCAAAACTGGCCAATGGCCGAGCCCCCGCGAGAAAAACTGCTGCGCTGTGGTGCTGGCAACCTATCGGATACCGAATTGCTGGCCATTTGGCTGGGCACCGGCTGCAGCGAGCAAAACGTGCTTAGCCTGGCCCAGGACCTGCTCCAACAATTTGGCTCACTGCGCGAACTGATGAACGCCAGCGCCCATCGCCTGTGCGAGCAACGGGGCATAGGCCCGGCCCGCTACGCCAGACTGCAAGCCATCATTGAGATGTACCGCCGAAACCAATTAGAAAGACTCAAGACCGGGCCTATGCTGTTGAGCCCATCCGTGGTGCGCAGCTATCTAACCAGCATGCTCAGAGATCGCGACTATGAAGTCTTTTGCTGTCTTTTTCTGGATAATAGGCACCATTTGATGCTTTTTGAGGAGCTTTTTAGGGGTACGATTGACGGCGCCAGCGTGTATCCTCGCGAAGTCGTCAAAACGGCGCTGGCGCATCGCGCGGCCGCGGTGATTTTTGCTCATAATCATCCCTCCGGGATCGCCGAGCCCAGCCACGCGGATGAAGCGATCACTCGGCGCCTCAAAGACGCCTTGGCGCTGGTCGATATCCGCGTACTGGACCATATCGTGGTTGGGGACGGCGAAACGGTATCTTTGGCCGAACGCGGGCTCTTGTGAAAAAGCCTACACTGAAGGCTTGCGCGCAACCCCTCCGCGCTGGTTTAATATGCGGCTCGACCCTTGCGCCGTCGCAAAGGTCAGGTCGTCATATTTCCAAGGTGATTCCGATGTCTAGAGTCTGTCAGGTCACGGGTAAGCGCCCGGCGGTGGGTAACACCGTCTCGCACTCCAATAACCATCGTCGCCGTCGCTTCCTGCCCAACCTGCATACGCAGCGTTTTTGGGTAGAAGCAGAGAAGCGCTGGGTTTCGCTACGCGTGACCAACGCGGGTTTGCGTACCATTGAAAAGCGTGGCATCGAAGTGGTTCTGGCCGAACTGCGCGCCAACGGCACCAAGGTTTAAGGGTAGAAAGTCATGCGTGACAAGATCAAGCTCGTTTCCAGCGCCGGTACCGGCCACTTTTACACCACGACTAAGAACAAGCGCTTGCATCCCGAGAAGATGGAAGTGTCAAAGTTCGACCCGAAGGCTCGCAAGCACGTCATTTATAAAGAAGCCAAGATTAAGTAACTGGCTTGTGATGAAAAAACAGCGCGGGCAATCCGCGCTGTTTCGTGTTTACCCTGAATCCTTCAGCAGTCACTTTAAAAGTCACCGCGTAGCACTCACCGCGAACTGCTCGACCTCCGACGATCTCGTATGATGTGATTCGCAACCTGCGTTGGCGAATCTTCGGCCGAGTAACCCGACACCATGCCCGAATTACCTGAGGTCGAAACCACGCGTCGCGGTATCGCTGCCGCCGTGGCAGGCCAGACTCTGCTGGGAGCGCACATTCGAGATCGTCGACTGCGCTGGCCGATTCCAGAGGCCTTCGAGTCTCAGGTAGCCGGACAACCGGTGCTCGGCGTCGCGCGTCGTGGAAAATATCTGCTGCTGCAACTGCGAAGCGGCACCGTACTCATCCATTTAGGTATGTCCGGCAGTCTGCGAGTACTTCACGCCGACATAGCGCCGCGTTTACATGATCACGTTGATTTGCTGCTGTCCTCAGGCCAGGTGCTGCGCTACAACGACCCGCGACGCTTTGGCAGCTTTCATTATCTGCAAGGCGACCCGGCGCAGCATCCACTGCTGGCCGATCTGGGCCCCGAGCCGTTAGAAGATTCGTTCAACGCTGAGTATCTGCACGCCCGATCACGACGTCGCCAGGTGGCGGTTAAACAGTTCATCATGGACTCTCACGTGGTGGTTGGCGTGGGCAATATTTATGCCTCCGAAGCGCTGTATCAGGCCGGTGTTCGACCGGGTCGCGCCGCCGGTCGACTCACCGTGGCGGAAAGCGGGAAAATTGTGGCTGCCATCAAATCCGTGCTCAGCGCCGCGATCACCCAAGGCGGGACCACGCTACGCGACTACGTGAATACCAACGGCATTCCCGGTTACTTCAGTCAAAAACTATTTGTCTATGATCGTGCGGGTAAGCCGTGCCGACGCTGCCCCACCAAAATCAGTACCCGAGTCCAGGGAGGCCGCGCGACTTACTGGTGTCCAAACTGCCAGAAATAAGCCGCGTGAGGCCAGGCGCCAATATCCGAGCCATCCCCTCAGAGTCGGCTGCTAGCAACCAGCGACTCAGGCAAGTTATTAAACTAGTAAACCAAGCCCACGCCAAAGCCCCGCGGATCCGCACCCGCCTGCACCAGGCCACTGCCGTAATCCCAGGTAATCACCTGCATGTTGCCACGCGTAGACCACTCAGCCAGATCGTAGCCTAAGGCTTTTAACCCTTGTATCTCTTCAGCACTCAGTGCGCCGGGCTCGTAGTTCAAACGGTCCGGCAGATACTGATGGTGTATGCGACGGGCGCTGACCACCTGATCCGCGCTCTGCCCATTAAGCCAACCCAGTACACCCTGGGTCACCATACTGATAATCGTGCTGCCGCCCGGGGTGCCAATAATCAGCAGCCCCTGCTCGGTCTCAACAAAGGTCGGCGTCATGGAAGACAGCGCACGCTTATGCGGCGCAATGGCGTTGGCGGAACCACCCACTAAAGCAAAGGCGTTAGGTGTGCCCATGGCGACGGAAAAATCATCCATCGTGTCATTCAAAAACACACCGGTGCCCGGTGCTACCCAACCACTGCCAAACCACAGGTTAATCGAAATCGTCGCAGCCACCCGATTACCCTCTCGATCTAAAACCGAAAAATGGGTCGTCGTGGGCCCATCACGCAGCGACGCGCCGATGGGTCGCAAGACGCTAGAGGGTGTGGCTCTATCAGGCCGAATAGAGTTGCGTTGGCCTGCCGCATACAGCGGACTGGTCAGCTCATCTATAGGCATGGACACAAAGTCCGGATCACCCAGATATTCGGCGCGGTCGCGATACGCGTGACGCATCGCCTCGGTCAGCCAATGCGTGCGCATCACCGACGAGGCCTGCTTTAAATCATAGCCACTCAGAATATTGAGCGTGTCCAACAACACCACGCCACCGGATGAGGGTGGTGGCGAGGTGACAATACGCGCACCCTGATAATGCCCGACCAAGGGTTCGCGCTCGACAACACGGTAATCACTCAGATCACTCTGCGTCCAAATACCACCAGCACGACGCACCCCGTCAACCAACTGCTTGGCTAACGGACCGCGATAAAAAGCCTCAGCACCACCGCGTGCTAAGGTCTCCAGCGTATGCGCTAACTCGGGTTGGCGAATTACGGCGCCGATTTCAGGCACTTTGCCGTTAATCAAAAATCGCTTCGCGGCCTCAGGCGAGTGCTGCATCCGCTCTACGTTATAACGAATGCCCGATTGCAGACGCGGATACATCGCAAAACCATCGCGCGCCAAACGAATAGCCGGAGCCAAGGATCGTGATAAGGGCAATCGTCCGTAATGCTCGGCCAACCACGCCCAAGCAGCAGGCTCGCCAGGAATAGCCGCCGCCAGGGGGCCGCTACGCGAAAGCTCATCTATAGGCGCGCCCTTCGCATCAAGATACATATCTCGAGTAGCCGCCGCCGGCGCCGCCTCACGGGCGTCCACAAAAATATCCCGGCCATCGGATTGCCGATGTAACAGATAGAACCCACCACCACCCACGCCCGAACTGGAAGGCTCCACTACGGCCAGAGCCGCACTAACGGCCACGGCGGCATCAAACGCATTACCACCCGCCGCAAGAATATCCTGCCCGGCTTGATTAGCTGCCGGATGCGCGCTGGCGATAGCGGCTTTTTGCGGTAGCGCGGCCGGTGCCACCTGTGTGCTGGCCAAACTGGCGCTCGAGGCGAGCGCGCCGCCCAGAATCAGCGAACAGCCGCAGACAAAAATGCGCCGTAGCGGGTGGCGGACACAAAGCATCATGGGCATCATCCTTAAAAAAACATAAAGCCGACAAAAAGCATCAATCGTGGGCACTCGCCGGACGGTAGCGCTTGCTCAGCTCTTCAGCCACGGTGGGGTGTACAAACTCAGACACGTCGCCACCTAACACGGCGATCTCACGTATCAGCGTAGAGGATACGAAGGTGTACTGATCCTGCGGTGTTAAGAATACCGTCTCAATATCGGGTGCCAGATGGCGGCTCATGTTAGCCAGTTGAAATTCAAACTCGAAATCCGACACGGCGCGTAAACCGCGAATGACCACACCGGTGCCCAGCGCACGTGCAAACTGAAAGGTAAGCCCGGAATAGCCTTGGACTTCCACATTAGGTAACAACTCCAATACCTTTTTAGCCATCGCCACGCGTGTCTCAAGAGCGAACATCGGCGTCTTATTGGGGTTCGCCGCAATAGCCACGACTACTCGATCAAAAATGCCCGCAGCCCTACGCACCAGGTCATAGTGCCCGTTGGTGATGGGATCAAACGTTCCCGGATAGACGGCGCTGCGTTTCATGTGATTGGGTCCTTAAGTGTCATCAGTAGGCGACTCTGGTGATCCCACAGTCAGTGGCTTCAGACGAATTAACGTCGCGCGTACCGCCCCCGCGGTGAGCGTACGCCAGACGCGCCAACGTTCAGGCCATAGCGGCTCGGGTCGCTCGGAGGGAGTTTCCAAATACACCCACGCATCGTCGCTAAGCCAGCCGTTACGATCCAGAAGTTTACACAACTCGGCCTGATCCTCGGCGGCAAAGGGCGGATCCATCAAAACCCCACCATAGCGCTCGGCGTTTAACCCACACGGCTTTTGAATAAAGCCCTTCGCGTCCTGGGTCAGAACGCTGGCATCTGGGGCACCCAGCACCTGCAAGGTGCTGCGTAATTGCGCGGCGGCAACCGGGTCGGATTCAATGAAAGTGGCATGACGCGCACCACGTGACAGGGCCTCCAAACCTAAGGCACCGGTCCCGGAATACAGGTCTAGGACGCGTTTATGCACCAAGGAGCCCTGCAACCAGTTGTAGAGCGTTTCACGCACCCGATCGGGGGTTGGCCGTAATCCGGGTACGGCCGCTATAGGTACACGCCGCCCACGCCACAAACCCCCGATGATTCGCACAGAGCCTACGCCACCGGGTGCACCGGGCGGTTGAGGACGCGCTACCCTCCCGGGTTTATCAGACTTAGAACTCACGGTGCATCCTTGTGTCGTGGCGATTATGCCTATCCAGCGACCAAAGCGGCCCCATCGGGGGTGCTCACGCTGACATTGTGCCATCGACGGGATCGACGTAGTCGCTTCCCGGAAAGGCGGCCTCCTCCGGTAGAATCAGGCCAGGAGTAAATCATTATGTTTGGTTTTGGCAAAAAGAAAGACACCCCTACCAGCGGTGAACCGGCGGCGGCTTCACGAGGGTTTTTGGGTCGACTGCGCGATAAGCTCAAAATCGGCACCAGCTGGCTGGCAGATTTACTGCCAGGCAGAGCCATTGATGCCGACCTGCTCGACGACTTAGAGACACGATTACTCGCCGGCGATGTCGGCGTCGAGGCCACGGAGCGCATTCTTGGCGATCTGCGCAAAAGAGTCGCACGTCATGAGCTTAAAGATCACGCCGCGCTGATGAGCGCGTTGCGGGAAGCCATGATTACTATCCTCACACCGGTAGCGGTGCCGCTAGAGCGGGATCGGCAAATTAAGCCCTTCGTGGTGTTAGTAGTCGGCGTTAATGGCTCTGGTAAAACCACCAGCATCGGTAAACTCGCCAGACGGCTAAGCGATGAGGGTGCCAAAGTGATGTTAGCCGCCGGTGATACGTTCAGAGCGGCAGCGGTTGAACAGCTGCAAGCCTGGGGTGAACGAAACGCCGTCCCGGTTATCGCGCAGGCCGCAGGAGCCGACCCGGCGGCGGTGGTGTTTGACGCCTTACAGGCTGCGCGCGCTCGCGGCATTGACGTGCTGTTAGCCGACACCGCCGGTCGACTACATAACCAAAACCACCTGATGGAAGAGCTGCGTAAAGTGAAGCGCGTGCTGGGCAGGCTGGATGAGCAGGCACCACATGAAGTTCTGTTAGTGCTGGATGGCAGCCAGGGCCAAAATGCGCTGTCACAGGCGCAAACCTTTCATCAGGCTATTGGCGTGACGGGCTTAGTACTAACCAAACTTGACGGATCTGCCAAGGGTGGCGTGATATTTGCGATAGCCGATAAGTTGAAGATCCCGGTTCGTTACGTGGGCGTTGGCGAGGATGCTTTGGATTTTGGGGAGTTTAAAGCCGCAGAGTTTGTCGATGCACTGCTCGGCACTGAACGAGACCCACCGGCATGATTCGTTTCGAGCGCGTCGCTAAGCGATACCCCAACGGCCGCGAGGCGCTCGTTGACCTTTCATTGACTGTATCTGCCGGAGAAATGGTCTTTCTTACCGGTCACTCAGGTGCGGGAAAAAGTACCGTACTGAAGCTTATTGCGCTGATTGATCGGGCGACTCGTGGCCAGGTAGAGGTGGCCGGCCAAAGCTTAGCCAAACTCAAGCGTCATCAGATTCCAGCTTACCGTCAGCAGATCGGCATCATCTTTCAAGATCATAAGCTGCTTTATGATCGTCCGGTCTGGGACAACGTCGCTTTGCCGTTGATTATTTCTGGAGTCGCTCGCAAAGAGATGGATAAACGTGTGCGCAGCGCCTTGGATCAAGTAGGACTTGCAGGTCACGAGCACAACTTACCGCTGGAACTATCAACAGGTGAGCAGCAACGCGTGGGTATCGCGCGCGCCGTGGTGGGTAAACCACCGTTATTGATTGCAGATGAACCCACCGGCAATTTGGATCCGGATCTCGCGCTGGATATCATGCAGCTTTTTAAACGGTTTAATGCGGTTGGGGTCACCGTGGTCATCGCCAGTCACGACCTGCATCTGATTGATCAAGTCGGTGGCCGACGCATCGCTCTGGCTTCGGGTCGATTGGCTGCTACCGACACCACCCACACGTCCCCTTTGAGCACGCCGAGCATTTATGCCTCGTGACACACGTAGCCGCCGTTCACGCGGATGGGGAAACGCTATTACGGGCTATTTCGAGCGCCATGCGCAGACTCTAGTCTCATCACTAGGCCGGCTTTTAAGCATGCCTTTGGCAACCTTTTTGACTATGGCTGTCATTGGTGCGGCGCTGGCCATTCCCGGGTGCATCTACGTGTTGGTGCAAAACGCTCGTAGCGTGAGCGTGGCCTATACCGACGCCTTGGACCTGTCGGTTTACCTGAAGGCAGGCGCCTCAGAGTCGCAAGCCCACGCCTTAAGCCATCAAATTGGCCTGCGAACCGATGTCGCTAGCGTACGCGTTGTTAGCGCCAGCGAAGGCCTGAAGCAGTTTCGCGAGTGGTCCGGTATGGGTGTGGCACTGGATGCCCTGAAGGATAATCCTTTGCCGCATGCCATCATCGTCAAGCCTAGGGCCTCTCAAGCAGATCCTAGCGTCATGCTGGATGTCATGCAGCGCGAGCTTATGGCCATGCCGGGTGTGGATCAGGTCTCGATGGATGCCGCGTGGGTACATCGCTTTTTAGCTCTACTCGATGCGCTCAGTCGTACCCTGCGCATTCTGGCAATCCTGCTGGCCGTTGCCGTGTTGGTGGTGGTGGGCAACACCATTCGCCTGGATATTGATGTGCGGCGGCCGGAAATTGAGGTTACTAAGCTCGTGGGCGGCAGCGACGCCTTCGTGCGTAGGCCCTTCTTATATGGCGGCTTATGGTACGGACTCGGCGGAGGCCTGATCGCTTATGCGGTGGTTAGCGCCTTTATCCTGGGTTTGTCCGGACCCATCGACCGGGTGGCCGCCGCCTACGGCAGTCATTTTGTCCTGCACAACCTGCAGGGTGGAGCCGTGCTTACCCTGCTCTTGGGCGGCGCCTTGTTGGGATGGCTGGGGGCTTACCTGTCGGCGACTTGGCAGTTAGCACAGATCGAGCCTAGCAGCGAAAAATAGCGCGTTGGGGTCCCAGGCCTTGAAGTGACCGCCCCAGCACCCCACTTGTCCCAGTTATGGGGGTGTTTTTACCCTGCCTCACGACCAAATTGTGAAAAAAGCAACGGAACTAATGGATGGTTTAGCACTCCAATCTCCAGAGTGCTAAATTATCCCGGTGGGAACTCGATGCCCACCCTAATTGGGAGTCTATGCGATGAGTGCTGTACTTGCCCCTGTCAGTCCGAACCTCGCGGCCACGCTCGCGCTACGCGGGCCGCTGGGCAGTCTGGATGCCTACATCGATGCGGTTTCACGCGTTCCTATTTTATCGCGGGAAGAAGAAACCCAGTTGGCGCGCAAACTGCGCGATAACGGCGATCTGGAAGCCGCAAAGCAATTGGTTTTCTCGCACCTGCGCTTTGTCGTTCATATCGCCCGAGGCTACAACGGCTACGGCCTGCCTATGGGCGATCTGGTCCAAGAAGGCAACGTGGGGTTGATGAAAGCGGTCAAGCGCTACAACCCGGACATGGGAGTGCGCCTGGTTTCCTTTGCGGTGCACTGGATCCGCTCTGAAATCCATGAATACGTGCTGCGCAACTGGCGACTGGTTAAAGTGGCAACCACTAAAGCCCAGCGCAAGTTGTTCTTCAATCTGCGCAAAGCCAAGAAAAAGCTAACCTGGCTGTCAGCCGAAGAAACTCTCAAAGTGGCCACAGATTTGGGTGTGACGCCGGCAGAAGTCTCGGAGATGGAGCGTCGACTTTCCTCACGTGACGTGACTTTTGATCCGACACCGGAGTCGGAGGACGATGAGCACAGCTCCTTCTCACCAGCCAGTTACCTACCGGCTAGCAATGCCGATCCGGCAGAGCAAATTGAGAGCGCCGAGTGGGAAGACTCCACCTCCTCGCGACTCGGCGCCGCCTTGAGCGAACTCGATGCCCGTAGTCAGGCTATCGTGCGACGTCGCTGGCTGGCTGACGATAAAGCCACGCTGCATGATCTGGCCGATGAGTACGGAGTATCGGCCGAGCGGGTGCGACAGATCGAAGCGGCTGCACTGAAGAAACTGAAAGTAGCGATGGCCTAAAAAGCCGTCGCGATGGCCGCCTCATAGACTGCCTCTGTCACCGCCGCATGCACCTCTCGATCCAGCGGATCGGGTACCAAATCGTGGCCGGGCGCACGAGCGGCGATAGCACGGGCCGCCGCCATGAGCATCTGATCGGTGAAGCGTGGCGCCCGCGCATTCATCGCCCCACGAAATAATCCGGGAAACCCTAAAACGTTATTGATGCCTTTGCCATCAGCTGCAAAGGCAGCCCCCCGCTCCAGCGCCACGATAGGCTCAATTTCCGGATCCGGATTGCTCAGCGCCAGAATAATTTGCCCGGGACGCACCGATTCAGGCTTGATCAGACCGCGCACACCGGTGGTGGCGATGACGATGTCAGCCTCTGCCATAATGCCTTCGACCGTTGAGGCAATACCGCCCAGGGTTGCTAATCGCTCAAAGGCGGTGGGATTACGGTCTGCGCCTAACACCCGCTGCACACCGTGTGCCCGTAACAATCGCACGATGCCCAAGCCGGCCGCACCCAAACCAATTTGACCCACCACACTGCTATGCAAACTACGCCCGACGCGGCGCGCCGCATTTAAAAGCGCAGCTAATGCCACCACGGCCGTACCGTGCTGATCATCATGCAGGACCGGTTTTTGTAACCGCTCACGAAGTTTTTCTTCAATAACAAAGCAATGCGGTGCTGCAAAGTCTTCCAGCTGTATGGCACCAAACGACTGCTCGATGCCCATCACCAGTTCCACAATACGATCCGGATCTTTCTCAGTCATCAAGATCGGGATCCCACTAAGATCGACCAAGGAGGCGAATAAGGCAGACTTACCCTCCATCACGGGTAAGCCTGCTAAAGGCCCGATATCTCCCAAACCAAGAATCGCCGTACCGTTAGTGATGATGGCCACGGTGTTGCCCAGATTGGTGTACTCAAGCGCACACTGCGGGTCATTCTTTATCGCCAAACAGACCCGCGCGACACCCGGGGTATAGACATCACGCAAGACTTGCAAGGTATTGATGGGCAGGGTGGCCTGCATCTGAATCTTTCCGCCACGATGCCGATTAAACACACGATCGGAATGACCCAAAAATTTCGCCGTCGGCAACTCGTCGATGCGAGCGTACAGGCTCTGGTCGGCTTGTTCGTCCATCTCTAGGGTGATTTCCCAAAGGGTACGTCCCTGTTCGCGACGTACCGCCGACAGATGCTCGATGACCAAACCTGCATCCGCAATGACCTGCAAAACTCTGGCAAGGCTGCCCGGTTGGTGCACGGTCTCGACCATTAAAATCTCGGGAATTTTCATCGCACCTGACTCCGTCTCACCCTAGAGACTTAAACCTTATTGACTGCACCGCACTCTACTTCAATGGCGGCCTCAAAAACATGACTGTGTAATTGAGCGGTGGCTAACGGTGTGGCCGCGTAGCCACCAGCCAGAGTAATCACCAAGGGAACGTCCTGGTCTCGCACCGTTTTTAATACATAGCGCTCTCGGGCAAGTAACCCCTGAGAGGTCATCGCTAGCCGACCGTAGCGATCACCTGCCACCACGTCCACGCCCGCCAAGTAAAAAACCAAGTCCGGGCGAGCCGCGGCCAGCGCACCGGGCAATACCTGTGCAAGAGCCTGCAAGTACTCGATATCTGTTGTACCGTCATTTAACGGCACATCCAGTGAAGATGAGGCTTTTTGGGCAGGGTAATTACGGGCGCCGTGTAAGCTTAATGTGAATACTGACGAATCGTTCTGAAAGATCGCCGCGGTACCGTTACCCTGATGTACATCGAGATCAACGATCAAAAAACGAGACGCCAATTTTTGTGCCCGTAGCGAGGCAATGCTAATGGCCACATCATTGAGCACACAGAAGCCCTCACCGTGGTCGGCAAAAGCGTGATGTGTGCCACCGGCCAGGTTGGCCGCTAAACCGTCGGATAACGCCGCCAACGCCGCCAAATAGGTACCTTGGCTGGCTAACCGCGATCGACGCCACAGGCTGGCGGACCATCTTAATCCTAGAACCCGGATCTCTTTCTCACTCAATAAGCCGTCAGTGAGCTTCTGCAAATATTCCGGTGTATGCACGCGCCCGAGCATGGTGAGCTGCGCTTCTTCAGGTCGCATCACGTTTTCAGGCAAAATCAGCCCACGCTCCAGTAGTAACTGATGCAGCAGCGGATACTTTCCCATAGGAAATGGATGCGAAGGACCCAGATCAACTCGATAATCCGGGTGGAAGCTCACGCGCATGGAACCGTCTCTTTAATCGTTAACCAACCGCATCAACGCAAGATCACTTAAGCTACCGATATGGGAGCATTTACGGTGCTTAGTCGCTGGGCTAGCCCCAGTTGACGAAGAATGCTTTGTGCTGCCTCACGGCCTTCAAAAACAGCGGTCACGACCAAGTCCGATCCACGCACCATATCACCACCAGCAAAGACTCGCTGATGACTTGTCTGAAAAGGCAGACCTACTGATGTTTTGATTCGACCATCCGGGTGCAGGGCGATACCTTGTGTTTCACACCAAGAAGGAGGACTGGGGTTAAAGCCAAACGCAATGATGACGGCGTCAGCGGGAATGATTTCTTCAGTTCCCTCTATGATTTCAATGACTCGGCGACCTCGACTCACCGCCGAGCCTAAACGCGTCTGGGCTACGCGTACACCCTGCACACGACCATCACCGACAATTTCAAGGGGCTGGCGGTTAAACAAAAATTGCACGCCTTCCTCAACACTGCTCTGGTAGTCACGTTTTGAACCCTGAAGATCAGACTGCCCACGGCGATAAGTGCAGGTAACGCTCTGCGCTGACTGACGAATGGCTGTGCGATTGCAGTCCATCGCCGTATCACCACCGCCTAAAACCACCACGCGCTTATTCTCAAAGTTGATCCATTCTTGCGTGGGCGACAGCTTGAGTTGATGGTGGATATTAGAAATCAAATAATTTAACGCCGTATACACGCCAGGTAACTGCTCGCCGGGAAATCCCCCCTCTACGGCTTTATACGCACCGGTTCCCATGAAAACGGCGTCATGATCCGCAAGCAATTCCTCAAACATCACATCGCGACCGATCTCCACGCCCAGACGAAACTCAACCCCCATCCCCTCGAGAATTTCCCGTCGTGTTTCAACCACCGTTTTTTCCAGCTTAAAGGGCGGAATACCGAAAGTCAGAAGCCCGCCAATACGCAACTGTCTCTCATACACAATAGCTTTAACCCCATTACGAGTCAGTATGTCCGCACAGGCCAACCCCGCAGGGCCGGAACCGACTATTGCTACTTTTTTTCCGGTACTCCTGACCTCGGTCATATCCGGCCGCCAACCGGCCTTTAAAGCCTCATCAGTAATGTACTTTTCGATAGAACCAATGGTGACTGCACCGAACGCATCGTTCAGCGTGCAAGCGCCCTCACACAGACGATCCTGGGGGCAAATTCGCCCACAGACCTCCGGCAATGAGTTGGTTCGATGCGACAGTTCTGCCGCTTCAAACAAGCGTCCTTCTTCGAGTAATTTAAGCCAGCTAGGAATGTGGTTGTGTACCGGGCACTTCCATTCGCAAAAAGGGTTTCCGCAGTCCAAGCAGCGACTGGCCTGCTGAGCCGCATCGTTGCGGGCCAAGGGCGCATAGATTTCTGTGTAAGAGCTAACGCGCGCGTCAACGGAAAGCTTTGCCGGCTCAGCGCGAGCAATATGCAAAAAATTCAATGTGGTATCAGTCATTTGAAAAACCTTTAAGCGGCGCGCCGTAAATTTTCGATTAAAGTATCGATAGCCGTGGCCTTGGCTTTGACTAGCCAAAATTTCGGCAAATATGCCCTAAAGTCATTCAGTATCTGATCAGCACGAGCGCTATTGGTCGCACGCAAATGCGCCTCTATGAGACTCCTTAGGTGCTGTGAGTGTGCTTCCATGCCCTCTACCGAGATACGATGGATATCAACCAGTTCATGGTTATAACGATCGACAAAATCACGATCTACGTCCAAGACATAGGCAAATCCGCCGGTAAACCCAGCCGCAAAGTTCAATCCAGTTCGTCCGAGCACACAGACCACACCATCGGTCATGTATTCACAGCAGTGGTCACCCGCACCTTCGATTACCGCGATGGCGCCGGAATTACGAACAGCAAATCGTTCACCGGCAGTACCGGCCGCATATAACTCGCCTCCGGTGGCTCCATACAGGCAAGTGTTACCCATAATCGGCGAATCTCCCGCCACAAAGCTGGAGCCTGCTGGCGGGCGCAACACAATCTTCCCACCGGCCATGCCTTTACCCACGTAATCATTGGCATCGCCGTCTACGATTAGCGAAAGGCCCCCTGCGTTCCAGACGCCCAGGCTCTGGCCAACCGTACCGGTGAGGCGCACCTCAATTGGTGCATCAGCCATACCGTAGTTCCCATGTTGGCGGGCGATCTCTCCGGAAATTCGAGCACCAATAGAGCGATGGTAGTTACAAACCTCATAGCTAAAAGTGCCGCCAGACTTTTTGGTAATCGACGGCATCACGTCTCGCAGCATTTTTTCGGTGAAGTCGCTCGGATCGGGTGGATCATTGCGCTGCTGATTGCAATGCCGCGCCACGTCATCGGAAACACCGGCTGTCGATAACAACGGCGCTAAGTCGAGGCTTTGTTGACGCGGCGTGTCGCCAGATAACACTGCAAGATAATCAGTACGCCCGATTAGCTCATTTAAAGAGCGAACCCCCAGCGAGGCCATAATCTCCCGACATTCCTGTGCTACAAACTTAAAGTAGTTCTCAACCATACCCGGCAAACCGAGAAAGAACTTTTGACGCAGTGTTTCATTCTGTGTCGCAACACCGGTCGCACAGTTGTTGAGATGACAAATTCGCAGATACTTACAGCCCAAGGCCACCATCGGCGCTGTGCCAAAGCCAAACGACTCAGCGCCTAAAATTGCGGCCTTAATGACATCTAGACCCGTCTTTAGGCCACCATCGGTCTGCAGACGAACGCGTCCGCGCATGTCATTGATACGCAGTGTTTGATGGGTTTCCGCCAGACCTAGCTCCCATGGTGAGCCTGCGTATTTAATCGAGCTCAACGGCGAGGCTCCGGTACCTCCGTCATACCCGGACACGGTAATCAGATCAGCAAATGCTTTTGCCACACCGGCCGCGATAGTGCCCACGCCAGGTTCAGCCACCAGTTTCACTGAAACCAGAGCCGTAGGATTCACCTGCTTTAGGTCGTAGATCAACTGAGCGAGATCTTCTATAGAGTAAATATCATGATGAGGCGGTGGTGAAATCAGACCCACGCCCGGTCTTGCAAATCGTAGCTTGGCGATCATTTCGTTAACTTTGTGCCCCGGCAACTGGCCACCCTCGCCGGGTTTGGCGCCTTGGGCGACTTTGATCTGCAAAACCTCGGCGCTGATCAGATATTCCGGAGTGACGCCAAAACGGCCCGAAGCCACCTGCTTGATTTTCGAGTTTCGGTCTGTGCCACGACGCTCTGGGTCTTCACCACCTTCTCCGGAATTAGAGCGTGCTCCCAGGCGATTCATCGCGATCGCCAAAGCCTCATGAGCTTCCGGTGATAGTGCCCCTAGCGACATGGCTGCTGAATCAAAGCGCGATAAGACGGCCTGAATAGACTCAACTTCTTCTAAGGCGACAGGATTTGTTGCCGGCACCAACGCGAATAAGTCCCGCAGACAGGTCGTTGGCCGGTCATTGACCAAGGCAGCGTACTCACGATAGATCTCATAATCGCCGGCAGTCACTGCCTTCTGCAGCGTGAGTACAACCTCTGGGTTGTACGCATGGTATTCACCGCCGTGCGCGTACTTCAGTAACCCACCCTGCTCTAGCGGCAAAGTTGAGTTCCATGCGCGCTCAGCGAGGATGGCCTGATCCGAGGCCAGTTCATCAAACTTTGCCCCCTGAATACGACTGACCGTTCCGGAAAAACAAAGATCGACGATTTCGTCGTGCAGACCGACAATTTCAAAAAGCTGAGCACTGCGATAGCTTGCGACCGTCGCGATGCCCATCTTTGACATGATTTTTAGCAGGCCCTTACGGATCGCCCGACGATAATTTCTCCCTAACTCAGCGCGAGCGGTCGCATCCATTTTGACGGCTCGCCGACGCATCATGTCGTAGAGGGTCTGGTAAGCCATGTAAGGATAGACCGCTGTTGCACCATACCCAATGAGACAGGCGAAGTGATGCGGATCGCGAGCCGTGCCTGTCTCCACCAGAATATTGCATTTACTGCGTAAACCAGTTCGAACTAGTCGCTGGTGGACTGCGCCAGTAGCAAGCAACGCATGAACAGGCATGCACCCTTCTACCAAGTAGCGATCCGATAAAAGTATGACGATTTTGCCTTCACGCGCCGCTGTCTCCGCCTCATTACAGATCCGCTCGATAGCGTCCTGAAGCGAGACATTGATGGAGGCCTGAAGACTAATAAATTGATTGGCAACGCCGTGATCTTCTAACGCAACAATTTGTCGGAGCTTTCGCTGGGACAATATGGGCGAACTCAATACCACCTGCTTGGCGTGCTCAGCACTGGGCAGGAAAATATTGCACTCTGGACCGATTTGCGTTTGCAACGACATAACCAACGATTCCCGCAAAGGATCGATCGGTGGGTTAGTGACTTGAGCGAACTGCTGTCGAAAATAATCATAAAGCGATCTGACGCGGCGCGAGAGCACTGGCATGGGCGTGTCATCCCCCATAGAGCCCACGGCTTCACTCTCATCCTCGGCAAGAACCCGAATGATTTCATCGCGCTCTTCGGCAGTAATGTTAAACATCTTCTGAAAGCGCAGCAGCGTCTCTTTATCCATCGGCTCAGCGGCCAGGCGAATATCGACCAGATCCGTTTCCAGATATCGGACACCGCGCTTAAGCCAAGTCTTATACGGATGACGGCTCTTCAGTAGGTCGTCGATGGCAGCCCACTCTAAGAGAGCACCTGTTTCCAGATCCAGCGCAATCATTTCGCCGGGGCCAAGGCGTCCCTTGCGCAACACACTGTCCGCTCGGTAATCCCAAACACCGACTTCTGAGGCAATCGTAAGATGCCGATCGCGGGTCATCACCCAACGCGCCGGACGTAATCCATTACGGTCTAACGTGCACCCGACATACCGACCGTCGAACATGGCAATGGCCGCTGGGCCATCCCATGGCTCCATGTGCGTTGCATAAAACTCATAGAAAGCTCGTACATCAGCATCAATCGTGTCAACGGCCGCCCAGGCCGGTGGAATCAGAATTCGACTTGCCTGTAGCAAGTCAAGACCACCCATCAAGAGGGCTTCTAACATGTTATCCAGGGTCTGCGAGTCAGAGCCTGTCAGTGATACCAAAGGCTGTAGCTGCGACAGTTCAGGTAAAAGGGGTGAGTGCAGCAGTGGACCGCGTGAAACCGCCCAGTTGCGGTTTCCTTGAATAGTGTTGATCTCGCCGTTGTGAGCCAGCAAGCGATAAGGATGGGCCAGCCGCCACTGCGGTGATGTGTTAGTTGAGAATCGCTGATGAAATACGGCGACCGAGCTGTGTAGTCGAGGATCTGCGAGGTCTAAAAAAAACTGTTCTAGGTAGCGTGGTACGACCATGCCTTTGTAGACGATCGTGCTTGCCGATAACGAGACGATGTAGAACATCGGATCGACGCGTTCTGCGGCCTGCTCGCAGCGTCGCCTAACCACGTAAAGACGGCGGTTAAACGTTGCTTCATCAAGCTCAGTCGGGCAATTTACAAAAACTTGCTGAATAAGCGGCAATGTCTTTAACGCTTGAGCGCCACAGACATCCGGATTGGTCGGCACATCGCGCCAACCGGCTAGCACTAGCCCTTCGCGCGCCAACTCCTTCTCAACCATCTGACGACTGCGCTTAGCCTGGTCACCGAAGGGGGAAAGAAACACCAGTCCGGCCGCGAATCGCGACGCCAGATCCAGCCCGGCTTGGGCAGCAGCCAGGCGTAGAAAATCTGTCGGCTGTTTCAACAAGATTCCGCAGCCATCGCCGGTCTTGCCATCGGCGGCTGTTGCACCCCGGTGCTCCAACCGGGTCAGCGCGCTCAGCGCGGTATCCACCAACCAGCGACTGGCTTGGTCATCGAGGTTGGCGATGACGCCAAATCCACAGCTGTCGCGCTCGAAGGCGGGGTCGTAAAGACCGCGCAGGGCATCCCCCTGCACCCCCTGGCGGATTACGCCGGGCGGTGCAGCGTGTTTTACAGTGTGGTCAATCGTCGACATGCCTAAGCTCCTTGCGCGGCCATCCAACAGGCACGCGCGCGTCAAATCAGCCCGATCCGGGACACAACACAGATACCGGTTATTCGTTAAATCGTCAATGTCGCGGTGCAATAGGCACGCTGTGTCGCAGCATTTATGCCGGCACGTCAGAACGGTATCCTCTTTGCCCACTGGGCGGGTGAGGCGAGCTCGAGCGCCACCCGGCAAGCATGAAGGCTGGCAATTTGCCGGATGCTCAACGATCATCAGATCAGTCGTTTTTAGCAGGTAAGCCGCATGTCTAACGTCATCACCCGTCGGGATTTCATGAACGGCGTCGCCGTTTCGGTGCTAGGTGCCCACGTGGCGGACGGCTCCCCGCTAACCAGCCAAACCGTGCCCTTAGCGACGTCTTACCCTCCGGCCCGAACCGGCCTGCGCGGCAGTCATGTGGGCTCCTTTGAAATGGCGCACGCCCTGCGCGACGGTCAACGTCCGGATTTATCAGCAGTAGCCCTAGAGTCGCGCTATGACTTGGTGGTCGTCGGTGGTGGCTTGTCGGGACTGGCGGCCGCTTATTTTTATCGGCAGCGTCATCCTCACGCCACCGTGCTGATTTTAGAGAGCAATGATGACTTTGGTGGGCATGCCAAACGTAATGAGTTTGAGGTGGATGGCAAGAAACTCATCAGCTACGGCGGCACACAGTCCATTGACGGGCCTCAACATAAGTATTCGAAAGCGGCGCGCAAACTACTAACGGAACTCGGGGTTAAGTTAGAGCGATTCAATACCGCCTACGACAGTGCGCTCTTCCCCAAACACGGCCTTAAACACGGCGTGTTTTTTAAAAAAGAAGTCTTTGGCGAAGATCGTTTAGTCCGCCAGGATTTTTGTGCATGGGACGACTTTGAGGAAACGGTGTCTCCCGGCGATGAGCCCAAGCTGCGCGCGTACATTGATGCCATCCCCATTAGCGCAACGGCGCGTGCTCAGCTGTACGAGATGTATACCTCGAACCGCGATGTGCTTGCTGGACTCAGTGATGCAAAACGTAAGCATATTTTGCAAACCACCAGCTGCCGTGACTTTTTAAAAACCTATTGGCAGGCGGATGATGAAATACTCAACGTGCTGCAAACACGCACACATAGCCTTTGGGCCGTAGGCATTGACGCAGTTCCCGCCTCAGCAACGCTGGCCCTGCCGGGTTTTCGGGGCCTGAAAGAACGGCACGAGGCTCCCGAAGAGGAGCCGTACATTTATCATTTTCCGGATGGCAATGCCTCCTTAGCGCGGCTGTTGGTGCGACATCTGATCCCTGGCGCAGCGCCTGGACAGACGATGGAGGACATCGTTACCGCGCCCTTCGATTACAGTCGACTCGATCCACCAAAAGGTCCGGTATCGTTGCGACTTAATTCGACAGCGCTTAACGTGAAAAACGTCGAAGGCGGCGTGGAAGTGGCTTACTCCAAAGCAGGTACTTTGCACCGCGTTGCCGCCAAGCATGCCGTCATGGCTTGCTACCATGCGATGGTGCCGTACCTGGTGGATCAGGGTTTGGATGAAACCCAGAAAAAGAGCCTGCATGACAACGTGCGAGCGCCGCTGGTCTACGCAACCCTGGCCGTACGCAACTGGGTGCCGTGGCAAAAACTGGGTGTTGCTTGGATAACTAATCCCGGCGGGTCTTTTGAGGCAAGTGTCGACTTTCCGGTGAGTTTGGGGCGATATCATTTTTCGCATGACCCTTCTGAGCCGGTCTGTCTGCATCTGGAGCACACCCCCTGTGCGTCTCGCTCCGGACTGGACATGCGTAGCCAATACCGTATCGGACGCAGCTGGTTATACAGCGCCAGCTTTGACGAGATTGAAGCGATCATCCGCGATGAACTGCAACGGATGTTAGGACCAGGCGGCTTTGATTACGAACGCGATGTAGCCGCGCTTACCGTTAATCGGTGGCCGCACGGTTACGCCTACACACCAACGCCTTTATTTGATGATCCCGATACACAAAAGTTGCGTGCAGAATCCGCCAAACGCCCCATCGGTCGTATAGCCATCGCAGGCTCTGATTCAGGATGGGACGCTTACACGCATACGGCTTTTGAAGAGGCTCATCGGGCCGTCTTGCAACTCAGCTAATTCCTACCATCGGTTAGCGCTACTAGACGCTACGTGCCCTTTTTGAAGGTAACCCTTATGAAAAAAACCCTACTCATGCTTGCCGTGATTTTGACCTTGGGCTACCTCGGTAGCACCTGGTGGATAGGGCGATCCCTGCATGCCGAACTGCAGGAATTCGTCGACGCCCAGCAAAAGCACGTGCCGTTTTTGACGATCACTGAAAAGCGTTACACGGATGGTTGGTTTGGAGCTGAACAAGAACTCATGCTAGCCTTGCACAGCGAAAGCCTACCAGAAGCCAGTCAAGAGCAGCTATCAGCCTTAGGTCTTGCTGCTGCCACAGGGCCAATGACCGTGCACAACGTCATTCGCTTTGGCCCTTTATGTGGTTTTCTTTGCGTAGGGCGGGCCCGCATTGATACTCGCATTGACTACCCACAGGCGCTTAAAAAAGTGCTGGAGCCGGTCTACGGATCGAATCCGCAACCCGTAGCGATAAGTACATGTTGGGGATTTTTCTCCGACAAGACCCTGACACTGAGCACCCCCGCGGTCAAAGGTCGCGACTGGGGAAAACTCAAGGAATTGGATTTTTCGGGGGCGTCCATCACCGTGCGCGTATCGAAAAACTCTGATCGAGTTCAGTCCAAAGGCGCGATGCCCCTTCTGCATCTGGTGAGTGACACGAATCGTTTAGAGCTACGAGATCTGCAGTTTCAAAATCAGCAGCAGCGGCTTTTACGCGAGCTATACACGGGCACCGCATCAATGACTCTAGCCAAGCTTAGCGTGGAGCCAGACGATGCGTCGGAGCACAAAATTAGTATTGAAAAAATAAGCGGAAGTGGCAGCTCCACCAACAAGATGCCCAATTTTTTGGATTACGGTTTCCAGTTTGGCACAGGCAACATCACAGCATCAGGCAAGAGCCTTTCAGCTATCCACTTTGATTTCAGCGTGCATCATCTAAACATGAAAGTCTTAGCCGAACTCGCTGATCAGTTGGCGGTCCTTCATAAGCAGGGTGCAGCCGCCGACTCACAACACATGGTTGAGGCGTTCAGGGATACGCTGGAAACCGCCGGGCCGAAATTGATGGCCGATCAGCCGCAAGTCTTACTGGATCGGATCAGTGTTGAATCCGCGCAAGGTGTCGCGACGATTTCCGGCCTAGTTCACTACCCCGGTACGACAAGCCAGGATTGGCAAGAGGATGCAATCTTAAAAACGCTGCGCGAGAAATTAGAGGCTAACTTTGACCTCTCAATTGATGAGGGGTTACTTGAACTGCTGCCAGCGCATGGGGCGAGCGCTAACGAACAATTGCATGAGCTCGCCAAGCGCGGATTGATAACCTGGCAAAATGGAAAAATCCAGACGCACATCAGCGTCAAAAACGATGCCATCCTGTTCAATGACAAGCCATTGAATGACTCAAGCCATGAGACTCACAGCCATGGCGTAACGTGAGGCAAAAAGATTAAGCGGCCGGCAGTGGGATGAACTCCGTCTCACCCGGCACCTGAAGAAAGGGCGGTGAAGCGTACTGTGTCCAAGCCTGACGCGCCTGATCGATGCGTTCAGGCCGCGTGGATACAAAATTCCACGACAGGTGGCGTGATTGCAAGAAAGGCGCGCCACCTAGCACCACAGCGCGGGTCGCTGCGCGTGCTTGTAACAGCACCGTCTCTTTAGGCGTCAACACCGCCAACTCCCCGGCGGCTACCTTTTGACCAGCAACCTCTAAATCACCGTCCACCACAAATACCGCCCGCTCTTCGTGGTCAGCGTTCCAGCTAAGGCATGCCGTAGGCTCAAAGGACAAACTCGCAAAAACGGTTGGTGAACATCCCGTCACCGGGGAGACTCGACCACGCCAACTGCCGACCGCCAGCGTGCAGGTCACGCCAGCCTCATTCCAAGCCGGCAATGCGGCAGCCAATACGTGCACATAACTGGGCTCGCATTCTTCGAGATCACTCGGCAATGCCACCCAGCACTGCAAGCCCAGCATGGGGCCGGCCTTCTCACGCCAGGCATCAGGACTGCGCTCGGAATGCACGATGCCACGACCAGCAACCATCCAGCCCACATCCCCCGGATTAACCGTTGCCACCGACCCTAAACTGTCACGGTGGGTAATAGCGCCTTCGTAGAGATACGTCAGCGTCGCCAAGCCAATATGCGGATGCGGTCTCACATCCAGCCCTTGGCCGGCTTCCAGGGTCAGAGGCCCCATCTGATCAACAAAAACAAAGGGCCCTACCGAGGCGCAGTCTAGGGCAGGCAAAGAACGCAGCACGTGAAAGCCGCCGCCTAGATGACGACGATTCGGTGCAATGAGCTTTTGGATAGTCATCCTGACTCCTAATCTCTTAGCTCAGCGTTAGCCCTCACCATTAAAAGCCAACTGGCTGAAGGCGCGTGTTTGGGGATCGTAGAGCACACCCCAGTTGTCGGTGCCGCCACCGCAAACAATCACGGGTTGCAGCTTCCAGTTGACCTCCTCCGGAGCACCAACCGGCGGGTGCAGAAAACCATTCACGTAAATAAGCTTACGACCCCCACGTACCACGCCCGCATACTGGCGAAAGTACTTTGAAGCATCATCCATTTTGGCCGACTGCGTACAGCAAGCCGAGGCGCGCTGGCCTTTGATCCGCACTAGGTCTCGCTCTAAGCGCTTAATATCCTTAGCCGTTGGAATCCAGCTGCCGGTAATACGCGGGACCGCCCTAGAGCACTGTTGGACCATCGGTGCTGCCTGATCGGCCGCTAAGAGCACCGATCGCGCGACCGGAGGCGGCGCTTCACGCGCAAGACTCGAGGCACTCAAGCCCATCAACAGGGTCAAAATCGCTAACGCGACGTTAAAAGTCTTACCCATCTGACTACTACCCATGTATTTCCTAATGCCGTTTCGTGATGCGTCTATGTTCTTGCAAAATCAAATCGCCAACAGTTCACCGATATATCGATCGGCAAAGGTAGGCCCGGACAGTGACTCGACGTAACCGCAATGACCGCCTACGTCCGTTACCATGACCTTTAGAGACTCCACCCCTGCCAGCCGGTTCAAGTCGTCCGCCGGAATGATCGGATCATCTAAGGCGGCCAGTATGACCGATGGCGCCTTAAGTAATGCTAAACGATTGCCAATGATGGCATACCCGTTGAGATAATCGCTAAGCGTTGAGAACTCCGTGTGCTGCAAAACGAGATCCTCCGTCATTTGCGCCAGGCTCTTGTAGCGGTGCAATTGATCAAAACGGTACAGATCCGGCCAAATACGTGCCTTTGCCTGCAGGGAACGACGCCATTTTTTTAAAAAATAGCGTTTATAAATACCCGGCCCGTTTTCTAGGGCCTGCATGGTGCGACTGGGATCTAAAACCGGGCCTACAGCGACCACACGCTCTATCGCTGGTGCTTGCGGGTCGGCCGCCACGCGCAGCATAAAATTTCCACCCAGCGAAAAGCCTACCAACGACAAGCGCTCGGGCTTGAACTGGTTGGAAATCGCCGAAATAGCACCCACCACTTCGCGCAGGCGACAAGAATGAAAAATTCCTGAATTTAGATGTAAGGTATCGCCATGATCACGCAGGTTCAGTCGAAAAATCGAATGACCCTGCGCGTACAAGTGCGCGGCCGCCGACAAGACGTAAGAGGAGTCGGCCGCCCCTTCCCAGCCGTGCACGATGACCACCAAACTGTTCGATGAACGGTTCGCGGAGTGATAACCCGCCAAAGTGACTTGATCACCGCAATCCAGCTCAACCGGGTAACTGACGGCCAATAGCTCAGCCGCTCGACGCCACACGCGCGCTCGACGCAGCGAAGTACTGGGCAAAATCGACTGCAGATGCGCGCCGCGCAGCATGAGCGGCGGCCTGAAGGGCAATCGGCAAGGCCTGGCGACAGACAAGTTAACCCTGCTCGAAGGTCGATGGACGGCAGATCACGGCGTCACAATGGAGGCTTTGGGCACAAAGCGAAACTCAACGCGCTGATTCAACGCCGCGGCACGATTCCATTGCGCGGCCGTGGCATCGACCGCTTCGGGATACGCCATGGCGTCATGCGCATGCGCATGCGCGGCATGACGTACTTCAACAGTGATCAACGATGGCGTTTGTTTCAAGGACGACAGGTACTGCGCAAAGCCGCGTGACTGGCGCGTCTCAGCACGCAGACTCGCGTCAAACGGGTTGGCTTTGAGATCGCACTTGCTAGCCTGCATATCCTCGGGAGCCAGCCCGTAACCTTCAGCAGGATTTCCCGTGAGGCAAAAATCCGCTGCATAGCTACTCAAGGTTAAGGTGCCAGACAGTCCCCGCACCTGCAACTCATGGACCAGTTTCTGCAAAGCCGCCAGATGCTCCTCGCCTAGCGGTAACTGCCCGTAGGCGTAGGCTTGAGTGACCGGCTCTAGAAGCGCTGCACCTTGTGGCGGAGTCGCGGTTGAGCTCGATGCGCTACTCGCGGTGTCTGCCGGCTGCGTAGGGGAGGCCGCCTCAGCCGAGGCAAGCGCGGCGCGCGCCTGAGTCGCTTGAGCATCGGCTAACGATTGCTCGGCACGCTGTAAAGCACTGCGTGTCACTGCGGCATAAGCACCCAGCGCAAGCGTGCTGAGCAAAAACAAAGTACAAAGCAGCTTCCAGAGCAAGGAGGATGACTGCGCTGCGGCTGGCGGGGGCGGCTCGGCCGCTGGAGTTATGGCCGGCACTATCGGAGCTACTGCCGCTAAGGACTGCGAATCCAGTGTTGCCAGCATGAAGCGTCGCAACTCAGCCGATTGAGCACTGAACAACGGTCCTAAGGCTTCACGGATAAAGCTGGCCGTTATAGGCGGTGCTTGTACTATCGGACCGCTGGTTACCGTACTGGGTGGCGCTGCCACCTCATCGGTCACATCCGTGGGCGGCACCGGCTGGGTGAGTATCGAGTCAGCACTACGCACGCTAGGTAATTCAAGAGTGTGTTGACCCTCCTCAGTCACTTCCTCACGCCGCTCCGGCAATAGGTGCAGGTGATGCAGGACGGTGGCCACATCGGTAAGGCCCATTTGCTTGGGCAACACGCCCGTCGCACCCAATGCCTTAGCCTGGCCAATATACAAATCCCCTCCCTGAGAGGTGTACATCATGATTGGAATCGCCGCCGTACGCGGGTCATTCTTGATCATTTGCACGGCCTGAAAGCCATCCATATCTGGCATCAGATGATCCATGAAGATCACGTCTGGGCGCTCAATGCCAAGATGAGCGATCGCGCTTTCCGCGCTATCAACCGCATGAACTTTGAGCCCGTACTTCTCCAGCATTTTACTCAGCACGACACGCGCTGACTTGGAGTCATCGACTATCAGCGCACACTTAGCGGCGCTATCGGCAGAGTGCATTTGCATAGAACTCATTTAATTGCCCTGGCCTAGGCTTGAACTATCCTAACGACTTTCATACCAACGCAAATTTACTCGCGAATACCGGTGCCACGGTTCATAAGGCTCACCGCGACCGCGAATAACGCCACAGCGAAGATCACCATAATGGCAAAGCTCAAGCGAATGTCCACATCTGACACGCCCAAAAAGCCGTAACGAAAACCATTAACCATATAAAGGATTGGGTTTAGCTGCGCGATAGGTTGCGCCCATGCCGGCAGCATGGTCACTGAATAAAAAACACCACCCAGATAGGTTAGCGGCGAGAGGATAAAAGTAGGAAACCAAGAAATATGATCGAAATTTTTGGCAAATATGCCGTTAATAAACCCACCTAACGAAAACACAAAAGAGGTAAGCAACACGGCACAGAAAATAATGAACCAGTGAACCACGTGCAGATTTGCAAAAAACAACGCAATGACTGACACGCAAAGCCCCACCAGGCACCCACGTAAAATTCCGCCCGCCACATATCCTAAGACGATAAGCCAGTTAGGCAGCGGGGACACCAGCAGCTCTTCAATATGCTTACCAAAGCGCGCACCAAAAAACGAGGACACCACATTACCAAAAGAGGTTTGAATGACTTGCATCATGATCAAACCCGGAGCGATGTACTGCATATAATCAAAGCCGCCCATTGAGCCGACACGTCGCCCAATTAAGCCGCCAAAAATTATGAAATAAAGGGTAGCCGTGACCACCGGTGGCAAGATGGTTTGCGCCCAGATGCGCACGATGCGCTGAAACTCACGACGCACGATCGTCTGAAAGCCAATCCACGCTGCACGGCGCATTTGCCCTTGATGGCTTAAGTCGTCTTGCGAAACGCTCATGAGGCACTCCCTGGGTTGGCGGCCGATTGGCTTACCAGACGCATGAACAACTCCTCCAAGCGATTCACCTTGTTTCGCATGGACACCACGGCAATTCCCAGCTCAGACAAGCGGCTAAAAATTTCGTTGAGACTTTGACCTTTCGTGATGTCAACTTCCAGGGTCTTTGGGTCGACCAGTCGGCACTCGTATCCAGTCAGAACAGGCGCCACCATCAAGGGATCGCGCACATTCACCACAAAAGACTCGCCGTGAAGCTTTAGCAGCACGTCACTCATCAGGTCGTTTTCAATAATGCGGCCTTTATCGATGATCGCGACATGACGGCAGAGAGTCTCTGCCTCTTCGAGATAATGGGTTGTCAAAATAATGGTGACGCCACGTTCATTGGTTTCTCGCAGAAACTCCCACATGGTTCGCCGGATCTCGATGTCAACGCCAGCCGTAGGTTCATCGAGAATCAATAATCGTGGCTCATGTACTAAAGCACGTGCAATCATCAGTCGTCGCTTCATACCGCCCGACAGAGATCGCGCGACCGCATCACGCTTATCCCACAGGCTTAACTGGCGTAAGTAGCGCTCAGCGCGCTCTGCGGCAATCTTTCGCGGGATTCCATAAAAGCCCGCGGTGTTGGTTAGGATAGTCTGTGGTGTCTCGAACTGGTTGAAGTTGATTTCTTGCGGCACCACCCCGATACAGGCCTTGGCGCGTTCCACGTCACGATCAATATCGTAGCCAAAAACATTGACCGTTCCGCCGGTTTTGCGAACCAACGAGGTGACGATACCAATAGTGGTACTTTTGCCGGCGCCGTTAGGGCCAAGTAACGCGAAAAAATCGCCTTGCCGGACTGTCAGGTCAATGCCCTTCAGGGCCTCAACCCCGTTGTCATAGCGCTTACTGAGCTTTTCGATTTTAAGAGCGTGCATGAGGCATTTACACCGCGGCTATTTTCAATGGAGCGAAGCCTACGGCGACTGCATCATGCCCGCAACCGGCAATCTTGAATCTTCAATGCGCAGCAGGCTTGGGCGACACCGCGAAACGTAGACGCCGGGCCTCAGCCGCGAGAAGTTGGGCGCCAAAACGACGCGCCTGCAGCAGTTGCCGCGGTGTTCCAGCCTGCGCGGCTGTAGCGAGATTCGGCCAGAACGTAGGGTGGTGCGCCCAGCGTGCGTGGACGTGGGGCACCATAAGAGCCGCCACCGGGTCGAGCGCTGAGACCGGCGTCGCCTGCCAGATCTTAACTACCTCAGGGCGTGCCCCTAAAATAAGGCAGGCGGCGCGGGCCCGAGTGCGTACCACGTGCCAAATCAGAAAGGCCGCTGCGCGCGCAAAGCCGCCGGCCGCCGGACGCAATACGGGAACGCCTAAACCCTCGGCCCGTACCTGCCGCCAGAACTCTACGTCGTCAAATTTCATCGTAAACAGCGTGTAAGAACAGCCAGCAGCGCGATCCACAACACCAGGAGGAGCACCGTCCAGTACGCGAAGCTTCCCCAGTCGATCCAAACCAGAGGCCTCGGGGCTATCCAAAAGCAGACCTGCCTGCATTAAAAACAAGCGGTTTACGTCATGAACCGTGCGTAACAAAGCCTTGTCTAGCAAGTCCCGCGCACCGTAAGTATCGCTCGCCGCGTCCCGTACCGTGGTATGCATTTCCCAAATCATAATGGACCCCCTCGCAGTTATTAGTGGTTACCGCCAAGAATGCTGACTGGTTTCGCCCACGCAGTATAAGTATAGTTTTTGGTGCATTTATACCAAAAATTGAACTTTAGAGCTTCCTAGGAGAATTGCCATGCGCATTACCGATGACCGCTACAACCGAGATTGGCAACGATTTGACCTTGCCTTACGCCTGATTTCACACGAGGCGAGAACTTGCACTATTCGTATCTGGACCGGCCTGTCGGATGACCGAATCCGCAAACTCTATAAGAGCTACCTCGCCCATTCAGGCGGCGTCCGAGTCAGCCGCCACCGCGGCAAGCCCCCGACGCAGGTGAACTTTTTCCAGCGCAACAGGGAAATTCGTGGTCAGGCGGCGGTGTTAGGCGGGCTTTATTCCAGTCTGGGCTTGCTGGGCCTGCATCGGACTCAAGCCGAAGCCCCGCCACTGGAATGGTCAGAACTGTTTTGCGATGCCTACGAAACCTATCTGGCCAGCGAGCCGCTGAGAAAAATCTCCTTCGAGCATGCAGCCCATCTGGTCTGGTTACTCGACAAAGGCACCGAACTAGAGCTTCGGGAATGCCCGGGTTGCGACTCCCTGATGATCCACGACCCATTGCGGGTACGGCGAAGCGTTTGCACGTTCTGTGAAATCGACCGACCCCTGGGGCCTCGCTCAGAATTCGCGTTGGGCGGACAGCTATTAAGATAATCGGTTGGTCTTAAATGGTATTCGGTAAAAGTTTGATGCAGGACTGCCATACGAGGCCATTACACTGGGGCGGTGAGGATGTTTGGAGCCAGGCTAAAATGACAACGACACCCATCGCCCCGTTAGTTCATCGCTACGCCGGGCCCTACCTCAATCGTTACTCAGAACAGCGTAAAGACGCGGCATGGATCGAAAGTCTGTCGCGTGGTCCGATGGCGCGCTTTGTGCCGGTATGGAATCAACAAAGCCTGATCATCGAGTCGGCCAATCCACGGGCAGCTTTATTGGAGGCCAGCCAGGCTGGGAGTTGGCTCGCGAACTCAGAGACCATCTACCTAGGCCAGTTCGATGAGCATCATTGCTTTGCCGTTGAACTACCTCAAGAAATCACCCCTGACCCCGGTCATTCCTTCGTGGATGTGCGACAGGTCGGCGGTCTCATGCACCCGAGCGAGGCGGGTCTGCTCGCCTATGCTAGAGCACTCATTTATTGGCGCGCACGGCACCGCTACTGCGGTGGCTGTGGGCACGCCACGAAATCGGATAGCGGTGGGCAAGTACGCATCTGCCTTTCGACTGCATGCGGCATCCAGGCGTTCCCACGGCTGGATCCCGCGATCATCGTGCTGGTTACGCTAGACGATAAAGCACTGTTGGGGCGGCAATCTAGCTGGCCTGCGCATCGCTATTCGACCCTGGCAGGCTTTGTAGAGCCCGGTGAGAGCCTAGAGGATGCGGTGATTCGCGAAGTCGCCGAAGAGGCTCACGTTGAAGTCGTAGCACTACGCTATCACTCCTCGCAACCTTGGCCATTCCCTTCCTCGCTCATGGTCGGATTTCGTGGACTCGCCGCGCCAGGCAGCCAGCCGCGTGCCGGCGAAGAACTCGAAGACGCGCGGTTTGTGACGCGTGATGAACTGATCAACGGGTCCCTTAAATTACCGCCTTCCGTGTCGATTTCCTTCCATCTCATCAAAGAGTGGTACGAGGAACAGCCCGGTCGAGATTTAGTCGCCGATCTGGCGCGCCAGGGGCATCCGGCCAGTTGGTAACCTTCGGGCCTTAAGGTCTACGCGTTTAGGCGCCATTCAAGCGTCACTCGGAGTTGCTGCAATGTGCCTGCTGGTACTGGCTTGGAATCTCACGCCCGAACAACCGCTGTTTCTGATCGGAAACCGCGACGAATACCATGCCCGAGCAACGCAGCCGCTGGCTCATCGTGCACAGCGCGGTTGGACTGGGGGGCTGGACTTGCAGGCGGGTGGCACCTGGATGGCCGCCGATGCCCAAGGTCGTTTTGGCGTCATCACCAACCGTCCGGAAATCGCCGCCCCGACCAACGCGAAATCCCGTGGTTATCTGATAACCGAGTACCTGGAACAGAACCTCACGCCTTTGGCCTATGCAGAGCAGGTCAGCGCAAAAGCAGACCACTATGCGGGCTTTTGCCTGCTGCTGGGTGATCGCACGCACATGATCTATGTCAGTAACGATCACAGGCCTGTGCAAGTACTCAGGCCGGGCCTGTACGGCTTAGGCAATCACGGTCTGGACGCCCAGCAAGCGCGCCTGAGTCAGGCTAAAGCCGCTGTTGCCCTGGCTCTAAAACAAGGTGTAAACGATACGGCCCGGTTATGGGAACAGTGGGGCCCAACGGCAGGGGAAAATACCGACTCTGCCAGGTTCATTGTGGGGTCTAGCTACGGAACGAGGGCAACCACCCTGCTAACACTGTCCGGTTCGCGAATGCGTATGGAGGAACGCAGCTATGACGCTCACGGGTTGGTGATCGGGGACCAAAGCGCCTCTTGGACGGTGGGTGGCGATGTAGTGATCGCATAAAAATTGCATAAAGATTGACTTATTTGCATATAAATGCAAAATACGCTCAAATTTATGCAAAAAGATCACCCCACTACTTCCGTCAGTACCGCCCGTCGCGAGGCGCTCAAGCGTATCCTGCGTGAGCAACCGGCTCGTCGTCAGGCCGATCTGGTCCGGGAATTACAGACGTTGGGTTACGAAGTCACGCAATCCAGCGTCAGCCGGGACCTGCGTGAGCTCGGCGCGGCCCGAGTCAATGACCGCTACGTCTTAGCCGAACCGGCGCTAGCACCCAGCAGCGTTACGCTGCACGGATTTGTGCAGGAAATCCTAGCCGCCGGCCCGAATCTCACCGTCGTCAAAACCGCCATCGGCGGGGCGCAAAGCGTCGCCTTAGCCATCGATCGTCACCGCTGGCCTGACATCATCGGAACGATCTCCGGTGACGACACCATTTTCATTGCCACAGCCGACGCCGACGCGCAGACCCGCGTGATCGAACGTCTGCGGGCTACCTTCAACGCTTGAGGTCTATGATGACTAACTCTGCAACTGCTGCGGCAGAACCCATTCTTTTAGCCTTCTCAGGCGGCTTAGATACCTCATTTTGTGTTCCCTGGCTTAAAGAGACTTATGGTCGCGAGGTCATAACGGTCACCGTAGATACAGGCGGAATCGACGCCGCGGCTGCCGCCCAACTTGCGCAGCGCTCCCAAGCCTTAGGCGCTATCGAACATCATCTGATCGATGCCCGCAGCGACTACTGGGAACGTGTGTTGAAATTTTTAGTCATGGGCAATACCCGCCGCGGGCAACTCTACCCCCTGTGCGTAGGCGCTGAACGAGTGCTGCAGGCCCAAACGATCGCTGACCTGGCTATCCACCGTAAGACCGGCACGGTGGCGCATGGCTGTACGGCAGCCGGCAATGATCAGGTTCGCTTCGAGGTTGCCTTGCGTACGTTAGCCCCGGGCTTGGAGATTTTAGCTCCAGTTCGCGATCAGGCTTTCAAGCGCCCCGAACAACTGCAGTTTTTAAAAGACCGCCATTTACCGGTGCCCCCCCACGGTGCGGCGTATTCGATCAATCGAGGTCTATGGGGCGTGACCATCGGTGGGCGTGAAACGCTGACCTCAGAGGGCTGTCTACCCGAAGAGGCTTGGGTACTCAGCGCTGAGGCGTTTACGCGGCCCCGCCCCCATAGCCGTCATACGCTGAACTTCGTGAAAGGTGTGCCCACTGCGTTGGATGGTGTGACGATGTCGGCGGTGACGTTGATTGAGCATCTGGAGCAACTGGCAGGACCCTACGGCATAGGCCGTGGTGTGCATTTAGGCGACACCGTTATTGGCACAAAGGGACGCGTGGCCTTTGAGGCGCCGGCTGCTGACGTGCTGCTTACCGCACATCGCGAACTGGAAAAGCTGGTGCTGACCGGACGGCAAAGTCGAATTAAAGACAGCCTCGCGGCTCCTTACGGTGATCTGGTCCACGAGGGACAGCACTTAGATCCGGTCTGTAGGGATATCGAAGCGCTGCTGCTGTCATCTCAGGCCCGCGTTACGGGTGAGGTCCATTTCAGCTTACGCCCTGGCTCACTGTTCATAGAGGGTGTGACGTCGCCCTACTCTTTGATGAGTGCCTCGAAGGGCGTGTACGGGGAGGCAGCCGGCGAGTGGTCTGCGGCTGACGCCTTAGGTTATTCAAAGATGCTGTCATTGCCCGGCATTTTCTATACACGTGCTGGCAAGGCCCATTCATGAAAACCGTCGTCGTCGATAAAGTCGCCTCGGTTACTCAAGGCTGTTCGCTGGGGCGCGAACTGCGCATCAGCGCAGACATTCCGTGTGAAGAGGGCGTTGTGGTTGTCGTGGAGATCCTCACCTCCAAAAATACTTACAACATGCTAGAGCTCACCAGCGGGCGGATGGCTAAAGTCAGCCGCGGCGATATCGTGGTGGGCGCCTTAGGACATCGCAACGCCTTATTTGGGTATTCAGGTCATATACCGACTGAACTAAAAGTCGGTGACGTTATTCAAATGCTCAACATCGGTGGTGTGTTAGGCGTATGCGATTCAGCGAACCCAGAGCGAGGCAAACCTTTCGACTGCAAAGTGTTAGGGGTAGTTCTGCAGTTTCCCTTCTTAGGCGAACGTATCGGTGTTCCGGCCCGCGTAGGGCTTAAAGCTCTTGATCTCAACAGCGTATTACAAACGCACGGCGTGCCGGTGATCGCGCTGGCCGGCTCGTGCATGGAAGCCGGAAAAACAGCGGCCGCGTGCGCGATCATCGCCCGCCTGCGCCACCGTGGTTTGCAGGTGCACGCTTTCAAAGCCACGGGCGTATCGCTGCGCCGTGACATTCTGGCTATGGAAGACTGTGGTGCCCGACGTACATCGATTTTTACCGACTTTGGCATTGTGACCACGACTGACAAAGTCGGTCCGGCACTAACACGCACCATGCTCACGGAGTTAACAACGGGTGAGCCCGATGTGGTTGTGTTTGAGCTAGGTGATGGGCTGCTCGGCTCCTATGGCGTTGAAGCGATCTTATCGGCGCCAGATATTGCGGCTAGTCTGACGTCAGTCGTCCTGTCAGCTAATGACCCTGTTGCGGCCTGGGGCGGCGTTAAGCTGTTACGCGAACACTTCAACATCGAACCCTCCCTGGTGACCGGCCCGGCTACTGACAACCAGGTAGGCGTAGAAATTGTTGAGCGCAGGGTGGGTGTGAAAGCCATCAATGCCATCAGCCACGCTGCTCAATTGGGTGATCATCTGCTGGAGACCATCCGGCCGCATTTAGTCAATAAAAATGTCGGCATTTCGACATGAGCCTAAGTGTACAAAACAAGGTGCCCGCCCTTGTGCTGGGCGGCAGCGGTTATGTGGCGGGTGAGTTACTGCGTCTGCTGCTAAGCCATCCGCTGATCGGCCCGATTAGCGTGGTGTCTGATTCAAGCGCTGGAGCCGTTATCGCGCACTCTTTTCCGCATCTGGCACCGCAACTGGCTGCACAAACTTTTATCTCGTTCGACGAAGCTCTTAGATTGAGTGCCAGCTTTACCCGTGGCGCGATATTTTGCGCTGCTCCACATGGCGTGTCGGCAAACCTGATTGAACGTCTACTACAGACCATCAACAATAATGACGTACGTATTGTCGATATTTCGGCCGACCATCGGTTTCGTACAGGGCCAGAATACGCGCGCGTTTATGGCAGTGAAAAAGCCAGTGATACTCAACTCGCGCAGTTTACCTGCGCCTTGCCGGAGCACTTGGCCCAGGTCTCTACTCGGCACGTGGCTCACCCCGGTTGTTTCGCCAGTGCGATGCTCTTATCACTAATTCCGTTACTGGCACTGGATATTATTCAGCCAGAGGTTTACATCAGTGGCATCACAGGCAGCACCGGCAGCGGCCGAACACCGTCAACGGGCACACACCATCCGGATCGACACTCTGATCTTTACGCCTATAAGCCTTTAGCTCATCGCCATGCGCCTGAGGTTGAAGCAATTTGCCAGCAACTCACCCAAAAATCCGCGCGCGTGCACTTTGTACCGCACTCCGGGCCTTTTGCTCGTGGCATTCACACAACGCTGCAGGCAAAACTTAAAGGCTCACTGACCAGCGCAGAAATTCACCAGCGGCTGGCTGATTTCTACGCCGGCAGTACTTTCGTGCGAATCAGCGAGCAAGAACCTCATATCAAACACGTGGCAGCGAGCAATTTCGCCTTAATTCACGCCTCGGCCACGGCGCAGCATCTGGTCGTACTTTGCGCGCTGGACAATCTGACCAAAGGTGCGGCGGGCGGGGCTATTCAGTGGATGAACAGACTTCAAGGCTTCCCTGAACAAAGCGGTTTAACGGGCTTGGCCGCCGGTTGGACCTGACACCGTTTAATGAGATCCGTATGACCGCTTCAACTATCACTCCAGTACGCGATGCGCTCGCCGCCGTGTACGCCCAGTACCCCATTGAGATTGAATCAGCACAAGGTGTCTGGCTGCATACCCGCGACGGTCGACGAGTGTTGGACTGCTATGGTGGTCACGCCGTAGCGGCCCTAGGCCATAGCCACCCACGTTGGGTAGCTGCACTGGCCCATCAAGCCAAAACCTTGGCATTTCAAACCAATGCGGTCGCGCTATCCGTGCGCAGCCGGGCTGCGCAACGGCTAATCACGTTTGCCAATTTAAATCTAAGCCAGGTTTTTTTCGTCAACTCTGGCGCCGAGGCTAATGAAAATGCCTTAAAAATTGCCTGCCGACTGACGGGCCGTGATCATGTGGTGGCCTTAGAGCACGGCTGGCACGGACGAACCGCGGCAGCCGGCGCGGTCACCTACGGGGCTAAAGACAAGTGGTATGGATTCCCGCGAACGCCCTTCGATGTGAGTTTTGCGTCGCGTACTGATGCGGTAGCAGCCGCAAACGCTATTACCACTAAAACCGCCTGTGTCATCGTTGAGCCGGTGCAAGGCCTGGCCGGTGCATTTGCCGTACCCACCGAGGTTTTACGAGCCTTAAGGCAACGCTGCGATGCCACCGGGGCTTTGCTTATATTTGATGAAGTCCAGTGTGGAGTTGGACGCACCGGCTATGCATTTGGCGCCAACCGCGTTGATGTCACGCCTGATCTACTGACCACCGCTAAAGCATTGGGTGCGGGCTTTCCCGTATCGGCACTTTTATTAAGTCCAATGATTGCAGAGCAGCTGCGTTACGAGGACTTAGGCACGACCTTTGGGGGTGGACCCATGGCTGCGGCCATGGTGGAAGCCGTTATCGACATTATTGAAACCGAGGGCTTAACGCAAAACGTGCGTGCGGTATCGGCCTATTTTCAGCAACATTGCCAACGCGGGCCGGTCTATGGCTGTCAAGGCGCTGGGTTTTTAATGGGCCTACAAACCCATCGACCCGCTAAGCACATCCAAGCTCAGCTACTGGAAAAAAATATTTTAGTAGGTACTGCCGCCGATCCCCACATTCTTCGCCTTTTACCTCCCTATACCTTAACCACCGAACATGCGGATTTGTTACTCGCTGCACTGGATGGATTACAGCCATGAAGTCACACCTATTAGATTTGGCTGATTTATCACGCGACGAGGTGGTGCATCTGGTGCAGCTTGCGCGTCGACTGCAAGACCATCCTGAGCCACACGCTTTAGCCGGCAAGATCTTAGGGCTTGTATTTTTTAATCCCTCCCTGCGCACACTCGCCTCCACTCAGGCGGGGATGGCGAAGCTGGGCGGCAGCTCGTTTGTGATTACGCCGGGTCAAGGCACCTGGCAATTAGAATCCCGACTGGGCGTTACCATGAACGGCGCTTGCGCCGAACACATACGCGAGGGCCTGCCGGTGCTCGCCTCATTTTGCGATATTTTAGGGATCCGCTCTTTCGCCGCAGGCATCGATCTGACGGCCGATGTGGCAGATAGCGATTATAAAGCGATGGCCAGCGTAATCCCCTCGCCATTGGTGAATCTGGAATCCGCCATCGCACACCCTATGCAGGGATTGGCTGATTGGAAAACACTCGATGATTTGAATGTGCCGCAAGGCTCTCGCTTCGTTTTATCCTGGGTTAATCACCCCCGCGCACTGCCACTGGCCGTGCCTGCCACGGCAGTGCATATGGCCGCTCTGCGTGGTCACGAGGTGGTTGTTCTGCGACCCGACGGCTATGCCTTACCGGCAGCCGTCATGGAAAAGGCCAGATACGCTGCACAATTAAGCGGCGGCTCGGTCACTGAGACCTCGGACCGAAACATGGCGCTAGCTGGCGCCTCTATCGTTTATGCCAAAGAGTGGGGATCGCCAGAGCACTACGGGGATAGCGCCACTGAAACCGCGTTACGCGCAGGTCTTAGCGACTGGCAAGTTCGCGAGGACTGGTTTACGTCGGCACGTAGCGACTGCCGATTCATGCACTGCCTTCCCGTGCGCCGAAATGTTGCAGTAGCCGACGAGATTTTGGATGGCTCACGTAGCGTGGTGCTACAAGAGGCCAACAATCGATTATGGACACAAATGGCGGTCCTCCACCACTTGCTGAAACCTTAACTTACCCACCTTTTCCACCGACTTATGCTGCCCATGCACAGGAAATACCGATGAACTTTCGAACTGATCAATCCGTCGCCGTGCGCGCCTTACGCAATGCAGCCCCTTACATTCGCCTATACAAAGGACAAGTTTTTGTCGTCAAAATTGGTGGTGCGTTATTAGGTGATGCGGCAGCGACTCGCGCCTTCATGGAGCAGGTTGCCATCTTGCATCAGGTCGGTGTGCAAGTCGTGCTTGTTCACGGCGGCGGTCCGCAACTTAGCGCGACCCAGCAGGCTTTAGGGATAGAGCCCAAGATTATTGAAGGGCGACGGGTCACGGATGCCCAAACCGCCGCGGTTACGGTTATGGTGCTCAACGGAACCCTTAACACCCAATTACTCGGACTGTGCCGCGAGCTGAAACTCAGCGCCGTGGGCCTTTCAGGCTTGAGTGCCGGCTTAATTCAGGCACGTAAAAAGGCGCCGGTAAAAATCCCCACCGGTGAGACCGTCGACTACGGCCAGGTAGGCGAAGTTGTCTCAGTCGACAGCCGTGTGCTGCAGGAGTTGCTGGCAGCCGGGCATATGCCCGTGGTTAGTCCGGCATCGTGCACAGTCGACGGGATGACTTTAAACGTCAATGCAGACACGGTCGCAGCAGCGATTGGTGCCGCATTGGGTGCCGAGAAACTGATCTTATGCACGGGTGCCGCCGGTATTTTTGAATCTTTAGCAGACCCCTCATCGCTGATCTCATACACCGACCTGGAGGGTTTAAGGCGTCTGAACCAGGCCGGCAGCTTCGCCGACGGCATGTTACCTAAGGCGAGTGCCATTGAGCAGGCGATACGCGGGGGCGTGCGGCGAGTACACGTCATCTCCTATTCTGCAGCCGATGCGTTACTGGCTGAAGTATTCACCAATGAGGGAACAGGCACATTAATCGTTCCCGATATTAAGGCACTGACGCCCGCCGAGAGTCAGAGTTCCTCATGAGCAGACTCTGGGATAAGGGTAGCGCACTGGATGCCAAGGTCTTGGCGTACACAGCCGGTGAGGATCATGCACTGGATAACCGACTGGTCGCCTACGACGTACAAGCTTCTATTGCTCATGGACAAGCGCTGTGTGCCGCGGGCTTGCTGAGCGTCGAGGATTTAACGGCCTTGTCGAACACGCTCACTGACATTGGGCAGGCGCATGCTCGCGGTGAGTGGTCCGTCAGCTTGGAAGAAGAAGACGGGCAAACAGCGCTCGAACAGCGGCTGACGGCGGCGCTGGGCGATGCGGGTGGCCGAATCCATCTAGGCCGCTCGCGCAATGATCAGGTTCTCGCCGCACTGCGCCTTTATCTGGCCGACGTGGTGCAGCAAATCCATGACCGGATTGTCGAAACGGTAGAAGCATTGGAAAGCTTGGTCCGCGAACAAGGTAGCGTGAGTTTGCCGGGCTACACGCACATGCAACAAGCCATGCCATCGTCGGTTGCTTTATGGGCAGAAGGCTACGCGACAGAATTGCGCGATGATGCGCTGGGGTTGATGCGCACTCGGCAACGTCACTCCAAAAATCCTTTAGGCTCGGCGGCGGGCTACGGAACACCCGGCCTCAATCTGGATCGTGAATTCACGACGGCCCGCTTGGGCTTCGACAGCACTCATGAGCCGGTGACGGCTGTCCAGCTGTCGCGCGGCAAGGCCGAAGCTCAGGTGCTGTTCGAGTTATCGGTACTCATGTCGGACTTAAGCCGACTGGCAGCCGACGTATTACTCTTTTACACCCAAGAGTTTGCTTTTGTGCAATTGCCCGAAGCCTTCACCACAGGCTCATCAATCATGCCGCAAAAACGCAATCCAGATGTCTTTGAGCTCATTCGTGGTCGCTCAGCGACGCTGTGCGCCTGCCTGAATGAGGTAATGGGGATTACCAACAAGCTGCCCAGCGGCTATCAACGCGATCTTCAGCTAATTAAATCACCGTTGTTTCGCGGCATTGATGTGGCAATGCAAACCTTAAGCATCATGCCGGATGCGATTCATGGGTTACGTTTTCTACCCGAGAATATCCATCTGGATCCGGCCATCCATGCCGCCGAAGAAGCTAATCGACTGGTGGTTACACTGGGCATTCCATTTCGCGAAGCCTATAGGCGAGTTGCTAAACGCTTAAGCCAGTAAGTTGAGCTCGGCTCGGCGCGCTCTTTCAATGCGTCATCTCAGTCATTCTGGCCTAAGGCAAACCCGGCGTGCACGTCGTCGTTGCGAAAGGTGCGAAATGCGATCAGGGTTTCAGAATCCACAATACCTGCGGCTTTATGCATATCAACGCTGATGATTTGCGCTAGGTCCTCATTACGCTGCGCTTGCACGATGGCTACCAAATCGTAGCGACCGGCCACAGAGTAGACGTCGGTAACGCCATGAATGTTGCTTAAGACCTGGGCAAGTTCATTGATTTGATCGGTTCGAGCTTTGATCAGAACCACGGCTGTTACTGACATAGGAGTCCTTAAGAGTTTAGAGAAAATCCAACGGCAAATCGCTTAATCAAAAGCCAATCAAAAACCCAACCTCAACTCACCGCATCGGGCTGTAACTCCGGCCTAGCTGCGGCAAAGGCGGGCAACGTTTCCAAAGAGCTACAGATTCGATTTAAAACGGGGAAGTCGTGCATTGGGGTTTTAAATCGCCGTGCATTATAAACTTGGGGAACCAGGCAAATATCCGCGATCGTCAATTGGTTACCAAAAAGTCGGCTTCCATCGCCACTCCACTGGTTGGCCAATATCTCCAGCGCCGCAAAACCCTCCAAAATCCAGTGGCGATACCAGTCATCGATGCTGGTCTCATCTTGGTTGAGCTTATTGCGTAAATAACCCAAAACTCTCGTGTTATTTAACGGATGGATATCGCAGGCAATTAATTGCGCCATCCAACGAACCTGCGCCCGGGCATAGGAATCACTGGGTAGCAATTTGGGCTCTGGCTGTACTTCCTCTAAGTATTCAATAATAGCCAGCGACTCAGCTAACACGCGGCCCTGATCAACCAAAGCCGGCACCAAACCCTGAGGATTAATAGCCCGATAGGACGCAGATTTTTGGGCAAGAACTGCCGCGGACAAATTCACAGGCACGCTCTCATAAGAAAGCTGTTTTATATTCAGCGCGATACGCACTCGAAAAGCTGCCGAACTTCGCCAGAAACTATATAAGCGCAGGTGTTGGTTTGGGTCACTATCCTTCATAGGTTCACTCTCCCAATCTGATCCCACAAACCAGAACTGGCCTGGTTGGTCTGGCTTAAGCTTGCCCTGCACATCAGCCACGCGGCTACTGTATCGCTGGATGGGCTAGACTATAAACAGTTTGAAGGTAGGATAAGCAAATATTGGCGCGTGTTAGCATGCCTCCCCCCTCGGCGGTCTACTGCATATGCTTCGGACACTGATACTCACGCTCGTCGCTGCTCTGTCAGTTCTTAGCCAAGCTTCGGCTAATAGTCCTAGCCCAACGGCCGGCAGCTCGAATGACGCTACGTTCAATTACGGCCTGTCGTCTTTTTTAGGGTCGGGCATTTATTCTATCAACGGTCAGACGGTGCAGTTGTACCGAATTCCCTTTTCGGCAGACCTTGATAATCATTCAGCTGATGAGCCACATTTTTCTGTACAGCTTCCGGTCACTTTTGGTTTTTATAACTTTCAGCCGCAGGACGTGCTGTCCGGGCAGATACCAAAGTCCCTAGACACGCTCAGCGTACTGGCGGGTATAGACGGGAACCTGCCACTGAGTGAGACCTGGCATTACCTGCAGCTGGTAGCGGTTGGCTACACGCGCTCCGCCGGTTTAGTCGACAAAAAATTAACCGGTACGCAAATCGCTTTAGAACGCACGGCTCCTTGGAATGGCTGGGTAACGCGCTACCGCAGCGAAGTCTTGGGTGCTTTAAGCAGCGGCGGACCAACAGGCACGGACCGGGTTTTGCGGCTGCTGCAGGGTGTGGAGTTTGATCGCCCGCAATCATGGGATATTTTCAGGCATCAAGCAGCTATCGGCACCTACGGCGTGGTTCGCTGGTTCCCTGGTCCGTTTGCCTATACACCAACACACAGCGCGATACGGTTAGAAACCGAAGCCGGCATCACCTTCGGCACCGCGGAACCCATACGAATCTTCCGGCTGCCCCTCCCGAGGTTATCCTTGGGCTATCGCCGAGCGGCTGACTTGAACGTGGTGTTCTTAGGCTTTGGAACTCCGTTCTAGGGTGCACGAAGGCTATACTGGGGCCCTTAGCGACAAACCCACCCAGGCTCTCTCATGCGCACAGCAATCCTTGGTTCGTTGTTTTTCATGGCCCTGGCTTCGTGTGGGCAAAAAGGACCTCTAGTCTTGCCCGACGCCACATCACGCAAAGCGGCATTGACCGACGCCAAGCCTGCGCAGTGGCAGAGCATGACTGGGCACACGCAGATCCCATCCCACGATTCAAAGTAAGGCCCCATGCCGTCTAATAACACGCTCTATTTGATTGACGGCTCGTCGTATTTATATCGAGCCTTTCACGCGCTCCCGCCGTTTAGCAATTCCAAGGGTGAGCCCACGGGGGCCGTGCTCGGCGTGGTTAACATGCTGCATAAGTTCCTGAAGGAGTATGACCCCGAGCTCATCGCCGTTATTTTTGACGCACCGGGTCGTACTTTTCGTGACGAACTGTTTGAAGCGTACAAAGCCCATCGCCCACCGATGCCCGATGACCTACGAGCACAAATTCAGCCTTTGCTGAGCACCGTGGAAGCGCTGGGTTTACCGCTACTGCGTATTAGTGGTGTAGAGGCCGATGATGTCATCGGCACCCTAACCCGCCGCGCGACGCAAGCGGGACTCAAAGTGGTCATTTCCACTGGCGACAAGGACATGGCGCAGCTGGTGGATCAGAACGTGACTCTGATCAATACGATGACCGGCACCGTGTTAGATCCAGACGGCGTAAAAAATAAGTTTGACGTGCTTCCCACGCAAATTGTCGACTATTTGGCTTTGATAGGTGACGCGTCCGACAATATTCCTGGCGTGCCTAAAGTCGGCCCCAAGACGGCGGCTAAGTGGTTAGCCCAGTACGGATCAGTAGATCATATCGTTGAACAAGCGGCAGCGATCGAAGGCAAGGTTGGCGAGAGTCTGCGGGCCAACTTGGATCAGTTGGCACTGTCGCGACAGCTCGCGACGATTAATTGCACGCTTTGTCTTGATGAGCAGCCAACCACACTCAAGCGTCTGAGCCCTGATACACCAGCCTTAATTGAGTTGTATCAGCGCTTGGAGCTCAACACGCTGCTGCGTGGTTTAAAGCCCGAGGTCGACAGTGCGTCCAGCGGCGTTGCATCTTCCCAAGTGATTGAGGCATCGCCAGCCATTGTGACACCGGATATCGCACGGGATTATCAGACGATCTTCACCGATGATGCGTTAGATTCGTTGTTACAAGAGCTGCGGGCGGCGGAAGTGTTTGCGGTTGACACCGAGACGACCAGCCTTGACTACATGAAGGCACAAATTGTAGGTCTTTCCTTTGCAGCAACGCCCGGTCGTGGCTTTTATATTCCTGTCGCCCATGACTACCCCGGCGCACCCGATCAACTCACGCGTGAGCACGTGCTTTCAAAAATCAAGGCACTACTCGAAGATGCTTCGCTTGCAAAAATTGGCCATCACATCAAATACGATCGTCACGTACTGGCCAATCACGGTATCGATCTGCAAGGCGCACGGTTCGATTCTATGCTGGAGTCCTACGTACTCAACAGTGTAGCGTCGCGACACGATATGGACTCCCTGGCTAAGCACTATCTGGGAATCCAAACCACCACTTTTGAAGATGTCGCCGGGAAAGGAGCCAAGCAACTCACCTTTAATCAAGTGCCGGTAGACACCGCCGCACCGTACGCCGCTGAAGATGCGGATATTACTCTGCGATTGCATCAGCGCTTTTGGCATGAACTACAAGCCTTACCCAAGCTAAAGGCACTCTACGAAACTCTAGAAGCACCGCTCATTGAGGTGCTGGGTCAGATGGAGCGCACGGGCGTGTTAGTCGACCGTGAGTTGTTGCGCGTGCAAAGCCAAGAGCTGGCGGTGCGCATGCAAGAGATTGAGACTCAGGCCCATCAAGCCGCTCAAGGACCCTTCAATCTAGACTCGCCCAAGCAACTCCAAGCCATTCTTTACGAGCGCCTGGGACTGCCGGTTACCAAGAAAACGCCCAAAGGGCAGCCGTCGACCGCCGAGGATGTGCTGGAGGAGCTCGCTCTGCATTACCCGTTACCCCGGCTCATTCTCGAGCATCGAAGCTTGTCCAAGCTCAAAGGAACCTACACCGACAAGCTACCCGAGCAGATTAATCCGGCCACGGGCCGTATTCATACTTCTTATCACCAAGCCATTACGGCGACCGGTCGGCTGTCATCGTCGGATCCTAACCTGCAGAACATCCCTATTCGTACGCCAGAAGGCCGACGCATTCGTCAGGCTTTTATCGCACCCAGCGGATTCACACTGTTAGCTGCCGACTATTCGCAAATTGAGTTGCGCATCATGGCGCACCTATCCCTGGACCCTGGTTTAGTGAGCGCCTTTGCCGCGGATCGTGATGTGCATCAGGCTACGGCGGCGGAAATCTTTGGTATCACCCCAGAGGCAGTCGATGCTGATCAGCGTCGCGCTGCTAAAACCATCAATTTCGGCCTGATCTATGGCATGTCCGCCTTCGGACTTGCCGCGCGCCTGAACATCGATCGCGGCTCGGCGGCACGCTACATTGAGCGGTACTTTGATCGCTACCCGGGTGTTCGTCAGTATATGGACAACACCCGTGCGCAAGCGCGTGAGCAAGGATTTGTTGAAACGGTAGCCGGCAGACGTCTGTATCTTCCGGAGATTCGCTCCAGCAATAAGCAACTGCAGCAGTACGCGGAGCGCTCAGCGATCAATGCGCCCATGCAAGGCACGGCGGCTGACATCATCAAAGCGGCGATGATCAGGGTGGCCTCGTGGCTTAAAGCCAGCAAAACCTCGGCGCGTCTGGTGATGCAAGTACACGATGAATTGGTACTAGAAGTCCCTGACGAACAAGCGCAGTTTGTACGGGATCATGTGGTACGCCTTATGAGTGAAGCAGCCACACTGTCGGTACCTCTCAGGGTAGATGCCGGCCTTGGCGCCAACTGGGATCAGGCGCATTGAGGACTTCGAATTTACGGCACCACAAAGACGGCTTAACGCTGACTCAGCGGTATCCCTTATGCAAATAAGCCATCAATCGGCTAGGATCTTCTTATTGGATATCTCTTTTCATCTTTGAGGATCTTTTGCATGCCAAAGCTAACTTTTAAGCGTTTCGCCACCATGACCCTGGCGATGACAGCGCTGGGCGCATTCAGCGCTGCTAATGCTCAGGAGGCGCTTTTGTATGCCGGTGGAGCGGTGGGTCTTGCCAATACGGATGTAGGGCAGATTGTTTTCAATCAAAATGCCCTGGGCTGGAAGGCTTTCGTGGGCACTCACCCCATTTCTTTACTGGGCGCTGAAGTGAGCTACCTCAACTTGGGATCACCCAATCGCACCATTCAAGGCATCAAACAATCAGCCTCGACGAAAGGGATGAGTGCGTTTGGCATGATCTACGTACCACAGCCCTTACCGTTGGTGGACTTCTACGGAAAACTGGGCCTGGCCCGACTGCAGGCTGATGCAAACGCGTACGAAGCGAACTGCGGCAGTAGTGGTTCGGGTTGCTCGTTGTTCAGCTTTAGCACCAAAAACACGACGATGGCCTACGGCTTTGGCGCTCAGGCGCATTGGGGTGCCATTGCTGCTCGCCTAGAATACGAGCACTTCCACACGGCGGGTGGACTGCCCTCGATGTGGACCGCGGGCCTAAGTTACGGTTTTCTGTAAAACAAAAACCGAGAGCTGACGATTCTTGACGCAGGTCAACGGGAACTTTTCCGCCCGGCCTGCGTCTGATTACTTGAACGCGACGAGCGTTCCCCGCCACCCCCTAGGCGGGCTCTGATCCGGAGATAGCTCCCAAACCGGATTGGTCTGTACCCGATGCCGGATTACCGTCATCGGGTTTTTTTTGCGCGCCGGCAGCCAACATGAGCTTGAGCACCCGCCTAGCCTCATCCACCCCGGTTTTGGCCACCGCGGAAAACAACTGAGCAGTGGTCAACTCCGGATAGGCTTTTTGCGTTTCGCGGAGCACTTTCAAGCCTTCCTGGCGGCTGACCTTGTCGGCCTTGGTGAGCAGCCAGTGCACTTGGCGGCCGCGGGATACCGCGAAATCCATCATTTGCCGATCCTGGTCACCGATGCCGCGCCGAATATCAATAATGATAAACAGGCCGGCCAGCGACTCGCGCTCATTAAAGTAGGTCTCTAAGAGCCGTTTCCAGTGAATTTGCAGCGGGCGCGGCACCTTAGCAAAGCCGTAACCCGGCAGATCAACCAGCCGCCGTCCGGCGCGATCCAGCTCAAAAAAATTGATTAACTGCGTCTGACCGGGCGCTTTTGAAGTCCGGGCCAACCCGTGCCTCTGCACAATCGCATTAATTGCACTGGACTTGCCGCTGTTGGATCGACCCGCGAAGGCAACCTCAACGCCCTCGTCGGCGAAACACTGGTGGGGCTCGTGCGCTCCGAGTAAGTAGCGCGCATGGGGAAATACTGACATAGGATTGGTGTAATATGCGCGACTTGCGTTGGGTCGAGTCTAGCAAGCCTTGAGCCAAGAGGCGCAGATGCATTTGCCTGGACTTCAACAGTTGCGGGCCCACGACGGGAGTTTGCTGTCATGAAAATTCGCTTTGCCTCCGTGGTCTTTGCCACGGTTCTTTCCGGCCTCACGGCCATTCACGCTCAGGCTGCAGAAACCGAGTTAGTCGGTGACGCTAAAGCCGGTGCCACCAAAGCCGCGACCTGTGGCGCCTGCCACGGCGTCACCGGCGTCAGCGAGGTCAACCCGGAGTGGCCCAATTTGGCTGGTCAGAGCCATTGGTACATCGCCGAGCAGCTGAGCTACTTTAAGAGCCAGGTGCGCGCTAATGCTGTGATGTACGGCATGGCCGCCGCCCTGGAGCCGCAGGATATGGCTGACGTCGCCGCGTATTTTGAGGCGCAGACGCCAAAAGGTTTGGAGGCCGACCCCTCGCAGGTCGCGCTGGGCGGCAAAATTTATCGCTCGGGCATCGCTGCGCGCGGCGTACCGGCTTGTATGGCCTGCCACGGCCCGCAGGGTATGGGCAACGGCCCGGCCAAGTGGCCTGCGCTGCGCGCTCAGCACGACACTTATGTGTACAACCAGCTGAAAAGCTACGCGGCAAAAACCAAGTACACCGTAGTCGAAGGAGCCCCGAAGCCTCCAGAGCGCGTTGACATGATGTACACCATTGCCGGCAAGCTGTCCGACGAGGAAATGAAGGCGGTAGCCTCCTACGTACAGGGCTTACGTTAATAGCAGGGTTATAAGAGCCGGATCGTGCAGCACGACCCGGCTCTAAATCCCTGAAAAGTCAGATTAACCAGCGTTAGGGTGGGCCGTGACCTGCCCGTCACGGAGTTTACGATGCGCAACCGACTCTCCCTGGCCCTAGCGGCCGTTACTTTGATTCTGGGTTTGTCAGCGGCTGGCTGCGGTAGCCGTCAGTCACCAACCGTCGCGCCGACCCCGGTCAGCGCATCCATACACCGTCAGGCGACAAACCCCAGCCAACAGCCCAGCGAACAGCCCAGCGCAGCGCCTGCTCGCAGCGTCGAACTGGCCAAACCGGTGGCCGAAGGCGACTCGGAAAGTGTCAGCGATGCCACTTTTACTTTTTCACCGATTGCCCGCGCGGTCGCGGCCACGCTGCCAACCCCTTCAGCCACGCCCATACCGGCGCGCTGGGTGGAAAACACCCATTACACCAAGATCGTGCCCAGCCAACCGACGTCGGTAGCGCCAGACAAGGTCGAAGTGCTGGAAGTCTTCTGGTACGGCTGCCCTCATTGCTTTCACCTCGACCCTGCCCTCGAGAACTGGAACGCTAAGTCGCGCCCTTCCTACGTGAGCTTTAGCCGCGTGCCGGTGATGTGGGCCGGCAATACCGCTAACCGCGCGCATGCGCGCCTGTTTTACACCATGGAAGCTTTAGGCAAGCTCAACACGCTGCATGCCGAGGTTTTTCATGAAATTCATGTGGTCGGCAACCCGTTGGTCGACATGCGCGATCCGGCAAAAACCGAGAAAATGCAGAAAGATTTTCTGCTGGCACACGGTGTTTCCGAAGCTGACTTTGATCGTACCTACCGTTCCTTTTTGGTAGAGACCAAGCTGCAACAGGCCGAGCAACTGACGCTGCGCTATAAAGTCACCGGCGTACCTGCGCTGGTCGTTAACGGCAAATACATGACCGATATAGGTAGCGCGCGCACGGAAGCCGACTTGTTGACGCTGCTTAACGACTTGGCCGCATCTGAGCACCATCTTTGAAGTAAAGGCCGCAAGAAGGCCGCCTAACGCATCAAAGCCTGTTAATTCACCGTGAATTGAGCAGGCTTTAAGGCCCAATGAAGACCTTCCGGAGGCGCTAAAACGGGTTTATAGCGCCGGATGTTGAGCAGCGCACCCGATGCGGGCCTGTCAGAGCCTAAAGACCCGGCGAAAACCTGCACAGCAAGGGCCGGTAGTCACCGAACGAGACAGCACAGGGCGAAGTTGGCGCGCCCGGCGGGAGTCGAACCCACGACCTACGGCTTCGGAGACCGTCACTCTATCCAGCTGAGCTACGGGCGCGTTAAGACAAAAAAGCATTGTACGCAAGCTTAAGCGACATCGTCCAACCAACTCTGATAGAGCTTCGGCTCAGAATCGCTATAATGCGTCACCATCCTGTAGGGCTTAACCCCTACGTAGAACTGCCGGAGAGGCCCTTGAGCAAGCACGACTCGAAATTCTTCAATACCTTTAGCACCATCATCGGAGTGCTGATCGTCATTACCCTAGTCCTGATCGGGCTCGCGCGCAGCATCGGTGATCCCTTTGAAAAGGCCCGTTATGAGAGCGAGGCTTTAGACCACGCCAGGGTGCTGGAGCGTTTAGCGCCCGCCGGACTTGTAGCCGTGGCCGGTCACGACAACTCCACCATAGCCATCGTAGCCAGCGCGGCTGCCGGTGAGGCGCCTAAAGCGGCGCTGCCCGCTAACGGCGAAGAGACTTATAAGGCCATTTGCAGCGCCTGCCACTCCGCTGGCATTGGTGGTGCTCCCAAATACGGTGACAAGGCAGCGTGGGCCCCGCGCTTGGCGCAGGGCAAGCCCACCTTGTACGACCACGCGATCAATGGTTACAAAAACAAGGGTGTTATGCCGGCCCGTGGCGGCAACCCGGCTCTAACCGACGATCTGGTTAAGCAGGGCGTGGACTACATGGCCAAGGCCGCGCAGTAATCGCGCGCCTGTTTATTGGTTTAGTAGATTGAAAAACGGGCCGAAAACGGCCCGTTTTTTTAAGCCTTAGGCTCGAGAGCCTCTAAAGCGCTCAGACGCGCCTCCAGCGCTTCTAATTTCTCCCGAGTGCGCGCCAATACGCCGGCTTGAACATCAAAATCCTGACGGGTTACCAGATCCATTTTGGCCAACCCCGACTGTAAAACTGCCCGGAAATTGGTTTCCAAATCAGTCTTAAAGGCAAGCAGCGAGGGCGGTAGCCCATCGCTGAGCTTCTTGACCAAATCATCGAGCCCTGACGTATCAAACTTCATTGCCTACTCCCCGTAAATCATCGGATATCCGCCGTTACCGTCACGATCATCCGCTACCCGCTTGAAGTCAAGGCCTCATCCTTGCCGTGTAACAACGGCCGCTAAAAGGCGCGGGCGGCGATGGTAGACTGTGCGGGTAGGGTCAATGGTGTTGCAGGGTCGCCGAGTGTGATGCACAGCCACCCCCAAGGGGTCGCAAACGTCCAAACTGAGGTGTCCATGCATGGTCTTGCGGCAGGCGGCAACCCCTGACTTTGCCGGTGGCACAGATCAATCGCACCAGCCAGCGTTTTTAGGAGCACCAATATGAGCCGTTGCTACGCCCCTTTGGCTACCCGTCGCACAAGTTCACGGCCCGTGCAACGGTTCGTGATCCTGCTGCTGACTGTGCTGGCCTGGCCGTTACTGCCGGCGCAGGCCGATTCGGTGGTCTACAAGTGGGTCGACGCGCAAAACAACACGCACTACAGCGATCAGCCACCGCCTGAGGGCACCAGCTCGGTGCAGATGATCACTATGGGATCCAATAAAAGTGCGGCACGCGCCGCTACACCTGCATCCAGCGCGCCTCGTTCACGGGCTACAACCGGTAACGAAGCCCCGCAAAGCCCGGTTGAGAAAAAAATGGCCGCCGATTTAGCCGCTGCACGCAGCGGTGACTGCGATCGCGCAAAGGCAGCCTACGACAGCTATACGCACTCCCGCCGTCTGTACAAAGCCGGGGATAATAACGAGCGGATTTACCTGTCTGATGCCGAAATTGAGCAAGCCCGTTCCGAAGCGCTGCGCGATGTCGAAACGGCCTGCGGCGCCAATCGTTAACCACACGGGCTTATAACATCAGCCCCTACTGCTTACTTTCCACTACGAGAGACTGCCAACGTGCAAAAAGCCGGTTTTATAGGTCTGGGTGCAATGGGTGGGCCGATGGCCCGCAATCTGGCCAAAGCGGGCCTGCTGCAGGGTGTATGGAACCGCACCGTTGCCAAAGCGCAGAGCTTAGCCAGTGAACTGGGTACGAGCGTTGCGCAAAGCCCAGCGAGCTTAGCCGCGGCCTGCGATGTCGTTGTGATCTGCGTATCTGCCGATGCGGATCTGCTGCAAACGGTGGATGCGCTGCTACCGGGTGCGCATCCAGGTCTGCTTGTGATTGATTGCTCGACGGTCAGTGCCGGCTGCGCACGTGAGTGCGCCCAGAAACTGGCGCTACACGGCTCAGGCTTTGTGGATGCCCCGGTCAGCGGTGGTGTGGAGGGTGCTAAAAATGCAGCGCTTGCCATCATGGTCGGCGGCAGCGCCGAGGACTTCGAGCGTGCGCTACCGGTCTTAAAAGCCATGGGTAAAACCGTCACCCGCCTGGGGCCTGTAGGCTTTGGTCAAGCCACTAAGGCGACGAACCAAATCATGTGCGCCGGTATTATTCAGGTGGTGGCCGAGGCTATGGCCTTTGCCAAAGCCGAAGGGCTACCGCTGGATCAGGTGATCGAAACCTTAGGTCAGGGCGCTGGGTCGTCCTGGTATTTCGTCAATCGGGCACCCTTCATGTCGCGCCAAGCGTACCCGGCGGGTTTTCGCGTACGGCTGCACGACAAAGATTTAAAAATCTGTAGAGACATGGCCGCTAAACACGGCGTCGCACTGCCCTCGGTGGAAAGCGTCCTGACTGAATACAGTCAGCTGATGGCTGCCGGACATGGCGATGAGGACATCTCCACGATCTTTCGCCTGAAAGAAGCGCTTTTCGCGCAGGCCAACTCACCGGCCTTAAAGGCTCCATGAAGCTGTCTATCGCCACCCGCCGCAGCGCTCTGGCCCTGTGGCAGGCGCACTACGTGAAGGCCCTGCTGGAGAGCACGCACACGCAACTTAGCGTGGAGTTGCTGGAAGTGGTGACAGCCGGCGATCGGATTTTAGATAGACCGCTATCGCAGGTCGGTGGCAAAGGCCTGTTCATCAAGGAACTGGAGGTTGCCATGCAGGAGGGCCGGGCAGATCTGGCGGTGCACTCCATGAAAGACGTACCCTGGAACCTACCTGAGGGCTTTTTACTGGCTGCCATACTGCCGCGTGCGGATGCCCGTGATGCCTTTGTCTCGGTAAACTTTGACTGCTTAGCGCAACTGCCCCTAGGCGCTACGGTGGGCACCTCCAGCCAACGTCGGCAATGCCTGCTTAAGTCTTTGCGTCCCGACTTAAACGTGATCAGCCTGCGCGGGAATGTGGATAGCCGCCTGCGCAAGCTGGATGAGGGCCACTACGATGCCATTGTCTTGGCCAGTGCAGGCCTGATCCGTTTAGGGCTGGCATCACGCATCAAAGAGTATTTGGATCCCGACGTGTTTCTGCCCGCCGTAGGGCAAGGCGCTATTGGTATTGAGTGTTGCGATGATCCGCGCGCCAGCGCCTGGTTTACGGCGCTGAACGATCAAGCCACCGGCTGTTGCCTGGCGGCCGAGCGGGCTTTTGCGCAAGGACTCACGGCCAGCTGCACCTCGCCCATCGCCGCGCACGCGACGCTCACAGAGCAGACCTTGCATCTACGCGGACTCATCGGCAGGCCGGACGGTCGTCAGACGCTGCGCCAGGAAATTACCGGCCCCGCCCAGGAGGCCCACGCCCTGGGACTGAGGCTTGCCAGCCAGATGCTCGCCGAGGGCGGCAAGGAGCTGCTGGCGAATCTAGTGAACCCGAGTTAAGCCCATGGCGGATCTAAAAGGCCTTGGCGTTTTAGTCACCCGTCCCGAAGCTCAAGCCGGCTTGCTCACCGGTCTTTTGCACGCGCAGGGCTTTAGGGTCTTTCACCTGCCCACTCTGCAGACCGAGCGGGTGGGTAACCCTGTCATTCAGCGTGCCGCGCTGGGGCCGCTGGATCACTACCACTGGATCATCTTCTTAAGCGTCAATGCCGTGCATCATGCGGCACACCTGCTGGATCACAGTGCCGACAGCTCGCTGATTGCCGTCGGTCCGGCCACCGCCGCCGCCTTGACTGAAAGGGGTCATCCACCCGCTTTGATACCGCGCGGCGGCTTTAGCAGCGAGGACTTACTCAACCTGCCGGATCTGCAGTCCGTGCGCGGCCAGCGCATTCTCATCGTGCGCGGCGCCGATGGCCTGGAGACCTTGGGCGATGCCTTAACGCAGCGCGGCGCGCAGATCACCTACGCGGAAGTCTATAAGCGCGTTCGGGCCACCCCGTTACCCGGCGCCGTAGCTGCCGTCGAGCGTGAGTGGGCTGCAGGTCAGATTCAGGTGGTCACCGCCACCAGCACCGACGTGCTCAAAGCGCTTTTTGAGCTACTGAGCACCGAAGGCCGCGACTTGCTCACGCTAACTGCGTTATTGGCGGCCAGTGCGCGCATAGGGCATGCGGCCCGGCAAATGGGCCTAAACGGTGAATTAATCGTGGCTCAAGCCGCCGACAGTGCCTCGTTGGTGTCAGCCCTGACCCAGTGGCAACGGGCGCGCTAACGCCTAGCGGGTGGGTAAGTCGCTATGAAATCGCTCTGGCGGCAAGCCGTGCGCGGTCAAGCGCGAGTAAATATCCTGCAGCATCGCCGGTGGCCCGGCGGCATAAAAGTCCAGGTCACTTAAATCGGCGTGGTCAGCCAGTACCGCATCGGCGATCAACCCGTGACGCATGAAGGGCTCTAGATCATCGCTTTGCTCTGATAAAACGGCGACGTAGTTAAATTGCGGGTAGTGAGCCTGAGCGTTGCGCAACCATTCATGGTCGTACAGCTCCGGGCGCGAACGCGCACCCCAATACAACTGCAAAGTACGATTAGCCGAGGCCGTTAAGGCGTGCTGCAGGATCGACTTCATCGGTGCAAAGCCCGTCCCTCCCGCCAGCAGAATCAAGGGGCGTGGCGAGAGATCCGCCTCAGCCCCCGCGTACGAAAACTCCCCTAACGGACCCTCTACTTCCAAGAGCATGCGCAGCTGCAGGGAATCAAAAAAAGCCGCGCCTCGGCCGCCAGACTGGCCTCGTCGCAGGTGTAGCTCGATGAGATCGGGTGCCTCAGGGCCTGAGGCAATGGAGTAACTGCGCCGCTGCCCATCCTCTAAAACAATATTGAGGTACTGCCCGGCCCTAAAATATAAAGGTTCCGTACGCGGCAACTGCAGCCACAGCTTAGCGAGCTCTGGCGAGAGATACTCCAAGCGCGTCACCCGCGCCGGCAGTCGCTTGAAGGTGATGGTTCCCGCGGGCGCTATAGGCCGAATGTCCAAGACTAAATCGCTTAAGGCATGCGCCCGGCACAACAACACATCATTTGCCGTTATCACGCGCAATTCTTTAGCGGCAGGTTCACCCTCCGGATAGTCGATCTGCCCTTCCATCAAAGTAGCCGCACACAGCCCACAGCGCCCGCCACGACAGGCATGCGGCAAGTCCATGCCCGCCCGCCGGGCCGCATCGAGCACCGTTTCGCTGGGCGCCGCCTCAAATGAAAACCCGTTAGCTTTTAGCGTGATGCGCATGAATACCCTTGGTAGGCCGGGGAGTCTGCCTGTGTGCAGCCCGCTTGACTACCCTGCAGCCGACTCTAGAAGTCCGTAGAATGTAAAAAATGAGACCTAATGTGCGTTATCTGATTGTTGGTTGCGGTTACGTGGGCCGCCGGCTAGCCCGATCCCTATCCAACCGAATCAGTGTCACCGGAATTACCAGCAGTCGTCGCTCAGCCTCCGGGCTGGATCGTCACGGGGTGGACGGCTGCGCCTGGAATTTGGATGAACCTGACGCGCCTGCGCCACGGATTTTAAACACGCTCACCCAAACCGTGTTTTATTTTGCTCCGCCCCCGCCCGCGGGTAGCACAGACCCGCGGCTGGCGTATTTTTTGAAGAGCCTGACCGAGTATCCCAATCGACTGATCTATTTAAGCACCACCGGCGTCTACGGTGATGCGGCTGGCGCCTTAGTGGATGAAGACTCAACGCTGGCGCCGACCAGCGAACGCGCCCAGCGCCGTGTTGATGCCGAGCAGCAAATTCAAGCGTGGGCCAATGAGCGCAATGTGGCTTGGACCATTTTAAGAGTGCCAGCAATTTACGGTCCGGGCCGCCTGCCTATTGAGCGCATAAAGCGTGCGGAGCCCATGATTCGGCACTCCGAAGCCCCGCCGGCGAGTCGTATACACGTGGACGATCTGATTGCCGCGTGCTTATTAGCCAACGAGACGCCACGAGCGAAAAATCGCATCTACAACGTCACTGACGGAAACTCGACGTCGATGACCGAGTATTTTGAACGCGTCGCTACCCTCACCGGGCTGCCTACGCCTACACTGATCAGTCGCGAAGAGGCCGCCACCACGTTATCCCCCGAGCTGTGGTCTTTTTTGCAGGACTCACGTCGCATCGACAGCCAACGCATTCGCCAAGAGCTGGGTTTCGCGCCGCGCTTTACCGACTTGCGGCTGGGGATTTTATCTTCACTACCGGCACCGGAACATCGATGAAAAACCAGATCCTTCGCTACCTAAAGCCGTTAGTGCTCGCGGCAAGCCTGATACCTCAACTCGCGCCGGCGGCCGTGGGCCTAAAGCAGATCCTCAGAGGCACCCAGTTCGCCAGCTTCAGCGATGCTGACTGGAAGGTGTTTTTAAATAGCGCACTGACTACCGTGAGTTCGCAGCCCGACGGGGTGGATGTCAGCTGGAATTCGGAAAAATCAGGCATCGGCGGCACGCACCGGGTGGTACGCAGCTATACCCAACACGAGCATGCCTGTAGAGATCTGAGTGGTGATACGGTGCTTAAAGGCCATTCTGAAGCCTTTAAACTGACCTACTGTCAGGATCCGGCAGGACACTGGCGCCTGGCCAGCAGCAAAAAACCAGGCTAAAAAACGGCGTTGGCTGAACAGCGCAACGCCGCCTTATCTTCGTATCGACTCTGGATTTACGGCTTGGAAGGCTGCGGCGGGTAGTTTTTAAACGCCTCTTCCGCATTCTTTTCGGCTTTCTGCGCGGTCTTCTCTAAATCCTTGGACAAGGTTTGGACCAGGTAGGCCCGCCAGGCCAGATCTTTGGTCTGCGCGTCGATCAGATCCACGATTAAAGTGCCCTCGTGGTAGTTGTTCACGATCACTTGATCGTACGTGCTACCCCACCGACCACCCCAGTAAGGGCCGTACCCGCCGTATCCGCCGTAGCAGCAAGCCGCACCGGGTAGAGTCTCTATTTCTTGCTTCTCGCGAATACCGACCCAGTAGCGCACGACCAGATCAGACGGCTGACCCTTGGCCACTTCCGAAAGCCCCTTGGCCGCTAACTGCCGAGTGACGATCTGTTTCACACGCTTATCCACCAGGGAGTTCTCCAGAGCCCCCTGATCGGTCATGTCCTTACCACCAGCCCATACGTAGGTATGGAACTTAGAAAAATCGGCCGTCGCATCGTAGTCGGTGCGCGCATTGATGGACGTACAACCGGCCTGCAAAGCCAGCACTCCGGCCAAGGCCAGCAGCGTCAAGGCTTTCACTCTGCGTGTCACTTTTGTCATTTCAGAACACTCCATCGAAAAATTGATTAACGCGTCAGCCATTATCCGTGTGGCGCTACGCCTAGCGCCTGCACGCGGGATAGCACCTTAAGACCCTATCGTTAACGCTCCCGCGGCCTTAGGTTGCTGGGATCGTGGCGTTCCACCCCGATCATCGCCCATACGATCACCGAACTTGGAAACCGTTAAGAGTCTAGCATCCTGCCAAATTACCGGACATTAGGCCGCATAAGATCTGCTCACTCGCCGGCTTGGGGTCTGGCGCTTGAAGCCGGCTGCTTTTAGGCGCGGACAGAAGAGACCAGCTTAGCGGTCAGGTCGTAGGTATCGGCTCCCGTGATTTCCACATCAGCAAACTCGCCAGCCACCAGTTTAGTGACTCCACGGCCTGCGATAAGTATAGAACCGTCAATCTCCGGTGCCTCGGCGTAGGAGCGCGCCACGGCCTTACGTGCGCTTTGTTCATCAATTAAAACGCGCAGACGACGCCCGACCCGCAATTTAAGACGTTGAGCACTGATGGTCGCAGCCGCTTCCATAAAGCGCGCCTGACGCTCCAGTTTAAGCTCGTCCGGCACATGCCCGGGCAGCTCGTTGGCCGCGGCACCGACGACCGGTGAGTAGGTAAAGCAACCCACACGATCCAGTTGGGCTTCTGCCAACCACTGCAGCAGAATCTCAAAATCCTCGTCAGTTTCACCAGGAAATCCGACAATAAACGTACTGCGGATCGCCAAATCGGGCACCTGCGCGCGCCAACTGTGAATGCGAGCCAAGGTGTTCTCGGCATGGGCCGGGCGGCGCATGGCTTTCAGTACGCGGGGGCTGCCGTGCTGAAACGGTACGTCCAGATACGGCAATATCTTGCCCTGCGCCATCAGCGGAAGGATGTCAGCCACGTGCGGGTACGGGTATACGTAATGCATCCGCACCCACATTCCTAACTCACCCAACTCGCGCGCCAACTCATAAAAACCCGTGCGAACCTCACGGCTGCCCAACATTTCAGGCTTAAAGCGCAGATCCGCACCGTAAGCGCTGGTGTCTTGCGAGATCACTAACAGTTCTTTGACGCCCGCATTGCGTAGCCGAATGGCCTCATTGAGAACATGCGATAACGGCCGACTGGCCAGGCCACCGCGCATGGAAGGAATGATGCAAAAGCTGCACTTGTGGTCACAGCCCTCAGAGATCTTTAAATACGCGTAGTGCCGAGGTGTGAGGCGTATGCCTTGGGGAGGCACCAGATCCATGAACGGATCGTGAGGCTTGGGCAATTCGGCGTGCACCAAGCCTAAAACCTCTTCATAAGCATGCGCACCGGTAATGCCCAGCACCTGCGGGTGACGCTCACGAATCGTCTCGGGTCTGGCGCCTAAGCAACCGGTGACCACGACTTTGCCATTCTGCGCTAGCGCCTCGCCGATCGCGTCCAAAGACTCATGAATGGCGTCATCAATAAATCCGCAGGTGTTCACCACCACCAGATCCGCATCCTCATAAGACCCGGACACGGCATAGCCCTCCGCACGCAGCTGGGTGAGGATACGTTCAGAGTCGACCAGCGCCTTAGGGCATCCTAGCGACACCATACCTATACGCGGGATTTTTTCTTTTATTTCATTCATGGGGTGTAGTGTAGATGGTTTCCAGCCACCGGTAACGGCCGCTGTCGCTGAGCTTCATGAGCGGCGATTTCCCCACCCAGCGGGCGGTCAGGTCAGCCACTGGATTTTCAAGCTCATCGGGGGAACCAGGGTAGCGGCTTACCACCGCGGCCGCGATATGATGCCGGTCATGGAACTTTCCTTCAGCAAAATGCATGGGTTGGGCAACGATTTCATCGTCTTTGAGGCCCCAGACTGCCAGGCACCCGACCCCGCCTGGCTTGTTCGGCTGGCGAATCGGCACACCGGGATCGGGTTTAATCAGGCGTTGGTGCTCTACCCGCCCCGTCAGGCCGATACCGCGGTCTACTACCGAATCTTTAACGCAGACGGTGGTGAAGTCGAGCAGTGCGGCAATGGCGCCCGTTGCATCGCCGCCTTTTTAGCGGCCCGAGGCCACGGTGCCGCCGGTGAACTGCGCATGGAATGCAAGGCGGGCATCGTCAAAGCGCGCTTGTTAGGGGCAGGCCAGGTTTCAGTGGCGATGGCGATACCCAACTTTGATCCGGCCGCCCTGCCGTTTTTAGCGCCTACCGCTCAAGACTATTACGAGATTACCGAACAGACGGGCGTGGAGCAGCCGGTGCAGGTCAGCTGCGTGTCCATGGGTAACCCGCACGCCGTTTTGCAGGTGAAGAACGTGGATGAAGCGCCGGTCGGGCGCATCGGCCCTGCACTGGAGTATCATCCGCTCTTTCCACAGCGCGCCAATATCGGTTTCATGCAGGTCCTTACACCGACTCACATCCGCTTGCGGGTGCACGAGCGCGGTGCCGGTGAGACTCAAGCTTGTGGCACTGGCGCCTGTGCTGCGGTCGCCGTGGGATGCAAGCTGGGACTTTTGCAGGCCACCGTAACGGTGGACCTGCCGGGTGGTGCACTGACGGTGCAATGGCAAGGTGATGGAGAGCCGGTATGGCTCACCGGCCCTACAGCGACGATATTTGAAGGACGTATGATTTCATGACCAGCAAAGTCACTTCTAATGACAAGAAAAGCATAGCGTCTCTAGACGACAGTGCGGTCGTCGCCTATTTGCGTGCGCATCCGGATTTTTTTGAACAGCACGAATCACTGGTAGAAGAACTCAAACTGCCTCACCTGCGTAGCGACGGGCACACCGTCTCCTTAGTCGAGCGACAAGTAGAAGTACTACGCGAGCGAGCCCGCGAGCATGACGTCAAGTTTCGTGAGCTCATCGATATTGGACATGCCAATGATGGGATTGCTGAAAAAATGCATCGCTTGTCGTTGGGACTTATTCATGCGCGTGACCCACTTACCCGCTTTGGTGTGATTGAGCGCAGCTTGCGCGATGATTTTGCAGCGGGCACTTTCGTGATCTTGCTGCATGATGCACCGCGCGTGCATGCCATTGGGGCGGTGCGCGGACTACGCCACGTGGACAAGAGCGATGAAAACCTGCGCGCCTTTGAGTCGTTGTATCACTCGGGAAAACCCCGCTGTGGTCAGTTACGAGATGCCGCCAAAAACTTCCTGTTCCCGGCCGCCGGCAACGAGATTGGTAGCATCGCCCTAGTGGCTTTGGGCGCCGGTGGTGAACAAGGCTTGTTAGCCATCGGGTCGCCGGATCTGGATCGATTCAATCCCACCATGGGCACGGAGTACTTAGCGCGCATCGGTGAAATGATTGCCATGGCACTGGTCTGACTTCCCGATTCATCACGATGGATCCTGCCGAAATCGCCTGGATAGATCGCTACCTGACCTGCCTTGCGCAGGAGCGGCGGATGTCTGCGCACACGGCCAGCGCTTATCGCATTGATCTATCGAGCTTTTCTCAGTGGGTAAATGAAAAATCCCTGACGCGTTGGGCGCAGCTAGACTCTCAACACGTGCGGCAGTTTGCTGCAGAAACCCATCGCGCCGGCCTGTCTCCGCGGTCTATTCAACGGCGTTTATCGGCCATACGCGGCTTCTACGGCTATCTAGCCCGCGAAGGGGTAGCGACAAATAACCCAGCCACCGATGTGCGCGCGCCTAAAGCCGCCAAGCATCTGCCCCGCACCCTGGATGTCGATCAGATGAGTCGTCTGCTACAGGACCTACCCGTCAAGGTGGGTAAGAAAGCGCGGCAAAGCCGTGGTGATGAAAGCGCGCTGGAACTGCGGGATCACGCGGCTTTAGAGCTCCTGTATTCGAGTGGCCTGCGACTTTCAGAACTCATTGGTTTGAATTTGGTTGATGTGGATTTAAAAGACCGGACGGCGCGCGTATTAGGTAAGGGCAGTAAGACACGCATCGTGCCCATCGGCAGTCATGCGATTAAAGCCTTACAAAAATGGCTCAATGTCCGTGGTAGCGTAGCGACTGCGGAGGAATTGGCGGTTTTCGTAGGTCGCAACGGCAAGCGCCTGGGCGCGCGCGCCCTGCAGTTACGGGTAGCCGATTGGGCAAAACGGCAAAACCTAGGCGTGCATATCCATCCGCACTTGTTCAGACATTCCTTCGCCTCGCATCTGTTGGAGTCTTCCGGGGATTTGCGCGGCGTACAAGAACTACTGGGCCACGCCAACATCAGTACGACCCAGATTTACACGCATCTAGACTTCCAGCATCTGGCCAAAACTTATGATGCCAGCCACCCACGCGCTCGCATCGTGCGTAAGTAACCGACCCTAAGGACATCGATGTCAGACTCAGCTTCTATGCACGGCACGACCATAGTGTCAGTACGCCACGGATCCCATGTGGCCATGGGCGGCGATGGCCAAGTGACGGTAGGCAGCACCATCATGAAAGGCAACGCGCGTAAAGTACGCACATTATATGGCGGCAAAGTACTGGCCGGGTTTGCCGGTGGCACAGCCGATGCCTTCACCTTATTTGAGCGATTTGAAGGCAAACTAGAAAAGTACGGCAACCTGGCACGAGCCGCCGTTGAGCTCGCCAAAGACTGGCGTACCGATCGCAGCCTGCGTCGCCTGGAGGCCTTGCTGTGCGTCGCCGATAGCAGCAGCTCCTTTATCGTCTCCGGTAATGGCGACGTCATTGAACCGGAAGAAGGCTTAATGGCCATAGGCTCAGGTGGCGCCTACGCTAAGGCCGCGGCACGCGCGCTGATGCTGCACAGTGCACTGAACCCCCGTGACATCGTAGCCGAGTCATTGAAGATGGCTGCCGAGATCTGCGTTTATACCAACAATCATTTCACGATCGAGGAACTTGGGCGCCCCGCGGGCCTGTAAAACGCTATGTCCAGCATGACCCCCCGAGAGATTGTCCAAGAACTGGATAAACACATTGTTGGCCAGAATGATGCCAAGCGGGCGGTCGCCATCGCCCTTCGCAACCGCTGGCGACGCATGCAGTTAAGCCCTGAGTTGCGCCAGGAAGTTACCCCTAAGAACATTCTGATGATCGGACCCACGGGCGTGGGTAAAACGGAGATTGCCCGGCGCTTGGCGCGCCTGGCGCGAGCACCGTTTGTGAAGGTAGAGGCCACGAAATTTACCGAGGTCGGTTACGTAGGTCGCGAAGTCGACTCCATCGTCAAAGAGCTGATCGAAGTATCAGTAAAAATGACCCGGGCCTCAGAGATGAAGCGCCTGCGCCCGCGTGCCGAAGATTTAGCTGAGGAGCGCCTGCTGGATGTTTTGCTGCCACAGCCGCGCGCCAGCCTGTCGGATATCCCCAATCCGCGTGAGCAAGACACCCGTCAAAAACTGCGCAAGCAGCTGCGCGAAGGTGACTTGGATGAGCGCGAGGTCGATATTGAAGTTGCCCAAACGCCGACCAACGTTGAGATTGTGACGCCACCCGGCATGGAGGAGCTTTCCAGTCAGCTACAAGGATTGTTCCAAAACTTGTCTACCGGTCGCTCTAAAACTCGCAAGCTCAAAGTGCGTGAGGCCTTAACGTTACTGCGCGATGAGGAAGCTTCAAAGCTGGTCAACGAGGAAGAATTACGCGCCGCCGCACTGGAAAATGCGGAACAAAACGGCATCGTATTTATTGACGAGATCGATAAAATTGCCCGGCGCCAGGAAAGCCACGGCGCTGATGTTTCCCGCGAGGGCGTGCAACGCGACCTGCTGCCTCTGGTTGAAGGCTCCGCGGTGACCACCAAATACGGGGTCGTGCGCACCGACCATGTCTTGTTTATAGCCTCTGGCGCTTTTCACATGTCCAAACCCTCGGATCTCATTCCCGAGCTGCAGGGACGATTTCCAATTCGGGTTGAACTGAATTCACTCACGGTGGACGATTTCGTGCGCATCCTGACCGAACCGGATGCCTCACTATGTCGCCAGTATGTCGCCTTATTAGCAACCGAAAACGTAGTCATCACTTTTCAAGAAGACGGAGTCCGCCGCATCGCTGAAATGGCGTTCTCGGTGAATGCAACCACGGAAAATATCGGCGCGAGGCGGCTGCACACGATGCTAGAGCGTCTGTTAGAGACCGTGTCCTTCGAAGCATCCGAACGCGGCGGTCAAAGTATCGTGATTGACGCGCCTTACGTTGATAAAGCGCTCGATCCGTTCGTGCGCGATGAAGATTTGAGTCGTTATATTTTATGAGGCCTTACCGCCTCATCACATCTGCATTAGTCACAGAAAAACACTATGGATAACGCTGAAAACACGACGGCGCCCAGCGAGATTCGCTTGCGACGTCAATCGCGCGTGCTGGAGCTGACCTATCCGGACTCCACTCGCCACAGTTTGAGCTTTGAGTACCTGCGTACCCACTCACCCTCTGCCGAAGTGCAAGGTCACGGACCGGGGCAGGATGTGCTGCAGATTGCTAAAGAGAACGTCACCATTACCCGCATAGACCCGGTAGGCCGTTATGCGGTACGGCTAATTTTTAGTGACGGACATGACACCGGGCTGTTCACCTGGAAAGTACTTCGCGACCTTGGTGACAACCACGACAGCTACTGGGCGCGCTATTTAGCCCGCCTGCATCAGATTGGCTATGAACGAAAGCCCATCACGCGCTTGGAATGAAGTCGTCGTCGCCTTGCTGGGCGCGCTCAAACTTTAAGAAGTCAAAATAACCGCACTTATTGCCGTAAGGATAGGTACGGCATACTTTTGGCCTGGCCTCATAGACCGTGCAACGACGCTCGGTCTGATCAAAGAAGCGGCACATCGATTTATAGACGTGATCTTTGCGGTGGCGCAGCACCCATTCATCAACGCCTTGCGCTTTGTAGTTATACGTAAACCGCGTACGTGCAACCTCTGGGGTTAAGGCAAAGTGCTTAGCAAGTCGAGCGATATCTTGATCGGTCACACTGATGCGCGAATAAGAACAGCAATAGCCCGGACACTGGCTGCAGTCATAACGAGCGGTCATTGCCTTCCTCGCGAGTAGAACGTGAGCCTCTATAAAGGCCGATAGGAGCGAATCATACTACGCAACCCGAGCATTCCGACTAAATTCTAACTAAGTTAGGAACGAGTCGGAAATTCTGCGCGCCATTTTTTTAGACTCTTGAACATCTGAGTTACAGCACTTTCCCAGTCATTCAGCTTGCTTTGGCGAAACAATCTCACGCTGGAATACCAGGGACTGTCGTCACGTGCCCAAAGCCAACGCCAGCACGTATCAAATCGATTCAAAATCCAAACCGGCTTGCCCAACGCGCCGGCCAAATGGGCGACTGAGGTATCAACGCTAATCACTAAATCCAGTTGCTCAATCACCGCTGCCGTGTCGGCGAAATCTTTCAGATCAGCTGCTAAATTAAGGCAATCCACCCCTTGCCACTCATTGTTCAAAAAGCGCTCTAGCTCGGCTTCCGCAGTGGTGCCTTTTTGCAGACTCACTAATTGACAGTCCGTCTCGGCCAATTCGGTCAACATCGACAAAGACACGTTGCGTCGCGAGTGCACAAAACGCAGCTCCGGTTGGTTCGGACGCTCACCTCCCGACCAGACAAAACCAATGCGCGGTTTTGATGAGGGTCCCAAGGCCTGCTTCCAGAGGGCTAGTCGACTGGGCATGGCTTTAAAGTAAGCCTTGGTAGCGGGAATCGTGTCCAGTGTGGTGTTAAATGCCAGCGGTAGACTCATCAAGGGACAATAAAAGTCGAAATCCTTGAGGGTTGCGCCAACTTGGGATGAAACTACGCGCTCCAACCCAGGTAAGCCTTCGCATAAGGGCACCAAAATCGCGGGAACCTCTAGCGTTACTCGTGCACCTCGGGCGGCAATCAACGGGGCATAGCGACAAAATTGTATCGTGTCACCAAACCCTTGCTCAGCGTAGAGCAAGATGCTCTTACCATCTAACGCGGCCGTTCCATCCCAGCGGGGCAACCGAGTTGGCCATCGCTCCATATAGGAAGCACACCGTGCATTGTCAAACCGAGACTCGAAGTCTCGCCAACCTTGCTGGTAGTTGCCTAACAGCAAATGGGTGTAAGCCCGCCAATTTATAATCAGCGGATCATTTGGTGACAGAGCTAAAGCACGACCGAAAAACTCGAGGGCGGCAGGAAACTCGGCCTGGCGAGAATGAAGTTCGCCCAAATTAGTTAAAGCCGTGACCTCATCCGGTTTAATACCTATCGCTTTTTGGTAACTGACGATCGCGCCAGCTAAATCCTTCATTTGATCGAGCACATAGCCGCGATTCACCAGCGCAGCAACATAATCGGGCCGGAGCTCCAGTGCACGATCACAACAAGACAACGCCTCGGAAAATCGATCTAACGACATGAGGGCAACGCCGCGATTAAAATGCGCCTCGGCATAATTGGGAAATAGCGCAATTGCCTTATCGTATCCCTCGATGGCGCGAGCATAGTCGCCATTTTTGCTGAGAATGATGGAGCGGTTCACTAACGCCTGAACCAATGTTGGCATCTGGCGTAGAGCCTCGTCGTAGGCAGCCAACGATTCGTTATTCCGACCTTTTGCAGCAAGGGCATTGCCGCGACCGTGGTGTGCTAAGGCCAACTTAGCGTCTAGAAAAATTGCGCGGTCATAGCTTTCCAGTGCTTGATCGAACATAGAGAGTTGCTGGTAGCAATTACCCAGGTGGACGAAGACCAAAGGCTGGAAGGGATTGACCTGCAGGGATTGGCGGATCAGGGGAATGCCTTTACTCGGCGATCCTGATTGAGCGTAGAGAACGCCCAGCATATGCAGCGCCTGATGATGGTCAGGTTTATTGGTTAAAATGGCTTCATAAGCCTGCTTCGCGCCAACCAATTCACCCGCGTTATGCAGCCTTATGGCGCTGGCAATTTCGTCATCAGACTGTAGCATTAGTTCATCACATCGCGCCGAGAACGGTGAGAAATACCGCTCGCAGGATAAGGTAGATTTGCTACAAAGATACCGGCGTATCCGCTGGTAAGAAAGTTCCCGCCCTCTGGCGATGCTGGACTTTAAACGCTGGGTTGGTTGTTCGACCAGACCGTCGGCCTGGCAGCTTTTACGAGATGCCGGGCCGAGTTAATTGCGTGTGCTGATCGCCGACTCACTCAGGCTCCACGTCAGAACCTTCGTTTACGCCCTCGAAGAGCACGGTCGACAGGTAGCGCTCGCCGGTATCGGCCAACAAGGTCAAAATAACGCTCCCTTCAGGTGCTTTTGCAGCCACCTTAACGGCTGCTGCAAATGAGCCTCCGGAGGAGATTCCTACAAAAATCCCTTCGTGGATGGCTAAGGCCTTGGAGGCAGCAATAGATTCTTCGTCGGTGACCGGTATGTTGTCTTCAAATACCGTGCGATCCAACACCGATGGAATAAAATCCGGAGTCCAACCCTGAATCTTGTGCGGCTTCCATTCCCCGCCGGCGAGCAACCGCGCATTGGCCGGCTCAGTGGTCACGATCTTGATATCCGGACGAGCCAGTTTGAGCATTTGCCCGGTACCAGTCATGGTGCCACCCGTGCCCCAGCCGGCTACGAAGTAGTCCAAACGTTTACCGGCAAAGTCGGAAAGGATTTCCGGACCGGTGGTCTGGCGGTGAAACGACGGGTTAGCCTCATTGGCAAACTGACTGGTTAAAAACCAGCCGTGTTTTTCTGCCAGTTCAGCGGCTTTACGCACCATGCCACTACCACGCTCGGCCGCCGGGGTGAGAATAACCTTGGCGCCATAGGCCCGCATAATTTTTCGACGCTCGACAGAAAACGTTTCGACCATCACGGCGACAAAAGGATACCCTTTAGCGGCACAGACCATGGCCAGCGCCACACCGGTGTTGCCCGAGGTGGCTTCCACTACGGTCTGGCCAGGCTTGAGTACGCCGCGGCGCTCGGCATCCTCAATGATTCCCAGGGCCAGTCGATCCTTAACAGATCCACCCGGATTGAAATACTCTACCTTGACGTACAAATTCACGTGCTTGGGCGCAAGCCGATTGATGCGCACGATCGGCGTTCGGCCAATAGTTTCTAAAATATTGTTGTAAATCATGGGATTTATACTCCGGCTAAAGCTCTTCGTACGGTAAAAAGCATGGTTTTAGTCTAGACCCGCCCTGCGGCTGTACGGACGATTAAATTAGAATCAAGTCATAACCATTGATTCTCACTAGCGCGGCTGTGAATCACGGAAAATTAGCGCATGACTGCTCATCCTTATCTGTCCAACCCTCTCGGTCACCACGATCGAGTCCCACTCCCCTCGCCCTTCGTATTTACAGCCGGCGGGGAGCTACGGGAGGGCCATCTGGCAGTGGAGACTTGGGGGACGCTCAACGCCGCCAAAGACAACGCCGTGCTGATCTATACCGGCCTGTCTGCCTCCGCGCATGCTGCCTCCACCCCACAGGATCCGACACCGGGCTGGTGGGAGGATCTGATCGGGCCAGACAGGGCTATTGATACGCATCGCTGGTTTGTCATTAGCGTGAATTCACTGGGCAGCTGCTTTGGCTCATCCGGACCCGGTGACCTCAATCCCACCACCCAGCAACCGTGGGGCAAGGCGTGGCCTGAACTGCGTTTAGAGGACATCGCTCGCGCTGGCCAGGTGGTGGTGGACCACTACGGCGTCGAACAACTGGCTGCTGTTATTGGCGTGTCCTTAGGTGGCATGGTGGTGCTCGCGCACGCGACGCTTTATCCCGGCCGGGCCCGGCATTTGATTTCTATCTCCGGGGCGATGGTGCCATCTGCCTTTGCCATTGCGACCCGCGCCCTGCAACGTGAGATGGTCGGTCTGGCTTTGAACAGCAAGGAACTGGATCTGGGTCTAGCCTTTAGGCTGGCGCGCAAGGTGGGCATGCTGTCCTACATCGGCGCTCAGTTACTGGAAAACCGGTTTGGCCATACCGAAAGCGCGTTAACCCCCGGTGCCTCGGGTACGCATTTTGAGGTGGAGTCGTGGCTGGATCATCAGGCGACAAAGTTTTCTTCGCGCTTTAATGCCTGGTCGTTTTGGAGCATCTCGCGGGCCATGGATCTGTTCAACCTGAAGGCCCACCAGCGCGAGATGTCGAGCCACGCGAAGACCCCGTTAGGGATGCGGTTGGACGGCGCGCTGGTGATTGGCGTGCATGAAGACCAGTTATTTCCCTTAAGCCAGCAGGCCGATGTGGCAGGCGTGCTAAAAGGCGAAAACATCCCCACCGAATTTGTCGAACTGCACTCACCCTACGGTCATGATGCGTTTCTGGTGGAGGACCACCTGTTCAGTCCCCTGTTGCAGCGATACCTGACACAGCAGGTGGCCATTTCCTAGGTTGTTAGGGTTTAGTCCCTAGCCCTAGCCCAAACTTACGCTGTACGGGGTCTATTTGAGTCAAGCCTGCGCCCGAGGTACCCCTAGGCGCCAACCTGTAGCCGGTGCGCGGTCGCCGCAGTACCGCTACAATTGTAGCGGTACGTTCTAAGGCCGGCCTTTACTGGCCGGAACCGTTAGGACGCACTAGCACCTCCCAACCCCACAAGGCTTGCTCCATGAGTGACGCGCACGCATCGGCTGACACGGTCGACTTTGGCTACACCCAAGTCCCGCGTGAGGAGAAAGTTAACCGCGTCCGCGCGGTGTTCGACTCCGTGGCCAGTCGTTATGACGTGATGAACGATCTGATGTCCTTAGGCGTGCATCGTCTATGGAAACAGTTCACGTTATCGCAGACGGGTTTGCGTCCGGGCCAATCAGCCTTGGATGTGGCTGGCGGCACCGGTGATCTGAGCATCGGGATGGCCGCTCAAGTGGGTCCATCGGGTCGAGTGGTGCTTTCCGATATCAACGCCGCCATGCTGAGCACCGGACGCGATCGCCTATTGGATAAAGGCCTGCTGCGACCGGTGGATTACACGGTGGCCAATGGCGAACGCTTGCCTTTCAAGGACGCCAGCTTTCATTGCGTGACCATTGGCTTTGGTCTGCGTAACGTGACCGATAAACCTGCCGCCCTTCGCGAAATGAAGCGAGTACTCAAACCCGGTGGCCAGCTGCTGGTCTTAGAGTTCTCCAAGCCGGTTTTGCCGGCATTAAGCCGCGTTTATGACGCCTACTCTTTTGCGGCCCTGCCCGCTTTAGGTAAGTTGGTCGCCAACGACAGCGAGAGCTATCGATATTTGGCCGAGTCGATTCGAATGTTCCCGGATCAGGACAGCTTAAAAAATCTGATGATCGAGGCAGGCTTAGAAGGCTGCCGCTATCACAACTTATCCGGTGGCATAGTTGCCCTGCACCGTGGATGGCATTACTAAATGATCCCTAAGCCTCTGCTAGAGCCGATGCTCCTGGTCGCTACTAAAGTTTTAAATCGCAACTTGGCACAGTCGACTCCAGGACGTGCCTTGGCATCGCGATTAGAAGCAAAATCGATGGCGATTTCGCTCAACGGCCCCGGGATTCGCGTGCGCGCCACGGTGCAAGACGGACAACTCGCCTTGATCAACGATGAAGTTGTCGCCGATGCTGAAGTTACCGGCACGCCACTTGCTCTCATGGCTCTGATCCGACAGGAAAGTCCGGTTGCTGGCAGCGCCGGAGTCAGCGTGACCGGCGACCCGGAGATTGCCCAGAGCTTTCAGAAGCTGTTTAGTGCCTGCCGTCCGGAGTTGGAGGCTGAACTGGCTAGAACGATGGGTGAAGCGCCCGCTCAATGGACCCTGCGTGCGCTCAACCAAGGGTTGGATTTTGCGCGACGCGTGAGCCAAACCCTGCAGGCCAGCGTGAGTGAATATCTCACCGAAGAGAGCCGCGATTTACCCGCCAAAACGCAAGCTGCCCAACTGAGTCGGGAAGTCGACCGACTTCGTGATGATGTGGAACGCGCTGGGGCTCGCCTGCAGTTACTCGAAGAACGTCGCCGTCGGCTAAAAGGTGAACTCTAATGCGCCTAACGGTGCTCTCGCGATTGTTCACCATCCAACGGGTGGTGCTACGGCATGGACTTGATGAGTTTTTGCATGGCACTAGCATCTACAAGTTTTTATGGTGGTTAAGATTCTGTCAGCCGGGATTAAAAGCCTCATCAGCGCAAGGCTCACGAGGAGAACGATTGCGTCTGGCGCTGGAGGAATTAGGGCCGATCTTCATTAAGTTTGGCCAGGCTCTGTCCACCCGTCGCGACCTACTGCCTAACGACATAGCCGATGAACTGGCCAAGCTGCAGGATCAGGTGCCACCGTTTGCCGGCACTGAAGCCGTTGCAACGATTGAACTGGCGTTAGGCCAGCCGGTGCATTCGCTGTTTAAGAGCTTTGACGCAGAACCCTTAGCCGCCGCCTCTATTGCTCAGGTTCATACGGCCTGCCTGCAAGATGGTCGTCAGGTCGTGGTCAAAGTCTTACGCCCGGGTGTGGATAAACTGATCGCTCAGGACGTGGAGGTCATGCACGCGCTAGCCGACCTCGCCCAACGCTACTGGCCAGATGTACGCCGACTGCGCCCGGGTGAAGTCGTCGACGAGTATGAAAAAACTATCACTGACGAGTTAGATCTGCAGCGAGAGGCTGCTAACGCGACGCAATTGCGCCGCAACTTTGCAAACTCTTCGTTACTGTATGTCCCGGAAATTCATTGGGATTATTGCCGTAAAAATGTCTTGGTGATGGAGCGTATCTACGGCGTTCCCGTCAGTGACATTGCTCGCCTGCGCGAACTCAATGTCAACATTCAAAAGCTTGCAGAAAATGGCGTTGAGATTTTCTTCACGCAGATGCTGGTGCATAACTTCTTCCATGCCGATATGCATCCAGGCAATATTTTTGTCGACGTAACCCATCCGGATAACCCGAAATACGCGGCAGTGGACTTTGGCATTGTCGGCACGCTAGACCCGCGTGATCAAAACTATATCGCGGCTAATTTTTTAGCCTTCTTTGATCGGGACTACCGACGCGTAGCCGAGCTGCATGTGGAATCCGGCTGGGTGCCCGCGGATACTCGGGTCGATGAATTAGAAAGCGCAGTACGCACCGTCTGTGAGCCGATTTTTGACAAACCCTTATCCGAGATCTCCTTTGGTGTGGTGCTATTGCGCCTGTTTGACACCGCACGGCGCTTTCGTATGGAAGTACAGCCGCAATTGGTCTTGCTGCAAAAAACACTGCTCAACATTGAAGGACTGGGTAGAGAACTCTATCCGGATCTGGATCTTTGGAAGACAGCTCAACCCCTCTTGCGGCGCTGGATGCGTGAACGCATGAGTCCACGTAACGTACTCAAATCCTGGGTACGACGTGGACCGGATCTGGTTGAGGCGATTAAGCATCTACCGTTAGTGACGGAGCGCTTGATCCAGCAGGCCATTCAGCCACCGAGCGCACCGGCCTCAGTGCAGGAGCTCAAACAGCTAGCGAGCACCTTAAAGGCGGACGGTAAGCGTCGTGACCTGACTTCGATGTCGATTACTTTAATTGTTACAGGCACGGCCTTACTGTGCTTTAGTGACACGCCCTTAATGGCCGGTTACAGCTTGGTTGGACTTGGATTACTGGCTCTGGCGTGGCGCTTGCGCGAGTAGTCCATGCTTTACGCCTTACGGGTTCAGCCACTCATCGGCAAGTAAGCCGTAAATGGCCGTATCGTAACGCTGGCCTTTGGCCAGCCAACGTTGTCGTAAAAGACCTTCTCGACGAAAACCCAGGCGTTCTAATAGGTGCACAGAAGGTGTGTTGCGGGGATTCACTTCCGCCTCAAGGCGCGCCAAACCCCAAACACTAAATGCCTGTTCAATCAGGGTAGATACGGCTTCTCGCATCAAGCCCTGACGCCAATAATCCTGACTCAAAACATAACCTAACTCAGCTCTGGCACTAGCCGCATCAAAGCGCATCAAAAGGCAGGAGCCAATGCAGCACTGCGTCTTTTTATCAACAATCACATACTGCTGACCGGCACCCAGATCAGCCATAGCCTGCATGCGTGAGTACCAATCTTGCGCCTGTTGCAGTGAAGTCCAGCTGGTATACGGCAAAAACTGCGTCACCGCGTCTACAGCGTTAAACTTTAAAAGATCCGCTAGATCCGCCTCTTGAACATCACGGACACACAGGCGCGGCGATACCAGCCCTGTGGGCAAGGACAAAGGGCTGGCCATTACCGAATCACGCCTACCACGAGCACAGCAAAAGTAAGCTTGCTGCTAGAACTCAGCCCACTCGTCATTGCCGTTCACCGCTTTACTAGGTGCGGCGGCACGACTGACCGCACTGCTAGCTGACGACTGCGTGCGTGGCTTAGCTGGCGGTGTCCATGGCCGGTTACCCGAGCGACGCTCAACGATGGGACGGGTCGCTGGCTTGGGCCGCACAACCCGTGGGGATGCCAAGGACTCGGACAAAGCGTCCAGCGAGTATTTAGCCATCATGTGATCCAGCTGCTGCGCCTCTTCCAGCAGGGCCTGTGCGGCAGCCGCGGCTTCTTCCACCAGGGCGGCGTTTTGCTGAGTCACCTCGTCCATCGAGGTCACGGCTTTATTAACCTGATCAATACCCGCGGCCTGCTCGTGGGCCGCCGAGGAAATCTCCGAGACAATGTCAGTCACGTTTTTAACCGCATCGACAATGCCGGACAGCGTCGTTCCGGACTCGTCAACCAGCTTCGTGCCTTGCGCTACGCGCTGCACGCTGTCTTGAATGAGCGTCTTGATTTCCTTGGCCGCTTCCGCGCTGCGCGAAGCTAAGCTTCGTACCTCAGCCGCCACTACCGCAAAGCCGCGGCCCTGCTCACCGGCTCGCGCGGCTTCTACCGCGGCGTTTAGGGCTAGCAGATTGGTCTGGAAGGCTATGGCGTCGATGACGCCAATGATGTCGGCAATCTTGGTGCTGGAACTATTAATACCCTGCATAGCGCTCACCGCTTGAGCAACCACCGCGCCACCTTTTTCGGCCTGACTGCGAGCACTCATGGCTAACTGACTGGCCCTACTGGCGTTCTCGGCGGTCTGTCGTACCGTGGCCGTCATTTCCTCCATGGAAGCGGCTGTTTCCTCAAGGCTTGCCGCCTGTTCCTCGGTACGCTGACTTAGATTGGTGTTGCCGCGTGAAATCTCATCGGCACCGCTACGCACCTGCTCCACCGCCACTTTCAACTGCGACACCATCGCCGACATGCCATCGAGCAAGGTGTTCACGCCCACGGACAGATGCAGTAAATTTCCGGTTAGATTCGTGGTGGGCAGACGATCCACCAGATTGCCCTCCAAGGCTCCCTCTACCAGCGCTTGCACACGTTCGACCGTGCGCACCTGCTCGGTCACGTCGGTGGCAAACTTAACAACCCGAATGGGCCGCCCGGACGCATCTAAAATCGGGTTGTAGCTTGCTTGCAGCCAAATCGCGCGACCACCTTTTCCGCGTCGGTGGTATTGGCCGGCGTCGTAACGACCATTGCGCAACTGATCCCAAAAGGCCTGGTATTCCGCGGAGCGGGCATAGTCCGGATCCACGAACATGCGGTGATGCTGGCCTTTTATTTCCGCCAGCGAGTAGCCGACGGTCTTTAAGAAATTATCGTTAGCATCAGTAATGATGCCGTCTAACGTAAACTCAATAGCGGCCTGCGACTGACGAATCGCCGCTACCAAGCTCTCACTTTCAGCGGCTTTGAGTTTTTGAGCGGTAATATCGGTCGCGTATTTCACGACCTTAAAAGGCTTGCCGTTGCTGCCTATGATGGGGTTATAGGTGGCCTGAATCCAGATTTCTCGCCCATCCTTGGCCACGCGCATGTACTCGCCTTGGCTAAACTCCCCAGCATTGAGTCGGCCCCAGAAAGCCTGATAAGCCGTCGAACTGCTCTCTGCCGGAGCAACGAACATCCGATGGTGCCGGCCTTTGATTTCGTCCAGGCTGTACCCCAGCACATCCAGAAAGTTCTGGTTGGCGGTAAGTACCGTTCCATCCATGTTGAACTGAATCACCGCGAGTGATTTATTGATGGCCGCCATCTGGCCTTCAAAATCAGAACGCTGAGAGAAGCTGTTAATAAAGGTAAGAACGCCGCTGGATTTTGACATGAGAACCCCGTAGTTTGCCGATCGTGGGCGGGCAGGCCTTGTGCCTTGCTCGCGCGCTGTGGACCTCGATTCGATGTTGCCTTGTGTTTAACAATAGATGAATCGTGATCCCTCTTCCGGAACCGCGTCACGATCCGTGAAACTGGTGACCAATGACTGTCCAGCCTTTGCTCTGACAACTTATCGGCAGGCTTCGGCTAATTTGAAGCGCCACTCAACAGTTGATTCTCGATCGGCGAGCAGACGTTAGGCGGCACAATAAGCTTGCACAGTTATGCTTGACGCTGGCCGCGGCTGTTCAGGGCGATTGATGCGAATATTGCCAAGTTCATTCCAAACGTAGGCAATACCCTCAAGTCGCTGAAATTTGATTGCCCGGACTCCCGCAAAGTCGCGTTAGCGCGTTAGCTCGCTCAGCGATCGGGCAGCCTCGCAGGCTCCACGGCGGGGTTTCTAGCTGTCCTAAGCATGGGGCAATCCGGCTTTGGGCAAACCCCGGTGCTCGCAGTAACCGCTTCACCGGATCGCCGACCCCGCCTGATCCGAGTTCGTCCCAGGGCGTGGCGACAAAAAACTAGCTGATCCGACCAACGGCAGCTTAACCGTGGGCCTAAAGACTCCGAGATCGTAAAAACCGTACGGCAACACAATCACAACCGTGGCACAGCAATTCGTCCTGGGCCGCTCTACACCTACTTTGGGTGCACGTGCTGCGTTGAGCGATGGAGATCGCCACCCATTTAAGACTTGTTGACCCACACAGACGGGCAATCATCATTTTCCCCTTACGAACGGACCTTTCTTCAACCTGGCGACACCAGTGGCGCCCCGACTCAATGGTGGCTTATGTTCAAAAAAGGGAACTGGTAGCGATGAGCCTGGAACTGGCATGGCTATCACGAAAACCAAGGACTCAGCGCAGTCCAGCCGTTGCTGTGATCATGCAGCGTTAGTGTTCGGTTAAATTGGCGTCTTACGGATAGGCAAGCCTGACGCCTAGTGAATGTCATGTAGCACTGGCACACTTTAGTAGGTCGTCTTTGGCTTGCGCTCTAAGAGTTCGCCGCAGCTACTCGCTTGAATTGACTCACGCTAATAGGCATCACTCGTGAATTCGTCGCATCACCTTGCTTCGGCGGCCTTAAGCCGCGGTGACTACGCTACTGCTCGTCGACTGATGCAGGAGTCACTGACTCAGTCGCCTAAAGACGCCGCTGCTCTAACGATGCTCGGTATGGCCTGCGCAGGACTCAATGACTGGCATGCTGCAAAAACGGCTAGTGGCCTGGCTCTTAGCATTCAACCGGACGATCCGTATGCGCTATACACTCTGGCGAATGTACATATCGCAGCAAAAGAGTGGTCAGCAGCAATTGGTTATTTGAACCGGACAATAGAGGTTAAACCAGCGTTCATTGAGGCTTGGCTGCAAAAAGCCCACGCGCACCATCAAAGCGGTGATCTAGCCAGTGCTCAGGGTGCACTGCTTACCGCGCGGCAGCTGCAGCCTAGCGACGCCAGAGTTTGCCTAGGCCTCAGTCAGTTGTACCAGGATGCTGGCCACCCTGACGAGGCGTTAAAAGAGTTAGAGCAACTGTGCCAAATGCATCCTCAGTTGGCGGCCGCCTGGTTCAATCTAGGCAACTTATTGGTATCACGGTTGCAATATGCCGCGGCGATTGAAGCCTATCAACACGCTCGGATGCTGACTCCTCATGACAAATCTACTTTGCTTAACCTCGCCAAAGCCTACACCGATGATGGCCAACTGAGCCAAGCGCAATCGTTGTATGAGCATTTGCGGAATACCCATCCGAAAGACCCACTGGTTCTTTTGCAGCTGGGGAATTTTTTTTCTCACCTGGACAATCTCAACGAGGCGGAGCGCTCCTATCGGGCAGCAATTGAATGCCAACCCACTTACGCAGCGGCGTGGAGTAATCTTGGCAACACCCTGCATGCCGAGGGTCGACTCAATGAGGCGCTAGAGGCTCATCGCGAAGCCGTGCGACTGACTCCTGGCGTGCGCGAATACCAGGCTAATTTGGCTCTAGCTGAATTAACGATCGGCGAGTTTGAATCTGGATGGGTGCGATTCGAAGCTCGCTTCGACGATAGGGCGTTACTTACCTTTAGTGGCCGACACGGTGCTAAGCGATGGGGCGGAGAGCCTGAGACGGCCAGCGATTTGGTACTTGTTGCCGAAGCCGGATTAGGCGATGTGATCCAGTATCTACGCTATGGTCGCTGGTTTAATGAACACGGTATACGCCCCCAACTGCAATGCGCCGCATCACTCGTCGCGCTGGCGCGCTCCAGTGGTTTTTTCTCGGAGGTCTATGCACACCAGGCGGTAGATAAATACCCTGCATCCACCTGGTACCCGTTGCTGAGTGTGGCGCGCTGGATACACCCGCGTGCCGGTTTCTTTGCGATGCCGACCCCATATCTGAAAGCAGATGCCGATCGCCTGGCGCATTGGCAATCGGCATTAAATACAATCCCTAAGTTTAAGGTAGCCATTGTCTGGCAAGGCAATCCAGCAGTTGAAAAAAATAGCCTAAGGGGACGATCGTTGCCCCTGTCATTTTTTGAACCACTCGCACAACCCGACGTGCAACTCATTAGCCTGCAGAAAGGAGCTGGTTATGAGCAACTGGAGGGGCTTGCGTGGCGGGCCCAAGTGCTTGACTGGGGTGCCATCGCGGATCTGTCCGGATCTGCCTTTATCGATAGTGCCGCTATCCTAGGCGGCGTGGATTTAGTCATCACATCGGATACATCGCTGGCTCACCTGGCGGGAGCCTTAGGTCGACCCGTCTGGGTCGCGCTGCATTCCCATGCAGACTGGCGTTGGGGGATGCACGGTGATGCCACAGGGTGGTATCCGAGTATGCGTCTCTACCGACAAACGACGCGCGGCGACTGGCGCGCGGTGATTGATCAAATGCAAAGCGATTTGACGCGCTTGATATCGAGCATTCGACCAACGCTCACTCGCGAGAAGGGCTGACCCTACCGTGACCTTAGCTTATTATTTGCCCTAGTAAACAAGTCCAGAACCTACCGCCTGGTATGGTGGTAGAAACTTGAGGTGAGCAGTTTGATCGCAGTGATAGTGCGTTTTTAGACAGCGCCGCAGTTATCAAGGGTCTTGATTTGGTTATTACCGCGGACACTGCCATGGCGCATCTGGCTGGTGCATTGGGCGCACCGACTTGGGTGTTACTAAGGCAGGCACCCGACTGGCGCTGGGGTCTGCACGCCGAAACATCAAGTGAGTACCCTTTCGTTCATTTTTTCCGAAAAACTCGTGCGGGTGACTGGACGAGCGCTATCGAACCCTTGTGCCACGCACTGTCCGAGTACCTCAAAAGCCAGAGTTTGGTTCTTCGCTAAAGCTAAGAGGACTTGTCATCAGAATTAGCCAAGACCGTGCGAGGGCGCGCTGCAATGGTGAGATGATCCGGCTGAAGCCCCTGCCGATGGCGATCCACCATAGCCTGGTAAGCGTCTTCAATGTGGCGAGCCAGGCGCGACATATCAAATAAGCTCTGACTTCGGCGTGCTTGAGCTAATTTTTGACGTGTGAGCCGCAAGTCCGAACGACTCTCTCCCCAGCGTATAGCTTCCGCTTCGTAGTCTTTGGCATTTGTGGTTATTAGTTCCTGAAGACCAAGGGCACTGAGCAGACTACCGCCCACACGACTGGCAAAAGTACGACCGCTGCAGGTAAGCATAGGCACGCCAGCCCATAAAGCATCACGTGCGGTGGTGTGCATATTGTAGGGGAACGTGTCTAAAAAAAGATCCGCTAAAACATGACGCTCTAGGTGTCGCGATCGCGGCTCTATGCGCTGAGCAAAGATCAAACGACTAGGATCTATACCTGCCTCGGTGGCTGCGAGCAGCAAGTTGGCCTTAGATTTTTCGTGCCAGCTTTGCAGCCAAAGCACCGAATCATCAACCGTATGCAAAACGCGCATCCAGATCTCGAACACCTCCGGTGAAATGCGCCCGTGATTATTAAAACACGCGTATACAAAACCCTCCTCGGGCAATCCTTCCTCGCGACGTGATACGGCTTGCTGGCCTAGTCGTAGCGTAGTGTCCGCAGGAAAAAAGCATTCGGGTAGCGACACGATGCTTTCTGAATAGTGTGGCCGCTCAGATTCCGGCACAACATAAGAGTCCGCCAGTAGATAATCTATCCACGGCGCTCCGCTTGAACCCGCGTAGCCAAGATAATTCACCTGCAAGGCGGCCGGACGACTGACCAACATTTCTTGTTTAGCCTGCGAATAGCCGGCGAGATCAACCAGCACGTCGAGCTCAAGCGCAGCAATTTTTTCGGCCATCACCGCATCCACCTCGGACGTCCAATCATAGAAGCGGTCACAACTGGATTCACATCGAGCGCGGATTGTGCTGTGATCATGTCCGCCGTATTGGATTCCAATTAACTCAATGCGTTTTCGATCATGGCGCTCAAGAAGTTCCACTATCGAGCTACCTACTACGTGATCTCGAAAATCGGGCGACAAATAACCTACCCGAATACGTCCGTCATGCCGCGTCGGAAACGCACGCTTTGGCATTAAAGGCGGTGTGATTCCCTGCTGATACGCGAAATTTTGAATGTGTCGAGCGCGGTTGCGAGCCGCGGCCAGTTGATCATTTGGATCACTCGCCGCAACGATCATCAGCAACGGATCGATAAGAGGCTCATCAATGTGCACTGCGCGACAGAGAAACGCTGCGTCGGTCACCATATTCGAGCGCTCCCAAAGCTGGATGGAGCAACGAAAACGCTCAGCACGAAAGTAACTCTGTGGCAGACCTCGTGCTAAGGCTTGGTTATATATCTCCAGCGCTTGCTCGGTACGCTTACAGGAATCATGCAAAAGGCCCAAACTGGCCAACGTTTCTGCATTGTTTGGGTCCAACCTGAGTGCCTCTTCCAAAGCGGCTCGCGCTGGTTCCTGAATTCCTAGCCGTCGGCACGCCTCTCCAATTCGGTGACACACCAGAGCCGATATAACCGTGCCTGCGGGCAGACTTCGAAAGGTCGTCACCGCATCGGCAAAGCGGCCGGCTAAAAAATTCGCGTGTCCCAGACGCTCGATCACTGCAGCGTTGGTGGGATCGCGTGTCAGCACCACCTTATAGTGCTCGACCGCGGCAGCGGGGCGATTCGTCTCCACCAGTAAATTGGCCAGGTTCAAACGGGCAGGCAAGTAATCGGACACCAACTGCAGCGTCATCTCATAAGCACGCTGCGCCTCATCCAAACGACCGGTAGCTTTTAAGACGATCGCATGATTGTAATGAGCATCAGCCAACTGTGGCTGCAACAGTAGCGCTCGCTCATAGGCGACTAGGGCCTCATCCAGGCGATTCTGGGCACGATGTAAATTGCCTAAGTTCATGATGACGAGCGCATCATTAGGCTGCAAGGCCACGAGGCGCTGCAAGCTGATGATCGCCTCAGCCATCTCACCACGCCGATACTGCACCCCGGCCAATAGATTTAAGGCCTGAGCGTGGTTTGGCTGATCAGCCAGCAAACGGCGGCATAATATCGCCGCTTGCTCAAGGTCTCCGCTCGACCACGCCTGCAGTGCGTCCGCGTAGTGAGTCACGTCCGAACAGCCGCTAGTGTTTCTGGCGCTTCAAACACTCCAGATCATCAGGCTTACAGGAGTCATCCCCTAACCCGGTAACGAACACGTCCAGCCAGCCCAACGCTGCCGCGCCTAGACCTTGGCCGGCCTGCTCCTTCTGAGAGGTGCTAGATGAGGCCATCGACGTGCCAGCCGCCGAGGAACTGCTCGCTGCACCCGTAGCACCGGCAAGCGCCGCACCAATACCACTCAGTGCTGGAGGCACACCGCTGGACGTACCACCGACTTGAATGTTGTCCAGACCCGCAACACCTACCGCCGCCACGTTCAGGTTGCCAGCAGAACCGATACCCGCGTCGCCCGCGTTAACAATACCGTTGGGAGCATCCAAATCGACGTTACCTGGGTTCTGACCGGGTTCGGTCTGAATGGTGCGGATACCGCTACCGGCGACCGCCGCACCGAAGTTCACACTCACCTGTCCGGACGCATCCACCGTCACGGTGGGTGGTGGCGCGGAGACGGAGGTCTTCGCACCGCGACCTGCGTCGATGTTGCCGTAGGAAGACCAGACGGCAATATTGCCACCGCCTAAAGTGAAGATGCGTGAGGCGTTTACGTTCACGTCCGAGTGGGTAAAGATATTCACGTCACCCGTACCTTCGGCCACGATACCCAGCTGCGAGGGAGGACGCGCCAAGCCCAGCGATGCCAGGTTGCCGGGAGGATTGGCCAAGCCTACGTCTACAGAGCCACCAGGAACCACGATATTGATCGTGCCACCGGCAAGCGTGTAAACCTGACTAAAGCCCATGCCTAAGTTGCCCGCATAAGGGCTGACCTGCCCCGCAGAAGGATTACTACCCGGGAACAAAGCATTAATCGCATCAAAGCCGGCCGTAAAACCAACCGACGGCTTTTTATTGGCCTCACGCCCTGACTGCACGAGGGCATCAAAGAACAGGCGCAACAGCAGCGGTCGCTGATCAATCGTTGAGAAGGCCTGAAACTCACTCTCGGCCTGCGTATAGGTCAGCCCACTTTGGCCGTTTTGCTGCTCCACATACGCGATCAACTCCTGCTGGTAGCTTTCCGAAGGCGCGACCACTTTCGACAAGAAGGTCGACACACCCAACGGTTGACCGACGCCGGCCAGGACGTTCAAGCCAGCACCGGAGGTGGTGGTTAGATTACCGTTAAGTATTTTTCCATAGCTGGCTATACCACGTGAGTAGCCCAGATCAATGGATCCTCCGGCAATGAAGTCGGCGCGACCGCCACCGTTAATCGCGTCAGATAGGTTCTGAGCAGAGGTAGAGTAGGTAATGTTGCCTGCAGCTTGCACCACCGATACATCATTATCGTTAGTATTCTGCAGAATTAAGCCGACATCAGCGATATCGCCACCCGCGTATATCTGGGTTGCTTTAGGCATCTGAATCGCCGCGTTGGCTGGGCCGCCGGTGATATTCCCGCCGGCAATTAAGGTCACGGGCACTCGATCACCGGTATGTAAGGCCCCACTGACCGCACCTTGACCAAACACGTTATCGATGAACGCGCCGGAGGTCGGATTGTCCACGCCGTTGACCAGCGTAGAAGGCGTATCAAGCATGACGATACTGCCATTGCTTAGGTTCAGATTTCGCGACGCGTAGACGTTCAGATTGCCGTTCGTTGATGGAAACAACGCAGCATTACCACTGAACGTGACATCGCCACCAAAGGCGCCCACGTTCACAGTCGGAGCAACCAAACTAACCGAGAAACTCGTCGATGGCTGGACCAAGGTCACATCATCGATGAAGGTCGCTAACGATCCGGCACCTTCCCGAATTTCGACACCAGCACCAGAACTCAGCACATTAAGCGCAGAGTCCGGCGCAAAACGATAAAAATACGCCAGGTTAGCCAGTGAGGTTTTCACCGGTGGCTGAGTAGCATCCTGCAAGTTGGGCACCAGCAAGCTGCCCGTAGGCGATACCGTATACAACGCGCTCAACGGTACTTCACCCTCGAGAAGTACACCGCCCTGTGCCGCAATGTTATAGCGGGTTGCCCCTGCGTACAGAAGCGTGCCAACCGACGAGGTGCCGTAATTCGGATCGCTGCCCAAGGAACCAAAAGCGCGGATGTCGCCGGTGCCGCGAGCAACATAAAACTCGCTGGACTGAACGTCCTGACCGGTGCGTACCGCAAGATTGCCACCGCCATAATAGGTGAGCGCCCCATTACTGATGACCGCACTGTCTGCCGTAGCGGCTGAGACGTCAACTAAGTGACGACCTGCGACTAAGTTCACGTCGCCGCCACCTAATGCGCCCACACTCCAGCCAAATTTGCCTGGATCCACACCCCACTCAGGGGTTACCACGCCAGTAGGCAACAGATCAGCGGTACGCGGCTGCCAGACGGCCGGGGTCTGCCGCGTCGGCGCACCGACGATATCGCGACCGGCCTCAATCAAAACAGCGCCACCCTGATCCGGGTAGGTGGTGAACAGCGCCATATTCTTCGCGCTAGACGGGGTAACCGTAAGCGGATTGAACGTGGGTGCCGCGGGGATACCGCCGGTGTACACGGACGCGCCGGTTCCACCAAAGGTTCCCAAGACAACATCTTGAGCGGCTGCTAGCGCAATGTCCCCGGTGCCGGTACGAACAACAACGCCATCATTCAACGTCAAGTCAGCGGCTACATCGCGCTGCACACCCACTAAGGAGGCCGAGCTCAGATCGGCACCCGCCACCAGCACCAGTGACGATGAGGGTCCGCTCAAAAGATCGGTTTGGGTTGTGGTTACTTTGCGCGGGCCCGTACCGGTAATGGTGGTTCGGGTCACAAAGCCGTCGTTGATAGTGCCCGATACGTTCAAATTACCGGTTGCAGAAATAGCCACCGTGGCAGGCACACCATTGAAGCGCCACGCGCTGAAATCCAGCGCAGGCAACGTGAGATCACCACCGCTGTAAGTGAAGTCCAGCAACGGCGACAAGGCCACGTTAGATGATAAGGTAGCTCCTAAGCGCGCCAGTATTGAGTCAGCGTTAGCTGCGATATAAGCCGCGACCGAGGTCTGTGCACTCGTAAATTCTGCCGCTGCAGGATTGCCCGAGGACAGCGCAAAAGTTTGCGTAGGCTCAATAAACACCTGGCCGATGTGTGAGACGTCTGTGGGTAGACCGGTCAGCGACAAGTCTGTGCTAGTGGCAGGCGCACGCACCAGCAACTGGCCTGAATTACCGGCGCCCTGAGCCGAGATCGTCGCCGCAGGATCAATCGTTACCTGCCCGGTCGTCGTCGACAACTCAATTCGACCACCGCGCGTATTGGCATCCAGCCCATTGGCGCTGAGCACCGCGCTGTTTGCCAACGTGAGGCCGGTACCTGCGTCCAACGTAATCGAACCTCGCGATCCGGTACCGGACGCCGCGATACCACCTTCAACCGAGATGGAACCACTGTCCGCCACCAGCGTGACCGACCGAGCGGTAAGCACCGTGCCGAGGCCAACATCCAAGTTGCCGGTTTTCACATCAATCGACTGGGCTTGGGTAAACCCGCCGCTTTGCAGGGTATTGGCCAGACCCGCGAAATTGTCGAGGTTTTGGGCAACCAGGTTGAAGCTGCCACCGCTCGTACCGGCCGTCGCGTTCCCCAATAGCGATCCATCAAGCGCTACTTGCCCACCAGAACTGACGTTAATCACGCCGGCTTCAGAGCCCGCGACACCGGACACGCTCAGCTTCGATCCGACGGCTTGCGTCAAATCCGCTGCAGCTTGCAATGTTATCCGCCCACCAGGAGCCGCTAGAGGCGAGCCTGCCGTGGAGCCGGTTTTGCCTGCGGCATCCATGACTGACGAGGAGCCCAAGCTCAGGGTGCTGGCGGAAACCAGCGCGATGTCGCCAGCCGGCAGTAGGATGGAGGCATTATCCACCAGCGACTGACCTGCAAAGGTCAGCGATCCACCCGGTGATAACGTGCTACGCGACGGCGCGGCGGTGCCACTGGCTGAAAGCGTTAACACGCCACCTAAAGCTGCGACCTGCGTTTTAGCGCCGCTGGCTGCGGTAAAGGCTGAGGCAGTCGCCGAAAGGTCTCCAGCCGCCACAACAGCGCCATCGCCCACGCCTTTGAACAGGCCCGAATCATTGATCAGCGTGTTTGAAAACCCGTTGATCACTTCGACGCCAGGACCCACGTTCAAGTTCGAGGTGTTCAGGGTCAAAGTGCCAGAACCGGCTTGAGCCACCGTGTTGTTGTTGGCACTACCACTTAAATTAATGGTCTGCGCCGAAATCACCGAGTCCGTGCCGGGCACGGCGTTAGTGATCACCGGGGCTGTCAACGTGACGCTTTGCAGCGTCTTGTTACCGGTCGCATTACCGAGGTTCAAGGCTTGAGTAATCGTGACGCCGCCACTGGCGGTGATTTCCAACGAGCTACCGCCGGATGCCGCATTCAAGACCGAGCTATCCAAGACGAGCGCGCCGGGTGCATTGTCTGCGGCACCAAACACGACCTGACCACCGCCTAACGCAAAGTTCGCGCCGTTACCGCTGAGTACACCGGAGGCCAGCGTCGCACCACCGGGAACGTCCAGCGATATCGCACCGCGTGAGCCAATCACCGCGCCGGAGTTGACCGTAACAGTGCCTTCGCCCAGGTTACTCGCGCCTGAACGTGAAGGGATATAAGCCGAGTAATCTGAAACAGCTAGCAAGGCAGCGCTTCCAGCATCGTTACCGGTTAGCGACAGAGTTTGCGGTACCGTTGACACCGCCACCGGAAGGGCTTGACCGGCCACTCCCGAGGTAGACTGAATCTTCGCATTAGAAGCTACGTCAATGGCTTGATTGGCGACGATCACCACCTCACCGGCTGATAACGCGCTACCTGCGGTCACGGAAACCAGAGTTGCCGTAACATCGATCGTGTTGATATCGGTGTACAAACCACCCAACAGCACCCGCCCAGGGTTCCAACTCGCTAACTCTGCTGCCGATAACTGCACCACACCGGGTGCAGCATTGGTGGCCAGTGTCGGATCTATCTCAATAGCCGGCGCCGACAACTCAATGAGCGCATTGCGGCCACCCGTAGCCGCCGAGCCGATCACTGTGCCCGCCGCATTCAGCGAGCTGATCGTCGAAATAGCGAGCGTGCCCGCATCCGCCGGTAACGCGCCGCTGCTTGGGGTAAAGAACTTCGATGCCAGGTTATCGCCGTAGTTGGCTAACTGGCGAGAGTAGGAGCCGGGCTGAACCTGAAAGCCACTGTAATTGGTACCCGCACCGGTGCTGCCAAAAGTGAAGTAACCGGAGACTACCGGACTGCCATTGAGCGCGACTGCCGTGGTTCCCGGCGTGAGGTTGGCAAAACCCGGCACCGCCTGGACGAGGTAAGCACCAGGCAGTAACGCGTCACGTGCAGGCAGTAAGGGATAAAAACCTGCTGCTAGACCGGCGCCGCCGGCAAGATAAACACTCGCACCCGGCTTAAGGCCCGAATCAGAAAACAGTAAAGGATCAAAAGCGCCGAACTGTCCGCGAGTCGACGGCAAAATCGCATACAGGCCTGTGGCCGCAGAGTTTGCCAGGGCATCCACCGTACCGCCGGTTCCTGGTGTGAACGACGACGCGTACAGATCCCCGCCACCCGACACATCAACAACCGACCCCGATGCCATTTTTACGCTAGAGCCGGACAATGACACCTGACGCGTGGGAACGCTGGTGATGACCGTGGGAGTAGCGCTGGCGGCCTGGGCCACGTCTAAGCTGTATACCCACGTAGTGCCGTTGTTAACCAATCCATACGGAATGAGCGCGCCGTTGCCGCTCACTGACGTGTAACTACCCGCACCCAACGTCAGCACGCCGTCGTTAGCGGTAGGGTTCTGTGGCGCGACCGCATTTAACGCGATCGAGCCGAAAGGCGCCACGATCGTACCGTTTTGGATAATGTCATCCGCCGTGATCGAGACGCTGCCCGCAGCCGATAGAGGCGTCGCCGGACGAGCACCGACCTGGTTAATGGTCACCGTATCAAACGGGCTACCCTGAGCCGAGATGGAGTATGAGGTGGCCGTTGAAGGATAAATTTCAGTTGCCGCCAATGTCAGATTGCCGGCCGTGGCTAATCCACCTACCGATTGGCTGCCGCGCTGATTACCGACCAACTGGATGAATCCACCGCTGGCGATCGTGGTGTCGGTCGCTCCCTTAAGACTGATCTGGCCGGCCAGATCAACCGACTGTTGGCCGGTTAAAGTGATTGAACCGTCACCCGCACTGGGTGCTACGGTGGGATACAAAGCCGTGCCGGTGCCGACCGAAAGATAGGCCGCCGTTACGCTTGCTGACCCTGACGAAGGCGCTAGCAGTGCAGGCGTCTGGAGCGTCACCGCCTGCGGCATAGCCAGCTGGGTGCCCGCTGCTAATTCAATTTGATCAGCCGACAAAAACAACGATCCAAAACCAGACGACTCGATGACTTTGGGGTCGAGTACTGCCATGCCCAATCCGTTTTGCGGGGTCGACGCAACGCCCGGGGCGTTCGGCAGTAACTCAATGGTTCGTGGCGTGTTGGTGGAGTCGAAGCTAGCCGGCGTATTACCGACGCCATTACTAAATCCGGTACCCACCACACGCGACAACGTCACACTGAGCGTGCCGCCGGCTGCGTTGAGCGCAGAGCCGGTGCCGCCTTGAGCTTGCAACGTGCCCACCAAAGAGATTTGTTCGGGTGCGGCCACGGTGACCGATCCCGCGGCGCTGCCGAGGGTGGTACGCACCGGAGCCACGCTACTGCCCGGGGCTTGAATATCAAAGGGCGCCGAGGCGCCAGACACGTTGACCAGCGAACCGGGCTCAAGGGTGACACTGCCACGCTGCGCGGCAAACGTTACCGAACCACCGGGTAACAGATCGCCAGTTAAAAAACCCTGCGTGTTTGGCTGATAGATTGCCTCACCGGCGACATCGAGCACCGCATGTGGACCCATATCGATGCGAAGTCCAGGCAGATACCCAGAGTCCAGACCCTCGCTTAGCGCGAGCGTGGTGGCAAATTTAACGGCACCGGATGGCGCGTGAATAGCGCCGTCCATGTTGATACCGTTCACACTACTAAAGGAAAGGACGCTACGTGGGTCGGCGTTAATGACCGCTCCACTGCCAACCGAAAGCGCGCCCAGACCTGCGGAGGTAGCGCCCAGCAACTCTGGATTGGTGCTGGCTGACAATGACAAGGACTCAGCAGTGCGCAAGTTGGACGGGGCCAGAGCAGGCGCAAGCACGCTACCCACAGTTGCAGCCGAGGCGGAGTCACGCGCGCCCTGCGTGAAGATATAAGTCAGCGCGCTTAAATTGAGAGTCGTGTTCGGCGTAATCGACATCGTCGAGGAATCGCCGGAACCTGGCAGCAAAGCGCCGTCCGCGCTTAAGTTAATGCGGCTAAAGCCATCGTTCGAGAACAGGCTGGAATTAAGATTGAGCGTTCCACCCACGGTAGGGTCGTTCGACACCGTCTGCGTGCCGGCAGTGGCCGCGCTACCCGAACTGATGGATATGCGAGGCGCGGTGATGGATAACGTGCCGCCACCGCCCAATGCGCCGTGAGTCGTACCTTGCACACCGTAGGCATCTAATCCGATATCAGATCCGAAGATTAAGGTGCCACCGGCGCCCTCATTCAGGCTGATCGAGCCGGCACTACCACCTAAAAGGCTGCCGCCCTGCTTCTGCCAGGCACCACCGCTGACCGATAGACTTGCACCCGAACCAATGGACAACGTGCCGCCATAAACCCCTTGGTTCAACTTGATCGAACCACCATTAAGTGCAATCGGCGACGTCGGCACATCACCTTGTGGAAGCACGCCATCGTTGGTCCAATTACCCCGTACGTCCAAGGCGACGTTGGGATCCACGAATACGCCGGTGTTCGCCAGAGACAAATCTCCCGATCCAACGGTCTGAGTCGAATTGACGTTGAGCGCACCGCTCGGCAGCGTGATGGACGAATGTAGGTTCACCGTCGCGCCGTTGAGCGATAACGACGAACCTACCGGCATCGTGATCGGCGTTGCGGCATCTTGAGTGATGGCCCCGTTGCTATACATGGCAACCCGAGTAAAGCCATCCTGATTGAGCACCGCTGCCGGCAACTGCAGGCTTAAATTCGACGGCACGCTGCTGCCATCCTCCACGGTGATCGCTACCGGAGAATTGGTGATTTCAATGGATGGAGCGCGATAATCAAGTGCCGTGCCGGCGGCAGGTACAGCTCCGATAAAAAGCTGTCCGCCCGGAGTCGTCGTACCGGCCGCTCGCTGATTCACGCCGGTCACCGAGTGACCCAAAAGATTTCCCTGCACCACCATGTTGGGTGCGACAATGTTCAGCGTGCCAGCGGCCGAGCCTTGGATATAGCCTGGATCGTAATTAGCCAGCGCCGAGTTAGGCGCCACTTGAATCGTGCCCCAACGGTCATCAGACCGGCTGACCGTTGGATTTACTATTCCAATATAGGTGGTCGCCGCATTGGCCTCGCTAATCGGCACTAACTTGCCATCAGCGGTTACCAGATACGAGGTTTGAATCCAGCTGGGTGTGTAATTCACCACTCCGCCGGACACGTTGACGGTTGACCCCTGCGCCACAACCACATCACCAGCCGAGTCTAAAGTGACGGTACCGCCCTGGCTGGTTCGTTGATAAATATCGCGCTCAATGATGCCGGCCTGACCGGACAGGTTCGCAATCGTAGTGCCGGGATTACTCGCCGTACCCTGACGCACATCCACGTAAACCGTTTTACCGCGTAAGGCACCGTTACGTTGTTGCGGCGAATCGGCGAACTCGTTGGCACGCAATTGCGCTTCAACAACGTTGGTGGCCACCGGCACCGAATCATTACTACCCGCGACATCAATCACAGCGCCAGACGCTATGCGAATTTCGCTACCATCCGACGCACCTTGCGCAAGGTTGGAAGGATTCACGCGGGCCTGCACAAGGACGCTTGCATCGGGCGCCACAAGCTGGGCGCCGCTATTCATAAAGATTTTAGCGCCTTCTAAATCCAGCACCGACTGCTGCTGAAGGGAGGCATCAACGGCGCTGCCGCCACTGGTGTCCGGGGTAACGGTAGTTACGCTGCCGGGTCCTAAGGTCAGCGTGCCCCCATCAGTACGCTGTAAAGTCGCTCCGGGCGACTGATTGGATAACAAGGTATCGCCGGCGACTAAGCGAATAGAACCGTTCGACGCCACGCTCGTCGTTGCTGACACGCGGCCCATCTGATTGACCGCAAGCCCTAGCATCGTCACGTTGCCACGCGCTGCCGACAGATTGCCAGTCGTTTCGTTGGTCGTTGTGCCGCCGGCATCTACTTCAACGATCAAGCCACGCAAATTCGAATCTGAACTCGCCTGCAAATAAAGCTTTTGACCGGAAGCCAGAATAACCTGACCATCCGCAGCGGATAAACTTCCCGCGTTATCAACGCGCGGCGCAACCAGCAGCAAACGACCGTTTGCGGCCGTTGTCGATAACGTCGCCCCTGCATCGACCACCACGCTGGCCTGAGTGTTCGCAACACCGGCGGTGCCGTCATTGTTCTGACCTGCTACGAACGCAGCCTGCGAATTCAGCAAAAGCCCTGGGTTTAGGATGCCTTTGCTGAAGGTGGCGTCCGATACGTTAAGCGATGACGCGATTAAACCACCAACGTTTACCACGCTTCCGTTACCGAATAAAAAGCCGTTGCCATTGATCAAGTAGATCTGGCCATTGGACTGCACGGTCCCGAAAATCTGACTGGGATTGGCCTGATAGATGCGGTTCAGCGCAACCGAACTCGCGCCGGGTTGCTTGAAGATCACACTGGCACCAGAGCCTACATCAAAATTTGCCCAGTTCAGCGTGGCATTGTTGGAGGTTTGTGTGATGGTCAGCTTGTTACCGCCGGTAATGGCCGAGGCCTGACCGGAGGTCACGAACTTGGATGGTCCACCGTTACAGGTGCCCGGCGCGCAAGGCGTTGGCAAAGTCCCCGGGGCAGGTGCAGCCTGCAGACGGGCGGAGCCCAAGGCCAGCGCCACCGCCAGTGACAAGGTTCGAGACAAATGCATCGAGTTACGCATGGCTATCCAACACTCCAAATTCTTACAGCCTTAATGGCAGCCGTCCTACCAAACGCCCTTGATCGTGAACAACCATCGGTTATCGCCGGCGCGAGTGTGCGGTGGCACCAAAGCTGCCGCTGTATTACCGTTGGCTGGCTGGCTTTCTGAGGTTGTCCTCAAGGCGTGTGCAAAAGTTAAGTTACCCACCATGTGGGTCCACAAATCCAGCGTCATCCCAGCGCCAGTGCTCGCCAAAAAGATGCTCGGGGGTTGCCCGGGCAGCGGTGCCACGTAGCTGATATCACCCGCATCCAAGAAGGCGTAGGGCACGGCATGAAAGCGGGGTGACGAGAACAACGAAGGCGCGCGAGCTTCGATCATCCCGCGTACGCCACGGTCGCCTAACGATTCGGCCTCGTAATAGCCGCGCACGGTCTGTGCGCCACCGACTAGAAATTGCTCGTTGCTGATGAGCGGCGTTGCCGAATATTGAGCCGCCAGGCGCGCCACCAAGTCCATTCCCTTATTAACGTGCTCGGTTACCGATCCGTCGGCATGAAACACAAAATAATTTTGTCGACATAAGTAGCACTTATTCGCAAAATCCTGGGCGTTAGAACCCACACCGCGCACACTAAATGACGGCCCTGTAGACCATGTCACTGTGCGCGGCTGGGTAGTCCAGGTTCCGGCATACACCAGTGACAGATCGGCATAAGCAATGGGCGACTTCACGGAACCTGCGTCTTGGGCAAAGTGCTTGTAGTCCAAACCCAGGGTCAGATCTTCTAACAGTTGCGGCGTGGCGGTGACAGGGTAATCGTAATGCAGGCCATAGATAGAGCCCTTACCAATCACACCCAGTGAACTGACCGTGGTCACATCACTCGACGAATGAATGTAGGTTACGGATAACTTTCCCGTCGACAAGGGGGCTACGTAGCCCGCCGCAAACACACCGGCTTCTTTAGTCGCCTGAGGTGCAGACTGATACTGCATCGACAGACTATGCAGCGCACCGAACAAGTTGTCGTAAGAGACATAGCCAACCAGCCGCAACGGCTTGGTATTCGGGGTGTACTGGTTGTTGAGCTCTAGACTTCCATGAAACGGCAAGTGGTCATCTACGGTTAACGCAAGGTCAACGGTACCCGGCGTCGGACCGGCCTTAAGTACGGGCGTGATTGATCTATCTGGCGCCTGAGCATTAACCGCACCAATCTGGGTCTGCAGCGCATTTAAATCAGGCACCGTACCGGTGCTGGCTGCGGGGATCGCGTTTTTAATCTGACGCTCGGAGTAGTACTGCGCTCCAGAGACCGTCGCGGCGTGCAAACGTCCCTCGGTCGCGCGCAAACGCACGATTCCGTCATCGACGGTTTGCTCGGGGATGTCGACAAATACCGTACCAAATCCATGGTCATGATACGCCGCCTCTAACGCGGCACGAGCGCCTTCTACGTCCGTAAAGGACCGGTTTGGCCCTAAAAACGGTGTCACGGCTTTTTCCACGCTGCGCACATCCAGCACGGTATTACCCAACACTCGATATTCGAGGATAGAAAAGCTCTGAGTCGTTGTCGCCGCGGCAGGCGATTGAGCGTAGACGTTACCGCCAGTCGCCGTCATTGACAGAACCGCTAAAGCGGTCAGCACTCTAAAAAGCGCAGGTTTTGACATCAGCAAACTGGCGAAAGAGTTAACAGCGCAGCGCATTCACGCTCCCCATAAAGTTCGTTCAAAAAGTCCCTGCGATGGGGACCCAGCGCGAATCATAACGGGCAAGTATTTCAATCAGACTGACAGACGGTAATTTTAATAAATTATTAAACTCAATCACGTCTGCCTTGGGAGGCGGTGGCGCTGAATGATGGATGCGCCAGGACGCCCGAGATTCTCAGCCAACCCACTTTGGGCGCGGCGCACACGACCCGCGTAAAGAAAAAAACCGGCCAACGCAGGCTGCATGGGCCGGTTCAAGATTAGTGTGAATAACAACGTAGGGCGGTAGGTACCGCCAATCAAGCAAAAGAAACGTCAAAACATCAAATCAAGGAGTCAGAGTGGTGGTCACCGTCACCGGCGACCACCATTGCCAACTGGCCTTATGGATTAGGCGCGACGACGACGGCTGATGCCGACCAGACCCATCAAACCGCTGCCCAACAACCAGGCTGCACCCGGAACTGGAACCTGCGGTGACGCGGCCGCCGTGAAGCTCAGCTGTCCGTTGCTACCTAAGGTGAACGAACCGGTGGTTGCCTGCACGCCGGCAACCGTCGAACCGCCGGATGCGTTGTTGGCCACCAGGTACAGGTACTGAGCGGTGCCCACGGCCGCACCGGAGACCACGTTAGTGCCGTAGTAGCCGTTTGGCGCGGAGTTGGCGCTGGAGTTACCGAAGCCCCAGCCGATCGAGGTGGATACGGCGGTTGACGGGTTGGCGAGGTTCCAAGCGGTGATCAGGTTGTTCAGAGCCGATACGCCACCCTTTGCACCGGTGTTGGTGAGCGTGCCGGTCCAGCTTGGCTGGGCCGTGGCGGATACGATCAATCGGTTTCCACCGATCGTGCTCGTGCTGTTGGTCTTACCGTCGCCGGCGTTCAACGCCCAAACCACGGTGTCGCCAGCGGTGATGCTGCTTAAGAAATTCGACAGCAAGGTGGCGCCAGCGCCGCTGTTGAACGCGCTGAACGTGCTGCTCGAACCGAACGACAGAGACGAGCCCGTACCGCCAACGTCAGCAAACGTGGTGCCGCCGTTGCCGGTCACGGCAGTAGCCACGTCGGAAATCTTGGCTACGGAGTCCAGGGTCACGCCGGTGTCGTAGGCAAAACCGTTGTTCGTGGTTTGGTCGGTGACGAACAGGATCAGGTCATTACCAGTCTGGCCGCCGGTCGAGGTGGTCGTAGCAAGCAGAGTGTTAGCGAACGAGGCCGAGCTGGCGAGTACGGAGGCCGCGAGGGCCAATTTGATTGCAGTCTTCATGGTCAATTTTCCCCTAATAATTATGTAGAAGGTCGAGTTATCAAAGTCATCACAAACAAAAATCAAGCTCCCCGGCTAACGTGCCAGCCCCACTTCAGGCTCGTCGGGCTACAGCGCTACGCCGCGTACACTCAGCGATCACTCCGGTGTACTAGGAAACTGGTGCAAATCGTAGAGACCAAGTGTTGCAGGCGTGTGCAACTTGTATTTCACTGTGACGCGATAATGCTCACACTGAGAAAACATTGCGTTTTCATGCAGTTATTACTTGGTGCCTGGAGGAAGGCCACAAAAGAGGACGAGAACGGGACGGTTTTTCAGGCCTGGTTCATGAATAAGTTAAAAAGCCTACGCCCGCTGCCCGAGATTTGGGGGCTCTAAAGGAACAAAAAAGAAAGCCGGTCGGCGACTAGCAACGACCGGCAAATTAGTGTGGGTAAGCATTGAGCAGCCAGCGCTGCCAATCAAGCTTCAGAAAATTGACTCAAAAAAACATCGACTTAAAAAAACTCAAAGCCTTGCCTCGGCGTAGAACCTTGATGGTCTGCGAGCTGCGTGATCTCAGCTCACAGACCCCAAGGCGCCGCGGCCCGGATTAGACTCGGCGACGGCGGCTGATGCCAACCAACCCGAGCAAGCCACTACCCAGCAACCAAGCCGCACCTGGAACAGGTACGTAGGCAACCTGGCCGTTCGACAACAGCGTGAAGGTACCTTCCGTCGCCTGTACGCCGGCCACCGCGCTACCACCGGCTACGTTGTTCGAAACAAGGTACAGATACTGCTGGGTTGAAGCCGCGCAGTTCTGAGCGCCTTGGCTGGTGAACGCCTGGGTCGCTGCGCAAGGCGCGGCGCCAGACACGGTGTTCGTACCGTAGAAGCCGTATGGGGCGGAGTTGGCGCTGGAGTTACCGAAGCCCCAACCGATCGACGACGAAGTCGCGTTGGCTGGGTTGGCTACGTTCCAGGCGGAGATCAGGTTGTTCAACGCGGATACGCCGCCCTTCGCGCTGGTGTTGGTGATGGTGCCAGTCCAGCTTGGCTGCGATTGAGCCGACACTATTAGGCGGTTGCCGCCAATGGTGTTCGTGCTGTTGGTCTTGCCGTCGCCCGCATTCAACGCCCAGACCACGGTGTCGCCCGCTGTGACGCTGGCCAGGAAGCTGGCGGCTGCCGTTGCGCCAGCGCCGCTATTGAAAGTGGCGAACGGGTTGACGTAGGTGTTGTTGTTCCAGCTGCCGAAAATGATCGACGAAGAGCCGGTTCCACCCTTGGCAGGCGAAGGGCCGCCGAGGTCAGCAAACGCGGTGCCACCGTTGCCAGTCACGGCAGACGCAACGCCGCCAATTGTCGAGACGGAATCTAAGCTTACGCCGGTGTCATAAGCAAAAAACGACCCGCTGGTGGTATCGCTGATGAACAGGATGAGGTCGCTGCCGGTCTGGCCGCCAGTCGAAGTGGTCGTGCTGAGCAGAGTGTTAGCGAACGTGGCCGAACTGACCAACGCGGCGCTGGCAAGCGCCAATTTGATTGCAATCTTCATTATTCAATCCCCTAAGTGTTATTTGTAAGTTTTCACGTATAAGCATCAAGTCAAAGCAAAAACCGAGCTCCGCACGCGGACGCCAACACCCGACGAACCGTTCTCCAGTTCACCAGTTTGTAGCGCCCTGCCTAGACTCAGATCGTTCTGTGTCTAGTGAGCTTGATACAATCGTAAACGCGAAGTATTTCAGATGTATGTGGTTTGTATTTCATTGTGTACACACGAGTAAAGGTCTGAAGATTACTCAATAAAAACATGCGGTTATAGGTTTACAATTCACAGAAATTATTTTCTGACCGCTCAAAACGAGGTCCGAAACCGGGAAAGCCGCGGATGAGCGCTGTCAACTTGGGGCCATTTAGGCGATGCCTCGGTCTGTAGGCAGGCCTTTTCGTGGAGGCACGGTGTCTTACCCGCGTGGCCTGGTCTTGGGGCCGTCCAAAGAGGCCCCCAAGTGGTCCGGAGCGACCGAGGATGCGGCTTTACTAAGTCTCTTAAATTTTAAAAAGACGTGGCACAAGTTAGCATCGAGCGTTTGCCAAGCTCTTCAAATTTATGTGAGCGCGCCCTAATCGAGTCAGGGCCAGCCGCCCTACCCTGCGCTCAGCGGTCGCCTTGCAGGCGCCGCGCCGCGGATCAGAGTCGGCCAAAGTAGGCGGGCATAAAAAAAGCCGATACACAGGTGTACCGGCTCTTGAGTTTAGTGAGGAACCCCGTTGCCAGGGTTCCTCTTGTTTTTCAACAGCACGGCTGAGCAGGCCTCAGATCCCGTGCGGTGTCAACTTAGTTGCTGTTCGACTTGGCCGTGCAGCTGTTGCCACCACGGTCAAACAACACTACCGGCGTCTTGTTCGAAATGAACGAGCTGCCGATAACGCTTGCCGTGTTGCCAGCCTGCAGTGCGGTGTAACCAGCTGGGGTCGACGCCACGTTGAACTGGTTCGAAGCCGCAGCGGCGAGCTGGGTCGCGGTCTCGGAGTAGAAATTGGTCAGCTTAGCCTGCTTGGTAGCATCGAGCAGAAGAGCCGACACCACAGCCTTGGTGTCAGCGCTGGCACCGCTGTTGGCGGTGTTGTCCTTAGCATGCGACTCGTAGGCCATGTTGTAGAGACCGGCGGCTACGTTGTGAGCGTTAGCCTGATAACCATCGATGTTCACCGTGGTGTACGAAGCGCTGAAACCGATACCTACCAGACCGATACCGGCGACCGCGCCCGACAGGCCCGACACGCTGGAAGTGCTCTGTACGCAGTTCTTGACGTCCTGCGAGGTTGGGTTTTCGATAACGCCGTTCAGGTTACCCGAGCTGGCGGTCGTTGCGATCGCGTTGGAGTTCACACCGCACTCCACACCGGTGAAGGTGAGGCTGGCGGCGATTTCGCTGCCCGATCCGTGGTCACGACGGCACAGAACGATCTGGGTGCTAGCCGTGTCGGCGCTGCCAACTTCTGGAACCTGGTTCCAGTAGGTGTACTGGCCAGTGAAGATCGCGCGGATCGAGTTGGTGGACAGCGAAGGAGCCTGGGTCGAAGTCGAACCCGTTGCGTTGCCGGTGGACAGACCAACACCTGGGGTGTTGTTGCTCACGATCACACCGAAGATCTGCTCGTTCATGTTCGAAGTCGTGATACCAGCCAACTGAGCCGCCGTAGGGGCCGTCGCGAGCTTGGCAGGAATGATCGTTACGTCGCTGTTAGCCGATGGCCAGTTGTCACCCGAGAACAGGGTTGGCTCAACGTCGAACGTCAAGATGTCCGACTTGTGCTGGCCCATCACGTAAGCGGCTTCCAAAGCGGCGCTCTTGTCGTTTACACGGTCAAAGTGAGCCGTGTCGTTGCAGGTCGAGGTGCCGCAACCAACGTTGGTGAGAATGGTCTCACGAGTCAGCGACGGGGTGATCGAACCAGCTACGCCCCAGGTCGAACCTAAGTCCGAAGCGTAGTGCAGCGCGTAGATGTTGCCCGAAGCAAAACCAGAGACGGTACCGTTAGCTACGCAGGAGTAGTACGTGTAGCCAGGCTGGCCAGCGGTCGACGCCAGCGTGGTGTCTTTGTAAGAAACGCTAATGTTGGACGAGCTGATGGCGGTGGCCGCCTGGCCGCAGATCGACACAGCCAAGTCCTTCTGGAAGAACGTCTGCAGAGCTGACGAGCCTGAGACGTAGATATCAACGGTACTAGCCGAGGCCGAAACGCCGGCAAAAGTCGCGGCAACGGCCGCGGCGAGAATCAGATTGTTACGCATGGTTTTCCTAGCTCCAAAATGGATTGGTTTAATTATCAAAACAACATTTCACTCAAACAAATACTCAAACGACTTATCCAATATTTATAGTTTTATCGAACTCTTTTTATCGAACTCAACACATCACACTAAATCAAACTCTTTCCTAATCTAAACGTCTGTGGGGGAAAACATCCCCCACAAACTTTTCTCTTCGCGTCTCGCGATTACTTCGAGCGACGACGACTGATGCTCACCAAACCGAGCAAGCCGCTGCCCAGCAACCAAGCCGCACCGGGAACTGGCACTGCGGTGTAGGTCAAGGTGCCATCCGAGTTCAGCGTGAACGAACCCGACGTTGCCTGAACGCCGGCAACCGAGGAACCGCCCGACACGTTGTTCGAAACCAAGTACAGGTACTGAGCCGAACCGATAGCCGCACCGGAGACCACGTTTGAGCCGTAGAAGCCGCGCGTTGCCGAGATACCGTTGGTGCCTACGCCCCAACCTGCCGTGCCGCTGCCGACGTCATTCACCGTGACTGGTAGCTGATTGTTCCAAGCAGTGATCAAGTTGTTCAGCGAGGACACGCCGCTCTTAGCAGCCGAGTTGCTGATCGTGCCAGCCCAGCTTGGCTGCGACGTCGCAGAAACCAGCAAACGGTTGCCGCCCACGGCGGTGGTGCTGTTGGTCTTGCCGTCACCAGCGTCGATAGCCCACTGCACGTTGTCCGTTGGCGCCAGGCTGGCGAGGAACGAGGCCAAGTTTGGGCCAGCGTTGATGGTCGAACCGTTGAAGCTCAGCGAAGAGCCGTAAGCACCGCCCTGGTCATTGAACACACCGCCGTTGGCCGTTACAGCGCTGCCTACGCCAGCAACCGTCTCAACGGTATCCAGCGTTACACCCGTGTCGAAGCCGTAGTACTTACCCGTGGTCAAGTCGCTTACGAACAGGATCAGGTCGCTGCCAGTCTGGCCCGACGAAACCGTGGTGGCGGTGAGCGTGTTTGCGAACGAGCTCGTGCTGACAAGAGCAGCGGCAGCGAGTGCCAACTTGATTGCATTCTTCATTTTCAAAATTCCCCTAGCATTGATTGATTGTTAATTTAGAAACCTAAATTTAATAATTAAGTGCAGCCGCATTACGGACTGCCCTAGCTTTACCCACATACCCAACTAACATTACCCACTAGCCAACATTGACCGAACGCCTATGGCGCCGGTCTTATAAAGGCAAATCTCATTAACGGATTCGCTCTTTAAAACCTTTTTATCCGAATCGGTTCTCAGCTGTCTTTGACAGCATCAACCCGTTACCCGCTCATCTTCACTGATCAAGATGAAATCTGAATGGCACGACCATGACAGAATTGCCTCAGTCGCGATTTCCATCTCTTTAGCGAGGCCGCAACAGTACCCAACCGTCGTGACTAATGCGTGACAGCGCGATGACGCTGCGGTGGAAAACCCAATGTTACATATTCTTTAAAAAGTCGCGTTGATTGGGATTTAATCCGGCCAATCAATGCATTAGTTGTTTTTCCTTGGCTTTATAATCGATTCTAAATTCGACGTATCGATCGTCACGTCGCGGGTGCCACCGTTGGGCAGCAGCACGGTCACAACGGCACTGCGTGAACCCAACAACGCCTCGAAAGCTCCGGTAGCGACGTTGCCGTCTTCTAACTTGACGCCATTGATACTGACGATCACGTTTTCTGGCGCCAACCCCGGCAGTGCTACGGAGCCCCCCGATGAACTCAGTCGGTAGCCCAAGAGATAGCCGTCCACCAGCAAGGGAGAGGGTCGCAAAGCACGAAGCAACGGGGTTCTTGGCACCACGTTTGGAGGCCGGCTCGGATCAAATTTCTCCGGCAATTTGACCGCGGAGACGGGCATTTCTGTTTTCGGTATCGGTTTACGTGGCCCTGTAGCTCCCCGGGCCTTGTAGGCTACCCCGGTCCCGGGTGTGCTGCCGCGCGGAAGCTCCAAGGTTTCGGACTTGCCGTTAATTTCCAGCGTCACGCTCTGGGCAAAAACCTGACTCAATCGGGCCCCGCTAGGCAGCACCGCGCCTGCACGGTAGAGCGCCGCTGGCGCACCGTTCTCACTGATAAAACCGTAGCCCTGAGCAGGATCCTCCAGGGCGATCGTGCCACTCAATTTATACGCGGAAGCTACGAGTGTACTTTTAGAGGCCGCCGCCACCGGTGGGGCGCCGAATAAATGCCCATTGAGCAGTTTCTGAAATCCGTCATTAGTCACAACCAGGGGATCGTGGGCAGCTGCCTTGGGAGGGTGGCTAAGCCAGGACCTATTCGTTGAATACAAATCCATGGCTATCGCGCAAGACACCAAACCCGTCGCCAGAATCGGCGCAACCGGATGGCTGTATGCTTTAACTACCCAAGGCATCAACGATTGCGTCATCTCATCCTCATCATTCGACTAACGGTGACATGGGTAGCCACCTCACTTCATGGCAAACCCTTCGCGCCTGTCGGGCGGCAGAGTGTCGCTTAGGGCTATGTCATGACGATGACGAGTCTAGACTCTCCAGAAACCCAAGACTTATTTATACTGTCCGGCTGGAGAGCTCTTTAGTCCAGCCCGATGACTCACACACGGCAGGAAGCGTACGCAATGAATAGCAGGATCGGTCGCAACGACCCATGCTCTTGCGGGAGCGGACGAAAATACAAGCAATGTTGCCTGCTAAAGTCATCGAATCGTGCAAGTACGAGCCTGGAACCGAGGTCACAGCCACCCACGGTGACTCCATATGTTAACTACATGGAGCGAGCATTAGCGGCGTACCAGGTTGGGGCACTGAGTCTGGCGGTAGAGCACTATCAAAAGGCTCTTGTACATTCGCCCAGATCGCCCGCGGCGCATACCAATCTGGCTAACGTGTTGCTGCAGCTCGGCGACGTCGAGGCGGCGATATCGAATTTCACCGAAGCGTTAGCAATTGAGCCGCAACTGCTTGCGGCGCATTGCGGCCTGGGCACGGCTTGTAAAGCGCGTAGAGAGTTCACCCGCGCGGTCCTTCACTTTGAAAAAGCTTTGCAAATTGACCCAAAGTGTTTGGCAGCCCACGTCAATCTCTCCACGTTATACCTGTCCAGTGGCCAACCCAGCTCCGCGGAAAAGCACGCCAGGAAAGCCTTATCGCTTGCACCCGGCACGGGTGAGATCTATGGCAACTTAGCTAACATTTTACGCGTGAGCGGCGAACTCGACCTTTCGATGGAGGCGAATCAGCAGGCCATAAAACTTAAGCCAGACGACCTAGATCAGGTCAGCAACCTGCTCTTTACTATGGCGATTCATCCCAACGTGGATAAACAGGCCTACCTTGCCCAAGCACGGTTATATGGTGCAAAAGCCTCGGGGCGAGCGACCCCCTACGTTTATGATCGCCGTTATTACCTTGAGCGATCGACCGCCCCCTTGAAAGTAGGGCTGGTATCGGGTGATTTTCGTAGCCATCCGGTGGGCTACTTTTTGGAGAACGTCCTTGCCTGCGTTGATCCTCAGGCTATAGCGTTACACGCCTACACCACACAACCTCTAGAAGACGCCTACACCCAAAAGCTACGCACCCATCTAAGGGGCTGGACCTCGCTGCATAACGTGCGAGACTCTGAGGCGGCTGCGCGAATCCACGCAGATGGTATCGATGTTTTGATCGATTTGGCTGGCCACACAGGAAACAACCGGCTACCTGTATTTGCCTACCGGTGCGCACCCGTGCAAATCAGCTGGCTCGGCTACTTTGCTTCAACTGGCCTGCCGACCATGCATTTTATTTTGGGCGATGCGCACGCCACTCCCGCACCTCACGATCAGGAATTTTGCGAACGTGTCTTAAATTTCTCCGCAACGCGTCTGTGTTTCAGCGCACCGACCGCGCCTGGAGTGGCGAGCACGCCGGCGCTAGAGCGCGGCTATGTCACGTTTGGCTGCGTGCAAAACACGTCAAAAATCAACAAGCCTATTCTGGCCTGCTGGACGAAGATCCTGAGTCGCGTTCCTAACAGCCGCCTTTTACTTCGCGGCACCACCAAAAAAGACTCCACAGAACGCGCCCGCTGGTGTCAACGACTCGCCGACTCTGGGATCGACGCTGCACGCGTGGATTTAGCTGACAACTTACCGCGCGCTGAGTATCTGGCGGCCTATGGTGAGATCGATATTCTGCTGGATACCTATCCCTTTACCGGTGGAACAACCACTTGTGAAGCAATCTACATGGGCGTGCCTACGGTCACCCGATGTGGCCAAACCATGCTGTCGCGACAAGGCGCCGGACTTTTAAGTCAAGTCGGGCTTCATGATTGGATTGCGCACACGGAAGAAGAATACGTAGGCATCGCCGTAGCGGCCGCAAACGATATTGATTCACTGCAAACACTGCGCCTTAGCCTGCGCGATCGCGCCGCCAACTCGACATTGTTCGATGGAACAGGTTTCGCACGCGAACTGGAGTCCCTCATCCAGCAGGCATGGCAGCAATTCGTTGACGGCTCGCTGGATTGATTAAGTTTTAGCAGCGGCCATCAACCTAGTTTTTATTGTCTGGAGCGTCGCACCAAGTTGGCATAGGGTCTTCGGCTATCAAGCCAGCCGCCTTATTGTCATTCAGACAATAGGCTGCAAGGCCACTCTCAAAATTCTGCGTTTCGATCGACTGCAGGGCCTTGTTGTCCAGCTCATGGAATGAAAAGTTGATTGCTCCATCCGCATTCACGGTGCCTTTCAGATAGCCATACACACCGCTACGCGCTTGCGTATCGGACTCCATATCCTTAGCCAACATCATTCTCGCTGCACCGGCTGTTCCAACCACATAGCCTGGAATAACCACACCCCCATTTTGTGGGTCTCGCCAGTACTCGGTATCGTAGATTCCGGCACGATAGTAATGCGCATGGGAAGATAAAACGTACACGCGTTTACCTGCTTTAATCAGCTGTGCTAGCGCCTTGTACACACGCTCACCGGAACTCGTTCCAGCCTTCGTCAAACACATGCTCTGGTCAGGCACCGCACTGTGTGGCAAGCCGGCCGTCGCTCCAACGACCACGGTACGCACTGAGCTATCGACCATATCCTTGAGCAAAACGCCATCAAGCCACTTCAACTGCTTACGATCAAACGCTACGTCTGTCGCATTATCTAAGCTAATGAAATCCACTGACTTCACACGCCAATGGTAGTAAGAGGACGGAATATCTTTGGGATTATCAGCCTGTCCATCGACGCGACGTTGATCAGACAGCAAAGGCTGACTGTACATGTCACGTAAAACAACGCGAAATCCCAGCCGACTCAAAGGACGGCGATCGTCTCGGCCACCCAGAGTGATCATTAAAGGTACGCCCTGCACCCGAAACGGCTCTAATTGCCGTTCTTTAATGCTTGACATCAACAATTCCTGATAGTCGGCCAATGTGGGATTAGTGGAGTCAGGGGTCTGAAAATATCGCTCAAACATGAAGTCCACATCGGCCTTTGATACGCTCCGCATATCACCTAGATGCCAATGAAATTTGGCTTTCTCGTCATGGGCTGCTTTAGCAATCGCTGGCATGATCAAGTGACCGCAGTCTGCCGAGGCACCGGCGACCGTGAAACTAAAGCCAGCCGTAGCCTGAGCCGATTTTCCCGGATCCTGGTGACGTGCCACGGCCTGAGGCGAGCGAGCAATGGCCGGCAAACTGGCGCTACATAATAAGCCCGTTAAGACCATAACTAGTGTTCGCTTAACGGTCATGTAGGCTTGACCAGTGAGGATTATGGGTAAGCGTAAAATCATTGCGAATACTCCTCAGTAATACGCCGTGTCGCTTCGTGCTAGGTACACGGACACTGCGCCACTCGCGACAGCGACGTTACGTGGAGTAAATTATTAGACTGAACTGTTACTTAAGCATGAATATCAAATAATAAAAAAGGCGCTGCCTTCTGGGGCAACGCCTTAAAGCAGTCAAACAGCGTTCTGGTTATGGATTGGCCGCTTCTTTTTTCGTCACACTGAGTAGTTCCACCTCAAAGATCAACACCGAACCACCCGGAATAGTGGCTCGAGGCTGCTGGCCGTAACCCAACTCTGGCGGCACGAACAATTCCCACTTAGCACCTGGCTTCATCATGACCAACGCTTCTTGCCAGCCCTTGATCACGCCGGTGACCGGGAACGTCGCTGCTTGGCCGCGCTTATACGAACTGTCGAACTCAGAACCATCTATCAAGGTGCCGCGATAATTAACCGTCGCAGTATCCTCGGCCGTCGGCGAGGCCGCCTTCACGTCACCCTTGTTGACAACCCGATACTGAAGACCCGAGGCCGTGGTAACCACGCCCTTGGTCTTCGCGTTACGATCCATGAATGCTTTGGACGCAGCGATATTGCTCGCAAAGGCTTTTTGCATCAGATCAACCACAAATTGCCGCGTCGTGGTGTTCTGCACCGGTTCGAGTTTCTTACCCGACAGACCATCCGTGATGCCTCGCTGGATGGAGGCGCCATCTAAGTCACCGACAATGCCCAGCGTCGACAGTTGCGATGCCCACTGCAATCCCATCAGATAGCTCCCATCCTCTTTACTCGTTGGAGCTAGCGGGTCGGCCGTCATCGCACTGGCGGCGGGCGCGGCCTCGTTGGCATGCGCCATGGCCGCTGCACTTAAAAGTGCTGCCGACAACAGGTTTTTCACGCAGGATTTCAATGATGCATTTTTCATAATATAACCACTGTCAGCTGTTAAAAGTATCTAAACGCTAACCCAAAATGGATGACCATTTCTAGCGCTGGATGCTCATCAGCACCTCGCAAGCCGCCCCGCGTCGGTACTTCACAAAGCCCACCTACCTATGGCTCCTCGGACGATTAAGGATGCAGACTACGCAAAAATTCAGCCGCGTCTTCACCGCGCTCTAAGACCTCAACCAACGCCGAACCCACCACCACTCCGTCCACATGAGCAGCCAGTCGCATCACTTGGTCCCGATGACGGATACCAAACCCGGCACAGACCGGGGCTGATGAGGCTTCGCGCACGCGATCAAGGTACTCCAGCACCTCATCCGGCACGGCAACCTGAGCGCCGGTAGTCCCTGTCATAGTCACAGCATAGACAAAGCCATCGGCGCTACCACACAGACTCGACAAACGATCCACCGGCGTCACTGGAGTAACCATCTGAATCAGGGAAAGGCCCTGTGCCTTTAGCTGATCCGCCAATTCTTGTGCTTCCTCACGCGGCAGGTCCGGCACGATAAAACCCGACACCCCGGCGCGTCGCGCCGCTGTCGGGAGTTCGTCAAAGCCCACACTGAGTAGAGGGTTGAGATAACTCATGAGCAAGATGGGAGCAGCCGGCTTTACCGGCGCTGCCGCTAAGCTGTCTAAGATCCAGCGCAACGTCACACCCTGTTTCAACGCGGTATGACTGGCTCTTTGAATGGTCATCCCGTCGGCCATAGGGTCGGTAAACGGCACACCAATTTCTACCACGTCAGCCGCGGAGGCCACCTGATTGAGGGTGCTAATGAACTCATCGCGTACCGGAAATCCAGCCGTCATAAACGCAACGATAGCCGGACGGCCTTGAGCCTTGGCCGAGGCAATAGCCTTCTGAACGTCATCCGATGGCAGCATTACAATTTCCCCTTCAATAAAGTCCGCGTCAACGTCGGCATATCCTTATCACCACGACCCGACAATCCCACCAAAATGCGAGAACCCGGGTGCCGCTTGGCATAGGCGCGCACCGCTGCGAAAGCGTGCGCAGTCTCAATGGCCGGTAAAATACCTTCAGCTTGGGAAAGCTCTTCTAAGGCTTCCAGCGACTCATCGTCGCCGATGCTTTCGTAGCTAACCCGACCTATAGTTTTCAAGAAAGCGTGCTCAGGTCCCACGCCGGGATAATCCAGACCCGCCGATACCGAATGGGTTTCCTGGATCTGCCCATGCGCATCTTGAAGTAAGAGACTAAACGCACCCTGCAGAACACCCGGCGTTCCGTACGACAACGTCGCGGAGTTATCGCCCAAGCCTGAGCCTCGCCCACCAGCTTCTACGCCATAAATCTCAACATCCTTATCACCGACAAAGGGATAGAACATACCAATGGCATTAGAACCACCACCGACACACGCATAAACCGCCTGCGGCAAGCCACCAGCCTGCGCCAGCATTTGCTGTCGTGACTCTCGACCGATGATGGATTGCAGTTCGCGAACCAGATAAGGATACGGATGCGGCCCGATGGCTGAACCCAGCAGATAGTAGGTCCCGTTAGGGTCTGTCACCCAATCACGTATCGCTTCGTCCACAGCCGCACGCAGTGTTTGGTCTCCACCGGTTACTGGAACCACTGTCGCACCCATGAGTTTCATGCGCCCGACATTGGGCGCTTGACGCTCAATGTCCACAGCGCCCATGTACACCGTGCAGGGTAAACCTAAGCGTGCACAAGCAGCCGCACTAGCCACGCCGTGTTGACCAGCACCGGTTTCAGCCACCACCCGCTTGGCACCCAATCGCTTGGCAAGAAGTGCTTGCCCCATCGCGCTATTGATCTTGTGCGCACCGGTGTGAGCCAAGTCCTCACGCTTCATCCAGACATGCGCGCCCCAGCGAGCCGACAGGGTATGGGCGTAACTCAACGGCGTTGGCCTGCCTACCCACGTATTGAGCTCGCGGGTGAGCTCTGCCTGATACTCCGGATCTTTGAGCCAACGTTTGATGCCAGCATCCAGGCGCTCCAGCGCTGGGATCAGGGTCTCAGGCACGTACCGACCACCGAACGGACCATAACGACCTTTGTCATCCGGAAACTCGCCGCGAATTTCCCGTTCCAGCAAATCCGCACGATTTGCTTCATTATCGAAATTCATCATGTCAGCTCTCCACTCAGAGTGCGCGCGGCCTCCCGCGCACGAAAAATAAACGCTTCGATCAATCTTGAATCTTTAACGCCCGGTGATGACTCCACGCCACTAGAGACGTCAACTCCCATCGGGCTAACCGCCAGAATGGCTTGAGCCACATTCTCCGGATGGAGTCCACCCGCCAGGATAAGATCTGAGGTTCGCGCCCAGGACGCCGCTACTGCCCAATTAGCAACAAGGCCGGTGCCGCTATGCACACCCTCATATAAATAAGGTGACGGAAGGTAAGGCGGCTGTTCGTCCCCGTCTCTAAATACCGGCAGCGCGGGTATCTCCTTGGGCAAGCGCAGATGGGTGAAGTCCTGCCAGTCACTTTGCAAATAGTCGGGCTGCAGCACTTCAGCAATCTCATCGATCTGATCTTGATTCGGTGACCGCGTGACCGCGATCACCTTAATTCGATCACGAAGCCCGACGGTGAGTGACGCGGCCTGCAACGCTGTAACCTGTCGCACGCTAGGAGCAAAAACAAAACCGATCGCATCAGCGCCGGCATTAATCGCCGCGTGCACATCGCTGGCGCTGCGCAATCCACAAATTTTGATAAACAAGCCGCGCGATGGGTTCATCGATAGACTCCTTCGCTTAGCCTGCGACAGGCGGCGGCCCGACCTGCCTCGATCATGGCACCGCCTAAAGCTACCGGATCGGCGCTGGCCATCAGCGCTGACCCTACCAAAGCCAGGTTATAGCCGGCGGCAGACAAAATCGCCGCATCCTGGGCGGTGACAAGCCCACTTTCTGCTACGCGCGGATGTTCCATGGGCAACAACGACGCAAGCTGGACTAATCGATCGGGTACTACTTTCAGCGTTGTCAGATCGCGGCTATTCACGCCAATCAGAAGTTGCGTCTTATCTGCCGTCCAGGAAGAGGCATGTGACTGGGCGCGCTTGATATCGATCTCATCAAAGGTTTCTAACAATACAAACAGACCTAATCGGCGCGCCTGCGATAACAAGGTGGACAGAGACTCATCGGTCAACATACGTACAATTAGCAAGACACCGCTCGCACCACAAAGGCGGGCTTCAAGCAGCTGATAAGGATCCACTAAAAAGTCTTTGCGCATTGCCGGCACCGCGCTTGGCGCTAATACTTCAGCAGCACGCGACAGATGTAATAGATCGCCTTGAAAGCGAGACGGCTCTGTTAAAACAGAAACAGCAGCAGCACCGGCACGCGCATAGGCCAATACCTGTGCCTGCAGATCTAAACTGGAATTAGCCAGGCTTCCATACGCCGGTGAGGCCAACTTTAATTCCATAATCAAATCAAAACCGGCGGGGGACAGAACCAGCTTGGGTGGCATTGGCAAGTTCTGCAGACGATCCTCAAGGTCAGGCAAGGCATTCTTTGCATGAGCCACGCGCGCAGCGCTCGACAAAGCCATCTGCGTTAGGAAATCAGGTGTGTCGCTCATACACCTACACTCCCACCAAACGTTCTCAATTCATTGAGTAGCAACGCCGCGCGCCCATCTTCCAGAGCAGACGCTGCTACAGCGACACCCGCTAGCGGGGAATCCACCACGCCGGTTAATTCTAAGACGAGTGAGGCACCCATCAGTAAGGCGTCACGATGAGGACCGCGATCTTCATTCAAAAAGACCTGAAGTAACGCATGGGCATTAGTTTGCGCGTTACCACCACGCAGCGACTCAGCACTGCAGACCGCCATCTCATAGTCAGCGGCCGTCCGCCTGGTTTGTGAGACTTTGCCATCCTTAACATCAAGCAACACGAACGGACTTACCGGTGTGGGCTCATCCCAACCCAACTCACCATGCACCACAAACGATCGACGCGTAGCCAGACCCGCCAAGGCCTCGGCCATTAATTGCGCCGTGGGCAAGCTGTAGGCGCCAATCAATTGGTACGGTGGCTGAGCGGGATTAGTTAGCGGGCCCAAAATATTAAAGAAAGTGCGCACCCCTAAAGCGGCGCGCACGGGGGCAATTGAGCGCATCGCAGGGTGATAGTGAGGCGCATACAAAAAGGTAAAGCCCGTCTTGGCTAGGCAGGCGCCTGCCTGAGCTTGATCCAGTGGCAATTTAAGCCCTAGAGCCTCCAGTAAATCGGCGCTTCCCGAACTGGAGGAGACTGACCGGTTACCGTGTTTGGTGACCTTCGCACCACAGGCTACTGCAAGCAAAGCGGCACCGGTCGAAAGGTTAAAAGAGTGCGAGGCATCACCGCCGGTTCCCACCACATCTACCGTGGGTCCCACGTCAGGCAACTGCGGACGCAAAGCCAGCGCGCGCATGCCGCGCGCGAATCCTCGCAACTCGGCGGCTGTCACGCCTTTCATGCGCAGCGCGATAAGAATACCGCTAGCCATCGCTGGCGACAGCGTCGGTTCGGTCAACTCATGTAAGAGTGCTTCCGCCTGAGACTCGCTCAGCGATCGACTCTCGAGCAGAGTCTCCAGCGTAGGTCGCAGCGAATGGCGCAACGAAGTGCTCATGGTTAGCGAACCGCGTGCTCTGCTAACAGAAAGTTTCTAAGCAGTTGCTGGCCCTCGGGAGTGAGCACTGATTCGGGATGAAACTGCACGCCCTCCAGCCATAGGGTACGGTGACGCACACCCATGATCTCGTCCTCATCAGTGACCGATGTGACCAGAAGTTCGGCTGGCAGAGAGTCACGTTTTGCGATCAGAGAATGATAACGACCGACCAAAAAAGGGTTTGACAGCCCAGCATAAACGCCGAGCCCATCGTGGGTCACCATGGAGGTCTTTCCGTGCATCAAACGCGAGTGCCGAACCACCGATCCGCCGTATAACTCCACCAAGGACTGATGCCCTAGACACACCCCCAAAACTGGAATCACACCCGCAAATGCTTTAATCATCGCCATAGAGACGCCTGCGTCATGCGGGGTTCCGGGCCCTGGTGAGATGCACAAATGCGTTGGCGACAGCGCTCTTGCCTGCGCGAGATCAATTTCATCATTACGATGCACCATCACCTGTGCACCTTCCATCTGAAATGCCTGCACGAGGTTGTAGGTAAATGAGTCGTAGTTATCAATCAATAGCAATCGAGCGTTCACAGTTCTTCCTCCGCCAGCGACAAAGCGCGCCCTAAGATAGCGCTCTTGGCCAGCACTTCGTCGTACTCGGCGTCGGCATTGCTATCAGCCACAATACCGGCACCGGACTGATAGGAATAAGACCCATCACTAAACACCAGGGTGCGGATGGTGATGGCTTGATCCATATCCCCGCCGCTACCAAAGTAGCCGACGGTGCCGCCGTAGAATCCGCGACGCACCGGCTCCATCTCTTCAATAATTTGCATGGCACGCACTTTAGGGGCCCCAACCAAAGTACCGGCAGGAAAGGCCGCCGCGAAAAGATCAAAAGCATCACACCCGTCACGCAACCGGCCCGTCACTCCGCTGACCATGTGCATCACATGGCTATAGCGCTCAATCACTCGAAAGGGATCAACCTGTACCGAGCCCGGCTGGGCGACCCGTCCTAAGTCATTACGTGCCAGATCCACGAGCATCACGTGCTCCGCATTTTCTTTAAGGTCCGCTAACAGATCCCGTTCGTAGGCGGCGTCGGCGACCGCATCTTCTCCTCGCGGGCGCGTTCCGGCAATGGGTCTTAGAGCCGCTCGGCCCTGCTGTAAACGCACCAATGCCTCAGGTGATGAACCGACTACCGTGTGCGTTCCCAACTCGCAGTAGTACATGTAAGGCGACGGATTAAGCAGACGCAACGCGCGATAGGCCGCAAACGGGTCCAGCTCACACGAACCGGAGAAGCAACTCGACAGAACCAGTTGATACACGTCGCCGGCAGCAATGTACTCCTTAACCTTGTGTACCCGCTCCAGGTAATCCGCGCGGGTCAAGCTAGCCGTAGGCGCCGCGACTCGAGCCGGCAGGCGACCCGCGCCGTATCCGCCTTGCAGAGCGCGGACAATTTCACGTTTTAAGGCCAGTCTTTCGCTTTCTGGACCGGCATGCACTAGCGCTATGCGGCGAGTGACGTGATCAAAAATCAGCAGCGACTGCGGTGCGAGATAACACGCGTCAGGTGCGTTCACGTTGACGGGTAGACGACTGGGCAGGCGCTCAAAATAGCGAACCAGATCATAGGCGGCGCAGCCGACCAAGCCACCGGCCAGCGGTACCCCGGGTGGGTAATGCTCGGGGACCGGAACCCGCGCTAATACATTGCGTAGTAGGGTCAACAGCTCTGCTGCTGTGCCTGGATGTGGCAGATGTTCAACCACACTCGATCCGGGCGCGATCAACTGCACCCCCTGGGGGGTCAAAGACAGCTTTAAGCTGTCACCGAAACCCAGAAAGGAATAGCGCGCCAGGCGCTCTCCGCCCTCCACACTTTCCAACAAAAAGCGTGGCTTGAAGGGCCGCAGCTTTAAGTAGGCTGATACCGGTGTATCCAGATCAGCGGCTATATCGAATAAGGCGTGCATATCTTCCTCGGCTATTCTTCACTCCGGGGACAGGCACAAAAAAACCCAGCCCCGGCACTTCGACGGAGATGGGTTTGCGATTCTCTAACGGGGTGCCCGATCAGGGCGCAACCAAAATCCGCTCACCTCTCCTTATGAGAGGCGCCACCAACACAGATTACGGGGGGTTGCAATTAACATGGCGCAAAGTATTGCGCGGCGCCGGCCATAAGGTCAAGCGCGCGGTCACGAATCGCAGGAATTTAGGCCAGAGCCGTATCCGCGGTCTGCACCGACGATTTCACGGAGTCTTGTACTGCACCGTGCCCCTGGCGAGATGCCACACGGTTTGCCAGCAAATCGGCGAACAACGTGTCTTTAGGCCACGTGGCTGAATTTTGCCCTAGCGAGCGCCGGTACTGATCGGGAGTCATATTCCGGTAATCCAGAAACAGTCGAAGCAAAGTGGAGCGATCAGCCACGCCCACCTGCTTAGCCACCTGAGCCAGCGACAGGCCGTCCCGCGCAAGCAAACGACTGGCTACGGCAACTCGCTTACAACGCAGATACTCCATCGGAGTCATGTGATGCACCAGGGTAAACATTCTTAAAAAATGAAACTTTGCCAAGCAGGCCACATCAGCCAACTTATCCAGAGTCAGAGGCGAATCATAATGGGCTAAAAGGTAGCTAGTCGCCGTGTGTACGCGGGTAAAAATCTGTTCACGGGTGCGCGCACGAACCTGTGGCAGAGCGCTGATCTGCTCCTTTTCGAAATGCCTATTCAACAGTATCGCCGCCAGCACAGCTTCCGTCTGTGCCTGAACATCAACCATAGTCTGAGATCGACTAGTAGAACTCACGCCATCCACTAGGCGCGTGAATTCGCGAAGCACTGGCGCCACGCGGTCATCCTGTGCACGAATATACTCATGAACCAAAGCCGGACCGTGCGCAGAGGATAATGGACCATTAAAGCTGTAGCCATTGAATTCCGCTAAAGCACGCCGAACACTCTTTTCCGAAAAATAAATCGTGAACGCAGACCCAGAGTTAAGTCCGGTACTGCTTTTATGGCCAAGAAATTCGCAAGCCGTACCCGGATTGAGTAACAAATATCCGTCACTATCAACATCAACCGGTGCTGATTCGCCGACCCTATAGGAGAGCCTGTCACCAAAGGACGCGCGCAATGACAGCCGAGGGCAAGTTTTTACCGTCGCCGGCGACTTTAAAATCAGTGTTTCACCACTGATTGATGACCAAAAGGCACTTGCCTCCTGCTCACGCGAGAACTCTGGCAACTGATGAATCAGGATTCCCATGAGATTACCCTCTGCTACCCACTTGCCGCCTAACAACTTTTACAACGCCGCGCACCAAACCCTTGGCAGGCTGTGAGGCTAATTACCCCAAAAAACTTTGGGATTTGATAATCCGTAACTGCTTAGCCAATGTAGCTGAATCACGCACTGTGTAATCATCGGAAAATGCTTATAAAGTAGTTAATTCATAGTTTGACGCTTGAATTAGAAAAATAAAGTGCATGTTTCCCTATAAAAACGCAGAATATTCATCTAAACCTTTACTGAAGAAACGCTCTTGGTAAGCATCAAACGTCCACCACCCGGCGGCTATACGCAGACTAGCGCTACGAAAAAAACCTCGGGTATAGCGATTTACCGTTATACGGCAGCTGCGATTGGCTTGACCTGGAGCACCAGTCGCGCGTTAACGCTAGGCTTAGGTTTATTGACCATTTTAAGTGGTGCCCTACCGGCACTGGTGGCTTGGATCGGCGCACAGATCGTCGATGAAGTTTTGGCGGCGACTCGGCTCTATCCGACGCAAGGCTTTGCAGTCAGCCACCATGCGTTAGTACTGGTTTCATTAGAGGCGGCAGCCGTCGCCATAATGAGTGCCAGTCAACGCGGCTTAACGACCTGCCAATCGCTGCTGCGTGCGCAGTTAGGTCAGCGCGTCAATGAAATGATTTTAGAAAAAGCGCTCACTTTAGATTTAGCGCAATTTGAGGATAGTGAGTTTTACGACAAGCTGGCCCGTGCGCGCCGTGAGGCGTCCAGTCGACCGCTGTCGTTAGTCATGCGTAGCTTCACCCTGATCCAGAGCATCATCTCACTGACAAGCTACGGTTTGATCTTGGTGCGTTTTTCGGCTTGGACGGTAGCAGTACTTGCGCTTGCCGCCTTACCTGCTTTTATCGCCGAAACTAAGTTTTCCGGCGACGCGTTCAGGCTCTTTCGCTGGCGTGCGCCCGAGACACGCATGCAAGCGTATTTAGAGGCAATGCTGGCCCGCGAAGATCACGCCAAGGAGGTCAAGCTCTATGACCTTGGTCCGCTTTTCTTAGAGCGCTACAAAAGCATTTTTGTGAAGCTTTATCATTCGGATAGAAATCTAACCATTCGACGCGATGTGTGGGGCTTTTTACTTGGCTTGATTGCAACAGCGACGCTGTATGTCGCCTATGCCTGGATCGCTGTAAGCGCAATTGCTGCCAGAATTACATTAGGCCAGATGACTATGTACCTGATGTTGTTTCGCCAAGGACAGTCCGCCTTGTCTACTGGGCTTACCGCGATCGGAGGCCTATACGAAGACAATCTGTATCTTTCTAATCTCTACGAGTATTTAGAGCAGCCGGTACGCAAGGCTCAAGGCACAGCCACTCAAGGACCGGACCCTGCGGCTGGCATTCGTTTTGAAGCGGTGTCTTTCACTTATCCCGGTGCGACCAAGCCGGCTATAGAACAGTTATCCTTATCGATACGGCCTGGAGAAACTCTTGCACTTGTGGGTGAGAACGGCTCAGGCAAGACCACATTGATTAAGCTTTTAACCGGTCTGTATGCGCCTACTGAAGGGGAAGTTAGCTTTGAGGGCTTAAATCTCACACTGTGGGATCCGGCGGCCTTGCGCGCGCGAATCGGGGTGATCTTTCAAGACTTTGCGCATTACCAGCTGTTGGCCGGTGAAAACGTTGGGGCTGGTGATGTGACCCGGTTTGAAGATCGGCAGCGCTGGTCGGAGGCCGCGACCAAAGGATTGGCGGATACGTTTATCAAAGAACTTCCGTCAGGCTATGACACGCAACTCGGCAAGTGGTTTCAGGATGGTCGGGAGCTGTCTGGCGGACAATGGCAAAAAGTAGCGCTCTCGCGCGCCTTTATGCGCTCCAAAGCCGATGTATTGGTGCTAGACGAGCCTACCGCCGCCATGGACGCGGCTGCTGAGGCCGAGATCTTTGAACACGTGCGAGGGCACACTCAGGATAGGATGACAATTCTGATCTCACACCGTTTCTCCACGGTGCGTATGGCCGATCATATAGCGGTACTGGAGCATGGCCGGATCATCGAAGAAGGCAACCACGAGCAGCTCATGCAGAGAAACGGCCGGTACGCGCACCTGTTTTCCTTGCAGGCACGCGGCTACCGTTGACAACTCTTCTTCCTGGAGCGGGAGCCAGTTTCCGCGTTACTTATTTCGAGGGGCTCTTAAATCGCTCATCAATCGGTGCGTTATAGCCGTTGACCAGCCGGTTCGTGTCGTTCGCTAGACCAATGATCGCCATAAGCTCACCAAACTGCTCATCGGACATCCCCTTATTACGCGCCGCGGCTGAGTGTGAGGCGATACAGTATTGGCAGTTATTAGTCACGCTTACCGCGATATAAATCAGCTCTTTAGTTAGCGGATCTAATGCTCCGGGTCCCATCACCTGTTTTACGTTGTCCCACATACGGCGCAGGGTCGCCGGATGGTGCGCCAGCACTTTCCAAAAGTTGTTAATCCAATCGGTTTGGCGCGTCGCCATGATGTCATCGTAGATCGCTCGAACTTCAGGGCTTGCATCGGCGTATTCAATGGGTTGGCTCATAAATATTCCTGTCAAATAAAGTTAGAACTTAAAAAAAAGCCCGCAGACATCGTGCGGGCTTAGTTCATAGTTGTCACGAGTTGATGCGAATTAATTCTTAGCAGCGCTCGCCAGATCGTTTCGAATGATCTTGTCACCACGCATCACAAAGTTGATCCGACGCAGATTTTCAACATTAGCGACCGGGTCAGCTGGGATAGCAATGAGGTCAGCTTGATAACCTTCCGCTACGCGACCGCGCAACTTGTCCACTCGCAGCAGAGCAGCAGGCTCGCTGGTCCAACTTTTTAGGATATCCATCGTAGGCACACCTGCCAAACCCCAGACTCCCAAATAATCGAACATGAGATCGGCGCGCGTACGGCCCTCGACTTCAACAACCGTGTCACTACCAAACGCCAGATGCACGCCCAACTTGTGCGCACGTGTCAGGCGGTCAATGATTTTGGCCGCCATCACAGCGGGTGGGTCCGGAAAAATTCCACCAGAACCACCAACGATATCCAGGTGTGCACGCGGGAAGTCCGTGCTCACCAGATAAATGCCTTTATCCTTCATTTTCTTCAGCTGAGCATCGGTCAGATCAAACCCGTGTTCAATGGAGTCTACGCCAGCCTCAATCGCATTATCCGCCGCTTCGCCACCGTAAACGTGCACAGACACGGGTATACCGGCGTGATGGGCCTCATCCACAGCCGTGCGAATCTCTTCAACCGAGTAGTGATAGGACTGATTGTCCAGCACGAGCTTAATGACGTCCGCACCATAGTATATGTTGGTGCGAACGGCCTTGCGGATCTCGGCCGGGCCGTCGGCATCAATGTACTCGTACTTCCAGAACGAACCCTGCTCTGCCGGTATTTTGTTGGACTGGCCACCGAAAGGCGTGATGATTTTTCCGGTGGTTAGAACGTTAGGCCCGACAAACCAGCCGTTATCAATACCGCGACGCACATCCATCATGGCGTACTCAGCGCCGTTGCCTAGGTCGCGGATTGTCGTAAATCCGGCATTTACCAGAGTGTTGGCGTTGTGCAGACCACGCATCGCGCGATACGCCGATGTCTCTTTTAAGAAAAACGATTCGAACGGTGCGTTACCGGTGATTTCAGTAAGCGTTAAGTGCGTGTGGGCATCAATCAATCCAGGCATCACCCATTCATGCGATAGGTCAACAACCTGCGCGCCCGCAGGCACCTCAACCTTGGCACCGATTGACTTGATGACCCCGTGGTCGATGACAATAGTTTGATCATGCAACACGGTGCCTTTTGCCGGATCAATAACCGTTCCAGCACGCAGTGCTACGACCTGTGCACAAACAGGTCCTGCAGCCAATAGCGCCAGAGTGATTGTTAAAGCTTTCACGTTATTCGCCCCTGAATTTTATGAATTACACAAGATGGCGGGCTTAAAAGGCCCGCCTTTAGTGTTTAAAAACGATAGTTAATCTGAGTTCCTATGGTTCGCGGTTGCACCATGGAGTAGCGAATCAACTGCGGGATATTGAACTGAAACTGTGTATTGTTAGCCGTGATCAGCGCCACCTTATTAGTGAGGTTATCGGCGAACAGTGCAGCTGACCAGTTGTTATGACTAATCGTGGCGCGTAATGCCAACAGACTGTACGAGGGCAGGTTCACACCGAAGTAATACGCAAGATCCGTGGCACCGCCCGTATACGTATCCGAAAGTCGAGCATTTAACTCATAACCTTCGCTTATTTGGGTTGCGTATTGCACCGCCAAGGCCGCCGTTTCATGCGGTACGTTAAGGATAGGCACCGAGCAGGAACCGGTGGCTGGGCAATAAGGTTGGCCGTTGGTGCCGATCAAAGAGCTTGCGTACGCTTGCGTTGGATGATCGATCTTGGCTTCGGTAATCGCACCGTTCAGCGAGACGGTCCACGAGTCGTTGATTTTACCGTTAATTTCTAGCTCTGGGCCGTAGGAGTAACCATCACCAGCATTGGTGTTGTACACAAAACCACAGGCCAGCGGCACGCTCTGCTGCACGCCGTTCCACTTGATGTAGTAAACGTCAGAGTTGATCGACAAACGGTTATTCAGGAACTTGGCTTTTTCACCGACTTCGTAGTTCCATACCGAATCCGGGCCAAAGGATGTTGGTGCGCTACCGGCGCAGAACGGCGGCTGATTCGACGGTGGGATGGCGATATTCGCACCACCCGGGCGGAAGCCCTTGGCAGCTGTTAGGTAGGTATTAAGCGTAGCAGTGGGCTGATAGGACAAGTTCACCCGCGGGTTGTAACCCTTATCAGAAGCGGTGGTGTAGACAGGGCTTGGCGGCTGCGTGCGATACACCGGCGCAACCAGTCCCCACTCAGACTCTCCGACCTGACTGTTGTAGCTGTACCAACGCAAGCCACCGGAGAGGGTTAGCTCATCGGTCAACTTATAAGACCCGTCAGCAAACAGGGCTGTCTGCTTAATGTTGTAGGGATTAATACTAGAAAACACCACGCCATTAGGCGTGTACGGGAAGCCGGGCGTCGAGGCCAGCTGCTCATTGGCTCCGAACTCGTTCCAAGACGAGGTTAGATTGCTGTAGAAGGCTCCCACGGTCCAATGCAAACGGTCTGAATTGGCAGAGGTCAACCGCAATTCCTGGCTAAATTGATGCGAAGGATCGGCTTCGGAAAACAACACCGGTACCAGAGGGGTGCCCAGGGTAGTCGAAATGGACTCGGAGGCATCCTGCGCCTGTGCGGCATTTCGATCCCAGTATGACGAGGCGCTGGTCAGATCGGCAAAACCCAAATGCGCATTGATGGTCAGCGAATAAACGTGTGCGGTGTCAGTGATTGGCTCAGCCAGATCAAAGGCCTGATAATGAGCCAGATGTGAAGCACCGGGCGGGCTATCCACCAGGTCGTATCCACCCATCGTAAGGCGCTGATATAGCGCCGACGCTGTGATAGACAAGTTTTCATTAGGCTTGTAGAGCAGGCTCGCACGACCACCGTAAAGATCCTCGGTGTTTACGTTCTTAGCCACGCTTTGCGGTGCAGTGGCTAATACGTCGCCGCGGGTTGCCCCGTTGGCGGGGAAAGGATTAACGACGACTCGATCAATCCAGCCGCTGCGGTGCAGGTCACTGACCACCACACGCAAAGCCATCTTCTCGCCCAGCGGCAAGTTGATCATCGCGTTACCGCTGGCATTGGCAGAGCCTCCCTGAGTATCGGAGAGAGTGCCTTGCACCGAACCTTCTACAACACCCAGCTTAGGCTGGTTGGTCACAATTTTGATCGTGCCGCCCATGGAGCCGGATCCATAAAGCGTGCCCTGCGGCCCACGCAGAACTTCTACACGCTCTAAATCATAAAGATTAGGGTCGATTACAACCTTGCCGGACTGGGAGAGCGCCGGGGGCGAAAGAGGCACTTCATCCAGATAAAAGCCTACAGTGGGTGAGGCGCCACCATTAGACGCAAGCCCTCGCGCCTCAAATTCGGTCAGACCAGGACCTGCCGATCGCACCGAAAGGCCGGGCACGTCACGCGAAACGTCGACCACCGAGGTAATACCGGCAGCGGTGAGCTGGTCTCCGCTGAGAGCGGACATGCTGATAGGGGTGTTTTGAATCGTCGACTTGTACTTTTGTGCAGTCACAACAATCTCAGCCAGACCGTTGTCATCTTGCGCCGCAACATCAGCGGCCCAGGTGACCGGAGTGGCCAGGACCAAACTGGCGCTGAGTAAGCACAGCGAGGCCGACGTCAGTGGATGCTCTGTGCGCGCTACTCGCGCCGGCTTACCTAAAATCGCTTTCACGGAATCTGTCACTTGTCGCATTGGCCCCACTCCTTTTAAAAACCACGCTCACCGCCAACCATGGCTAACCGGCGTAATGGTCGAGCATAACCGGCAACAGCGCCGAAATTCCAGAGTCATTTTAAGTGGCCGTTATGCAGAATCAGTCTGGAGCTATAACCATCCGTCAGGGCTAATGCTCTTACCTAACCCCTCATCTGATGCGTTAGGCTTAAGCCTAAGCCCGAATTAGGGCGCCTTTCATGCAGAAGTTCTATGAAGCTACATCAGCTGCGTTATCTGACCGCCGTTGTGCAAAACGGATTGAATATCACTACGGCGGCTCGCAAGTTGCACACCTCCCAACCAGGCGTGAGTAAACAGCTGAAGCTACTCGAGGAAGAGTTAGGCTTTCCAGTCTTTGAGCGCGACGGGCGTAATCTGACTCGGGTAACTCCGGCGGGCACCCAGGTCGTAGACCGTGCTCTAAAAATCTTAGAAGAAGTTCAAAATATCCGCCGCCTGTCCGCCGATGTGCGCGAAGATGACACGGGCTCTTTATCGATAGGCACAACGCATACTCAGGCACGCTACGTGCTGCCGCCGATCATTAGCGAGTTTCGTAGCGACTATCCGGATATTGATTTACACCTGCACCAGGGCACATCAGAACAGATCGCAGAGCTCGCCAAGGCAGAGCGCATAGATTTTGCGATCGCTACCGGAGCGCAAGAGCTGTTTCCTAGCTTGGTTCCGCTACCTTGGTACCGCTGGCAACGCCAAATTATAGTTCCACGCTCCCATCCCTTGGCGGCGGAGAAAGCCCCTTCACTGAAGGCGCTCTCCCGCTACCCGTTAGTCACCTATACCTTTAGCTTTGGCGGCCGTTCCTCGTTACCGGCGCTTTTTGAAAGCGCCGGACTTAAGCTAAATGTTGCGTTAACGGCCGCCGATGCAGACACGATAAAAACTTATGTAAGGGTAGGTCTTGGTGTGGGAATTGTGGCGGGCATGTCAATCACCCCCGATGACAGTGACCTGGTCACCATAGATGCCAAGCATCTATTCGATAGTCATGTTACGTGGATTGGCTTTCAGCGCGGGCGCTTATTGCGTCGCTATCAATTTGATTTTCTGAAACGCTGTGCGCCTCATTTGACGCGCAGGCGAATTGAGCTTGCTATTCGAGCAAACTCGCCTCAGGAGCTGACCGATGTGTTTAGCGATATCACGTTGCCGGAACCTTCCTAGCATTAATATGTCTGCGGTAAATTTTCAACGAAGATCGGCATTCGGTTCGGCGACAGAGTATGGTGATTAGGTCGTTAACGACTATGCATTACGATTAGCAGGAGCGTGCCGATGTTAAAGATTCAGGAAGTAAAAACCACACCCAGCCTCGAGCTTTTCAGTGAGCTGGTCGAGTTGTTGCAAGAGACCGTGAGTGATGGTGCCTCCATTGGCTTTTTAACAGCACCAGCGACCAAGGATGCTCGCAACTACTGGACGGGAATCCTAGAGCAGGTAGGCCGCGGCGAACGACGGCTATTTGTCGCAACGGATGATCATGTCTGCGCCGGATCTGTGCAGTTAGTGAGACCACAAAAAGCCAACGCCACTCATCGAGGTGAGGTGCAAAAGCTAATGGTTAACACCCAATTTCGTCGCCGCGGCATTGGCTCAGCGCTGATTAATGCACTGGAAAAAGCCGCTATCGATGACGGCTTGACACTGCTGGTGCTTGATACGCGTAGCGGCGACCCCGCCGAGCGCCTGTACAGCAAGCTGCACTGGAAGGCCGTGGGGCAGATTCCTAACTTTGCCCGTTCGGCCAATGGGCGACTGGAACCCACGACGGTTTTTTATCGGGAGCTGCCGAGCGTTCCAGGCGAATTTTAAGTCGCGAGTTAAGGCTTTCTTTATTTTAAGTTTCAAGAATGAGTTGGAGTTTCTATGCCTTCCTTTGACGTTGTTTCTGAGTTGGAAATGCACGAGGTAGCTAATGCCGTTGATCAGGCCACTCGTGAGCTGACAACACGCTTTGACTTCAAGGGTGTGGAAGCAACGTTCAAGCTCGAAGACAAAGTGATTACCATGAGTGCGGAGGTCGAGTTTCAGATTTCGCAGATGTATGACATCTTGAAGCTGCGAATGACTAAGCGCGGCATCGATATTAGTGCCTTGGAATTAAAGGACCCCGAGGTCAACATCGCCAGGGCCAAGCAGCAGGTTATCTTAAAAGTCGGTGTAGACGCCGATACGGCGCGAAAAATTCAACGACTGGTGAAAGACTCGAAAATCAAGGTTCAAGCCGCAATTCAGGGTGACAAAGTACGTATTACCGGGAAAAGTCGTGACGACCTGCAGGAAACCATGGCGTTGTTGCGCAAAGCCGAGTTGGACGTACCCGTGCAATTCAATAATTTTCGTGACTAAATGTCCGCAGCTGTAGGATCGACACAGATCGGTAGTCGACGTCTTTAGCGAACCTTTAAAGCCATCAAGAGGGTCAAATGACAACCGCCAGCTTCATCCTGTACGCGGTTCTGGTGGTTGTAAATGTGGCGGCTTTATTGGTCTGGCTGCCGCGCATCCTGCCTGTATTGAAGGAAATGAAGTTTTCCTTTGGTGATGGAGTCATTGGATTTGTTGCTAATTTTTTGGATACCTTAGGCATCGGTTCGTTCGCGCAAATCACCGCCGCTTTCAAGCTTCGTGGCACTCCAGATGATGCACTGATCCCAGGCACGCTGAATGTGGGCAGTTTTTTGCCATCTTTTTTAGGATCTCTACTTTTCTTCGGCGCGGTTGGTGTAGAGCCGGTACTGCTAGCCAGCATGGTGATCAGTTCAGGCTTTGGAGCGTGGGTAGGCGCAGGGCTAGTCAGTCGTATGCCGCGCCGAGGTATCCAAATATTTATGGGCTTCGCGCTATTAATTGCCGCCGGGTTTTTTGCAATGACAGGCTTAGGCATCCTCGCCCCGGCAGGGACTGCTATGGGGCTTACGGGCTGGCGATTTGTCGTTGCAGTCGCAGCTAATTTTATTTTGGGCGGCTTGATGTGTATAGGTATAGGCAACTATGCGCCAAGCATGGTGTTGCTTGGGTTGTTGGGCATGCATCCTATTGCCGCCTATCCCATCATGATTGGCAGCGATGGTGTATTAATACCGGTCGCTGCGATGGGCTTTCTCAGAACAGGTCGCTTTTCCCAAAGCTGCGCGGTGGGCCTGACCCTAGGCGGTTTGCTAGGCACACTCTGTGCATTCCCGTTGGTTAGCCTGATTTCCGAACACTTAAGTGTCATGCGCTGGTTCGTGATTGTGGTCATCGTATTCGCTGCTATTTCCATGCTGCGTTCATCCGGTGAAGTAGAGCCTATTTCAGCTGATCAAAAACTTGAGGCTCACCCCTAGGAAAGATCGGCGTTGATACGCAAAGCCTGCGGAATGCTCGATAGCAGTTACCTAGGCCTTGCGGACAAATTCAGACTTCAACTTCATGGCGCCGAAGCCTTCGATACGACAATCAATGTTGTGATCACCGGCAACTAGGCGAATGCTCTTGACCTTGGTTCCGGCTTTCAAAACTGAACTGGCACCTTTGACCTTGAGGTCCTTGATAACCGTTACGGAATCACCCTCCACGAGGACATTACCGTTGGCATCTTTGAATACGGTTTCTTCCTCAATAAAACCAGCTTGAGAGCCAGCTACAGGGATGACCCACTCGTGCGCACACTCCGGACAGACCAACTTGTCTTGATCTTGGTAGGTAAGCGCGGATTCACATTGTGGGCAGGGCGGTAAAGTATCCAACATACGTACTGTTTCTTCGCGGCATTCTCGCCTGAGTTAATGATAGCAGCTAAGATGTTAGCGAATTAAAGTACGTGTCTTAGTAATTATAACTTTCGGCTCGATTGATTTAGTCAGGCAAGTTGGAGCAGGAGAATTTTTAAAATGTTAAGCGCAGTATTTTTAGATTACGGAAGCGTTGGCGCGCCCGACGAGCTTGACCTGTCGAGCCTAAAGACCGTGCTGCCACTGCTGCACTGTTATTCGCATACGCAACCTTCGGATCTGCAGGCTCGAGTCGCGGATGTTGAAGTGCTCATGGTGAACAGCCACCCTGTGAGCGCGGCGACCATGGAACAAGCGCCCAAACTTCGTTGTATTGCGACCACTTCAACAGGGACAAATCATATTGATATCGCGCACGCTCGTAGCCGGGGCATTGCCGTCATCAATATTGTCGACTACTGCACGCCATCGGTTGCACAACACGTATTCGCCACGCTCCTCGCATTGACGCACCATCTGATAGATTACGATCGGGATCTTAAAAAAGGCGTATGGCAGCATGATCCTTTTAACGTACCGGATTACCCGGTACGGGAATTGAGCGGCCTAAATTTCGGAATTGTCGGCTACGGTCATTTGGGCCAAGCGGTAGCGAATCTGGCGCGTGCTTTTGGCATGAACGTGCTGGTGGCAAACCGGCCCGGCGGTGCGCGCGAAGCGGGCCGTATGGACCTTGAACAGATGCTTCCTTTGGTGGATGTGTTAAGCCTGCACTGCCCACTCAATGAAGCTACACGTCACCTCATCGGTACGGCACAGCTCGCCTTGATGAAGCCCACGGCGATACTCATCAATACTGCACGCGGCGGGTTGGTCGATGCACAGGCCCTGGCCAAAGCTCTACGAGCGCATCGCTTGGGTGGTGCTGGTATCGACGTTCTCGCCGAAGAGCCGCCCCTAAAGGGAAACCCGTTGCTGGCGGCAGACCTGACGCGGGTGATTATCACGCCACATACCGCATGGAGTGCCCTTCAATCCCGTCAGCGTGGACTGGACCAACTGGCCGCCCATTTAGGAGTCTGGGCAGCCGGCGGGCGTAGCGGCCGGGTGGATTGACTGTTCTGGACGAGTCTTACGAACTCATCCGGGGCAGTTGTTCTATGCTTGAACCTGATGATTACGCATAGGCTGGAGGCCGGCCGTTGTCCTCGCAAACCCCACTCTGTCGCCAGGCCAACACCGCGTCATCCCGTGCGGATCCGTGGCTGCGATTGGTCGCCCTTTTTAAGCTGATCAAGGCTGCCTTATTGCTGGCTACGGCTTGGGGCTTTGCAAGAATGCTGGACCCTGGGGTGGCGCTGCAGATCGAATCCTGGATCAAAAGCCTACGTAGCGAATGGCTGCAATACGCGCTGAGCCAAGTCCTGGAGCGCGCCAATGGACTAGGTCCCCTGCACCTGCAGGCGTTGAGCGTGGGATCAACGCTCGCCGCGGGGATTTTAGTTCTGGAGGGATACGGATTGTGGCGTGGACTGCGCTGGGCCGAATACTTAACGGTGGCAGTGACTTCGCTGCTGATCCCGGTTGAGCTGTACGAGGTGTTGACTCACCGTCGACCGACCGTTCTATGGGTGCTGGTACTCAACGTCGGGGTGGTTTGGTATTTGCTGAGGCGTTTAAAACACGCCCCTGCCTGACTGCGCAGGCGCTTAAGGTGCGGCGTTACCCCAAGCGGAGCTCACCCGCTGGTTCAAGAAATTAGCCACGTTCACCATGACACCGTTCTTAATGACCGCGGTTTGCATAAAACCGTGCCAGCGGGCGTAGGGGTCTGCGGGCATGCCGCTATTCACGTTGAGCACGCCGGTGGAATCAGTGTGAGCACACTGAGTTCGCGCTACTTCGTTCAAGCTGGATGCAGTACTCATCGGTGGCCCCCTTGGCACTGTCTATCGCGAGTCGATCTACAGTGTCTTTAGAGTAACGATGAAGCATTGCACTGCCAGTGCGTTAAGATTAAGAAACCATGAAGGTTATGACACGCTAAGCGCTCAAGCACCTGCTGCGCAGCAGCGATTGCGACTAATTGACCAGCGCTTGGGCAACTCACGCCGCCAAGTCGGCGTTAGATCGCGCCCGTCGCTTTAATACGCTCGGTAACCAGACCATCAGCCCAATGCAGTACTCGCTGTAACCGCGGTGCCGTCAGACGCAATCCTTCATCTAAAGTAACCCAGCGATACTCATGATGCTCAGCGCGGCCGGATTGCGGATTGGCCTGGAGGCTAACGGTACGCTCACGCACCTCCGCCACAAAAAACCGCACAACCTTGCCGCCAGCGTAAGGCTCCGTATCTAAATGTTGATCGCCCCAGTGAAAGGACAGGTCAACCAGACCGGTCTCCTCACGAGTTTCGCGCACCGCGGCTTGCCAAGCGGTCTCGCCCGGTTCGAGGCGGCCTTTGGGTAAATCCCAGTTACGAAAGGCGCGCAGGATCAGATACCGACGCTCACCGGCCGGATCGTGAACCACGGCCACACCCGCCGCACGCTTTTTATTGAGATCAAACACGCCTCTAGTATAGGTGCTGGACAGCCAAACAGGGTGACAGCAGGCCAGATCCTGCGCCGCCAAGCGGCGTAAGATGTCGGCAGCCGCGTTACCCTGCATAGCGTGCTGCTTTTAAGGATCTTTGAGGCCTATGAACCTACGCGATTTAAAATACTTGGTTGCACTGGCAGACGCGCGCCACTTCGGCCGTGCGGCCGAACAGTGCCATGTCAGTCAGCCCACACTCTCAGCGCAAATCAAGAAGCTCGAAGATCAGCTCGGCATAGCACTCGTGGAGCGCCAGCCACGCAACGTGGCGCTCACCGAAGGCGGACAGCAGGTAGTGGCGCGAGCTCGGCGCATCCTGCAGGACGTCGAGGCAATGACCGATGTGGCAAAACTGGCTCGTGATCCTCTCTCGGGAAAGCTTAAAGTGGGATTTATACCCACGCTAGGGCCCTATTTGTTGCCTCTAGTGGCGGCTTCTTTGCGAAAGGAATTGCCGCGGCTACAGCTCATGCTCTATGAATACCAGACTACTGACCTTATGGCCCATCTGCGTGATGGCCACATCGACATGGCTGTACTGGCTCTCTTGCCGGACCTGGGTGTCTACCAAGAGCAGGTGCTCTTCGATGAGGCCTTCATGGTCGCGTTACCACCGGGCCATCGTTTAGCCAGCAAAACCCAGCTCCGGCGCGAGGATTTGGACGGCGAAACCCTCCTGTTACTGGAGGACGGGCACTGCTTACGGGATCAGGCTCTAGAGGTCTGTGGCGCGGTCAATGCGCACGAACCCCAGGATTTTCGCGCCACCAGCCTGGAAACTTTGCGGCAAATGGTGGGATCGGGTGCCGGCATCACTTTGTTACCCCGCCTGTCGACGCGCGGCCCGTTCGCCAATAGCAAAAACCCCGTCATCCGCCCCTTTGCCAAGCCTCAGCCTACTCGGCGTATTGGTGCCCTTTGGCGTCGCTCCTCGTCACGCGAGGTGGCCATTAAGGCGGTCGCAAACATTTTGGCGCGGGGCGGCAGTAAAGACTAAGCCCCTAGAGGGGCACGTGCAGCGTATGGTCCTTAAATTCAATCGTGTCATCGTCCGGCGCGTCGCGCCACTGACCCAAATGATCGTTGTGCAAATCAGCAAGACCCGCGGCACTTTGCTCGCGCGGCAAGGTGCGCAAAACCTGACTGGGTGGCAGTGCGGGTCCTCCCCTCAAGCGGTCATAGACTCGATCCAGGCTCCGTCCTATCCACGGCTGCAACGGTACGTAGCGGCAGGCAAACTCCGATAGGCCTAAAAGCCCGTCAAAATGCTGGCCGTGAATTAACTCGTAATAGCGTAAGCCAGACGGCCCCTCCTGCGCCTGGTTCACCGCGTAGTAGGCTCGCGATGAATGATTTACGGGAATCAAACCATCGGCACGACCATGCAACATGATCACCGGGCGCGTACCGAGTGCGCCCTTCATCAGACAGGCCTCGTGGCCTTCAGTGATGCGCATCGACAGACTAAGATCCAGCCGCGCTTGGCGGCTAATCCGCGCTGAATCAGCCATTCGATCCGGCGCAAAAGCCAAAGCCCAAGCAAAGCGACCGTAGGGCTGCGCACAGCGCATGCCATCAGCGCCTTCAGCCATCACAGCGCAGCCCGCCGTGGGAGCAATTCCTGAGGCATCACACCAAAAGGCAGCGGCTTCTTGGTCGGACATCCGGCGCGGCAGTCCCTTTTCATCGGCCATCGCAAAGCCGGATCCGTAAGGCATCTCCTGAGGCTTTAAGCGACCGTATGCAGCGGCATAGGTCAGCGTTACGGAGGGCCAGAGCCCGGCTGCTAAATTGAAGTGACCCAACGCCAAGCCCGATGCCTGCATGCCCGCATCCAGCAATAACTGACGCGCCTGACTGGCCCCGTTGGCTATAGAGCCAGCCTGAAGAATTCCCTGCTCCTGTAACTGCAGGCACCACTGTTCGTGCTGAGATCGTTGCGCCATCGTGGTGGCGGCGAAGGGCGCGGTAGGATCGTGCTCAGCGAGTACGGCCGCAGGTTGCAGCAGGTAATGTAGATTGGCGTAGTCATACAAGCCAAAACCGCGGGCCTGCCATCGCAGGCCACCACTGGCCAGTTCCAAGCCTTCCGTCCGACGCCCTAGCACGGCATTGGGCTCTGAAACGACGGCACCATCAATCACCGCACCGCCATCAGCCTCCATCGCGCGCAGAACTGTGGCGCCTCCGTTGGAGACGCCGGCTGCCAGAATCAAGGTGTTATCCGCGGTGAATGCCTGACTGCTCGCCCGTTCTTGCGATAACAACTGCAACGCCACCTGAATAGCCTGCAGCAAATAAATACCCCAGCGTGACTCGACGTTCAGACCGCTTTGCGCATGTTTAAATAATATAGAGTGCGCTGGTAAGTCGTTCAGGCGCGCATCCGTCGGCGGCACCCAAATCTGCAACGGATCACTGGCATCGTCCGAGCAACGACCATCAATGCGCCAGCCCCGCTGACGATCCACATCCCACGCCCCGTTACCCGTACCTTTATCGGTATGAACGACCGCGGCGCCTTTACGTAGCCCCCACTCACCGGCAGTAGGCAAGCCGCCGTAGACACCTCGTGAGCCGGATGACGCCACGGCAAGTAGCAAAGGACGAGTTACATCAAAACTATAGGGAATTTGCAGGCATACGGTTGTGGTACCCCGACCCTCCGGTGTCTGCACTGCAATCAGGTATTCGACCCCGGCGATGCCCAGTGAACTGTCTGGTCCGTACAATCGCGTGAATCCACCGGCGTCAGAGACGTCTAACAGACCCCGATAGGCCTGATAGATAGCGCGCCTGCGTAATTCGGTAGCTGTAGGTTGCAACGGATTGACGAAGGTCGGTGGTGGTCCGCGCAGTCCGCTGGCCCCTAAGCCGGCGGTTAGCAAGTCATCCGTACTGCCATCCAGCACACGACGCAGGGGCTGACCAAGCACGACCGCGGGTACTGACCTCATAGCTTTCTGCCTTGCTCTAAAGTTAAATGACAGCCAGACACCACCTTAACCTGTGAACCCAGCGCCACGCTAACCTTCCAATCTGTGTGGAGTGAACTGCCAGCGTGTCGGGCTAGGCGTTACCATCCAGTAAACTAACCCGTGGGCCAGGAGATTTTTCCAAAGTGAGTCGCTCGCGCTGCATTCTGCACGTGGATATGGATGCCTTCTACGCCTCGGTAGAGGTGCGCGATAATCCGTCTCTGGCTGGGTTGCCCCTGGTGGTTGGAGGTATGGGCGGGCGTGGTGTGGTCGCAGCGGCCAGTTACGAGGTGCGTCGCTTTGGCGTGCATTCAGCCATGCCTATGAGCGAAGCTAAACGACGTTGCCCGCAACTGGTGTGCGTAGCGCCACGCATGGCGCGGTACCGGCAAGTATCGGAATTGGTGTTTTCTGTCTTTGAGCAGTTCACCCCACAAATTGAAGGACTCTCACTGGATGAGGCCTACCTGGATATCAGTGCCTCACTAAATTTGTTCGGCAGCCCACGCACGATCGGTGAACAAATAAAAAAGCGCATTTATGAGGCCACCGGTTTATGTGCCTCGGTAGGCGCCGGTCCGAACAAACTGGTCGCGAAGATCGCCTCAGACATGGATAAACCCAATGGTTTAAGAATCATTGAAGATTCACAGGTAGCGGCAATATTTAGGGCCTTACCGGTTTACCGTTTACACGGTATCGGTAAAAAAACGGCCGCCCAGTTAGAGGCTTTAGGTATAGCCACCTGTGGCGATTTGTCACAAGCCACCGATGCGCAGCTAAAACCCGTGTTCGGTCGTTATGCCAGCGCGATTAGAGCCCGTGCTCGTGGGCAGGACGATCGCGCGGTAGTCAGCGATTGGGAGGAAAAGCAGGTAAGCGCTGAAGAGACCTTTGCAGTTGATCTGCACCGACCCGAAGCCCTGCGCCGTGAAATCGTGGGCCTTGCTGACCGCGCGGCGAGCCGGTTGCGCCATAAGGCGCTGGTAACCTGCTGCGTCACGGTTAAGATTCGCACGGCAGACTTTCAGACGCTAACTCGCAGCCACACCTTTGCGCCGCCGACGGATGACACCCGGCAGATCACACAAATCGCCCAGCATTTGCTGCAAAGCTGGCGGGCCTTGGTGCCGGATGACAAGGTGCGTCTGCTGGGTGTTTCTCTACGCGACTTAGCGCCGGCTACGCAGCTAGACCTCTTTGCCAGTGCGGCCATTGAGTCATCAGTCCATACACAACCCAATGGGCAACAGGCTACCAAGCGCCTGGACCCGTTACTCGATGGCATCCGCGGCCGATTTGGCGCCGGCGCGGTGACTCGAGCGAGCGCTTTGCCCACAAAAACCCCGCCAGACCCCTAGGTGCGGCAGCCACCCTGCCCGTCTGCGGTATGATTAGCGCATGTACACCCGTTTTTTTGGCTTAGCGGATAAACCGTTCGCGATCACGCCGGATCCGCGCTACCTGTATCTCAGTGCCCGTCACGCTGAAGCGCTCGCGCACCTGCTCTATGCGATCGATGACGCCGGAGGATTTGTACAACTTACCGGAGAAGTGGGCACGGGCAAGACCACCGTGGTGCGTAGCCTACTGGCGCAATTACCCGAACATGCTGATGTCGCCCTGATCTTAAACCCGCACTGCACGCCGTCAGAGTTTCTTCAGGCGATTTGCGATGAGTTGCATCTTTGGGTGCCAGAAACAGCGCGTGGCAGCGTTAAGGCACAAATCGATATTCTCAACCACTTTCTACTGGATGCCCATTCTCGCAACCGGCGCGTCGTGGTCATCGTCGACGAAGCCCAGCAACTGTCTGCTGAGGTACTCGAGCAGGTTCGCCTGCTCACCAACCTCGAAACGGCCACGCGTAAACTCCTGCAGATCATCTTGGTCGGGCAACCAGAATTACGTGATCTGGTTAACCGCGAAGACCTTCGACAGTTAGCACAACGCATTACCGGCCGCTATCACTTAGAGCCGTTATCGCGCGTCGAAGCGGTTGCTTACGTGCGGCACCGTCTGCAAGTAGCCGGAGCGACGAATGAAATTTTCATGCCTGCCGCGCTCAGTGAACTGCATCGTCTTTCACAGGGCATTCCACGCATCATCAATGTGATTGCCGATCGGGCGTTGCTAGGCGCATTCACGCATGATCAGCATCGAGTGACAGCAAGTCTGGTCCGTCGTGCGGCGGGTGAAGTCTACGGCCATCCCTTTGCAGCCCCCTGGGTATGGCGGGCCACAACGGCTTTTGGTTTGTTAGGCACCGTATTACTAACGCTGGGCATTTGGCAATTAGCCCACCTGACACCTAAAGTCGCACCCCATGCCGCACTGGCCTCGAACACCACATTGCCCGCTCCGGCCACTCCTGCGCCGACTCCACCCGCACCGGACTTAGGGCATTTTCTCGTGCAGCATGCCAATGAAGCCGGTACTGATCAGGCTTTTGGCGCCTTAATGAATCTATGGAACTCCAGCCTGGTCGTTGAACGAGGCCGTCCCTGTGAACAGGCACAAGCTCAAGGGCTCATGTGTTTGTCTCAAAAAGGCACGATCGCTCAGTTGCGCCAACTCAATCATCCGGCGATTTTGGCGTTGATGGATTTAGACGGGCACGAGCACCAGGTGGTCTTAAGCGCTCTTAACGATGCCAAGGCTCATCTGATTGCCGGGACCAGCAGCATAGACGTTGATCTCAACGAGTTGAACCAGTACTGGCTGGGTGACTCGCTGATTTTGTGGAGACCGTTGGTCAAGGACGGCAAGCCGTTGGTGCCGGGTATGCACGGTGCTGACGTGCGATGGCTGCGAAACAGCCTGGCGCGAGCGCAGGGCAAAGTGGAAAGTGCTCACCCATCGGATATTTATGATGCGGCTCTGTCGCGCCAGGTTGAAGACTTTCAGCAACGCCATCGCTTAAATGTGGATGGCATTGCCGGTACCCAAACGCAGATCCTGCTCAACGCACTCAGCGGCACGGCGGATGCGCCTACACTGCACCTTGGTGGAGATTAATCGTGTCTTTTATTTTAGATGCTCTTCGCAAGTCGGAGAATCAGCGCCAAAGCGAAGCCACGCCGGTATTGCCACCACTGCGTCTGGTTCAGCGCGAGTCGAAAATGCCGTGGATACTGGCAGGCGTTGCTGTCTTGCTGACCCTAAATCTGACCGTACTGCTCCTGCTGTACCTGCGCCGCGAACCCACCGCACCACCCAACGTAGCGGCAAGTACCGCAGCAGTAACCGTAAGCCCGCCAGCCACGCTAGTGGCCAGTGTTCGTCCGGCACAAGTTCGCCCCTTAGCAGATGAAGCGCCAGTCGAATCCATCGAACTGATCGAACCGCCAGTGCCAGAAGCAAGGATCTCGTCACCGCTGGTCAGTCGATACGCAGAAACCAATATCCCACCCGCGCGGCGTGTTAGTGGCGCTGATGACCTCGCCGCAGCGGTCGCTAGCCAGCAACAAGCTACCCTGGATGCGGCGCCCGGTGGCAACCAAAGCCATGCCAGCTTGCCGAGCATCAACGACCTAGGCCCGCAAGCCACCGCCGGCCTACCTTCGATGAACGTCGATTTGCACGTCTATGCCACGGATCCGACCGCCCGATTTGTCGTGATCAACGGCCGCCGCTACATCGAGGGTGGCCGACTGCCTGAAGGTGCGCTGGTTGAGCACATCACACCCGATGGTGTGATCATGAACAACAAAGGCACGCGGTTTTTACTTCCGCGCGAATAAGCCTTACCAGCGTTGAGGCACCTGCCGTAGCTTTGACAGATCGTAGCCCTGCGCGCCCAGGATGGCGGTCAGTTTGTCGTATTCGGGTCCTGGTATCACGGGCTTACGCGCCATGATCCACGCGCTATCTCGCGCCGATCGACTGATGATCGTGGTTGAATAATCATCTGCCAGATAGGTAATCAGGTACTCCGACTTCAGCGGCCAGATGAACTGCATTCCCCACTCAGCCTTCGTCTGGTTATTGCGCACAAAGCCTTTAGGGTTGTAGCGTTTTTCAGGACCGGTAAACGAACCTTCCCTGAATGTGTAGGTGGTTGCTATGGTGCCATCAGCGTTGAGTGCATAAGACTCCACGCCGTTATAGCTATTTTTTTCTATCCAAACCGGAATCGCTGCTATCACGTACCAGTCGCCCATGAAGCGCGGTAAGTCCACCGCATTAACGGTCGCTAAGCGTGGCGTTGTTTGGCAGGCGGCCAACGATAATAAAAGGCAGATCTGAAAAAAAACTCTCAAACGTGGCAGCCGCATATCAAAGACCTCTTAGTACGTTATGCCTTTAGCTTAGTACGGATGCACGCCCTGAGGATAGGTAATCCACCCTAAAGCACTTGACGCTGTTTGGGAGGGTGCCATAGTGGGTTACCCGTTTTCACTGACACCTAGTATCGATGTGACCGCTAACCACCCTTTCTCAACCAGGCGCCTTCTACTGGTCGCGGCCATCGCTTTGACACTGGCCAGCAGTGTCGTACGAGCTGGCATTTTGAGTGGCACTTGGGGACCGGTTCGGGCCGGCGAGCCGGACATTCGGGTCTACGCGTGGTCCAAAGAAACCAAACACCTTTACACCGTGATCCCAGCTACCGCCGGTCGATATGCCCTTACGGTCGCGCCGGGCCACTATTGGGTATTTGCCAGCCTGGAAGGTCCCGGTGCACCGGTGCTGTATGCCGCCTACACGTCGCATGCGCGCTGTACCTACGCTTCGCGCGATAACGCCGCCAAAGCCCCCGAGAACTGCGAGAGCCATGACCTGACCGAAGTAGCTGTAGGTAGGGTGAAAGTCGATCACATCGATCTGACTGATTGGGCACTGGATGAAGCCGCCGCCAGTACGATTAATACTCTGCTAGGTCGACCGGCAATCGATCCGTATGACCAAACCGTGCGTGCCGCACCTAAGTTTTCGGAATACCCCAGCCCGCCAAGTAGTTATGAGGCAACGATTGCGCGCGAGGCTTACGGGTATCACGAGACTGATAAACCAGCGGCGCAGGCGGCGCTTACCGATGGCAGCGCCTATGCCGGGCATTGGACTTTAATAGACAGCTCCTGCGGCGCCAGCTGTGCGGGGGTGGCACTACTCAATCGCACCACGGGCGAGGTCAGCTACCCGTCCGTGCTCAATCCCCTGCCAGAGGCATTGCCCTGTGAAAGTCGCGCCCGCTTGCAGTACCGCCGTGATAGCCGCCTGCTGATTATCAAGAGTAATGCCGGTAAAAGCACGCCGGGCTTGGTTGCGCTGGATTTTTTTACGCTCGATGAAGCGTCAGGGACGCTGCGCTTAATTACCCGGCAAAACCTGCCCGATGCCAGTATCGACTCACGCTGCAACGTGACTGACCACGCAACGCAGCCCTAACGCTTGAGTCATTGAAGTCACCCCAGTAAGGGGGGTAGCCGCGCTGAACCTGAGGCATTCAGGTTTGAGGCATGCAAATGCAGAATCTGCCAGCCGCTGTCGCTATGGCCGTAGATCACGCTGCGTCGCCCCTTCTCGGTGCCAAAACTCAACAAAGACTCAACAAGATAATAGTCATTGCCCAGTTCACGAGCTGAAAAACTCTCCACAGTAATTTCAACCAGACGCGTAGTGTTCAGTGCGGCGCGCATCACCTCAAAAGCACGGGCAAACCGTCCGACAACGGCGTCACGGCCTCGCTCGCCCTCGCGATTGTTGGCGAACGGCAGGAACATCGTGACATCCTCAGCGAGGCAGGATCCCAAAGCGGTGGCATCACCCACTTCAATAGCGTCTAAAAATCGCCGCCAAGCAGCTTGAACCTCTACAGCACCGCTCATGGTGCCACCGGCGTCAAAGCCAGCTGCGCCAGCTGTTGCCCGCGAAGGCGGATTGCCTGAATTTCCATCGCCGTCAGTCGAACTTCACCGTAGTGCTCCAGGCGTACCGCACGCCGGGGTTGACCTGTCGTTTCCCAGTCAATGAGCACCGGCACCGTATCGGACAGGGCTGCTGATCCCGCACCCGTCTTACCGGCAGAGCGCACCCCTCGATATCCGATCAAAACGCCATCACCGTAGAAATATCGCATCGATAGCTCCTTATGGGGTTGTCCCACACGCTCCTCCAACAGCACCATCTTATCGCCGATAAAACAGGCCCGAAAACTGCTCTTTTGGGCATGGCCCGCACGCCAGTGGCTGCCTGTGCAGCGTGCGACCTGGGCATTAAAGGCCGAGTCTGGATCGATATCCGGTGTCGTTGCTCGCGCGAGGCTCATCGTTAGCATCAAAACCGCTAAGGACCAGCGACAAAAACTCACCACGGTAAAAACCTCTCAGCGCACCGCTTGGGTCGCGTTAGAACACCTAAGATAGATTAAGCTATCATTCTGCGCGTATCGCGTCGCTAGGCCTACAAAAAAACATGAAGACGCTATCGAATATTCTAATGAAAGGCTTGGCCACGGTGCTGCCAATGGCACTCACCGTGTACGCCATCGTCTGGCTGCTGCGCACGGCAGAGTCGGTCATGCACCACGTCATCACTTACGTGATTCCTGAAGAACTCTATTGGCCTGGATTAGGTATTGTGGCCGGGCTTGCCATTCTGCTGCTCATTGGCTGGGCCGTTAGTGCGTACTTGGTGCGCCGTATCCTGCGGGTCTGGGAACGATTCCTGGAGCGCATTCCGGTGGTCAAAACCGTTTATGGTGCGGTACGTGACATGATGCGACTATTGCCCTCAGCCGATAGTCAGCAAGATCTGCAAAGCGTCGTCACCTGGCCGGTTAATGGTGGCTACATGTTGGGCTTCATCACGCGCAACGAGTTACCTGAGTTTGGCCAAGCCCTGCCTGAACACGATCTGGTGGCAGTCTATGTGCCCTTTTCCTACATGATTGGTGGTGTGACGCTCTACGTACCCCGCAATACCTTACGTATTGTCGACATGCCAGTAGAAACCGCCATGCGCCTGGCCATCACCGGGGGTATGACGGCGCCAGATCCGGATGCCAGCCACGGCACCGCCGCTCTAGAACCCGATAAAAGTTAGCTCGCCCTAGGCTAAGGCCGCCCATGTCTGGGGGGTCTTAGCCGCTTTGTAGGCCAGTTCCACACGCGAAATTCCCTTGGTGCAGCGAGCCACGCGGTGAATTTGTTGCAGCAGACGATACAGGACTAATCGGGCTCCACCGTTTAGATGTAGGGTGATATCGGACGCCACCGACAGGTGCACCACCGTGATGCGATCAATGCTGTCACGGATATAAACCACCACCCCTACCGGTTCATCATCCTCGCCGCGTACCGCGTATAAACACTGAACATCCGGCAAACCCTCCACCTGGACCCGCAGCCACCCTTCAAAAGCGACGATCTTAGGTGCTCCGAAGCGCTCAACCGTGGCCTCAATCTGCGCACGCAACCGAAACTGCCGCGCGTTAAAAAACACCAATGCCTCGAGAGCGGGTAGGCAGTGCACGGCCAGACGCGACGTCAAACGGATGGATTCAGACACGGTCGCCTCCTCAAACTTCCGCCGCCCGGTAACCGGTCTACGGCCGTCACTGCCCTGTTCAGTGACCCCAATCTGCGCGGATCCCTGGAAACTGTCTAGAAAAACCCGCGGCAAAACGCATTAATTTCCAGTGTGGTTAGTGACTTACGAGCAACACAGGCCTAATCCCAGTCATCCTTTGAGCAGGCAGCGACACGGCCTAACCGCCTCATTCCACACTTAAAAGAGCCTCAAACTTGCTTAGGCTAGCGTGATCGCGTGTTGTTGGATTTAGGCAACCTACAGATTCATGAAGGCGCTTTTAAATGAACGTTTCCATGCCAGAAACCGAGCAAACCCCTAGAATCTGCGCGTAGGGGTCCGCCCATGGATCCGACTGACATTCGACGACATCACTAACCCAGGATCGCTTATGAAAACTCTTTCCGTATTCCTGATTACCCTATTCAGTTTGTTTGCCGCGAGCACTCAGGCAGCAGCTCCAGCCTGGAAAGAAGGCACGCATTACACCTTGTCTGATTCGGTCAATCGCCAAACCGTTGCGCCAGGGCAGACATTGATTACGGAAGTTTTTTCCTACGCTTGCCCTGCCTGTAATGCCTTCGCGCCAACCATGCGTAAGCTGCGTGAAGCGATGCCCAAGGCACAATTTGAGTACGTACCGGCTGGCTTCATTGCGGCTGAAGATTGGCCAATGTTCCAGCGTGCTTTTTGCACAGCACAGGTTCTGCACATTGCTGAAAAAACGCACGACGCGATGTTCAAAGCGGTTTGGACTACGGGTGAACTCGCGACTATGGATCCGGCTTCATCACGACTCAAAAAACCATTGCCCAGCCTTGAAGAGGCCGCCAAGTTTTACCAACGCGAAGCTGGTGTTAAAGCAGCAGACTTTGTGGCAGCCGCCAACTCATTTTCAGTGGATCTTAAAATCAAAGCCGCTGATGAGTTCATTCGAAATTACAAAGTAACCAGCACACCGACTCTGATCATTAATGGCAAGTACATAACGGACGTGCACATGGCGGGTGGCTATGATCAGCTCATCGATCTGATTAAGTTCTTATCGACGAAAGATCGCGGCTAATTAACCGGCGAGGCTGCGCCTTTGGGTCTAAGGCGCAGCTGCAACGGCTATACCGGCCAAGTCCAATAAAAATGCGTACTCTCGCGCGACTTCATCCAGTCGCTCAAACCGACCCGATTTACCACCGTGACCAGCTTTTAGGTCCATGCGCATCAGCAAAGGTTCATCGTTGGTCTTAAAAGCCCGCAGCTTGGCAACCCACTTGGCCGGCTCCCAGTACTGCACCTGACTGTCCCATAACCCGGCAGTAACCAGCATCGCCGGATAGGCCTTGGCGGACACGTTATCTAATGGCGAATACGCCGCAATCCACGCATAAGCCTGCGCCTGTGCGGGATCCCCCCACTCGTCGTACTCGTTAGTGGTTAAAGGAATAGTCTCATCTTGCATGCTGGTGAGCACATCCACGAAAGGAACATGAGCGACCAGTCCGTGATAGAGCATCGATGCCTGATTCGCCACGGCGGCTATCAGTAAACCGCCGGCACTGCCGCCGCTGGCGTAAATACGGTGAGGATCTACATAACGTTGTTCAATCAACCACCGTGTCACATCAACAAAGTCGTCGAAGCTATGCTGCTTGTTGACCAGCCTTCCCGAGTCATACCATTGGCGGCCCAACTCCTGACCGCCACGCACATGGGCAATGGCATAGACAAAACCGCGATCTACCAGTGACAAGCAGTCACTGACGAACACCGGGTCACTGGATAGCCCGTAGGCGCCATAGGCATATTGATACAGCGGGGCCGTACCGTTTCTTTCATGGCTTTTAGCGTAAAGCAAAGTCACCGGTATTTTTACGCCATCCCGACTAGGCACCCAAACCCGTGCGGTGGCGTATCGGGATGAATCAAATCCTCCTAACACGGCCTGAACTTTGAGTGTTGTCAGCTCACCGCTAAAAAAATCAATTTCATAAGTGGTTGTCGGCTGATTGGGTGCGCTTGAAGTAAAGCGTAGCCGTTGGGTGTGGTAATCAGGAGTGTCATCGAAAAATGTCGTGGCCACCTCATGGTCGCCGTCTAAAACGCGGGGTAACACATCCTTATCCGCCAAAATACGCAGCCTGTGAGTTGCCTGGGTTCGCTCACTGACCACCACACAAGAGCTAAAAACCTCCATCCCGGTGAGCAGCACGTCGGCCTGATGGGCAAGCAGTGTCGTCCAGCTGGCAGGCTCACTAAGCGTAGCCAACGGGGCCTGCATTAATTTGAAGTTAGGTGCCTCTTGGTTAGACAGGATGAGAAACACCTCATCGCGATCCTCAACGTGGTATTCATGGTTAGGCGACCGTGGCATTACCGTTTCAAACAGCAGATGCGAATCATCAGCCAACGCGAAGCGATACTCGCTGGATAAGGTGCTGTGACTGGCTATAAAAACATAGCGTCGGGAGCGACTACGGTAGACGCGAGTATAATAAGCATCATCGTCCTGCTCATAGACACACCGATCGAGGCTGGGTTCTGTGCCTAGCCGATGAGCACAGACGCGATAACCCAGCAGTGTCTGTGGATGTTTAGCCACATACAAAACGGTTTGATTATCTGCCATCCAGGCCATGTCGTCTTCGACGGGGCTTAAGCAATCCGGCAGATCCAGAGCCAGTCTTAAGTCACGAAAGCGCAACGTGTATTCACGACGGCCTACGGTATCTTCACTAAAGACTAAAAGTCGATTGTCATCACTGACTTCAAAGTGGCCTAGTTCATAGAAAGAGTGGCCTTTAGCTCGCTCATTACCATCCAGTAGAATTTCCTCAACATTGTCCATGGAGGCGTAGCGCCGCGCATAGATTGGATGCTCCTGACCGGGCAGGTATTTACGGTAGTACCAGTAGCCTCGATCAAATACCGGCACGGAGCTGTCGTCTGGCTTGAGCCTGCCCACTAGCTCTTTATAAAGCGTGCCCTGCGACACAGACAGTCGTGCCATGTAGGCATCGTGATAGGCATTTTCTTCGGCGAGATAAGCTAAGACCTCAGGTTGCTCGCGCGCGTCGTCGCGTAACCAGTAGTAATCATCCCAGCGCGTGCCAAACGCACAGGACAACGTATGAGGCTGGCGCCTGGCTACCGGTGCAACACGTTTAACCAAAATGGGCTCTGAGCTCATGCATGCCCAGCCGGCAGATGGTGCGGGAGCGCCTGGCTAGCTGCTGTGGTCGCCGTCTGCGCCAACGTTACGGCTAACTCCAAGGCCATCACCGGCGCTAACTCCACCAGGGCGGCTCGAGTCGCTAAGGCCATGGATAGCGCCTGCAAAATGTCTCCGTGATGGGTAGCCCCTAGTACCGACATCTCGCGAGACACCGTTTCAAGTAAAGCGGTTAATAGCTGCTGCACCCGCATCGCCGATGCGGTTTGCTCGTGCAGGGGGAACGTGAAGTCTAGAACCTGGCCCGAGGGCGCAGTCACACGGTACGGCAAGTTCGGCATAGTCACTCCGATCAGCGGTTTTAGGCGGTTAGTTCTCATCCTACAGGGTTGACGAGGCTTACCTCTACGCCTGATAAGGCAGTCAGCCTTCTGGCGTGTTAGCCTTATCCACCTATGTATTTGCCTGGCAAGTTCCTGCTGCGTCTGTCGTTGTCGTTGTGCCTGACGCCGGTGTTGGGGTCGCACGCCGCTGCGCCTGGCACGCCGACGACGGCTTTGACGGCGCCGTATCAGGGCAGATCGTTGTGCTGCAAAGATCCCAGCGAATTTACCTTCACGCCGCTCCCGGATCATGGCCGTATCGAGTTTGATATCGATCGCCGCTCCCCGGTTTTTGAGTTTCAGTCAGGTCTGAGTGGTTTTAGCGCGTTTCGCTTACCGGTGATTAACGAACCGTATCTTTTGGAGATTCGCAGCTATCTGCGTGGCGGTCCGGACCCGGATAAGGCCAAGGTGTACTACCCCATCGTGGCGCTATTAACCTCTGATTTACTGATTTCGCGACGAGTCGGCATTGAGGCACTGGTCGCCGAGAATCCTTTGCAAGAGCGAAGTGCGGCACCTGCTTATCGGATCTCTATACCCGTCGATGCGTTGCACGGCAAAGAACAGTATCTGGTTATTTACACGCCGCAAGAACTGGTGGCTGTCAGCAAAGAGCGGGCATCGAACGTGCCACTGGCCAATGCGGCGGAGGCCGCTCGCGAGGCTTTCCTAGGCGCCAGCGCCGAGGGTCATTTAAGCATCACCGTTATTACGGCGAACTCGAGTCGTTAACCGATTTTACGTCGCTATCAGGCTCGGCGCGATCGCGCCGGGTTTTTAACTCAAACAGCGCAAATAAAACCAACGCTAAAATCAAAGGCACCGCCTCCAACAAAAAGCGGTAGACCAGTACGCTGGCAACCAGGCTCGCCTTGGGCATTTGCGGTAATAAAAATAACAATACACCGTCGAATACACCTAGGCCGGCGGGAACACTGCTGGCTAAGCCGGCCAGAATGCACAGTACGTAGACCGCCACAAACACCACATAAGGTGGCGCGTTAGCACTGTCCGGCAGCAAGGCATAGAGCACGCCACTTCCCGCAAATACCTCTATAGAGCCGATCACATACTGGATGAGGGTTAAGGAAGGTGGGGGTAAGGTGACGCTCAGGCTACCCAGTTGGAGTGGCTTTTTAAGAGTCGAGACCAGCGTGAAGTAGGCAGCGTGCAAGGCAAGCAGGGCGAGTCCAGCGCCGCGAGCCAGCGACGGCTCCACGCGCAAAAGTAAGGCGGCACGATCCGCCTGCAGAACCAAAGCCAGGCCCAGGACAAATCCTAAACCCGCGGCATAGGGCATAGCGGCCAGAGCGGCTATTTTTGCGATCTGCAGCGGACGCAAGCCGGCGTTGGAATACATGCGATAACGCACCGCACCGCCCGATAGCGCGCCCCATCCCATAGCATGGCCGATCGGTGCGGCAGCTAAGCCGGCAACGACCGCCACGAAACCGTGCACGTCGGCTTTAATATGGCGAACGGCAATCGCTTCATAGGTGGCCAGGGCGCCGTAAACGGCCAAAACCAGCAAGCCGGCGGAAATGACCGAGAACAGAGGAATCTGATGAAAGGCCGCCAACATATCGCCCAAAGCGATGTGACTCAGCGTACGCCACAGCGCACGGCCAGCGAACACAACAATGATCGCGGATACCACTAAAGGCAGAAGCTGCCGCACACGAGTAGAAGATATCATTGAGGCTCCTGGTTCAGCGCACACGCTGCTCGGAGTACTGATCTTCTATGTTGTCGCGGAAAAAGCTCCACATAGCAGATGACGACGCAAGACGCCGAAACGTGTCCTCAGAAACCGCCGAATACTCTATGAGGGTACCGTTAAGATTTACGCGCAGCACTCGACGCGCCGCATCATAACCTATGCCTCTTAAGTTGCCGGCATTAACGGCTTTCAGTTCCATTGAATCGAGGTCCTTAAGCGACGCGTCTCGGGTAACGTGCGGGGTTGCAAAGCTACCCTTAGTAAGCGCACGGCTGGAGCACTCCATCGACGGTGTACAAGTAACGTCTCTTCTTTGACCGGTGCAGCGACGTTAAATCGCACATGCGCGACCGGATGACCTTCAATCGCCACGTCCATCTGGTATTCCCCGGCAGGGTCACCGGTCGCTAAAGACCAATAAAACCGGGATAACTCCCGATCCTCCACCGCATCTTCACCCTGCGCGACAGCGCTTTTGCCGTCTTTGGAGATCACCAAGTCCGCATCCGTTGCGGCATCGCCCCAGTCCGCGGGAGGAGCTGGCATGCGCAGGTGCTCCTGCCAATGCAAAGAGTGCCTGGAGGTTTCCACTTCAATGATCCAGCCGAACGCCTGACCATCGAAAGGTGGTATTTCCTGGGTAGCGACAAACTGGTCTTCACCCGATCGTTGGGTTTTTAACAAGCCAAATCGCACATTGCGCACCGTAAGATCAGCGGCAATACGCAACGGTAACGTAATCGGTGCAGGCGCGGCTTCGGCTTGTGCATTTTGAATCACCGTCTGCGCGGTGCTAGGAGCGGGGCTCACTACTGAAGTGGGCGATTGACCACAGCCTGCCGTCATGACCGTTAAGGCCGCAGCAAGTGCAAAGACAACCCATGTCGTAACTTTCATAAGCGCTAGTATCGCCCATTCCCGTGACGGTTTTCTGAGAACCACGGCCGGGAAAATATCGTCTCGCCGCCATCATGACGTCATCTTAACGGGATAGCGGCGCAACTTCAGGCCGCAGCACGACGCTGCGGCCTGAAGGACGCTTTAGCTAGAGCTTTAAGAGCAGCTGGAATCGCCGTCTTTGAAGCTAACCGTCAGACCACCCGTGGCGGGCACGTCACGCTCACAGGTTTCCACGTTCGACGGCAAGTTCGCCTTAAAGGTCCACTTACCCGGAGCCATCGGAATGGTCGAGGCCTCACCCGAGCAGGCAACGCCATCAGCAGCCTTGGTCAAGGTAACTGGCGTCACAAACTCCGTCTTATTGTTGTTTGCGTTGGTCGGTGCGTCCTTAAGTAGTTCGCCCGGCATGACCTTAACGTTAACCGGTTCGCACGAGCCACTCTGCGTGATCGACTGAACCTTGATCATCGTCTTGATCAACGGCGTGGATGAGCCACCACCATCGCAAGCGGTCAGTGCGCTGAGCGCGACGAACGCGCCGACAGCCACTACCAGTGAGCGACTACGACGAACCCCAGTGCTGGTCGATTCCGAAGAAGACATGAATACCCCCTACAAAAAAATGCAATCTGCGCCCGTCGCGCCCCGGAATTGTAGCCGGAAGGCGCCCAAAAATGCTGCTCGTTTCTGCTCAAAGCCAGGGCTGTTCGAGCTCCCAGGAAATAGGCCTCAAGGCCTTAGGCACGTGAACACCACAGCCTAAATGCCGAAAATGGCGTCGTAAGCGTGTTTGGTACCAATCTGCCGGTCGGCGGTACACGTTTTGATCACTACGATCAGGATCTGCTGCAGTGCGCCAATCGCGCTGGGTCGGCAAACTCAATGACAAGGCGCCCTGACAAAGCCGCGCGAGATTCGCGATCGCGCGTGTTGCCGTGCGGTCATCCAGATATTGAAGTACGTCATGACACAGCACCAAGTCATAAGGCTTTTGACTCACGTAATCTTGAACGGAGCCTTGAATCCAGCCATGCCGTTGGCACAGATACTCGCTGTACTCCAGACCGGTGTAGGTGGCGCGGGGAAACTGCTCGGCCAGCGGCGCTTTGAGCAAACCGATTCCGCAACCCGCGTCCAGCACGCGTCTAACCGTAATACCAAAATAGCCAACGATGCCACCCACTAGCGCGGCCAAACGGTCCGCGTCTTTAGCATCACTCACGCGCGTCCGGGCATCGCCGTAAAAACGTGCGAAGTAAGCCTCATTAAATCGAGCGGGATCAGAGACTGCGCAGACACTAGGCTTTTTTTTTGTAGGCAAAACAACACCCAAGAACAATGACCATTTAGAGCGGCGGATTCTACGTCCCGCAGGCTCTCAAAGTCACGCCGACTTCAATTCAGATCACAGGGCTAACTGACTAGGCGCTTTCGCCAATCACAAAGCACAAGATACCAATCGATATCTCCATAAGGCACTTGACCGCAGACAATAAAACCCGATTTAAGATGCGCGCGCAACGAACGCGGATTATTCAGAGCCACGTCGGTGATAACACAATCAAATTGATCCGACAGTTCTCGAGCTAGATACCCGTACATGTGCTGTACTAAACCCATACCACGATAAGCTTTCGCAACACACAATTGCCCACAGACTACGTAACGCCGATTACCGAGCACGCCGCCCTCAAAAGGCCATCGATCAATCGTATTAAACAGATCGGCCAACAACGGGTGCTCGTGGCGTACATCGGTAGTTGCGACCAAGACATAGCCAACCACTACATCATTCGTAACGGCGATAACAGCAGGGCTAATCTGATTCATGCGCTGCAAAAAATTCAGATCGTATTGCGCTGACAAAAACCCTTCGTTAGCCGCCTCCTCTGCGCTCAGAGTCGTGGATAAATTGGCTTGATGAAGCTTAAAAATACCGACAATCTCAGCTGGGTCCGACACGAGCTTGATGCTGACCGTCATTTTATTAGTCATGCCTCATGAAAAATTACTCGATCATTCTTGCCCTGATCACTTAGCAATAAAAAAAGCGAGCTTCGTCGCCATTTAAAGCCTACGCAGCTCGCTTATCTGACAATCGACTACTTAGTTCAAATATTACTCGCCGTCGGCAAAGCAATACACGCAGAGCTTGTTACCGACCGGATCGCGAACGTAAGCTGCATAGGCCGTAGGCGTAAAGCTGCGCGGGCCGGGTTCGCCGTCGCAGGTGCCGCCATGAGCTAAAGCCGCTGCATGGAATTCACGAACCGCCGCGCGAGTGGCGGCCTTAAAACCTACTGTACCGCCGTTTGCCATGGTAGCCGGCTGGCCGTCTCGTGGCTTGGTGATCAAGAGCTCCGGATGGTCCACGCCGTACAGAAACCCGCTCTCGCCCATGGGCGCAATATTCTTAATGCCCAGTGGCGCTAATGCCGCATCATAAAAAGCGCGTGACTTCACAAGATCATTAGCGCCTAGTGAAATATGGTTAAAAATCGACATAAAGATCGCTCCTCTAAGTTTAAAGACGGACTCTAGAACACGATGGAATTATTCGACCGTAACACTTTTCGCCAGATTACGTGGTTTATCTACATCGGTACCGCGAAGCACCGCCACATGATAAGCCAGCAATTGCAACGGAATCGTGTACACCGCCGGCGCCTGAAATGCGCTGACATGACGCGGCATCTTGATCACCGTAACGCCATCGGACGACTCCATACCTGACTCTGGATCAGCAAACACAAACAGTTCGCCACCGCGCGCACGAACCTCTTGTAGGTTCGACTTCAGTTTTTCTAATAATTCATTGTTGGGAGCCACCGTCACCACCGGCATTTGCGCATCAACCAAAGCCAATGGACCGTGTTTGAGCTCACCGGCTGCATAGGCTTCTGCGTGGATATAGGAGATCTCTTTAAGCTTTAGAGCGCCCTCCATAGCTACCGCGCTGAGCGCGCCACGACCTAAAAACAGAGCATGCTGTTTATCGACAAAGCGTCGAGCTAAGTCAGCCACTACCGGCTCTAGCGCTAGCGTCTGCTCGATGAGCCGTGGAGTTTCCAGTAAACGAGTGACCAGGGCATGCTCCGTCTCTCGGGTCATGCCGTGGTGCTTACCCAAAGCAATCACCAGCATTCCTAAGGCAGCTAATTGGGTGGTGAAAGCTTTGGTTGAGGCGACACCAATTTCCGGACCGGCACGCGTCAGCAAGGTGAGCTGTGACTCACGTACTAACGAGGACTCCGGTACGTTGCATATGGCCAGTGAGGACAGATAGCCCAACTGCTGAGCTAATCGCAAAGCGGCCAGCGTGTCGGCGGTCTCGCCTGACTGAGAGATCGTCACCAATAAGGTATTCGCCGGCACGACCGGATTGCGATAACGAAACTCGCTGGCGATATCTACCCAGCAAGGCAGCCGACAAATTTGTTCTATCCAATAGCGAGCCACAAGCCCGGCATGCCAACTGGTGCCACAGGCAACAATCTGTACCGCCTGCGTTTTAGATAACACGTCCAGCGCCGCCGGCCCGAAAGCCGCTTCCAGGAGCTTCCCACCGGCCACCCGCTCTTCGAGGGTTTGTGCCACGGCACGAGCCTGCTCGTGAATTTCCTTGAGCATGAAGTGTGGAAAAGTTCCTTTGTCTGCGGCATCGGCCGACAGCTCACTGCGGCGTACCGGACGCTGTTGCACCGCGCCCTGGCTATCGACCACCGTGATGCCAGAACGACGGATCGCCGCGACATCGCCCTCTTCCAGGAACATAAAGTCGCGCGTCACCGGCAACAAAGCCGAGACATCCGAGGCCACGAAAAACTCACCCTCACCGACGCCTATAGCCACCGGACAGCCCGCTCGCGCCAGTACCAAAAGATCCGGGTCCGCTTCACTCATGACAACCAGTGCATAAGCGCCCTGAAGCTGCGCGACCGTCGCACGTACTGCTGCGAAGAGATCTTGGCCATCGCCTAAGTGGGCATGAATGCGATGCGCAATCACTTCAGTATCGGTTTCCGAGGTGAACTGATAGCCCTGCTGGATCAGATCAGAACGCAAGGCCTCGTGGTTCTCGATGATGCCGTTATGCACAATCGCAATGCCTGATCGACTGATGTGCGGATGTGCGTTGCGCTCCGAAGGAACTCCATGAGTCGCCCAGCGGGTGTGCGCTATACCCATGTGCCCGGTCAATGCCTCGGCAACCAGCGCGGCTTTTAATCGCTCAACTTTGCCGACGGCACGAACGCGGCGCACCTGACCGGTAGCATCGAGCACAGCAACACCGGCCGAGTCGTACCCGCGGTATTCCAGTCGCTCCAGGCCCTCAATAAGCACCGGCAAGATGTTCCGGTTAGCTAGCGCACCGACAATTCCACACATGCAAGTTCACTCCGCAAAGCCTCGTAGGGCTAAGGCCCCAGTATCACCGATTCCGTGATCGCAAAAAGCGACCTTCATCGCATCGTAATAAGGACTGTGCGCTATTCGCCGGTATTGCCGCCGGCCGGCGTGACCGGGTTCAGGCTTTTCGCCTCCCGCTCGGCTTTTTCCTCTTTACTTACCTTGACCGGCCGACTCCATCGGGGCAGCGTCTGTTGCTTGGCGCGCTCCAGGGTCAGGGCCGACGGGGGCGCCGAACGGGTGAGCGTGGTGCCAGCACCAATGGTGGCGCCTTTGCCTACACTCACAGGGGCTACCAGCATGGAGCCCGAACCAATAAAGGCACCGTCTTCAATCACGGTACGCCATTTGTTCACGCCATCGTAATTACAGGTGATCGTACCGGCACCTACGTTAACTCGGGCGCCCACCACGGCGTCACCCAGGTAGGTCAGGTGATTGGCTTTGGATCCCTCACCTAAGCGAGTGTTTTTAAGCTCAACGAAGTTGCCTACGTGCGCTGCCTGAGCCAGTTCCGTACCGGGACGCAACCTCGCGTAAGGCCCTATAACGCACTGGCTGCCAACGGCGGCATCCTGCAGTACGCAGTAGGGATGAATAATAGTGTCGTCACCGACTGTCACGTTAGTCAGTAGGCATCCAGCGCCAATCTGCACGCGGTGCCCTAGTACAACGTTTCCAGAGAGAGTTACATTGGGTTCGATGATGACATCGCGCCCCACCTGTACCTCACCGCGTACATCCAGCCGCGTAGGATCAATGAGCGTCACACCCGCATCCATCAGAGCCGACGCCCGAGCCTGACGGTAATGCGCTTCGACTTCGGCTAGTTGGCGCTTATCGTTAATGCCTAACACTTCCGGAATCGTAGGTGCTGCCACGGCGCTGACCTTAAAGCCCTGGCGCACAGCCATAGCCACGATATCCGTTAAATAGTACTCGCCCTGCGCGTTGTCATTGGATAGCGCGGACAGCCAGGTGTTTAGGGCAGCCGCTGGGGCACAGACCAGCCCGGTGTTGACCTCATTGACCGAGAGCTCTTTGCGGGTGGCATCTTTCTGTTCAACGATTCGATAGACCGACCCTGCGTTATCACGCAGCACACGGCCGTAGCCGGTAGGATCAGGCAGGCGCACGGATAACAGCGATAAGGTCTGTTCGTCACTGGCATCGCGTAACAATCGTAAAGTAGCCGGCTCAATTAAAGGCACGTCGCCATACAAGACGAGTACCTGATCGGCAGCACTGACCGTAGGCATCGCCTGCATTACCGCATGTCCGGTGCCCTTTTGCTCGGCTTGCAACGCCCACTGAATATTTTCATGGGCAAACGCGGCGCGAACCTGTTCGCCGCCATGCCCGTACACCACATGAATTGCCGTCGGCGAGAGTTTTTTGGCCGCCTCAATGACGTGCGCCAACAAGGCGCGTCCTGCTAAAGGCTGGAGCACTTTAGGCAAATCACTTTTCATGCGCTTGCCCTGGCCTGCCGCCAGAATGATGACGCTAAGTCCCATGAAGACCTCGATTCGCTGACTACCGGTTGTTTATTGTCTCATGAGCCAGTAAGAGCCGCTCAGACACTCTTGCTCCCACAGATGCTCGAGGGGCAATGCAGGCGCAGCCAGTACGCTTGCTTACTCGTGACGCATCAAGCATGAAAAACTAAGGCGCCAAAACTGGCCGTTGGAATCACCATCCGCGAGCCGTTACAGGGATAAGAACGGGAGAGTGGGGGCGATTCAGGCAGCGCCACCGGCGTTCAAGAAGTCGGTGTTCTGTCTGTTCACGTATCACCTGGTTGTTAAACCAGACAACTACGCCTTTAGGACTTGATCTTGCGCAGCCGCTCGATGGCGCGCAGCTGAGCCACTGCACGAGCTAGCTCTAACTGCGCCTCAGCCACATCAATGGTATCGCTGCGATCACTTAATGCCGCCTCAGCACGGGCCTTGGCTTCTGCAGCCTTGGCTTCATCCAAATCGCGGGCGCGTGCTGCGGTATCAGCCAGCACCACCACCCTATTGGGCTGGATTTCCAGTGCGCCACCACCGACATAAAACAGCTGCTCTTCACCACTGGCTAACTGCACGCGCACTTCGCCTGGCTTTAAGCTGGTTAACAGCGGGGCGTGACGCGGGGCGATACCAATCTCGCCCTGCGTGGCCGGCACAAACACCATGGCAGCCTCACCAGAGAATATCTGGCCTTCGGCGCTGACGATGTCGACGTTAATGGTGTGTGCCACGCTCTACTCCGAAAATGCTTTAGACAAGCGTCTTGGCTTTCTCAACGGCTTCTTCGATACCGCCGACCATGTAGAACGCCTGCTCAGGCAGGTGATCGTACTCACCAGCAATAATCGCCTTGAAGCCACGGATGGTGTCTTTTAGGGAGACAATCTTTCCGTCCTGGCCGGTAAAGGTCTTTGCCACGTTGAAAGGCTGTGACATGAAGCGCTGCGTCTTACGCGCGCGACTCACGGTCAAGCGATCTTCTTCCGAGAGCTCGTCCATACCTAAGATGGCGATGATGTCCTGCAGTTCCTTGTAGCGCTGCAGAATCGCCTGCACGCCACGCGCGGTGTTGTAGTGATCTTCACCTACAACCAAAGGATCCAGCTGACGGCTGGTCGAATCCAGCGGATCCACCGCCGGATAGATGCCTAAGCTGGCGATCTGACGCGACAACACCACGGTCGCATCCAAGTGCGCGAAGGTGGTTGCAGGCGACGGGTCGGTTAAGTCGTCGGCCGGCACGTACACGGCCTGAATGGAGGTAATCGAACCGGTCTTGGTGGAGGTGATGCGCTCTTGGAGTACGCCCATTTCCTCAGCCAAAGTGGGCTGGTAACCCACGGCAGACGGCATACGACCCAAGAGGGCGGACACTTCGGTGCCGGCCAGCGTGTAACGATAGATGTTATCAATGAACAAGAGCACGTCACGGCCACGGCCGTTAGCCTGCTTCTCGTCTCGGAAATACTCGGCCATAGTCAGACCGGTCAGCGCCACACGCAGACGGTTGCCTGGCGGCTCGTTCATCTGACCGTAAACCATCGCCACCTTGTCGAGAACGCCCGCGTCCTTCATCTCGTGGTAGAAGTCGTTTCCCTCACGAGTACGCT